>CAYJMW010000025.1:0-51861 GCA_964371235.1 uncultured Polaromonas sp.
CGGAACATCGGTCATCATCCCGGAATCAGCGGTCACGTTGAATCGGAATACTCAAACGGCAGGTGGCGTTGGCGCAGGCGGGGGTGGCCGAAGCGCTCGGTATAGTACTGCGGCCCGCCCAGCCATCCGCACAAAAACCAGAACAGGCGCTGCCGGGCGTTGCCCAGCGTGTTGCCGTGCACCGCACGCAGCGTGGTGTAGGCGGGCTCCAGATCCATCAGGTCATAAAAGCGCTCGACCAGCGCCTTGACTTGAGCCTCGCCACCAATCCAGGCAAACGGTGTCTCAAACGGCGGGCTGCCGGACGGCTTTTCTTCGATCTGCATATTCTTTTTGAATGTGGGCTATTGCGCTTTGCGCAAGGTCTCCACCACCGGCGTATTGAGCACAGCGCGCAAGCCCCACCAGCCCGCGGCCAGCGCCAGGGCAGCGCCCGCCAGGCTGCCCACGATCGGAACGGTCCAGGAGCCGGTCCAGCTGAAATCAAACACATAGCGTGCCAATGCCCAACCGACAGCCAGCGCAACCAGCGATGCAAGAAAACCCGCCAGCAAGCCAACACCGGCCAGCTCGGCGCGTTGCACCTGGCGCAGCAGCGCGCCACTGGCGCCCAGCGCGCGCATGATGGCAAACTCCCGGGCACGCTCTTCGCGCGTTGCCGTGATCGCCGCAAACAGCACCACCAGACCCGCCGCCAGCGTAAAGCCAAACAGAAATTCCACTGCGCGAATCACCTGGTCGAGCACCCGCTGCACCTGGTTCAGCGTGCTGCTCATGTCCACATTCGTTATGTTGGGAAAGGCCCTGACGAGCGCGTTGTCAAAGCTTTGCGGCCGGGCCGTCCCGTTCGCGGCTGACTGGGGCCCAGGCTCGGGAGCGCGAAAGGCGCTGATATACGACACCGGCACATCGGCCAGCCGGGCCACCGGGTACATCACAAAAAAGTTGACGTGCATCGAGCCCCAATCGACCTTGCGCAGGCTGGTGATGGTGGCATCACTGAGCTGGCCGGCCATGTCAAAACGCAGGCGGTCGCCGAGCTTGAGGCCGAGCGTCTCGGCCAGGCCGGCTTCGACGCTGATGGCGCCCGTTTCGCCGTCGGTCCAGCGCCCGCCCACAATCTGGTTATGGCCGGGCTGCCGGGCACTGTTGGACAGGTTGAACTCGCGGTCAAGCAGGCGCCGGGCGCGATCGTCTTCAAAATCATCGGGCAGCACGGCTTTGCCGTTGATTGCCACCAGCCGGCCGCGAATCATGGGGTACCAGTCAAACTTTTTCACACCGCCCGCGCGCAGCGCCTGCTGAAAGGCATCGCCTTGCTCGGGCTGCACATTGATCACAAAGCGATTGGGCGCGTCTGGCGGCGACGCCTTGCGCCAACTGCTGATCAGGTCGGTGCGCAAAAGCACCAGCAGCATCAGCGCCAGCAGACCGACAGCCAGCGCGCTGATTTGCACCACGGCAAACATTGGGCGCGCCGACAACTGCCGCGTGGCCAGCACCAGCCAGCGTGGCGCGCTGGCTTCGTTGACACTGGCGCGCAGCAATTTGACCGCCGCAAAGCTGGCCACGGCAAACACCAGTACCGCGCCGGCAAATCCGCCGACAGCGATCAGGCCCAGTTTCAGATCGCTGCTGGCCGCCAGCAGCAGCGCGGCAAAGCCGGCCATGCCAACGCCCAGCACAGCCATTGAGGCCGGTTTGAGATTGCCTACATCGCGCCGGATGACGCGCAGCGGCGGCACTTGGGCCAGTTGCAGCACCGGCGGCAAACCAAAAGCCAGCAGCAGTGTCAGGCCCATGCCCAGACCAAAAGCCACGGGCCAAAGCGTTGCGGCGGGCAGCGCGGTTTCGACCAGCCCGGCAAGCAAGAGCACAAAGCCATAGTGCACCGCAAAACCCAGCGCCACGCCCAGCGCGCTGGCAAAAAGCCCCGCCAGCACAAACTCAAAACCGTAGGCCAGCGCAATGGTGCGCTGCGGCTGGCCGAGCACGCGCAGCATGGCACAGTCATCCAGATGCCTGGCGGCAAAGCTGCGCGCCACAATGGCCACCGCCACGGCGCTGAGCAGGGCTGATAGCAGCGCGATCAGATTGAGAAATTTTTCGGCTCGCTCCAGGGTCTGGCTCATGGCGGGGCTGCCGCCTTCGAGCGACTCCAGCCGGGCGCTCCGAATGCCGGGCGCTGCGCCTGGTTTTTTGATCTCCGAGACCGCCCATGTCACGAATGCCTTGACTGCCCTGTCATCGCCCGCCACCGCCAAACGGTAGTTGGTGCGGCTTGCGGGCTGAATCAGGCCGGTGGCGGCAACGTCAGCCTGATTGATCATCACGCGCGGCGAAAAACTGATGAAGCCCGCGCCACGGTCAGGTTCCTGCACGATGACGCGGGCCAGCGCGAAACTGGCCTTGCCCATCAGTAAAGTCTGGCCCAGCTTGAGACCCAGCGCATCGAGCAATGACGCATCGGCCCAGGCGGTGCCGGGCGCCGGTATCTCGCGGGTCGCCTGGCCGGTGCCATCCAGGGTGTCGGCTACTTTCATGCCCCCGCGCAGGGGGTAGCCCTCGGGCACGCCCTTGAAGGCCACCAGTTTGCTGGCGCCGCCTTCTTCGTCGCGGGCGCGGCCCATGGTCGGAAAGGTCACGGTGGATACCGTCTTCAGGCCCAGCGCCTGGGCCTTGGCAACAAAGTCCAGCGGAGTCACGCCGTCAGTGCGCACCACGGCATCACCGCCCAGCAGTTGCCGGGCATCGCGCTGCAGCCCGCCATTGAGCCTGTTGGCAAAAAAACCAACTGCCGTGAGGGCGGCCACTGCCAGCGTAACGGCCACGATCAGCAGGCGCAACTCGCCAGCGCGCAAATCGCGCAACAGGGTTCTCCAGCCGAGTTTCAAGAAAAGGGGGTTCATGGCGCGACCTTAGCGCAGAAGGGGTAACCGGGACGGCGCGAGGGCTTGCAACAGCTTTTCTTACTCCATTGCCCCGTGGGGCAGCAACTGCCGCTCCGGGTCAGGTTTCACGTCGGGTTTGGTCACCAGACCGGGCTCGAGCTTCAGGCGCTGCGCCTGGGTGTAGCAGACAAAGCGCTTGTTGGTCGCACGGCCAACTGCACACAGGCCCACCATTTGCGCCACCTGATGCCCCATCTGCGTGATGCCACTGCGCGAAACAACGATAGGCACGCCCATCTGCGCGGATTTGATGACCATTTCACTGGTCAGGCGGCCTGTGGTGTAGAACACCGGGTTCGCGCTGTTTGCGGATTTTTCACGCTGCATCCACATCCAGCCCGCAATGGTGTCCATCGCGTTGTGCCGCCCCACATCTTCAACAAACAAAAGCATCTCGGGTTCAGCGCAGTCGCAAGCAAACAGGGCGCAGGCATGCACGGAGCCGGCTGACTTGTAGGTGGTTTCCTTCAAGCGGATGGTATTGACCAGACTGTAGAGCTGGCTTTGCGTGATGCAGGCACTGCGCGGCAGCTCGATCTGGTCCACTTCGTCCATCAGGCCGCCAAACACGCTGCCCTGACCGCAACCGGTGGTCACCACGCGGCGGGCGGTTTTCTCCTCGATGTTTTCAATGCCATGCCGGGTCTTGACGGCGGCAGCGCTCACGTCCCAATCGACCGTGATCGATTCAATATCTGCGACTCCCCTGACCAGACGCTGGTTGCGCAGGTAACCCAGCACCAGCAGTTCAGGGTGCGCGCCCAGCGTCATCAAGGTGACCAGCTCGCGATTATCGACATACACCGTGAGCGCGCGTTCGGCGGGAATGGACACCTGGCGCCGTTCACCGTATTCGTTGACGGTGTCAATTTCGCAGGTCAATGGTGCCTGGGCAAGTGTAAGACGGGGAACAGGCAAAGGTGATGGCACGCGCATGAATGAAGACTACAACAAAAAAGGCCGGACCGTTGCGGGCCGACCTTTTTGCGGGAATGACATCTCAGGGTTTTTTGGCGGGAGCCATCGCGGCCGCAGGCGCCTTGGCGTCAGGCGGGCTGGCGGCCGCTGCTGGCGGCATGTACGCAAAAGCGCCGGGATCCGCACAGGCGGGCGTCGCTGGCGCTGGCTTGGTTTCCTTGCCCGCGGCCTTGGCGGTTTTGAAATAGCTGGCGGCCACTTTGTCCTGTGATTTGCACAACTGATAAGCGTCCACCTTGCCCGCCCAGGCCGCTTTCGCGGCCGCCTCGGCGGCTTTGGCCTTTGCTGCGTCGTCGGCAGCAGGAGCTGGGAGCTTGGCCAGCGCCAACACGGACGCACCGGCAAGCAGGCTGACAATCAAAACTTTTTTCATGGAAATCCTCACTATTTATGCCTGAACAGGCTGGCTCGGGGCCGCTGGCTCACTGCGCTGGGCAGGAATACGGCCTGCCTTGACATCGTCGTACCAGAGTTCGTGATGTTCCCTGGCCCAGGTTTCGTCAACATAGCCTGTTTTCATGCCTTGGTAAGCGCCTTCGGTGCCAATGGTGCCCAGATAAATGTGGCCCATGAACATGACAAGCATCAGAATGTTGGACACCGAATGCACCATGTGCGCCACCTGCATGGTGCCGCGCTCGTAAACCAGACCCGGCAGCAGCTTGTCCATGGCCAGCCCGGACGCCACCACGATCAGACCCAGCACAAACACGCCACCCCAGAATACGACTTTCTCGCCCGCGTTGAAGCGGCCCGATTTGATTTCGTGACCGGACAGCATGCCGCCGCCCTTGAGCAACCAGTTCAGGTCACCCTTGGCCGGCAGGTTGTCACGAATAAAGGTCACGATGATGACGAGCAGCGAAACAGCGAATACCGGCCCGGCAAAGTTGTGCAGATTTTTCAGGGCATAACTGAGCCAGCCAAACAGCGTGAGCCCCATCACCGGCAGCAAAAAGAACTTGCCAAATGCCATGACGATGCCAGAGATGGCCAGAATGACGAACGCGGCCGCATTAGACCAGTGCGCTGCACGTTCGAATGCCGTGAAACGCTCAATCTTGCGGCCCGTTTCGGCCCCATGCAATTTGATGCTGCCCTTGCCAAAATAGAACAGGGCAATCGCACCGGCCACGATCAGCAAAAGTGCTCCGCCATAAGGGATCAGCCAGTTGTTGCGTACCTGGCGCCAGGCTTCACCGGCATTGGTCACGCGCGAGCCCGGGTATTGCACAAAGGGTTGAATCAGGTTGCCCGCTTCCGGCGCCTCGCTTTTGGGCAGGCTGCTATAGCCGGTTACGCCCGACCCAACCTGACGCCACAGGGGCGCGTTGTTGCCCGGCTGGACCCTGGCGCGCTCGGCGTTGGTTTGCCTGGAATAGTTGGGGTCGGCACTGGCATCGGGCTTGACCTCAAAAATGTTCTGCCCTTGAATTCCGCCAGCCACCGCCGGTGCCGCTGGCGTGACAACGCCCGAGGCCTGCGCCGCCGGTGCCGACTGAGCCGCGGGCGCTTGCGCCCCGACCCCTCCAGCCAAGCCAAGGGCTATGAAAAATATAGCTACTCGTGCACGTTCCATAAGGCCCCCGGTCACTTTATCATGGCATAGTCGTTCTGGGTGTTCTGCGCGCGGGCCTTGAGCGCCTGTTCCCAGCCGCTCTTGTCGCCCGCCTTCCACCCCGGGGCCGCAAAGGGGTTTTCAACGCCCTGAAAGGCTGGCACGTCGCTTTTAATGCCATAACCCGTTTGCGGTTTTTCGCCGCAGGCGGCAAGCGCCATAAGGGCGGCAGTTATCAGTACTGGGCGCATCATGATTTGGCTCCTTTGGGTGGCTGGCCTGCCTGTTTCGAGCCATAGGCGGTGCCCCAGCCCCAGACCTCGGCACCCTTGCCGCGCTGAACGACGCGGTTGCGGAAAATGTCAGCGATCACATCACCATCACCGGCCAGCAGCGCCTTGGTGGAACACATTTCGGCGCAGGCCGGCAGTTTGCCTTCAGCCAGGCGGTTGCGGCCGTATTTTTCAAACTCGGCCTGGCTGCCGTTGGCTTCAGGACCGCCGGCACAAAACGTGCATTTGTCCATCTTGCCGCGCACACCGAAGGTGCCTTGCGAAGGGAACTGCGGCGCGCCGAAGGGGCAGGCATAAGAACAGTAACCGCAGCCGATGCAACCGTCCTTGTCGTGCAGCACCACCCCCTCCTCGGTGCGGTAGAAAACGTTCACCGGACAGACGGCCATGCAGGGCGCATCACTGCAATGCATGCAGGCGACCGAGATGGATTTTTCACCGGGAACGCCGTCATTGAGCGTGACCACGCGACGGCGGTTGACGCCCCACGGAACTTCGTGCTCGTTCTTGCAGGCGGTGACGCAGCCGTTGCATTCAATGCAGCGCTCAGCGTCACAAACAAATTTCATTCTTGCCATGATGTCTCCGTACGCAGCGCAGGGCCGCCCCAAGCAAGTACAGCCCCCTCGGGGGGCAGCGTATTACACAAAGTGAAAAGCGTGAGGGTCAAAGGCCGCCGCGCCGGGCCGCCCCAAGCAAGGCCAGCCCCCGCGGGGGGCAGCGAAGCATACGAAGTGGCGAGCGTGGGGGCCATATTCATGCTTTTTCGACGTTGCAGACCGTCGTTTTAGTTTCCTGCATCATCGTCACGCTGTCGTAACCATAAGTGGTTGCGGTGTTGACGGCCTCGCCGCGCACCACCGGGTGCGCACCACTGGGGTAATAGGCCAGCATGTCAGCGCCTTGCCAATGCCCCGAGAAGTGGAAAGGCAGGAACACGGTGTCAGGACCGACCCGCTCAGTGACCAGGGCCTGAACATTCAGACGCGCGCCGGTCGGGGTGCTGATCCAGGCCCGCTCGCCATTGCGAATGCCTTTTGCGGCAGCCACCTTCGGATTGATTTCGGCGAACATTTCCTGCTGCAACTCGGCCAGCCAGGGGTTGGACCGGGTTTCCTCGCCGCCGCCTTCGAATTCGACCAGGCGTCCCGAGGTCATGATCAGCGGGAATTTCTCGTGCACCTTGTCGGCAATGTTTTTCTGCTGAACGGTTTTGTACAGCGTGGGCAGGCGCCAGAATGTTTTCTTGTCGTCGTGGGTCGGGTATTTGGCGACCAGATCGGGACGAATGCCGTACAGCGGCTCGCGGTGCTGCGGAATGGCATCCGGGAAATTCCAGACCACGGCGCGCGCCTTGGCGTTGCCAAAGGGATGGCAACCGTGGTTTTTCATGATCACGCGGATGAGGCCACCGGACGAGTCGGTCTTCCAGTTTTTGCCTTCGGCCGCGGCTTTTTCGGCATCGGTCAGCTCATCCCACCAGCCGAGCTTTTTCACCAGCAGGTGGTCAAACTCGGGGTAGCCCGTGGTGATGTCAGCGCCCAGCGAGTGGGAACCGTCTTCAGCCAGCAGGTTCTTGCCTTCCCGCTCAACGCCGAAGTTGGCGCGGAAATTACCGCCGCCGTCCATGACGTGCTTGGAGGTGTTGTACAGATTGGGGGTGCCGGGATGCTTCATCTCCGGTGTACCGTAGCAAGGCCAGGGCAGGCCGAAGTAGTCGCCCGTGGTGTCGTAGCCGGTTTCCTTGTCCTTGCCGCCTTTGGACTTGAGCGTCTTGACGTCAAACATGTGCATGTTGCGCATGTGCGCCTTCAGGCGCTCCGGGCTCTGGCCGGTGTAGCCAATGGTCCAGACACATTTGTTGATTTCACGCAGGATGTCCTCGGGCATGGGTTCGTCCATGCCCTTGACTTTTTGCATCTTGTAATTTTTGGAGAGCTCTTTGCCAAAGCCCAGTTTTTCAGCGAACTGATGCATGATCATCTGGTCGCTGCGGCTTTCCCACAAAGGCTCAATGACTTTTTCGCGCCACTGCAGCGAGCGGTTGGAGGCCGTCACGGAGCCGCTGGTTTCAAACTGGGTCGCCGCCGGCAGCAGGTACACCGCGCGGTTGGGGTTGAGGTCTTCAGCCTTGCCCGGCATGGCGGCCATGGCGGCTGTGGCCGACGGATAGGGGTCGATCACCACCAGCAAGTCCAGCTTGTCCATGGCGCGCTTCATCTCCAGACCACGGGTCTGTGAGTTGGGCGCATGGCCCCAGAAGAAGACGCCGCGCAGGTTGGAGTCCTGGTCAATAAACTCGTTTTTCTCCAGCACGCCGTCAATCCAGCGTGAAACGGTGATGCCGGGCTTGCCCATCATGGCGGGCGAGGCATAACGCTTCTTGATCCATTCAAAGTCAACACCCCAGGTCTTGGCAAAGTGCTTCCACGAGCCCTCCGCCAAGCCATAGTAACCCGGCAGCGAATCAGGATTGGGGCCGACGTCGGTGGCGCCCTGCACGTTGTCGTGACCGCGGAAGATATTGGCGCCGCCACCGGAGACACCCACATTGCCCAGCGCCAGCTGCACAATGCACGAGGCCCGCACCATGGCATTGGCAATGGTGTGCTGGGTCTGGCCCATGCACCACACCAGGGTTGAGGGCCGGTTTTTGGCCATCATCTCGGCGACCTTGAAGACCTGTGCCTCCGGAACCCCGCAGGCTTCTTCCACCTTGTCAGGCGTCCACTTGGCCATCACATCTTCCTTAACCTTGTCCATGCCATAGACCCGGTCGTTGATGTATTTGGTGTCTTCCCAGCCGTTTTTGAAGATGTGATACAGCACGCCGAACAAAAATGGAATATCGGAGCCCGAGCGGATGCGGACGTATTCGTCGGCCTTGGCAGCCGTGCGCGTGAAGCGCGGATCCACCACAATCATCTTGCAGCCGGTTTCCTTGGCATGCAGCATGTGCAGCAGGCTGACCGGGTGCGCCTCGGCGGCGTTGGAGCCGATGTACAACGCGCACTTGCTGTTTTGCATGTCGTTGTACGAATTGGTCATGGCGCCGTAGCCCCAGGTGTTGGCGACGCCAGCCACCGTGGTGGAATGGCAAATGCGGGCCTGGTGATCGCAGTTGTTGCTGCCCCACAGACTCACCCACTTGCGCAGCAGATAAGTCTGCTCATTGTTGTGCTTGGAGGAACCAATCAGGTAGACCGAATCGGGGCCGCTGGCCTTGCGCAACTCGAGCATGCGCGCCGTGATTTCATTGAGTGCCGTGTCCCAGGTAATACGCTCGTATTTGCCGTTGACCAGTTTCATGGGGTAACGCAGGCGGTATTCGCCATGGCCATGCTCACGCAGCGCGGCACCCTTGGCGCAATGGGCGCCGAGGTTGATGGGCGAGTCAAACACCGGCTCCTGGCGCACCCAGACGCCGTTTTGAACCACGGCATCAACCGCGCAACCGACCGAGCAATGGGTGCAGACGGTGCGCTTGACTTCTATTTTTCCGCCCCCTTCCGCCGCATTCGCCGTTGCAGCGTTGGCTTTTTTAACCAGCGTCAGCTGGGTAGCAGCCAGGCCGACACCGACGCCCAAGCCCGAGCGCCGCAAGAATGCGCGTCGGTCCATCGTGGGCAGGGCGTTGGACAGGCCGCGCGAAAGGCTTTGTACAAAGCGTGCCGAGCCGGTGCGATGCGCCGGTTCGCCATGAATACCATGAGATTTTTTCGTGAGCAGCATGAAGCTCTCCGTAAGAATGAAAACAGGGATGAATCAGACGCGCGCGGTTTTGTAGTAGCGCTTGACATGGTCGGAGAGACTGTAGCCACCGCCTTTTTCAGGGGCTGGCTTGGGCTCCGGGAGCACGGCTTGCGGTGCCGGTGAACCCGGCAAGGCCACGATCGCTGCGGCTGCCGCGCCGGTAGCGGCTACGCCGAAAAAGAAGCCCCGGCGCGAGGGTTTTGGCTGACTGTCTTGCATCTTGATCTCCAGGCAATCGTGACTGCTATGAACTGATTTGCATACTCTACGCCGCCGTTGTCCCCATCGCAATGCTTTGTGCCGGTCAAACCATGAACGCTAGGGAAAACGATAGGTACACCTGGCGCTGACGCGGCGCTGCCCCGGTCGCAAGTGTCTCAATTTGCGACGATCAGTGGCGTGAGGGCGAAATTGCCGTTCCGTCAAGCCAGCATGTCGAAGCCTTGCGCTTCAACGCTGACAAAGGTTTGCGTGAAAGCCGCCAGCGCACGGTAAAAGCGCGCCTTGGGGTGTTGCATGACGGCCTCGCACATCATGGGCAGCCAGGGCTGGACATGCCGCGCAAAGAACTCGCGCTGGCGCGTCAGATTGGCCACTTCCACATCGTCACCGGCAATCAGGTAACGCATGACTTCGCACAGGTAGGCCACATGGTCCTCTGTTTCGGGCATGGCTTCATCACGCGCCAGCCCGAGTGCCGCGATGTCGGTGCGCAAGGCAGCCAGCGGCTTTTCGTTCAGGAATCCGCTGAGATAGTGGGAGCCAAAAAGGTACAGCTCGGGCTTGCCAACGCCACCGAACAGGGCGTCATATTCCTGGACGATGTCTGCCAGGCTTTGGCCGCGCGCGGCAGCCACCAGCTCACCCCACGAACTCTCAAGCAAGGCGCCCGCAGCAGGCGCTTCGGTCACGGCAATACGAAGGTTTTCATGGAGCTCGGCCGACGGCGCTGCATAGTAGAGGGCGGCGAGCAGCCCATACACTTCGGCGCGCGCGGTTTCTTCATCGAGAGTGGAGGCCACGAGTTGGGCTTGCGTCATGGTTGGGTTCAGCTTTGGCGAATGTCGTTAATCTTGATTTCATTGTCCGCCGAGTAAATGTCAATCACCCGGCAGTCACCGCACATCTTGAGGCGCTCAAGCGCCGCGCCCTGAAACATCGAATGCCCCGCGAGCTTGCCCAGCATGGATTCAATCGCCTTGAGGGTGCCAAAAGGCTTGCCGCAGCGCACGCAGGAATAGGGCTGCATTTCATTGAGCACAATCGCTTCCTTGCGCCGCGCCGTCAGGCTCAGTTGCGGCACCAGCGAGAGCGATTTTTCGGGACAGGTCTTGACGCACAGGCCGCACTGCACACAGTTTTTCTCGATGAATTTGAGTTGCGGCGCCTGCGGATTGTCCAGCAGAGCGCTGGCCGGACAGGCGTTGATGCAGCTCAGGCACATCGTACAAGTGTCCTTGTTAATGGCCAGTGCACCCAGCGGCGAGCCGGTAGCCGGCAGCGCGATTACCTCGGGCTGCACGGGGCCTTGAGCCAGCAGATGGTCGAGCGCCAGTTCCAGCGTGGCGCGCTTGTCGGCCTGCACGGCATAGCCCGCCGCCTGCGCCACGCCCTGGGCTGGCGCGGCCTGCAATTGGGCATCAAGCTCGGCCAGATCGCGCGCGTCCTTGGCGTAAAGAAGCCGGAAGTGCTCGCCCTTGTATCCAAGGCCGCTCAGGATGGCCTGCGCCACAGCCATCTGCGTGCGCAGCGCATCCTGGTACTGCGGCGCTTCCTCATCCGTCATGAGCAGCCACACCTGCGACGCGCCATGGGCGATGGCCGACAACCAAAGCTCCAGACCGATCGAGGCGGTATGCCACAAGGCCGCCGGCAGCACGCGCGCCGGCACGCCATGAGTCGCAGAATCGAACCGGGCCAGGCGGCCCAGGTCACCAAGCAGGCGCGCGCCCGCTTCCTGGCTGTGCAGCAACAAGGCGGCCTGCTTGCCGCCGGCACGGGAGTAGGCAGCCAGCAGGGTCTTGATTTTCAGGCCCTGTTCAGCAGCACGCGGATAGATGTAGCCCAGTGCGCCACTCGGGCAAACCGTGCTGCAGGCGCCGCAGCCGACGCACAGATTGGCGTTGACCACAATCTGCTGGCGACCGCGCTCGCTGCTGATGGCTGAAGCCGAGCACACATCGATGCAGGCAGTGCAGCCGGTTTTTTCGTTGCGGCTATGAGCGCACAGCTTTTGTTTGTAGGCTACAAATCTGGGCTTCTCGAACTCCCCCACGAGAGATCGCAACTGCAGCAGGGGTCGGCTGTCCTGCCCATCCCAGCGGAAGTAGCCTTGGGGCAGCGCGTGCTGCGTGAAGGCAGGCGTGGCGCGCAGGTCAAGAACGAGGTCGAAGGTTTCAACCAAGTCCGCCGGTTCACGACTGAAGTCAATTGCCCCGGCAACCGCGCAAACCTTGACGCAGGCCCGGTGGGACTTGCACAAGGCGCTGTCAATCTGATAATCGAATCCTATCGCGCCCTCCGGGCATGCGGCCAGGCAAGCATTGCAGCGGGTGCACAGATCCAGGTCAATCGGATTGCTGCGCTGCCATTTCAGCTCGAACGCGCCCAGCCAGCCCGTAAGGTGCTGAATCTGCCCGGCCAGCACCGGGTAACGGCGCTCCTGCGCGCCGCCGTCATGCCCCGCCCCCAGGCTGAACAGCGTCACGTCCAGTGAGTCCGCCAGCAGCCCGGCGGCCCGCTCGGCCGCATCGAGCTCACCGATGATCAACAGGCGGCCTGCGCTGTTATAGCTCACGGTGGGCACCGGTTCGGGCTCGGGCAGATGGGCAACGGCCAGCAGGGCCGCGATCTTCGGGCTGGCGCTGGCAGCGTCCTTGCTCCAGCCGCCGGTCTCGCGGATATTGACGAACCTGATGACCGAGGTCGCGCCTGCAGTCTGCTGCGCAATTTCCGTGAACAGGCGCCTTTCCTGGGTACAGGCCACGACGACATCCTCACCCGATTGAATCGCCTTCTGGAACGCCCCCGCTTCGCGTCGGCACAGCGTCGAATGCAGCGTCAGATTTTCATGAAGTGCCTCGCCCAGCTTGCGGGGCTGGAGCGGCATGGTCTGGTTGCAGTCGCAAATGAGTGTGGTCATGGTCTTGTGGGTTGGCGGCGGCACGACGTTCAGCGGTGCAACTCGGCTGGATTCCTGGAAATACCGATTGCCCCGCACGGGTTACATCGGAAATACCACAAGACTGTGCCACGATTTCCCGGTTGGGGTTATTCGCATTTTCCCGCGCAGACAATGGCGGCGCGACTGACGAAGCATTCGCCAAATCGGCAAAGCGGTCGCTATTCGAGCTTGATGTCGCCATCAAACCCGGCGGCAAACTGCAGTGACGGGATTTCCAGCGTGACCTTTACCGCAAACGTTTCGTTGCCGACAAGCTTGCCACTGGCCATCGCCTGCGCCACGGCCTGCTCTATCTCGCGCTGCGAGTTGACACCGACAAGTTTCAGGAACTTGCGGATGCTGGTATTGAAAGTTTCTTCGTTCATATAGCTGCCTGATGTGCAACCCGGGAGCGGGTTGTGGGGGGGTTCCTCAGCCGTTGTAACGCTGAAAAATCAGTGTGGCGTTGGTTCCGCCAAAACCAAAGCTGTTCGACATGATGGTATTCAAGGTGACGTTGTCCTGGCGTTCACGCACGATCGGAATGCCTTGTGCGCCTGGATCAAGCTGCGAAATGTTGGCCGAAGCACTCAGGAAATTTTCTTGCATCATCAGCAGGCAATAAATCGCCTCATTGACGCCCGCTGCGCCCAGCGCGTGACCTGTCAGTGATTTCGTGGAACTGACCGCAGGCACCTTGTCCTGGCCGAACACGGCGCGCAAGGCTTCAAGCTCCCTGGTATCGCCGACCTGCGTACTGGTGCCGTGGGCATTGATATAGTCGATTTGGCTGCCCCCAATGGTTGCCATCGCCTGCTGCATGCAACGCACCGCCCCCTCACCTGAGGGTTGAACCATGTCGTAACCGTCTGAGGTTGCGCCGTAGCCGGTCAGTTCCGCGTAAATCTTCGCGCCGCGCGCCCTGGCGTGTTCAAGCTCTTCAATCACCAGGACACCGCCACCGCCAGAAATCACAAACCCGTCCCGTGTCTCGTCATAAGGCCTCGATGCCGTCGTTGGCGTGTCATTGTATTTTGAAGACAAGGCGCCCATCGCATCAAACAGCATCGACAAAGTCCAATGCACTTCTTCACCGCCGCCGGCAAACACCACATCCTGTTTGCCCATCTGGATCAGTTCCATGGCATGGCCGATACAGTGGGCGCTGGTCGCGCAGGCCGAGCTGATTGTGTAATTGACGCCCTTGATCTTGTAGGGCGATGCCAGGCAGGCCGTGGTGGTGCTGCACATACTTCTGGGCACCATGTAGGGGCCCACTCGCTTGATGCCTTTTTCACGCAGAATATCGGCCGCTTCAACAATATTTGAAGTTGACGGACCGCCGGACCCCATCACCAGGCCAGTCCTGAAATTTGACACCTCTGATTCAGCCAGCCCGGAATCATCAATGGCCTGTTGCATGGCGATATAGTTGAACGCGGCACCGTCGCCCATGAAACGTTTTATTTTGCGATCAATAAAACTATCAATATCTATATTTACAGGACCATGAACATGGCTGCGGAAACCCATTTGCTTGTAAACGTCCGAAAACGTAATTCCTGAACGACCTTGTTTCAGGGAATCGACAACCTCATTTCGATTATTTCCAATACTGGAAACAATACCCAATCCGGTGACAACGACTCTTTTCATCACTCGTGCCTCCTAGAAACTTTCGGTTTGGGTAAACAGGCCAACCCGTAAATCGGAGGCCTCATAAATAACTTTGCCATCGACTTCCATGGTGGCGTCAGCAATACCCATAACCAGCTTGCGCATAATTACTCTTTTCAAATTGATTCGATAGGTCACTTTTTTAGCGGTGGGCAATACCTGCCCGGAAAATTTCACTTCGCCCACACCCAGCGCCCTCCCCTTGCCGGGGCCTCCCAGCCAGCACAAGTAAAAGCCAACCAGTTGCCACATCGCGTCGAGCCCCAGGCAGCCGGGCATGACAGGATCGCCCTGAAAATGGCAGGCGAAGAACCATAAATCAGGTTTAATATCCAGCTCGGCAATGATCTCGCCCTTTCCGTAGGCACCGCCTTCATCGGATATATGCGTGATGCGATCCATCATCAACATATTGGGCAACGGCAACTGCGCATTTTTTGGTCCATACAGTTCTCCCCTGCCGGACATCAATAACTCTTCACGTGTAAAACTGGATTTTTTCTTCATGATATTTTATTTGCTTTGAACCGTCGTTATTTTAAGTGACCAAAACTGATGATCGACGGCGCTCTGGTGACCGATTCCTCCTGCTTTCATCTCAAAGTGGTTTGTCTCCCCATATATTCGCAAACCAGATCTTCAGGGCGCACCACGGTCGCCCTGCGGGACTGTCGGGCCGGATTCCGGCTGGCTGGCGACGCCATCCGGCGCTAGCGCCGGATGAACCGAAGGCTGGTCGCTAGCGTCGCCCTGCCGGATTGGCTGCAGCTTGTCAGAGGACTGTGCCACGACTTCAGTGTTCGGGTCATGCGGATTTTCCGGCGGCAAGGAGCCTGGCCTGCTCTGTTTGCGGGCTTCAGCCTGATCCTCTGCCCCGGTTTTTTCCTCGTCATCAAACAGATTGAGAAACTTCGCGCCGACCATCTGCCTGAGCATGGAAGGCGCAATGGGATCAGGCTGGGAGTAGTCGCCAATGTAGATATCCAGCCCATCCATCACGTTAAAGTGTGGATCGGCAAACAGTTTTTTCATTGCAGCGTTGCGCACCTCGGCGCCGACATTGTTTGCCATGAATGGTCTGAAGTCGGAGTCCGGGGTCAACAGCCTGACATCGTCAAGAGACAACACTTTTTCCTGCTGCAATTCCTGCGTGGCGCCAGATGAAGGAGTCAATGCGGGTCTGGCCGCCGCCTGGCCAGATGCCTGAACCGGGGCCGCGTCTGCATCCCGCGCGACGGGCTTCGCCACAGCGGCCGGCTCATCGAGCCTATTGCCCTTCAGGGCATCCGTTTTACGGCTGGACCAGCGGCCCAGAAACCCCCTGGACTCTTCAGCCATTGCCGCCTCCGTCAGACTTCTTGTCAGCGCTCACCCGCGCCGGATTGCCGAAACGATCAAGCAGGGGCCTGAAACTTTGCGGACGCTGGCGGCGCTTGGGTTCAATCACGTGATGCTGGTCCACAAACTGCTGCAGCCACTGCACCACCTGCGGCGGCGCGGGCACCTGTTCGACGGTTTCCTGGGCGTCCAGCCAGCGCCCGGCGTCGTGGTAGCTCAGTGTGACGATCTGCGGCACGGCCACCGGCTCGTCGGCAAGCGCCGCCTCTTCCTCCATGCGCCAGACCACCCAGAAGCAGGGGTGAGGGGTGGTGACGTTGAGGTAGTAGCCCTCCGCATCGTCGGTAAACAGCTCCACCTTGAAGCCGGGATGAAGCCAGCGCTCCTCGCGCTCGTCCTTGAGCAGCAGGCGTGGCCGCTCGCCGAAGGCTTGCTCGTTCGGCACGATGTCGGCCAGCCCCCAGCGCCAGGGCTGCCATGCGTTGTCAATGCGCTCGCGGCGCATAACAACCGCCACCACCACGCAAGGACGGCGAATGCGCCCCCCTGTTTCGGGCGGCTGCAGCAAAAAATCAGACATGCGCCAAGTGTACGGTGGTCTGCGTGATCCTTTGATGAAATGGTTTACCCGGACCGCGGATTTACTCACCCTCCTTGTGAGAGAGGGCTGACGGCACATGGCGCGGCAAGCGCAGTGCCATCGGATGCGTTGCGCTCTGACCTAAAAGATGATCAAGATTAAATAAAAGCAAATTTCGTGCGGGCTTTTCCGAAGTAACCAGGCGGTCAACTGCACCAGTGTGGTGTTGCACGCTAGCGCTTGGGCGCGTCGCGGCCATTTCCCATGTCATTTGGCTGGCTGGCGGCAGGAGTAGGTTTTTGGACACGCGGCTCCGCCTTGGGCGCCGACTGGGTTTGTGGCGGCGGCAGCGGCTTGCCCACAGCAACCGGCGCACGGGGTTCAACCTGCTTTGCGGCAGGGACTGGGGCAGGTGCGGCTTTCACCGGTTGCTGCGCGGGCAGTGCGGGCGGAGCGACTTGCGGAGGTGCGGCCGGCTTGGGCGGCACGGGCCGTTGCGGCGGTGCTGGAGCGATCGGCGGCGGGACCGCCTTTGACTCGGGCGCGCGCTGCGCTGGCGCAGGCAACAGCGGTGCAACGGGTTGGACACGCTGCTGGTCGTTTCCACGCTGTTGCGCCTGGCCACGCGGCCCAGTCCCGGGTTCCGGCTGGATTTGTGGTGGCAATGGCGGTGGTTTGGGTGCGGCAAGCGGCAAACGAGGTTCGACCTGCCTTGCGGCAGCGGCCGGCACGGATGGAGCAACTTGCGCAGGAGCCAATGGCTTGGGCTGCGTTAACCGTGGTGGCGGTGCTGGCGTCGCCGGGGCCGATGGAACAACTTGCGTCGCACCGGCCTTTGGCTCGGCTGCGCGCTGCAGTGGCGGGGGCGACGGCGGTGCGATGGGTTGCGCACCCTGCTGGGCGGTTCCAGGCTGTTGTGCCCTGCCACGCGGCTGCGGGGGCGGCATGACCGGCAGCGTGGCCGAGCGCGGAGGAACCGGTGGCTGCGCCACTCCTTGTGGTGGAGTTGGTGGCGCAACGGAGATTGTGGGCGGCGCAAGTGCCTTTTGCCCATCCGGTTTTCCGCGTGCCTCACCCGGCCTGGCGCCAGGTGCCAGCGCCGGAGGAAGCACCTTTGGCGGCGCTACTTGCGCCGGGGTAAGCACTTTGACGACGGATACCGGCGCGCCATCTGCGGGTTTCAAGGCCTTGCGTGCGGCGTCATCGAGCGGTTTGCCGGGTTTCAACGCCAGTTGCTGTTGTTGCGCAGCGAACCCGAGCTGTGCCGCCGGCGGCGCGCTGCGGGCGACAACAGGCCGCTCAAACACGCGGGGCGGCGGCTTGCCACCTGGCCCGGCAGCGCCGCGCACGCTTTGCCCGGTCGGTGCCACAAGCGGGGCAACGGTCACCGGCGCGCTGGCAAGTATTTCCCGGGATACGCGCACCGCAGCTCTGGACACCGGCTGCGACTGCACAAACGTGGTCGTCGGCACGGCGACCACCGCGCCCGGCACTTGCCGGTTGACGTAAACCACGTTGGTTACGTTCGTGGTGTTGTAGGTGTTGTTGATGACGGTGGTGTTAATCACCGTATTGCTGCGGTTGATATTTTCGAAATAGCTGCGGCTCGCCATGTAGGAGGGTCGATAGACCTCGCGCGGCGCGAGCGGGAACCACCCGACACCACCGACGCTGCCACTGGAGAGCGTCAAGCGGAAGTTGTCACCGCCGACAAACACAACCAGTGCCGGCGCGTAGTAGGCGCTGCGACGCACCGGACCCGGCACCCAGCCCCAGATGCCACGCAAATGGGTCCAGCGGCCGTAATGAGACACCGCAAAGCCCCAGGGCGCGTCGTCCACCCAGGTCCAGCCCCAGGGGTCAATCCATGCCCAATGTCCGTCGCGGTAGGGAGCCCAGCCGGCGGCCACGCGATTCGGGAACCAGACGTTGCCGTAGGTGGCATCAACGCGCCAGTTGCCGTTCGCATCGAGGTCCTGGTAGCCGACCACGTCAGGCGACACGTAGCGCGCCGAGGCCGAGTTGTCGAAAGCGCGTTCGCGGTCAGCCGCCCAGCGATCAAATTCATCCATGCGTGGCACATCCAGAAATTCGTACTCGCGCAAACCGGTCCCCGTGAAGCGATACGGTTGCCGCGAGTCGACCACATAGGCAGTGCCCTCTCCAGCCACCTCACCCTGACCTTTGCGCACGATGATGTCGGTCGCATTGCCGTCCGGGTCCACCACGATGCGGAATTCGCCGGGTTCACGCAAGGTAAAGGCGAGATTGGGTGTATCGACTTCAAACAACTGGTTGGGCGCGAGGCGGCGCACCCGAACGTTCAGGGTGCCCTGTGTCAACTGCAATTGGGTAATTTGGTCATCCAGATTGAGCACGGAGACGCTGGTGTTGGCGCTCATGCGAATCACAGCGCCGCCCGCCTGGATTTCGGCCCGTGCGCCCGCATCCACCCAAAGGCGGTCGCCATTGGTCAGCGGCCGGTTGACGCTGGCCTGGACCCAGTCGTTCTCGCCCGCCGGCGAAAAACTGACCGCGCCAGCCGTGTAGCCCAGACGCGCAACGCGCGCCGGTGGATCTGCGCTGGCGCCGCCGCTGAAAGCCAGAGCGGCGGCGCCGACGACGAGGGCGAAGGCGCGAAAACGCAGAGATTGCATGAGCATGGCGATTCCTTGCGAAAGAGGACGCTGTCTGGACCGGCAGGCCGGATCAGGCTGCAAAACAGCTTGCGCACCGTCCGGTTGATATGCAGCTATAACGCGGTTCATCCCCGTTTGGACACGATCCATTACGTTCTGTTGCAAAGATGGCAACCAGTATGCGCAGTACTGCGCTGGCCGTCTGTTCGGTAACGAACAAGCCAGCAAGATGCCAGGCGGCACATGCATTTTCCCAGTCCTGGTTGACTCTGTGTGATTGCGCACCGACCATTTCCCCGACGCGCGCGTAAACTGTTTCCATGAGCAGTTCATCACCGCAATGCCCAATCCTGAAACCGGAGAAATAAAAATGCGCTACTTGCCTATTGTGTTGTCAGTGCTGCTGGGTTCGGTCGCACCAACCCACGCCCAGGTCAGTGTCGGTGTCGGCATCTCGCTTCCCGGTGTCAGCATCGGAATCAACGTGCCGTCGTACCCGCGGCTGGTTCAGGTTCCGGGCTATCCCGTTTACTACGACCCGCGAGCGAATTCAAACTATTTCTTTTACGACGGCCTGTACTGGGTCTATCTGGGAGACAACTGGTATGCGAGCAGCTGGTACAACGGGCCGTGGCAATTGACGGCGCCTGAGTATGTGCCGCTGTTTGTGCTGCGCATTCCGGTGCGCTACTACCGCCAGCCGCCGGTGTATTTTCGCGGCTGGCGCGCCGACGCGCCGCCACGCTGGGGTGATCACTGGGGCCGCGACTGGGAGCAGCGCCGAAGCGGCTGGGATCAGTGGGACCGCCGCTCCGCGCCACGTGCCGCGCCATTGCCGATTTACCAGCGGCAATATTCGGGGAACCGCTACCCCCGCGCGGCAGAACAGCAAAATTCAATTCGATCCGGCAATTACCGCTACCAGCCGCGTGACACCGAAACGCAGCAGCATTTTGAACCGCGCAGTAACTCCCGCGTTGAGCCGCAACAGCAAGCGCCAGTCCATTTAAATCAGCAACGGCAACGGCCACCTCAGGCGCAACACCCCCAATTCGAACCGCAAGACAAGGCTCGGGACAAGAAGGAAACCCGCCAGGACAAGCGTCGGGACAACAAGAACGAAGATCGCGGCCAGGATCGACCGTAATTGCACCGGGCAGCGCATCCCCCGCCCTGGTTTCCCTGACGCGGCTATTCAGGTGTTCTTGCTGATCGTGATGGTCGGGAACTTCGCGGAAAAATCTTTCGCTTTTGCCGCCACGGTAATCGCCATCTTGCGCGCGACCGCCTTGTAAATGGCCGCCACATCGCCGTCGGGGTCGGCCACCACCGTGGGCTTGCCACTGTCAGCCTGCAGGCGAATCTGCATGTCCAGCGGCAGCGCGCCCAGGTAATCCATGCCATATTCAGCAGCCATTTTTTTGCCGCCGTCGGCGCCGAAAATGTGTTCGACATGGCCGCACTGGCTGCACACATGCACCGCCATGTTTTCGACGACGCCGAGAATCGGGACGCCGACTTTTTCAAACATCTTGATGCCTTTCCTGGCATCGAGCAGCGCAATGTCCTGCGGCGTGGTGACGATCACCGCGCCGGTCATGGGAACGCGCTGGCTCAGCGTGAGCTGAATGTCGCCGGTGCCGGGCGGCAGATCGACGATCAGGTAATCGAGGTCCTTCCAGTTGGTCTGGCGCAGCAGTTGCTCCAGCGCCTGCGTGGCCATCGGGCCGCGCCAGATCATGGCCTCGTCCTGCGCCACCAGAAAACCAATCGACATGACCTGGACGCCGAAGTTTTCCATCGGCTCCATGTTCTTGCCGTCCAGGCTTTCGGGCCGGCCTTCAATGCCCATCATCATGGGCAAGCTGGGGCCGTAAATGTCAGCGTCCAGCAGACCCACGCTGGCACCCTCGGCGCTAAGGGCCAGCGCCAAATTGACGGCCGTGGTGCTTTTGCCCACGCCTCCCTTGCCAGAGGCAACGGCAATGATGTTTTTTACATGGGGCAACAGCTGCACCCCGCGCTGCACGCTGTGGCTGGCGATCTTGACCGTGAGGTTGACCGATACGTTGTCAACACCCGCAACGCTCTTGGCAGCGGCAATCAGGGCCCTGCGCAGCGCCGGAATCTGGCTCTTGGCGGGATAGCCCAGTTCCACGTCAAACGACACATCGCTGCCGCTGAGGTGCAGGTTCTTAAGGGCTTTGGCGCTGACAAAATCCTTGCCGGTATTGGGGTCCAGCACGGTCTGCAGGGCATTCAAAACAGTCTGTTGCTCAAGGGCCATCGAAAAGTTCTCCAGTTGAATCGGGCAGGGCAGGACGGGTGATTTTGAAAAAGCTCGGCTGCCACGTGCATGTCATGAAGTCTAACGCCGGAGCACGGACCCCTGGGCTCATGAGGGATTGCCGCAAGGGATTGCGCCCGGGGGCCCTAAAATCACCGGTTAGCCCTCAACCGCCCCAGAGCCCTTTCCATGCCCCAGCGCCGCCTCTTTGTTACCACCGCCCTGCCCTACGCCAATGGCAATTTCCACATTGGCCACATTATGGAATACATCCAGGCCGACATCTGGGTGCGCTATCAACGAATGCAGGGCCATGAGGTGAACTTTTGCTGTGCCGACGATGCCCATGGCGCGCCGATCATGATCGCCGCCGAAAAAGCAGGCAAAACGCCGCAGCAGTTTGTGGCCGGCATCGCGGCGGGCCGCAAGCCCTACCTGGATGGTTTTCACATCAGTTTTGACAACTGGCATTCGACCGATGCGCCGGAAAACCACCAGCTCGCGCGGCAGATTTACCTGGACCTCAAGAGGGTTGGCCTGATAGCGACCAAAACCATTGAGCAGTTCTTTGACCCCGAAAAGAACATGTTCCTGCCCGATCGCTTCATCAAGGGCGAGTGCCCCAAGTGCCACGCCAAAGACCAGTACGGCGACAATTGCGAGGTCTGCGGCGCGGTCTATGCACCAACCGACCTGATCGCACCCTACTCTGCCCTGACCGGCGCCACGCCGCTGCTGAAAAAATCAGAGCATTTTTTCTTCAGGCTGTCCGATTCGCGCTGCGTTGAATTCCTGCAAACCTGGACGCAGGACGGCAAACTCCAACCGGAAGTCGCCAACAAGGTCAAGGAATGGTTTTCTGTTCGCACCAACGCTGACGGCACCACCAGCGAAGGCTTGGGCGACTGGGACATCAGCCGCGACGCGCCCTACTTTGGCATCGAGATTCCCGACGCACCGGGCAAATATTTCTACGTCTGGCTGGACGCGCCCATCGGCTATCTGGCCTCGCTGAAGAACCTGCTGGGAAAGCGCGGCGAGGATTTTGACGCCTACATGGCCGACCCAACCTTGGAACAGTACCACTTCATCGGCAAGGACATCGTCACCTTCCACACGCTGTTCTGGCCCGCGACGCTGCATTTCAGCGGCCGCAAGACGCCCAACAACATCTTCGTTCACGGCTTCCTGACCGTGAACAACGGCGAAAAAATGAGCAAGAGCCGCGGCACCGGACTGGACCCGCTCAAGTACCTGAGCTTGGGCATGAACCCCGAGTGGCTGCGCTACTACCTGGCCGCCAAGCTCAACGCGCGCAATGAAGATATTGACTTCAATGCCGATGACTTCATGGCGCGGGTCAACAGCGATCTGGTGGGCAAGTACATCAATATCGCCAGCCGCGCGGCGGGTTTCATCAGCAAACGCTTCGCTGGCAAACTGGGCGAGGTATCCAGCGATGGTGCAGCGCTGTTGGCCGCCCTGCGGGCCCAGAAAGAAGCGATTGAGCAGTTATACGAGAGCCGCGAATTCGCCAAGGCGCTGCGCGAGACCATGCTGCTGGCCGACCGCGTCAACGCCTATGTGGACCAGAACAAACCCTGGGAACTGGCCAGGCAAGCGGGCATGGGGGCGCGGCTGCATGATGTCTGCACGGTGTGCATCGAGGCCTTCCGCCTGCTGACGATTTACCTCAAACCGGTGCTGCCCGCACTCGCCGCACAGGTTGAAGCGTTCCTGAAAACCAGCCCGCTGAGCTTTGTGGACGCAGCAGCCAGCCTGGGACAAAGCCACCTGATTAGCGACTACCAACACCTCATGCAGCGCGTCACCCCCGAACAACTTGATGCACTGTTTGAACCTCCAGCCCAGATAGAATCTACACAGTCAGCTATCGAATCAATAGCGCCCGGTGGCGAGAAGATCGCCCCAACCATCACCATAGCCGACTTCGCCAAGGTCGATCTGCGCATCGCCAAGATCGTCAACTGCGAAGCCGTGGAAGGCTCCACCAAGCTGCTGCGCCTGACGCTGGACGCGGGCGAAGGCAAGCTGCGCAATGTCTTCAGCGGAATTGCTTCGGCGTACAAGCCCGGACAGCTCATAGGCAAGCACACGGTGCTGGTGGCCAATCTGGCGCCACGCAAGATGAAGTTTGGCGTCAGCGAAGGCATGGTGCTGGCCGCCAGCCACGCCGACGAAAAGGCCCAGCCCGGCATTTATGTGCTTGAGCCCGTGCCGGGTGCAACGCCTGGGATGCGTGTTCGCTGAGCTGGCCACTGTTCAGGCGCGGCGCCAGAAGGCACAATGCGCTTTTAGCGAAAAATGGACTGAGCCATGACCCAGCCAATCCGCCCCGCGCGGCGCAAGCCCAAGGCCACCGCAGTTCCCGCCAAGGCCCCGCCCGCGCGGGCTGGCCATCCCGACTTGTCCAGCGTTGGCCTTGGCGCGTCAGCGGGCCGGATGGAGGCCCTGGAGCGCTATGCCGATTTTTACGATTTTTCTCCGGCGGGTTTCGTCAGCCTGGAGCGCAATGCGGCAATTGTCCAGATCAACCTTTCCGGCGCACACCTGCTCGGCCTTGAGCGTGATCGCTACAAGGGCAAGCACCTTGACGCTTTCGTGGACAGCGCCGATCGAGAAGCCTTCAGCACCTTCTTGCAGCAGGTGTTTGCCACAGATGCACGGCAAAGCTGCGAAATTGCACTTGCGCGAATAGGCCAACCGTCAATCGACGTGCATATTGACGCCATGCTGGCCCCGGACAAGACGATCTGCCGCATGGCGCTGACCGACATCACCGGGCACAAGCGCGCGATGGCGGCGCTGCAGGAGGGCGAGCGCTTTTTCAGGGACTCACAGCGCGCCGCATTCATTGGTTCTTACAAGCTCAACTTCATCACCGATCACTGGTCGTCGTCCGAAGTGCTGGACCAGATTTTCGGCATCGACCGCACGTTTGACAGAAGCATTCAGGGATGGCTGCACATCGTCCATCCGGATGACAGGGAAATGATGGATCAATACCTCCGTGAGGAGGTCATTTCAAACCGCCAACCCTTCAACAAGGAATACGGAATCGTTCGAAAGTCTGATGGCCAAACCAGATGGGTCAATGGTCTGGGCAAAGTCGATTTCGATGCGCAGGGCCAGCCCCTGTCAATGACGGGAACCATTCAGGACATCACCGAGCGCAAGCTGACCGGTCAGGCACTGCATGACAGCGAGCAGCGTTATGCGGCACTGTTTGAGGCGGCGCCAGTGCCCATGTACGTCTTTGCCAGCGACACCCGGCAAATTCTGGCGGTAAATCAGGCGGCAATTGAAGGCTTTGGTTACTCGGCCGGGGAATTCCTCTCGATGACGATCTTCGATATCCGCATCGAGGCAGAGCATGGCCTGGTGCACCAGAATCTGGCCGAAGAAGCGCCACGGCGACACGGCACCTGGCACTATCGTCGCAAGGATGGTTCGGTCTTTCCGGCGGAAGCCGTTGCGCACGGCACTGACTATGCCGGCCGGGCGGCACGCTTTGTGGTGGTAATGGACGTCAGCGCCCAGGTCAAGGCCGAAAAAGAGGTGGCCGAGCATCTGTTTACGCTGCAGCGCGCCGCCGATGCGGCCCAGGCCATCACCTGGCACCAGACGCTCAAGGGCACGCTGCAAGAGGTGGCGGACCAGGCGCGCGGCGTGATTGGCGCGCACCAGGCGGTGGTGAATCTTCGCAAGGGCAACGCCTGGGATCAGGCCACCAATACCCTGTCACTGTCCGATAAATATGCCCAATACCGCGACCTGCAGCAGGCCATGGACGGCAGCGGCATTTACGCGCTGGTTTGCAAAACCAACCATTCGGTGCGCCTAACGCAGGCCGAGCTGGAAGCGCACCCGCGCTGGCGCGGCTTTGGCAGCCATGCCGGCAAG
The DNA here is from genome assembly GCA_964371235.1 of uncultured Polaromonas sp. Taxonomy (GTDB): domain Bacteria; phylum Pseudomonadota; class Gammaproteobacteria; order Burkholderiales; family Burkholderiaceae_C; genus Polaromonas. The sequence continues at coordinate 25,142 of CAYJMW010000025.1, forward strand.
CACCCGGCGATGCGCGGCTGGCTGGCAGTGCCGCTGACGGGTCGAGACGGCAAAAACATCGGTCTGCTTCAGCTCTCGGACAAATTCGAGGGCGAGTTCACGCAGACCGATGAGTATGTTGCGCTGGAGCTGGCGCAACTGGCTTCCAGCGCGATAGAAAACGCCCGCCTGATCGAGGAAGTGGGCCAGCTCAATGCCGGGCTGGAGCAGAAAGTAGCCGAACGCACCACGGCCCTGCGCTTGGCCAACCAGGAGCTTGAATCCTTCTCGTATTCGGTCTCGCATGATTTGCGCTCGCCGCTCAACACCATTTCGGGCTTCAGCCAGTTGCTGGCCAAGCAACTCGACGTCAGCGGCAACGACAAGCTGCGCCACTATTTGTCGCGCATTCAGGCCGGAGCGGCGCAGATGGGGCAACTCATTGCCGACCTGCTGGCGCTCTCGCAGGTCTCGCGCACGCCAATGCAGCATGAACTGGTGGATCTGTCGGCGCTGGCGCGAAGCATTGCCGACGACCTGCAGGCGCACCGGGGCGAGCGCCAGGTGGCGCTGCAGATTGAAAGCGGCTTGCAGGCGCAGGCCGACGCGGGCCTGCTGCGGGTGGTGCTGGAAAACCTGCTGGGCAATGCCTGGAAGTTCAGCGCGCAACAAGCGCAGGCCGAGATCAGCGTCGGCCACACCCTGGACGCGGCAGGCGAGCCGGTATTTTTTGTGCGAGACAACGGCGCCGGCTTTGACATGGCCTATGCCGACAAACTGTTCACCCCGTTTCAGAGGCTGCATCCGGCGGATGAGTTTCCCGGAACCGGCATCGGGCTGGCTACGGTCAAGCGCGTCATCGACCGGCATGGGGGTCGGCTCTGGGCGGAAGCGGCGCCGGGACTCGGGGCCACTTTCTTTTTTACCGTGCCCAAGGGGGCAGCGGCGGTGGAAATGCGGGCGCCTTAACGCGCCGTAAAAGATGCGGGCATCAAGCCCTGCGACAGTGGGGCAGGAATGGCAGCATTTGTCAGGCCGGAAGTGCTGGCCACAGTCTGCATGCCCTGGCTGCTGTCAATTTCCCGCGACGGGCGCGTGACAGCCTGGACCTGCCGCATGCAGTTGTTTCGCGCCACGCCGTTGCTGCTCTCGATGCAATAGGCGAACGCCACCCGCTCGGACGCGTACTGGGCATCGCGCAGTTGGGCTTTGCTGACCTGCCCATCGACCACCAGCGCCATGGCAACCAGTTGGCACAAAATGACCAGGCCGGCCGCCACGCCGAACAGGGTTTTTAGCGAAAGTTGGTCAATTTTTTGCAGGTAATCAGTAAACATGGCTTGCTCCGTTTTTGTTTGTTTGTCTGCCCTCATGCTAAGGGGGCGTTTCAAAAACCACCCCGGTGCTTTGCCCGTCACTGTGTAGGATAAAAACGCGTTCCGCCAAGGCGCTGTTTTGGCGTTTGCCCGCTTACCATTGCCGCATGACCTCTGCCGACCTGACGCTACGCACCTCTGCGCTGCTTGACCCCGCCCAGACGGCAGCGCGCCTGCCCTACCCGCTGCTGGTGGAGGAAATCACCCGGCTGCTCGGGGACAGCTCGGTGCAGGTGCCGCCGCGCCTGGTGCAGCCGCTGCCCGGCGGCGGCAGCCTGTTTGTCATGCCCGCGCTCGACGCACGCACCGCCATCACCAAGCTCATTACCTTCACTCCTGCCAACGCAGGCCGCGGCCTGGCCACGATTCAGGGCGAAGTGGTGGTGTTTGACGTGGCCACCGGCCAGCGCAAACTCGTGCTCGATGGCCCCACCGTCACGGCGCGCCGCACCGCTGCTGTTTCGCTGCTGGCGGCGCTGCGGCTGGCTCCCAGCACGCAAGGGCCGCTGCTGATTGTTGGCGCAGGCGTGCAAGGCAAAGCCCATCTGGAGGCGTTTGCCCGGGGTTTGCCGATCAGGGAAGTTTTCATCACCTCACGCAGCGCAGCCAGCGCACACTTGCTGGCGCGGCACGCGCAAAAGCTGGGCCTGAGGGCGCGCGTGGTGCAAGACCCCAACGCCGCGCTGGCCGACTGCCCCATGGCAATCACCTGCACACCGGCCCACGGCGTGGTGCTTGGCAGCCTGCCGCGCAACGATGCCTTCATTGCCGCAGTCGGCGCCTTCACGCCGCACATGGTTGAGCTAAGCCCGGAACTATGCCGCCACATCGCCAGGCAGGGCACGGTGGTCGTGGACACGGTGGATGCCGCGCATGAGGCCGGCGATTTGCTGCAGGCTGGGCTTGATGTCGCCCGCTTTGCCAGCCTGGCTGATGCAATACGCGCCGACGCCTTCCCGGTTAAAGGACCGGTGCTGTTCAAGAGCTGCGGCTGGGCCGGCTGGGATTTGGCCGCGGCGAGAACTGCATTGGCCCACGCTGACCGCTAATTCCGGTCAGATGGCAACTGCAAGGCACTCAAAGCGCACGTTAAGATGTCCCCCGCCAACGCGTAGCCAACCAGCAATGCAGGCGCCCGCAGCCGCGCCGATTGCCCCAGACTCTTGCTTACTCCGGACAGAACCATGACCCCAGCAAACCCTTCTCCCGCGTCTTGCGCGGCGCTCTCGGCAACTCCCTACGGCACGCTGCCTCCTTCTTCAACGCCCTCGGTGCGCAAGCCGCTGAGCCTGCCGCGCCTGCGCGAAATGCACACCCACGGCGAAAAGATCACCATGCTCACCGCTTACGACGCCACCTTTGCCGCCGTGGCCGATGCCGCCGGCGTGGAATGCATTCTGGTTGGCGACTCGCTCGGCATGGTCTGCCAGGGCCTGTCGAGCACCGTCGGCGTAACCCTGGCGACCATGCGCCACTACACCGAATGTGTGGCCCGCGGCCTGCGCCGCTCGCACGCCACTGCCTGGCTGATTGCCGACCTGCCGTTTGGCGCCTATCAGGAGTCAAGGGAACAGGCGCTGCGCAGCGCCGTGGTGCTGATGCAGGCAGGGGCTCACATGGTCAAGCTGGAGGGTGGCGGCTGGACTGCCGACACCGTTCGCTTTCTGGTCGAGCGCGGCATTCCGGTTTGCGCCCACCTGGGCCTCACGCCGCAAACCGTTCACGCGCTGGGCGGCTACCGCGTGCAGGGAAAAACCGGCGAAGCCGCGAGCATCCTCAAACGCGAGGCGCACGCCCTGCAGGATGCCGGGGCTGCCATGCTGGTGCTGGAGATGGTTCCCGCGCCTTTGTCGGCAACATTGACCGGGGAACTGGCCCACTGCCCCACCATCGGCATAGGCGCTGGCAACGGCACCGCCGGCCAGGTGCTGGTGCTGCACGACATGCTGGGCATGAACCTGGGCAAGATGCCAAAATTTGTCCGCAACTTCATGGAGGGCGCCCACAGCGTGCGCGGCGCCATGGAGGCCTATGTGCGCGCCGTGAAAGACGGCAGCTTTCCGGTAAACGCCAGCCACGCCTGGTAATTTCAAGGAGACATGATGCACATCGTTCACACCATTGCCGAGCTGCGCCAGTACCTCAGCGCCTACAAACGACCCGCTTTTGTGCCCACCATGGGCAACCTGCACGATGGCCATATCGCGCTGGTCAGGCAAGCCAGGCCGCTGGGTGACGTAACCGTGTCCAGCATTTTTGTGAATCGCCTGCAGTTTGCGCCGCACGAAGACTTTGACAGCTACCCGCGCACGCTGGACCTTGACGCCGAGCGCCTGGAAGCCGCGGGCTGCAACGTGCTGTTTGCGCCGCGCGAGCAGGAACTCTACCCCGAGCCGCAAACCTACCGGGTCCACCCTGCAAGCGACCTGAGCGACATTCTGGAAGGGCACTTCCGTCCGGGGTTTTTCATCGGCGTGAGCACGGTGGTGCTCAAGCTCTTTTCATGCGTCTATGCCGGCATGCCCTCGGGCGTGGCCGCCTTCGGCAAAAAAGACTACCAGCAGGTGCTGGTGGTGCGCCGCATGGTGCAGCAGTTTGCGCTGCCCATTGAAATTCTGGCCGGTGAAACGCAGCGCGCGCCAGACGGGCTGGCGCTATCATCGCGCAACGGCTACTTGAACCCCGACCAGCGCACGGAAGCCGCGCAGCTTTCCAGAGCGCTACGAGCCCTGGGCGATGCTGCCAGAGCGGTTAGCGTGGCTGACCTGCCCGCGCTGGAAGCCCAGGCCTTGCAGGCGCTGGCGCGGCGCGGCTGGAAGCCGGACTACCTCACCGTGCGCCGCCGCGCCGACCTGCTGCCGCCGCAAGGCCCGCTGGCCGGGCAGCCGCTGGTGGTGCTGGGCGCAGCCAAACTGGGCAACACCCGGCTGATTGACAACCTGGAGATTTGAGTCAACGAACCCGCCTGATGCCGGCCTTCAGGTCAGTTCCACCGTTGGCTCGCGCCCCATCAAGGCCGCCACCACCTCGGCGGGCTGAAGTTGGCCGTCGAGCAGCGCCACCACGCCCTGCGCGATCGGCATCTCCACGCCCAGGCCGGCAGCGCGCTGCACCACCGTTCGGGCGCAATAGACGCCTTCGGCCACATGCCCGAGCGACGCAACCGCCTGCGCCAGGGTTTTACCCTGCGCCAGCAGCAGACCCACCTTGCGGTTGCGGCTGAGGTCTCCGGTGGCCGTCAGCACGAGGTCGCCCAGCCCGGACAGGCCGGTGAAGGTTTCGGCGCGGGCGCCCAAGGCGACGCCCAGCCGCGTCATTTCCGCCAGACCACGGGTGATCAGGGCGGCACGGGCGTTCAGCCCCAGTTGCAGGCCGTCACACAGCCCGGTGGCAATGGCCAGCACATTTTTCACCGCGCCGCCGACTTCAACGCCCACAACGTCGTCGCTTACATACACGCGCAGCGTGGGGCCGTGAAATGCCGCAACCAGCGCATCACGCACTTCGGCGTGCTCGCTGGCGGCCACCAGCGCCGTCGGCTGGCCGCGCGCCACTTCCAGCGCAAAGCTTGGGCCGCTGAGCACGCCAGCTCTCAAATTGATAGCTACCTGCGCCCGTATTTCGTGGACCAGCAACCCAAAGGATGCTGAAGACAGGGCCGAAGACGGCGCCGGAGCGAGTGCGGCCTCAAAACCCTTGCTGAGCCAGACGACGGGAACGCTGGCGTGCTGCAGGCTTTGCAACAGGCCGCGCGCCGCTGAAACCGGCGTGGCCAGGACGATGAGGTCTTGCCCGCGAACGGCCTGCGCCAGCGAGGTCTGCGAACCGCCTTGCAGCATCAGGGTGTCTGGTAAGGCAATACCGGGCAGATAGCGCTCATTGGTGCGCCCGGTCTGCAAGGCCTCGACCTGCACCGCATCGCGCGCCCACAGCGTGACCTGATTCCTGGTCGCGGCGTTAACCGCCAGTGCCGTGCCCCAGGCGCCCGCGCCGATCACAAGTATTTTCATGGCTACAAACCGGCAAACCCGGGCGGCGCCTTAGCCGGCCATCAAACGATAATTTGTGGCGCAGTTGGCGCGGCAGGCGCAGCGGCGGCGCTGGCCTGTGCCTGCTGCTGCTCGTACATGGCCTGAAAATTGATTTCGGCCATGTGCACCGGCGGAAAACCGCCGCGCTGGATCACGTCGGCCACATTGCCGCGCAGGTAGGGATAGACGATTTGCGGGCAGGCAATTCCCAGAATGGCGCCAAGCTGATCACCCTCGATATTGCGGATCTCGAAAATTCCAGCCTGCTTGGCTTCAACCAGAAACACCGTTTTGTCGGCAATCTTGGTATGAATGGTGGCCGTGACACCGACCTCAAACAGGCCCTCGGCCACGGGCTTGGCATCCACACCGAGTTGAATGTCAACGGCAGGCTGCTCCTGATTCAGGAGAATTTCCGGTGAGTTGGGTTGCTCGAGTGAAACGTCCTTGAGATAAACGCGCTGGATCAGGAAGATGGGGTCAAGTTTGGCTTCGGCCATGGTGCTCTTTCGGGGTACTGGAAAAAAGAAGGGTTGGACGCATTATCTCAGGCAAAAAAATCGCCAGCCCCAAGCCCGACATGGTGGGCGGATGATGCAGAGTTTGCTCAGGCCGCCATGTTCAGCAGCGGCAGCAAGCCGCCCCGGCCATCAAGCGCCACCAGTTCGTCGCAGCCGCCGACATGCGTGTCGCCAATGAAAATTTGCGGAACCGTGCGCCGGCCCGTGATATCCATCATTTTCCGGCGCTCGCCGGGCTCACTATCGACACGAATTTCATTGAGTTCGGTCACGCCGCGCTCCTTGAGCAACCGCTTGGCGTGGATGCAGTAGGGGCAGGTGGCGGTGGTGTAAATCTTGACGGCTTGCATGAACTCTCCATCGGCTGCTGGCCGGTGCCTTTTCAGGCCTTTTCAAGGGGAAGGTTGGCTTCTTTCCACGCCCTGAGTCCGCCGCCCAGCGATTGGGCCTGCCCATAGCCCAGTTTTTTGGCGATGGCGACGGCGCGGCTGGACCGCGCGCCATTGGCGCACACCAGAATCAGCGGCAAGGTCTTGTTTTTTATCACGCCCGGGAGCTTGGCCTCAAGTTCGCTGAATGGCACGTTCTTGGCGCCCGTGACATGGCCCGCCGCGAATTCGCTGGCTTCGCAGACATCCACCACCACGGCTTTTTGGCGGTTGATCAGTTGCACGGCCGCGCTGGCGCTCAGGGCGCCGGCATTCATGCCGCTTGAAATCAGGGGCCAAACCAGCATGCCGCCCGAGGCGAATGCGACCGAAATCAGCATCCAGTTATCAATCAGAAATTTCACTTTGTACCCTTTGTGTATTTTTCACCCAAGGCGTGATTTTAGAATGGAGGGCAAAACCCGCCTGCTTGCGGCCCTTTATCCCCACCCGCCGCTGTTTCCGTTTTTCCTTGCATTTCAATTCAGACGCTCCACACCATGTACAAACTCGTGCTCATCCGCCACGGCGAATCGACCTGGAACCTTGACAACCAGTTCACCGGCTGGACCGACGTCGATCTCACGCCAACCGGCGTCGAACAGGCCAAAAAAGCGGGAAAACTGCTGAAAATGGAAGGTTATGACTTCGATCTGGCCTACACCAGCGTGCTCAAGCGGGCCACCCGCACGCTCTGGCATGTGCTCGATGAGCTCGACCGCACCTGGCTGCCGGTGGTGCACAACTGGCGGCTCAACGAGCGGCACTACGGCGCCCTGCAGGGGCTGAACAAGGCCGAGACCGCCAAAAAGTATGGCGACGAACAGGTGCTGATCTGGCGCCGCAGCTATGACATCGCCCCGCCGCCGCTGGGCGCCGATGACGAGCGCTGCGAGCGCGGCGACCCGCGCTACGCCAGACTGCCACCCGGGCAGGTGCCCTTGACGGAGTGCCTGAAAGACACGGTGGCGCGCGTGCTGCCGTTCTGGAATGAATCCATGGCGCCCGCCATCAAGGCCGGCAAGCGCATTGTGGTGGTGGCCCACGGCAACTCCATCCGCGCTTTGGTGAAGCACCTTGACAGCATCTCGGACCGCGACATCGTGGGCCTGAACATCCCCAACGGCATCCCGCTGGTGTACGAACTGGACGCAGCGCTCAAGCCGCTACGCCACTACTATCTGGGCGACAGCGAAGCGGCTGCCCAGGCGGCAGCGGCCGTGGCCGCACAGGGCAAGGCCTGAGCAGCCACCGCTTCTTGCCGTGCCGCTTTCTTGTAAAGGGCGTGTAAAAGCGGGCAATTCGGGCAGTATTACCGCGCCGCGCCGCACGGGCCGGGGAACTGCGCGATGGGGGCTTTCTCCAAGGTGTATATTGCTTCCGTTACGCAGGAGCAAAATTTTCTCAACGGGTTTACGAAGGTAGTTTTATGGGTCAAAAGCTCAAGATCGCAGGCTGGATTTCAATTGGTGTCGTGGCGGGGGCCTTGACCACAGTGCAACTGCAAGCCGTGGCGCGGGGCGGACTGACGCCGCTGCCGCTCGAAGAGTTGCAGCAACTCGCTGCCGTCTTCGGCATGGTCAAGACAGATTATGTGGAACCGGTTGACGAGAAAAAACTCATCACCGATGCCATCTCCGGCATGGTATCCAGCCTGGACCCGCATTCGGTCTATTTCGACAAAAAGTCGTTCAAGGAATTCCGCGAGGGCACGAGCGGGCGCTTTGTTGGCGTTGGTATTGAAATCACCCAGGAAGACGGCCTGGTCAAGGTGGTTTCCCCGATTGAGGGCTCACCCGCCGACCGGGCTGGCCTTAAACCCAACGACCTGATCACGCGGATTGACGACGCAGCCGTCAAGGGCATGAGCCTGAACGACGCCGTCAAGAAAATGCGCGGCGAGCCCAAAACCAAGGTACTGCTGATGATTTTCCGCAAGGATGAGAACCGGACTTTCCCGGTCACCATCGTCCGCGAGGAAATCCGCACCCAGTCGGTTCGCAGCAAGGTGGTCGAGCCTGGCTACGCCTGGATTCGGCTGAACCAGTTCCAGGAACGCACGGTGGACGATTTTGTGACCAAGATCGAGCAGATCTACAAGCAGGAACCCAAGCTTAAGGGCCTGGTGCTCGACTTGCGCAATGACCCGGGTGGATTGCTCGATGCGGCGGTGGCGGTGTCGTCGGCATTTCTGCCAGAGAACGTGACCGTGGTTTCAACCAACGGCCAACTGACCGAGAGCAAATTCACCTATAAGGCTGCACCCGAATTTTACCAGCGCCGCAGCGGCGCCGACCCTCTCAAGCGCCTGCCTGCTGCACTCAAAAACGTGCCACTGGTGGTGCTGGTCAATGAAGGCTCAGCGTCCGCCAGCGAAATCGTTGCCGGCGCCCTGCAGGACCACAAGCGCGCCACCATCATGGGCACCCAGACCTTCGGCAAAGGCTCGGTCCAGACCGTGCGTCCGCTCGGCCCCGACACCGGGATCAAGCTGACCACTGCGCGCTACTACACCCCCAGCGGCAAGTCGATTCAGGCGCGCGGCATCGTTCCCGACGTGATGGTGGACGAAACCGCCGCGGGCAGCCCGTTTGCCGCACTACGCACCCGCGAGGCCGATCTGGAAAAACACCTGGGCAGCGGCCAGGGCTCTGAAGTCAAGGACGCCGGCCGGGAAAAAGCCCGCGAAGAAGCACTGAAGCGGCTTGAAGAAGAAGCCAAAAAGACCCCGGAGCAACGCCGCCCGCCCGAACTCGGCAGCGACAAAGACTTCCAGTTGGCGCAGGCCATCAACCAGCTCAAGGGACGCCCGGTGCTGGTCAGCAAGACCGCAGTGGTCGAGCCGAAAAACGAGAAAAAAGAGAACTAGGCCAGATCAGGGCCAGGCCGACAGGCGTTACCACGCGCCAGTCGGCTTTTTTATTTTCATTCCCATGAACGACGAACAGCTGCTTCGCTATTCCCGGCACATTCTGCTCGACGAAATTGGCATTGAGGGCCAGAAGAAGCTCCTGGCTTCAGAGGTGCTGATCGTTGGCGCAGGCGGTCTGGGCTCGCCGGTAGCCTTGTACCTCGGCAGCGCCGGCGTCGGCCGCATGACGGTGGTTGACCACGACCGGGTGGATGCCACCAATCTGCAAAGGCAAATTGCCCACAATTTGGCGCGCATCGGCGAGTTCAAGGCGGTGTCGATGCTGCAATCGGTTGCCGCCATCAACCCGGATGTGAAAGTCATTCCCGTGACCGAACGGGCTGACGATGCCCTGCTGGACCAACTGGTCCGGCAGGCTGACCTGGTGCTCGACTGCACTGACAACTTTGCCACCCGGCATGCCATCAATCGCGCCTGCGTCAAACACCGCAAGCCGCTGGTCTCGGGAGCGGCCATCCGTTTTGACGGACAAGTGGCGGTCTATGACCCGCGAAATGCACAGTCGCCGTGTTATGCCTGTGTGTTCCCGGAGTCAGACCTGCTGGAAGAAACCCAATGCGCCAGCATGGGGGTATTTGCGCCGCTGGTCGGCATCATAGGCACGGTGCAGGCGGCCGAGGCCTTGAAGCTGCTCTGTGATGTGGGGCAGCCGCTGACCGGACGACTGCTGATGCTCGATGGCCGAGGCATGGCCTGGAACGAGGTGAAGCTTGCGCGAAACCCCGCCTGTGCAGTCTGCGGCGGCCATTGAGCGCACTGTAGGAATCATCCTACAAGCAGTCAATGTAGTCACTGGCAGAATCAAGCGGACAACAAAGATACATTGGAAAACATGGCGCGCCTGCATTTTCAGGTCTTTCGAATTCCTCCGAAAGCCGTGCCGCCCTCACCTGGACCTGAGCAGTGCGACTGAATACCTACATCGTCGAAGACAACCTCATCATTCGGGAGAACCTGATTGACACGCTTGAGGAACTGACCGGTGTGACCGCCGTGGGGACCGCGGAAACCGAGAATGAGGGCAAAGCCTGGCTGACTGAAAACAGTGACAAGTGGGATTTGGCCATTGTTGACCTGTTTTTGAAGCAGGGCAGTGGACTCGGTGTGCTGGCCGCTTGCCAGGACCGCCCATCCAGCCAAAAAGTCGTGGTGCTCAGCAACTATGCCACCGCGGACGTTCGCCGGAGATGCGCGCAACTGGGCGTTGACGCGGTATTTGACAAGTCCAATGAAATTGATGCGCTGGTGGATTACTGCAACCGGCAATGCGGCGCAGCGGTTTGAAATCAGTCAATCAGCTTGTTCTTCAGCGCGTAATAGGTCAGATCGCTGTTGGAAGCCAGGCTCATCTTTTCCATCACGCGGGTTCTGTAGGTACTGACGGTTTTCACGCTCAGGGACAGCGCTTTTGCAATATCGCCAGCCGTTTCTCCCTTGGCCAGTTTGAGGAAAACCTGAAACTCCCGTTCCGACAATTGCTCATGGGCAGCCATGTCCTGGGGCCGGTTCAATTGTTGCGCCAGCAACTCCGCCACCGCCGGGGTAATGTAGCGCTTGCCGAGCGAGATCACCCGAATCGCATCAACAATTTCCGAGGGGTCGCACTCCTTGTTGAGGTAGCCGCTGGCCCCCTGGCGAATCAGGTTGACGGCGTAGTGCTCTTCGGGATAGCCGCTCAGGATGAGAATGGCCACGTCCGGCGCCTTGGCCCGGATCATGGCCATCGCGTCAATCCCGCTCTGGCCGGGCATGGACAGGTCCATCACCAGAATGTCCAGCTCGACATTGCGAACCAGGTCAATCGCCTCGCGTCCACTGGCGGCCTCGCCGACAACTCGCAAATCAACCTGGTCGGAAAAGAACTGTTTGAGTCCTGAACGGACAATGGCGTGGTCGTCCACAATTCCAATTTTTATCATGTCGCTATCTTTCCTTGAAACCTGCGCAAGTAGGCAACGTGATGACCCAAGTTGGCCAGGCCCGACCATCCGCAATGATTTTCAGGGTCCATTATTGACGAATTACCCGCTGAAATACTGAACGGAGGTTTGCCGTGAAAAGATTTTCATCACCCAAAATGGCCATCGCCCTGTTCCTGGCGGTGCTGGGGGCCGCATTGCTTATTTTCATCAATGAGCTCAGTTTTAACAAATCCATGGCGGCAGCGGCGAACATTGAAGAGGCGCAACAAACCCGCGGCGCCATCAATGTATTGCTGCAGAAGGTGCTGGACGCGGAAACCGGACAACGCGGCTATTTGCTGACCGGCGACGCGCGTTACCTGGAGCCCTACACCACCGCCACGGCAAGTATCGGCCAGAGCGTGGACCAACTGCGCCAACGGGTCACACCCTACCCCGACCAGCTCACGGAGTTCCTTGTCCTGTCCGGGCATATCTCACGCAAGCTCGCCGAAATGGATCTGAGCGTGCGCATGCGCAAAGAGGGCAATGAAGAGACCTGGAAATTTGTTCTGACCACCGATGTCGGCAAGGAACAGATGGATGCCATTCGTACGCAGTCCGCCAAGCTGGCTGCCAACAGCATTCACAAAATGGAGCGCGGTCAGGCCCAGATCAGGGAAACATTGCAAATGTCGCGCATCGGTGTCGTCTTCATGGCGCTGGCCGGGTTCCTGGTTTTTTGCAAATATCTGCTGCAAACCCACGCGTTGCTCGCCTCGGGCGTGCGCGAGCAGGAGTCGCTGCAGCGTGAGCGGGACCTGCTGGAATCGCAGGTACAAGAGCGCACCGCCAGCCTGGCCCAACTCGCGACCCATCTGCAAAATGTGCGGGAGGAGGAGCGCGGCCATCTGGCGCGCGAGCTGCATGATGAGCTGGGCGCCATTTTGACGGCCGCCAAACTGGACGCAGCCCGGCTCAAGTCGCGCCTGACTGGCACCCTGCCGGAAGCCGCGGAACGCCTGCAGCACCTGACTGAAATCCTGAACGGCGGCATTGCCCTGTCACGCCGCATTGTTGAAGATTTGCGGCCGTCCGCGCTGTCTCATTTGGGCCTGGCAACATCGCTGGAAATTCTGGCCCACGAATTCGAAGAGCGCTCCGGAGTGTCTGTCACTACCGATCTGGAGCCGGTCGAACTCGGCGGCTCGGCGCAACTGACCGTCTATCGGCTGGTGCAGGAGTCGCTGACGAATATGGGGAAGTACGCAAAGGCAATCCGGGCCGACATCAGCCTGCACAACTTCGACAGCTACATCACGGTCGAGGTCAAGGACAACGGCACGGGCTTCAAGCCGGCAAGCATTGCGCCCACCAGTCATGGCCTTGCAGGCATGCGCCACCGCGTGCAAGCTGCCGGTGGCCGCCTGACCGTCACCAGCACCGAGGGCAAGGGAACGCAGATCTTGGCGGTACTTCCCAAAACAGTCTGAACGCTTGTCGGGTGTGCCGCGGCGCAGCCGCCGGTTTGCCGCGCGTCACCGGCGCCAGCTTGCCCCCGCAAATAACCCGTCAGCCTTTTCCTACAGCGTGGCCGCCCTGGGCCCTACAAGGGCACACGTTCACAGCCGATGAGAAAAACCCAGCGTTCTCATTAACCTTGATCCAAGCGTTTCAAAAGAGGCGCTCCAGCCCGTCAAAGCAAGGAGATTGAGATGCTGCATTATTCCGTCGTTTTTCTGGTGATCGCCCTGATCGCCGCCGTATTCGGTTTTGGTGGCATCGCCGCGGGCGCCGTTGAAATCGCCAAAATTCTCTTCTTCATTTTTGCCATCATGGCCATCGTGGGCTTTGCGCTCAGTGTGTCCAGGAAGAAGTGACGTGGGCCATGGCAGCGGGCGCGCCCGCGCCGCTTCATTGCATCTTTTCCACTGCCCCAACCCCCTTAAATTCAAATTACCAAGGATCTGACATGACTGTGAATACCGTCTCGAAAACCGCCCGTGAAGCCCTTCCCGCCATGCATCAAGCCTCCGATGAGTTGTTGCATTCGGCCGGCAAGGCAGTGAATTCGACCCGCGCCTATGCGAGCGATGCCCTGGACAAGGCAGAAAACCAGATGCGCGAGCTTCGCGGCAGCGTTGACCCGGTCGTGGACATGCTGACTTCCAAAGCACAAAAGCTGGCCCGGCACAGCCTGGATCTGGCCTCGGAGGCGAAATACCGCGCCGAGCAGTCACTCAGGCACGCAAGCAGGGCCACCACGCGCTACGTTGCCGATCAGCCGGTGCGCTCCGTGCTGATTGCCGCGGTGGTGGGTGCCGCGGTCGCATTGCTGATTTCTTCCGCCCGCCATCGCAATCAAAACCGTTACTGAAAATCTTGGCTTCTTTTCAGCGACGCCGCTGACGCCCGGATGCCAGGGAAATACCGATTACCGCAGGTCGATAGGCGTGGTGCCGCTGCTCGACAGGCTTTGAAACCCTGCACCAGTTCACTTTAATCCATTCAAGAGGAAACCCCATGAAATACGCTCGCGCCATTGCATTCGCCGCCCTGACAGGCCTTACCCTCATCGGCACCGGCTGCGCAGTCGTGCGCGGCCAGGAAACCACGGGAGCCTACGTTGACGATGCAGCCATCACGACCACCGTCAAGGCCAAGCTCCTCGAGGACAAGACCGTCGCAGGCACTTCCATCAGCGTTGAAACGCTCAACGGAACGGTTCAACTGTCCGGCTTTGCCAAGTCCACCGCCGAGAGATCACAGGCTGAAAATATTGCCCGTGGCGTCAAGAACGTCAAGGGCGTGCGCAACGACATCGTCGTTCGTCCTTAAACGCTTTTAGTTTCGCCAACTGAGCTGGCGAAGCCCGGAGCGCTTTCTCGTTCGAAGGCAGGCAATGAAGTTTTCATCGCCTGCCTTTTGCGTCCTGCCGGTCACTGCGGCTGGATGCACCCGGGGATGCATCAGGCTGACGCTTGCAGGCTTAGCCCGCTTTCAGGACCAGTTTGTTCTCCACCGAGTTCACGCCCTTGACCGCCTTGGCAATGCTGCCGGCCTTCTCGCGGGCGGCTTCGGTGGGTGCCGAACCATTGAGGGTCACAGCACCATTTTTTGTATCGACGTTGATTTTGATCGCGCTCAGGTTCGGGTCTTTGGCAAGCCCTGCCGACACGGCTGCGGTAATGGCCACGTCATCCAGCGTTTCAGCCGCTTTGCTTGCAAGCTCCCTGGCCGAGGACTCTGCACTTTGAGTGGCATCTTTCATCGCGGCCCCTGCGCTGGCCATGCTGCTTTCGGTTTTCGCTTTGGCTTGTTCGACCGCCTGCTGCGTTTTTGAAATAGCCGAATCGAGTTGCTGACCGGCTGTTTTGCCGTCCTCTTTCTTGCCACAAGCGCGATGGTGACATCGCACTGTTTCACTTTAGCCGTGCCGCAGCCTGCGGCAAGTCAGCCGGTACCGAAATGGCCGTAGGATAGATGCCAAAAAAGCCTGGTTGCGGGCGCGTGGAGCCTGCCACCTGCGCCGGTTCGGCGTCAGGGTTGCAAATAGCAGCTTCCATGCTGCTTGCGGAACACGCGTGGATAAACAGCGGGCGCTGCATGAATGGGCGAGAATATTCCACGCCGCGCGGCTTGCGCACCACCTTCCTGCAGGGCATAGGGGCCGGTGCCGCGGCGGTAGTGGTAAGACCAGGCCAGCCCCTGCTCGACCATCCACTGCCCCAGGTCTTCGTCATTCAAAACAATCCGCGCCAGCAGCCGACCGTAATCGTCTTGATGCCTGCCCTGAACGGCGACGTGCTGGCCCAGTGCCCGCTGCGCGAGCGCATCGCGCGATGCAACGCCGCCAGGCTGGCAAATCTCTGGCGCGTCGATGCCATCCAGGCGAATGCTGACCGGCTTGCCGCCATCGTCGGGGCGCACATGGACCGTGTCGCCATCGACCACATAGCTCACGAAACCCCACCACGCGAGCTCCAATGGCGCCGCCGCGCGAGCCGCAGGGCACCCGGTCAGCAGCGCGGCAAGGGCGAGCCAGACCAGCACTGTTGCGCGGCCAGTCAAATTCATATTTTTCATTTGCTACAATGTTAATAGCATACTATTCAATGTTTACATGGGCCAATGCCCACAATCATGCACCATTCAGGGCGAATGCCTTGCTCCGGGCCGCTTCCAGGAAACGGGGCAGCCAAGCCTCAAGCCTGCGCCGTCACAATCCAGCCTTCCAGCGGGTCGAACTCCGCCGGCAAGCCATAACCAGGCGCCCCCTGATTTGCCGCCCAGGCCGCCTGCAGCAGGCACAGCACGGCGTCCAGGCTGTCGCCGCTGGCATCGTCAGTCAATGCGTCGCGCTGGGCGTGGCTGACTTTCAGGCGCAGCCCGAGCCGGGTTTGGCCATGTTCGAGCGCCGTGATCAGGTCCTTGCGCGCAATCAGACGATCGGGCGTCTGCCTGGCTCTGTCGTCGCTCTTGTAGGATCGCTTGCCAAGCGCCTCGCGCGCCAGCAGGCCGGGGTAGCCTTCCAGCGCGACGCGGTTGATGTCGCCATCGTGAAGACCGGGAAGGTGGACGCCAGCGGCCAGCAACCGCGGCACACCGGCGTGCAGCATGTAGGCCACCGGCGGGTTGACCCACTTCATGGAAGGACTGGAGCCGGCCGGGCTGTCGGTTGCACGGTGCGCAAACTTGCGCCCCGCAGGTCGTGCATTGCAAAAGGCCGCGAAGGCGCCGCGAATCTCGGGCCGGCTCAAGACTGCGTAGTAGCGAATCAGCGCAGGCCAGTGCCCGGGCCAACCCAGAGACAGGACCAGTTCGCGCGGCAGGCCAAACGGAAAGTCGAAAGCGCCAATCCAGGCGCGCTCCTGCCGCAACCAAGACGCAAAAGCGTCAAGTGACTCTATGCGCTCCAGACCCGCCAGCAGCACGCGCCCTTCTGATGCGCTGCCCGTGGCCATCACAATCGGCTTGCGGCGCGTCGGGCTGCTGGAAAAGTCGCAGCCCAGCAGGAAGGGCTGCGTCATTGGCGCAGCAGCGCGCACCATGGCACTGCCGGGATGGCTCAGGCCCGACCAATGATGGCAGCGGTGGCCATCAACTCTTCAAGCAGCGCCAGCGACACTTTGCCCGAAACGGAATAAGGATTGAGCTCGGGCTTTTCTGAATATTTCAGCAAGATGGTGTGATTGAGCTTGAGCAGGTTGACCTGCCCCATGGTCCAGCCGCCGAAGCGGCGCTCCGAAATTTCTTCGTAGTGAAGCAGCACCACATCATGATGGCGCGGGTCTCGCTGAATGTGGCCGTAGAGCTCGCTGACGGCCATGCGCCCGCCTTCTATGGCCTGCAGAAAAATGCCCCCGCCGTAACACAAAATGCCGGTAATGCCGCAAGTCGGGTTGTACTGGCGTGATTGCGCAAGAATGGCTTCAATGGCCTCCGGACTGGTGTCCAGGGCGCGACTCGCATAAAGCAGGCGTACCAGCATCGAATTAACCTTTCTGCGAAATCAGTGCGAGAAATTCGCGGCGCAAGCTCGCGTCTTTCAGGAACACGCCGCGCATCACCGAATTGATCATCTTGCTGTCCAGGTCCTTGACGCCGCGCCAGGACATGCAAAAGTGGCTGGCTTCCATCACGATGGCCAAGCCGTCGGGCTGGGTTTTCTCCATGATCAGGTCCGCCAGTTGCACCACGGCTTCCTCCTGAATTTGCGGGCGCCCCATCACCCACTCGGCCAGCCGCGCGTATTTGGACAGGCCAATCACGTTGGTGTGCTCGTTGGGCATTACGCCAATCCAGACCTTGCCGATGATCGGGCAAAAATGATGCGAACAGGCGCTGCGTACCGTGATGGGCCCCACGATCAGCAGCTCGTTGAGATGCCCGGCGTTCGGAAATTCCGTGATGCTGGGCACTGGCACATAGCGCCCCTTGAACACCTCGTTCAGGTACATCTTGGCGACTCGGCGCGCGGTGTTGTGGGTGTTGTGGTCGCCCTCGGTGTCAATCACCAGGCTGTCAAGCACGCCCTGCATCTTGACTTCAACCTCGTCGAGCAGCTTTTCCATCTCGCCCGATGCCACGAACTCGGCAATGTTGTCATTGGCATGGAAACGCTTGCGGGCCTGGGCCAGTCGCTCTCGGATCCTGACGGAAACAGGCGTACCCTCGTCGGTCGCGTCTGGGGGGGTCGTGGTGATTTTCATAAGCATGTCAGATATTACCAGCCTGCCGGAAAATCGGCTTCCCTGAATTTTTGCAAGGTTTTTGGCCTTTTGCCCTTTCAGAACGGGCGCAAACAGCTATGAAATTTATAGCTAATAAAACACGTTTGCGGGGAACCGTGCCTGCTTTATGTTTTGGTGCAAACACTTGCAGTCGATTGACTGGTCGTGCTAATGAAACAGCACGATCGCTTGCCGTTTGTGGATGACAACCTAATCGTAGCTGATCCGTGATCGGGGGCCACCTACCGCAAATAGTCGATTCAAATAATATGCTTATAAACCGTGGTACGTGAGAGTCCCAACATACGGGCTGTCTCAGAAATATTACCGCCCGCAGTAGCGTACGTCGACCGAATTTCTCGACACTTGTGTTGATTTAGTGGGTGGCCACGGCAGCCGTCGCATACCTCGCTTGCCGTATCTTGTGCAATAGCCAGATCATCGAAAGAAACTTCGTCGATGAATTCCATGTTCCTGCGCGCCAGCGCGCGCTGCAAGGCACCTCTGAGCTGGCGGATGTTGCCTGGCCAATCGGCCTTGCGCAAATGGTTGATCGCTGCATCGGTGATGGCAGCGTCCGGCGCAAGTTCATCCATCAGGCGCTTGACGATGGCGGCAAAATCCTGCCGCTGTTTGAGGGGCGGCAGTTTCAGCGTGTACGCGTTGAGCCGGTACAAAAGGTCAGCGCGAAAGCGGCGACCAGCCACCATTTCCGTCAGATCGCTGTTGGTCGCCGAGATGATCTGCACGTCCACTTTTTTTGTTGTTTTTCCACCTACCGGGCGTACCTCCATGCTGTCGAGAAAGCGCAACAGCACGGTTTGAACGGCCAGCGGAATATCTGCCACTTCATCCAGGAACAGCGAGCCGCCATCGGCCAGGCGGGCCAGCCCTTGCGCGCCATCATGACGGGCATCCGTAAAGGCGCCGCGTTCGTGGCCAAAAATCTCAGAAATGAACAAGGCCTCGGGTATGGCGCCGCAGTTGAGCGCAACAAACTCCCCTTTGCGGCCACTGAGATTGTGAACATGGCGCGCCATCAATTCCTTGCCGGTGCCGGTCTCACCATGCAAATGAATCGGCATCCGCAAGCGCGTTGCATTTTCAAGGCCGGCCATGGCGTGGCTCAAGCTGGCGTCCTGGCAGACGAAGCCAATGTCGAGTTGTTCGCGCACAATGGCGACCTTCGGTGCAACAGCGGCCGGTACCCGCAAACTGCTGGTCACTTGACCGCGCTGGCCGATCTGGCGGCACACCATGAAGACACTGCTGCCGGCGCGGTCGCGAATCCGGATGACGCCGCCGCGCATCAGGTTCTCAATGGCGACGCCAAACTTGCCATCAAATAGCGCCTCAAAATGGATGCCGTGCCGGGCCGGCAGTCCCGCCAGCAATGTTTGTCCCGGCCGGTTGACGGAGGCGACCGCCCCGTCCCGTGATACTGCAATCAATCCCGATGACAGGGTGTCCAGATACTCGGAACGGGGGTGGAAGGCAAAGATGAAGTGGCTCCCACTCTCCTGGTAGATCAAACCGTTCTCGACCGTCGCCGCCGCCATTTTCACCAGTGCGTGCGTGTGCTGCTGGCGCACCTCGCTGGCACAGGAAGCATCGAGCAGGCCCACAACTTCTCCCTTGGCGTTGAGGATGGGCGCCGCCATGCAACTGAGTTGCCCATAACCGCTGAAGTAGTGCTCACGCCCATAGATGGCGACCGGCGACTTTTCCAGAATGGCAAGCCCCAAGGCGTTGGTGCCGCTCTCGGGCTCGCGCCAGACACTGCCCGGAATGATGGATTTCCCGGCGCGGCTGTCGGCGAAGTCCTGGTCGCTGACGGTATCGAGTACGACGCCGTCGGGGTCGGCAAACGCGATCAGAAAGTTGGAGCCGGCGATTTGGGCGTACAGATTGTGCATCTCCGCCAGCGCCAGGCGTCTGAGCGCCGCATTGCGTTCGCGCTTTTGCCGCACCTCGGCAAAAGGGAGCACGATGTCGCGCGGCTGCGCGCAGGGGGCCAGTCCATAGTCGCGGCAGCGCTGCCAACTGGCGGCCACGGCCGTTGTCAAGGACGCCGCTGGAAAGCGATGACCACTCTCAAGCGCGCGGCGCGCGCGCTCAATCCCGGATAACTGCTGCATGTCTCCTCCTTCATGTACTTCGCACGAATGGAATGGGCCATTCTAGGGGGAATCCTGAATTCCTGTGTGTGCAGAAAATGAACAGTGAAGCGGCTTGAACGTTCATTAGATGGACGCGATTTGCCCGCCAAATCACGGCCTCTCCCGGTAGATGAGCGCTTGTCCATGTTGGCACGGACTGTGCAATGCCTTGACTGATTCGCGGCATGTCGCCGCCACAGGAGACCAACGAAATGAAAGCACAAGTGCTTAAGGCCTACGACGAACAACTGACCGCGGACCAATGGGTTGCGCTGGAAGATGTTCCTGATCCGACCATCACCAAGTCAACCGACGTCATCGTTCGCATCGGTGGCGCGGGCGTCTGCCGTACCGACCTGCACATCATCGAGGGTGTCTGGAAGCCCCATATGGACCCGACCGGCAAGGCGCTGCTGCCTTTCATCATGGGCCACGAAAACGCCGGCTGGATCGAGGCCGTCGGCAAGGATGTGGAAAACCTGAAGGTTGGAGACCCGGTCATCGTGCATCCCAAGATCACCGGCGGCACCTGCCTGGCGTGTCGTCGTGGCCACGATATGCACGGCGTCGGCAAGTTCCCCGGCCTGGACTCCAACGGCGGCTATGCGCAGTACCTGGGCACGTCGGAGCGGAACATTGTGCCCCTGCCCAAAACACTGGCACCGAAGGACGTCGCTCCTTATGCGGATGCCGGGCTGACCGCCTACCGCGCCGTCAAAAAAGCAACGCGCCACCTGCTGCCCGGTGAACGCTGTGTCGTCATCGGTGCCGGCGGTCTGGGCCACATCGGCATCCAGTGCCTCAAAGCAATGTGCGCCGCCGACATCATCGTCGTCGACAAGTCGGAGGCCTCATTGAAGCTCGCCGGCAAAAGCGGGGCCGATCATCTGATCCTGGCCGACGGCAATGAAGTCGAAGCTGTTCTGTCCTTGACGGATGGTCAGGGCGCCGAGGCGGTGATCGATTTCGTCGGCGAGAAGGGAACCACCAGCAAAGGCCTGGCGATGACCCGCGCCATGGGCAGCTACTACATCGTTGGCTACGGCGAGGACATTAAAGTCCCGGCTGTGGATCTGATCATCACCGAGAAAAACATCATCGGCAATCTGGTTGGCAACTGGGCCGAGTTGGTCGAGCTGATGGCACTTGCTGATCGAGGCCTGGTCAATCTGGCGACGGTGGAATACCGGCTCGCAGACGCTAATCAGGCCCTGAAGGATCTCCACAACGGAAAGATACACGGACGCGCCGTGCTCATTCCTTAAACCACCCCGCAACCCAAACACACAAAGAGGAAGACAAATGAAACATGCATCGATTCGAATCCCTACCCTGGCGAAGAAAAAGACCATCCCGGTACTGCTGGGCGCAGTCGCTGCCGGTCTCCTTCAGTTTGGCAGTGTCAGCGTTTCGGCGGCCGACATCAGCTACAGCAAATACGGTGACTACGCCAAGTACGGCTCGGCCCCCGACGTGCCCGGCATGTGTTCCTACGAAGCCATCGGGAAGAAGAACTACAAGGGTCGAACCCTGAAAATCATCACCCATGCCGTGCCGGTTCTGGGTGAGCCGACTGACATTCATGCCAAGCAATTTCAGGACTTGACGGGTGCCAAAGTCGATGTGGTTCATATTCCGTTTGGAGACCTTTACCAACGGGTGATGATTCCGTTCCAGACCGGGCAGGCGGCCTACGACGTGCTGTTCTACCCGTCTCTATGGATTGGTGATGTGCAGAGCTTTTTGGCACCGGTTCCGGCAGCGTATGCCGCCGCCAGCGGCATGAAAGATGTCACCCCCAACTACCGCGATGTGGCGACCTGGGGCAACCAGATGGTGCAGTATCCGGTGGATGGCGACCGCCACTACATGAAGTACCGCTCAGATGTCTTCAGCAATCCGCAGATGCAGGCGCGCTACAAGGAAAAGACGGGCAAAGACTTGAAGGTGCCTGCTACGTGGGAAGAATATAACGACGTTGGGGCGTTTTTCTCGGGTTGGGATTGGGCCGGTGACGGCAAGCCCCACTTCGGTAGCGCCGAGGTGACCAAGCGTGATGATCTGATGTTTTCCGCCTTCATCAGCCGCGTTGCGGCTTACGCAAAAAATCCCAAGGTCAAGGGTGGTTTCTTCTTCGATCTGACGACGATGAAGCCACAGGTCAACAACCCGGGTTGGGTGCGCGGTCTTGAAATGTTCATCAAGGCCAAGGCGGCTTTCCCTCCTGGTGGCACCAATTTCGGTCTTGGCGACGAAATCTTCTCTTTTGGTGGCGGCCAGACGCTGATGAGCTACAGCTGGGATGACGCCTTCATTCAGGCCATGGAGCAGGGCAGCCCAATCCGCAACAAGGTCGCAGCCGCCCCCTTGCCTGGTTCAAATGAAGTCTGGAACCGGCTGACCGGCAAGTGGGACCACTTTGATACCCCGAATGCACCGCCCTATATCACCTGGGGCTGGACATCGGCAGTCGCCAAAGCCTCCAAGAGTCAGGACATGGCCTTTGATTACCTGTGCTTCTTCTCGAATGAAGCCAATGCCGACCTGGATCTTCAGATCGGCCGGTTTGGTATCAACCCTTACCGCAAGGCTCACTTCAACGCCGGGTTCTGGCAATCCAAACTGGGTTGGGACAAGAAAGTTGCCGAAGACTACGTGAAGACACTGGGCGGCATGGATGCCAGCAACAACCGTGTCTTCGATCTTCGCGTGCCGGGCGTCAATCAGTTTATGTCTACACTCGCGAATGGCGTCGCAGAGGCCATGGCGGGACAGAAAGCACCGCAGGCTGCGCTCGATGGAGTCGCCCAGCAGTGGACCGACATCGTCAACAAAATTGGCGTGGACAAGGTTCGCAATGCCTACAAAAATGTCGTGACGCTCGAAGACAAGGGCCGCTGAGTCCTACTCGTTCCTTGAAGGACACGGTGAAACCTTGCGCGGTTTCACCGTGTCCTTATAACGTTGGTTGTTGCGTCCCTACGTGCAGTTGGCTCACAAAGACGGGTCGTGCGCGAACAAAGGTGTTTTCATGGGTGAGACCGGACTGAGACCTTACAAGCTTGCCTTCCTGCTACCGGGTCTGCTGACTCTGCTCGCGATTATTTTGTTCCCCTTGCTGTTCACCATCCGGGTCAGCGCATCGGGTTGGGATGCCATCACGCCCGGACTGAATTGGGTGGGTGGAACCAACTATGCCGCGCTCTGGAAGGATGTGCGCTTCTGGCAGTCGCTGGCGCGCCTGGGCGGGATGGCGGTCGGCACCGTCCTCATCCAGTACCTGCTGGGTTTTGCGCTGGCACTTCTGGTCTGGCGTGACGTCAAGGCGCGCCGCTTTTTCCGTTTGCTTTTTCTGATCCCGATGATGACGACACCGGTCATCATGTCGGTCATCTGGCGGACCATCTTTCACGAGTCGCTGGGGCCGGCCAATGATTTCCTGCACCTGATCGGCCTGGGTCCCTACCCCTGGCTGACATCGGGCGGCTGGGCGGTGGTCAGCGTCATGATTGTCGAAATATGGCAATGGACACCGTTCATGTTCCTGCTCCTGCTGGCCGGTCTGATCAGTCTTCCCCGAGAGCCGTTTCTCGCCGCCGCCATTGACGGCGCGGGACCGATCCGGACCTTCCTGAACGTGACCTTCCCTTTGATGGCGACGGTTTCCATCGGTGCCATCATGATCCGCCTGATCGAGGCCTCCAAGCTGATGGAGACGGTTTACGTATTGACCTCGGGTGGCCCAGGCACGGCAACGGAAACCTCGGGCTACTACATCTATATCAAAGGTCTGCGCGACTTTGACATCGGCTACGCCGCGTCGCTCTCCATCACCTATCTGGTCATCATGATTATTCTTCTCACCCTCATCGGCAAACTGCTGCACCGTGCCCTGGTTGGAGGGCGCAGTTGATGTCGCGCCTTTACCTTTTTTTGAAATACCTGGCGATGGCGCTCTGGAGCGTCTTTGTCGTCACACCGTTTTTGTGGGCGCTGACCACCAGTTTCAAAACCGCCAATGGAGTCACGGGCGGCCCGACCTACCTGCCATGGCTTCAATACGAGCCCTCGCTGACCGGATGGAAAAGTTTGTTCGGCGGTGGCGGGGGCATTGACATCGTCAAGCCCTATCTGGACAGCCTGATCGTGACGGCAAGCGCCAGCCTGATCAGCATCGTTTTAGGCTCGCTCGCCGCCTACGGCTTATCCAGGTTCACCTACCGTGCCGGCCTTGTCAAAAACGCGGATCTGATTTTCTTTTTCATCTCGCAGCGCATCATGCCACCCATCGTGCTGGCGATTCCGTTCTTTCTGATGCTCAAGTGGCTGGATCTTCTGGACAGCAAGATCGGCCTGATTCTGGTGTACGTGGCGCTACTCTTGCCCATCGCCGTCTGGATCATGGTGGACTTTTTCAACAATGTGCCGCGTCAGATCGACGAGATGGCCATGCTGGACGGCTGTACGCCGTTTCAGGCTTTCCTGCGCGTCATCCTTCCCAACTCCTTGCCGGGGATCATCGTGGCCGGAATGTTTTGTCTGATCTTCGGCTGGAATGATTTCTTTTTTGCCTTCACACTGACTTTCACGGACACGCAGTTGCTCCCGGTAGCGGTCGTCGCGCTGAACTCGTCGGTCACGCCGTGGTGGAGTTTGTCAGCCTCCGCGCTGATTTCGGTGGCACCCCTGCTGCTGGTTGCCTTTGTGGTCGAACGCTTCCTGTCGCACGGCACGCTTGCCGGCGCCATTCGCTAGGGCATCACCATGAGTCTGCAGCTCCATGACCTTAGCC
The DNA here is from genome assembly GCA_964371235.1 of uncultured Polaromonas sp. Taxonomy (GTDB): domain Bacteria; phylum Pseudomonadota; class Gammaproteobacteria; order Burkholderiales; family Burkholderiaceae_C; genus Polaromonas. Next base: position 49,494 of record CAYJMW010000025.1, read on the forward strand.
TTGCGGTGGATGGTGTTTCTCATCTGGAGGGCATCAGCGCCAACTTCGAACGGGGAAAACTGACGACCGTGATCGGTCGAACCCTGGCCGGCAAGACAACCCTGATGCGCGGCATCTGCGGCTTGCAGTCTCTGGACCGAGGCGCGCTGCAGCTTGACAGGCAGGACTTTTCAGTTTTACCGCCCTGGCGCCGCGATATTGCGATGGTCTACCAGCAATTCATCAACTATCCCCACCTCAATGTGTTTGAGAACGTCGCGTTTCCGCTGCGACGCAAAGAACTAGGTGAAACCGTCATCGAGCGTCGCGTGCGGGGCGTGCTCGACAAGGTGGGCCTGACCGGTTTTGAGACGCGCCGGCCCTCGCAACTCTCCGGTGGGCAGCAGCAACGGGTGGCGCTGGCCCGGGCACTGGCACGCGAGGCAGGCATCCTCCTGCTGGACGAACCGCTGGTCAATCTTGACTACAAATTGCGCGAGCAAATGCGCAGCGAGTTTCGCAGTCTGCTGGCGGAGCAGGTACAAACCATCGTCATCTACAACACCACCGATCCGGTCGAAGCCATGCTGCTCGGTGACACGGTGGTGGTCATGCATGAAGGACGAATCCTGCAGATCGGGACACCCGCAGAAGTATTCGATCGTCCCGCCTCGATGCAGGTCGCCGCGGTAGTGAATGACCCGCCCATGAATTTCATCCGGGGTAGCAAGAGAGAAAACGCCATTGAACTGGCTGGCGGCGCCCGAATCAAGCTGCCTGCGCACCTTGACGGCTTGGCCATGGGCGACTACTGGTTTGGCATCCGCGCCAACGAACTGCGGCTCGGGGAGACATCGGTGACCGGTCAGGTTACTTTCTCCGAAGTCTCCGGTTCGGAAACTTTCCTGTATGTTGATTCAGCCGTCGGGCCGCTGGCTTTGCAAGTCCAGGGCGTTCACATTCACGATCTGGACTCCAACGTGGGGATAGGGATCACGGCCGAGCGATTGTTCGCCTTTGCGGCCACCGGGCAACGAGCCCTGCTTGCCGCGCCGGCCACTGGAGCCCAGTCATGAGCCGCCTTCATCTGTCCCAGGTCGGACATTCCTACAGCGAAAGAAGCTACGCCTTGAGGCCCACCGATCTGGTCTTCGAGCACGGCAGAACCTATGCCTTGCTGGGTCCGTCGGGCTGCGGCAAGACCACCATGCTCAACATCATCTCCGGCCTTTTGCAGCCCTCTGAGGGCCGTGTGTTTTTTGATGAGCGCGACATGACGCAAATCCCCACCGCACAGCGAAATATCGCCCAGGTATTTCAATTCCCGGTGATTTACCAGTCCAAGACGGTGTTCGAAAATCTCGCCTTCCCGCTGAAGTGTCGCAACTGGGATCGGGCACGCATTGGCCCCCGCGTCAAAGAGGTCGCCGACATGCTGGGCCTGACTTCAAGACTGGCTCGACCGGCACGCGATTTGACCGTGGATGAAAAGCAGTTGATCTCGTTGGGGCGAGGCCTGGTGCGCGACGATGTGGCCGCCATCCTGATGGATGAGCCGCTGACAGTGATCGATCCGCAGATGAAATTCGAATTGCGTCGCCGCATCAAACAGGCCCATGCCTATTCCCGGATGACGGTCATTTACGTGACGCATGACCAGAACGAGGCGATGAGCTTCGCCGACGAAATTCTGGTCATGAAGGATGGGCAGGTGGTACAGCGTGGCACGCCAGAGGAGCTTTTTGAGCGCCCGGCAAACAGCTATGTCGGAACCTTCATTGGGTCTCCCGGCATGAACTTTTTGCCGGTCAGGCGTGACGGTGAAATATTGACACTGGGCGGGCAGCAACTTGTGCGTTTAACCAAAGAGCTCCCTGAGGGGGATATTTCGCTAGGTGTCAGACCTGAGCATTTGTCGTTTGCGGATCAGATGGACGAAGACAGTTTTCCAGTGTCCATCCTGTCGATTGAAGATCACGGCAGCGTAAGAATTCTTGATCTTGCACTGGGCGATGCGCGCGCGCGCATGAAGTTGGCTAGAGAAAAAACCGTTCCATCTCGCGATGCAAAGATCGCCGTGCGCTTCGATCGATTCTGCTACTACGTGAACGGGCAGCTGATTGCTGATTAGACTATGACCGATTGGAAATTGTCCTAACACAGCAGGACTATGAAAGTCAACTTGCACTGGCTTCCACCAAACTGGGGCGCACCCCCCGCGGCACCGCATGGGCGTTGAGTGAGCGGATCGGGATCGGAATGCTGACGTCGCTCGCTCAATAACGCTGCCCGGTCACCAGCAGCGCCAGCCGCATCAAGGCATAAGCCATCCAGCCTTGCAGACGCTGGCTCAGGGGCCGATGGCTGTAAGCGGCGGGGTCCACGCGCT
>CAYJMW010000026.1:0-51396 GCA_964371235.1 uncultured Polaromonas sp.
AGGCCGCCAGCAGCCCGGCCCGGCTCGCCGCCTTCAACGAGTCTTTCATGCTGCTAGCGGCGTTGTGTGCGCTGGCGCTGGTGGCTGCCTGGCGGATGCGCGATCCTCCTGCTGCAAAAACCGGTCATTCAGAAAGCTGAGACGCAAGCCATATGCCAACTGGTCGGATTGAATTGCAACACGCCGGCAGAACCCACGCAGTTGATTGAAAACGCGCTCGGCGGATGATGTGAGGGGAGTGTCGACAGCGATTCAACCAAATGGTTCAGCGGATTCTCGTCGGCAAGAAAGTGGCCAGCTCAGGAAATATCCCTACCAGAAGCAGCACCGCCGCCATTATGAATACATAAGGCATGGTGCCTACAATAATGCGTGCCAGCGGCACATCCCGCACCACTCCTTGAACCACAAACAGGTTCAGACCCACGGGCGGCGTAATCAGAGCCATCTCCATATTGATTGTCATAATGATGCCAAACCACACTGGATCCCATCCCAGCGTATGGATAATAGGAATAAGGATGGGCGCCGTAATCACAATAATCGAGAGCGTCTCCATGAAGCAGCCCAAAAACACCAGAAGCAAGTTGATCGTAATAAATGCGACCCAGGGGGCGACATCCAGTTCGGCCACCACCCGCGACAACGTGGGTGCCACATTACTGGTGGTCATGGCATAACCGAAAAGCATGGCCCCGGCAATGATCATAAGGACCATGACACTGCCAGTTGCTGTCTCGCGCAGAATGATCACACATTTGGCCCAAGTGAGTTCGCGATAGATGACCGCCGACAACATTAAGCTCGCCAACACACCCAAGGCGGCGGCTTCGGTCGGCGTGGCAATTCCTTGGTAAATTGTGCCTAGAATCACCCAAATCAGCAACACCATCGGCACAATATGCTTAAGCGCGGCCAAACGCTGTCGCTGCGTGACACACTCATTTGTCACGATACCGGACTTTTTCATCAGGCGAGTGGCAATCCATACCTGGTAGGCAATAAAGCTCGAGGCCATAATGAGTCCAGGAATAATACCCGCTATAAACAATGCCCCGATAGACTCCTGGGCAATAATGCCATAGACAATTAGTGGAATGCTGGGGGGAATCAGAATACCCAACGTTCCTCCTGCAGCAACTGCACCGCACGCGGTTTCATCACTGTAGCCAAAACGACGCATCTCGCTCACCGAAAAGCGGCCAATAGCACCGGCAGTAGCCACGCTGGAACCGGACACAGCCGCCATAATCGTGCAGGCTAGTGTCGTGGCTACGGTCAACCCACCGGGCACACCGTGCATCAAGGTCGCCAGCGAACTGTAAAGCCGCGAACCCATGCCAGAAGCCGAAATAATGGCTCCCATAAGAATGAAAAGTGGCACTGCGGTCAATGTGAAATTGGCTACAGAAGACCACAACGTAGGTGCCACCAAACCCAAAGCGTCAATACCACCGCCCAATATCACAATCGAACCCATGCCTATGGTGATCAACGCAAAGGCGACCGGAACGCCAATTAACAGCGTGACCAGCAATGATAAAAACATGGCCAGACCAATCCACAACTCGATCATATGACGCCCTTCTTATGAGCTTGTTGCGGCAAGTGAGCAAGCGTTTGCATGACCGTGACCACAAGTAATAAAAACATTCCCACAAAAAAAGAAAGATAGGGAATCCAAAGTCTCACTGACAAAAGGGTATCCGATAGCTCATTACTGGTCCAGGCGTCCCAAAAAAATTGGAAACTAAGCCAGGTTAATACCAGAACTACCACAAGCAATACGAAATTGACCGCAAGAAAGAGTACTCGTTGCACTTCAATTGATACTTGTTGTACGAGTATGTCAACGGCGACATGTGCACCAGCTTTGAGCGCGTAGGCCGCACCCACAAAGGTGATGTAACCCATTAAATACATCGTCACCTCAGTGATCCACGAGTTAGTCAGTCTGAATACTGTTCTGGCTATTACGTCGTAAGTTACAAAAATACCGATGAAAAATGTAGCTACACCCACAGATATTCCGGAAATATCCACAAGCGTAGCAAGAACATTTTTCTCTCGAGCCGGATTGTTATTTGGAGAAATTTTCACAGGCTAAACCTTCTGCTAACTTGAAGCGGAATTGGTGTAGAAAAACATCAAACTACTCACTTATAAAGATTTATTATTTCGTCGAGCAGCGGTGCGGCTGTTGGAATATCCTTCTTGAACTTGGCAAGTGCCTGTTCCTGAAACAAGACATGCCAACGGTTCCAATCACTGAGCGTCATTTGCTGAACTTTAACCCCGTTGTCAGCAAAAATCGTGGCAACCCGTTGATCTTCTTTTTTTGCACCATCTAATGCAGCCTGTTCAAGGCTGCTGCCGACATCAGACAGAATCTTTTGCTGATCCGGCGTTAGTTTATTCCATGTCTTCATACTGATTGAAATCGGTTCGACGGTGTAGTAAATACTGTATTTTTCAGGAGAAATATAATACTTGCTAACCTCGTAAAGTCGATATGCGCCGAAGGAGCTTGAGGAAGTCCAAATCGCATCCAGCAATCCCAATTGCATGGCGCTGTAGTTTTCAGATGACGGCATTGATACCGTGCTCGCCCCCGCCTGCTGGAGTGCAAACGACATATATTTTCCTGCTGCACGGACCTTTTCTCCAGAGACATCAGCAGGAGCGGCTATCGGCTTTTTGGTAGACGCGACACCACCTGAAATTTGAATCCAGCTCAATGTCTTGAAACCATAGGCCTCGGCTTTCGCTTCCAACTGCTTCCATGGACCGGTGGTGCGAAAACGGAATACATCGTCATGCGACTTCCATAACCCCGGCATTAACACCAGATTCATTTCTGGAATGGCCCCGGCTGCGTAAATATATGGATAGATGGCTAAATCTACGGCGCCGTTTTTCAGAGCCGTATGTGTATTGCCTGCCTTTACCAGAGACTCAGCCGGGAAGAATTGAATCTTGATCTGACCATTTGATCGCTTTTCGACCTCCTGTGCGAATTTGATCCCCGTCGCCACCACGTAATCAGACTCAACCTGTGGCCATTGATGTGCCATTTTGAGAGTAATCGCCTCGGCCGACGCTTGGCCAGTAGGAAAGAAACTTGCCGCAACACCCACTACCGCAAATAAAGCTTTGCATTTCGTAAACATTTTTGTCTCCTGTGTATAGATCATTTTCTCGTTGATATATTCGGTGAATCCTGGTTATTTGCCAGAGTTATTTAATTCCATTATCTTCATGTTGTCTCCTGTATATAGCGTTGTATTACCGTGGAATAGCCTGGCCCAATAGGTCCAGGACATTTGCCATTTGCTGTGCAAGCGGCCTTTCAAAAAAGCCGGGGTCCTGCCGTGCCAGAACCTCGGCTGTTCGAACTTCGACGAGGCGCCGCAGCCGGTAACGCGCGCGCTGCTGTAGCAGTGCCGCCCGGCGCTCGCTCGTCTCCAGCCATGCTTGATGGCGATCGATCTCCGCCGACAGCGCTTCGATCGATTCTGGTTGCGATGCGCAAGCCAGTAGCACGGAGGGAACCCACGCCCCACGATCCTGGTGATTGATCGATGCGATTCGCTTGACATCCGTCGCCATTTTCCGGGCGCCGGGCAGGTCGGCCTTGTTGACAACGAAAATATCGGCCATCTCCATGATGCCGGCTTTCATGGCCTGCACCATGTCACCGCTATCGGGCAGCAAAAGCAGGACCAGCGTATCCACCTGGACCCGTGCGGCATATTCGACTTGGCCGACGCCAACGGTCTCGAGCATCACTTCCGAAAAGCTGAAGTCATCCATCGCGTCCAGCATTTCGGGCAGATTGTCCGCCAGGCCGTCGAACGTGGCGCGCGAGCCCAGCGAGCGGATATACAGCTCCGATGTGCCGGCGAGTTCGTCCATGCGAAGTCGGTCGCCCAAAATGGCGCCGCCGCTTTTTGGGCTGCTTGGATCGACCGCCAGTATGCCGATGCGGCGATCCCGTGCCCGATGCAGCGCGAGATGCCCGATCAATGTGCTCTTGCCGGAGCCGGGCGCGCCCGTAATGCCTATCCGGCGGGCGAGTACCTCCGGCGGATCGCGCAACGGGCGCGCCATCAACTCTGACACGCTCGCGTTGGCGAGCCGGGTCAAGGTCTGTCCCAACTGACGTCGGTCGAGCGGCGCCCTGTTCATCCAGGAGCCTTTCCAAGTACCAAGGAATGATGTTCGTCCAGCAGTGGTGGTAACCCGTACTGCGGCGCATAGCCTTCGAACCGGATGGGACTGGCGACTGCGCGCAACGGCAGGCTGCCGTCACCCAGTGTGGTCACCATGGCGCGGGATCGTGCAAGGTCGCTCTGCAAGGCATCGCTCAAGGTTCCGACTTCGGCGGCGACGACTCCCAGCGGCACGAGACGAGCAACCCAGTGCGCTGCCGATGCACCCTTTAGCACTTCCGTAATACGTGCGACCACCTCGACCCGATGTACGCGGCGGCTGGTCATGGTGGCAAAGACCGGGTCGGCAATCCATTCGGGTCGTCCGATTTCGTTGCAGAACTTCTGCCAGAACTTGTCGTGTGTGATAAACAGCGTTAGCCAGCCTGCCGCCGTCGGAAAAATCTGTGCCGGGACGACGTACGGATGGGATGAATTCGGCATCCGCTCAACAACTTCCCCGGTATTGAGTGCGGCGCCTGCCAGATAATTGAGCTGCGAAAGCATCACGTCATACATAGCGACATCTACCTGCCCGCCGCAGCCCTGCACAATTTTCGCAAGCAGCCCGATCGCGGCTACCAGTCCCGCCGAATTGTCGACTGCCGAATAACCGGCCTTGGTCGGCGGCGCCGAAGGATCACCAGTGAGCGACATAACCCCAGTGATGGCCTGGATTACATAATCGTATGCCGGGCTGTCTGCATAGGGGCCTTCCAGCCCATAGCCCGTTAAAGCAACACAAACAAGGTGCTCGTTCCATTGGCGCAAGGCCGCGTAGGTCAACCCCAGTTTTCGGATCGCAGAGGGCCGAAGATTGGTAACAAGCGCGTGCGAGTCCGTCACTATACGACCCAGCGCCTGCTGACCTTCAACGCTGGCCAAGTCAATCACAACACTCTTCTTGTTGCGATTGAGACTGGCGAAGTAAGCGTTGTGGGGGCCAATAAAATGCGGGCTGACCGAGCGCGCGATATCCCCTTCTGGCGGCTCGATCTTGATCACCTCTGCACCCATGTCGGCCAGCATGAGGCCGCAGTAGGGGCCCGCCAGCATGTGGCCCACCTCGACAACACGAATGCCGGCAAGGGGTGCGTTCATGCGAGGCTCTTCGCGAGAATATTCACCACGTCCTGGAGCGGCATGTCGGCGGTAAAGATCGACGCCACACCCTGTTCGAGCAGCAGGGGCTGGTCCTCCGCGGGAATAGTCCCGCCCACGAACACTTTGATATCGCCGGCCTTGAGTGCCTGCAATTGCACCATAACATCGCGAACCAGCTCTTTGTGGCTGCCCGACAGGATGCTCAAGCCCACCGCATCAACCCCTTCGTCAACCGCAACTTGGGCGATTTGTTGCGGGCTGCGACGTAAGCCGGTGTAGATGACCTCGGCACCGGCATTGCGCAGGGCCAAAGCGACGATTTTGGCGCCGATGTCGTGGCCGTCGAGGCCGGGCTTTCCGATAAGTATCCGCTTGCCGGCCAACACGGCGCTTGCCTGCAGGGTGTTCATAGATTTACTGGCTCCTTGAATTCGCCCCATTCCTTTTTCAGGCATGCGACCATTTCGCCCACGGTGGCGTAGGCATGGCAACACTCCACAAGGTAGGGCATTACGTTTTCGCGGTCTTTGGTGGCGGCTACGGCCAGCTTCGAGAGTGATTCGTCCACGGCCGTCTGCTGACGTGTATCGAGAAGGCGCTGGAATTTTTCGAGCGCGCGTTGCGCTACTGTCGGATCCAGCTTGAAAACCTCGCCGACCTTGATCTCTTCGTTCAACTTCTTGAAGTGGTTCTGTCCCACGATCACGTTGTCGCCAGAGTCGGTGTCCAGTTTGCGTTCCAGACCTCGTTCGGCGAGCCGAAGCTGAATCCATCCGTCTTCGATTGCCTGGATCACTCCGCCATAGGCGTCGATCTCGGCCATCACCTTGGTGATTTGCTCTTCCATCCGGTCGGTATGCTGTTCCAGAAAGTAACTACCGCCCAAGGGGTCGACTGTGCGGGCGATCCCGGTTTCATAAGCGATCATTTGCTGCGTTCGAACGGCCAGCTCGGCGGAGAATTCCGTCGGGATCTGAAACGCTTCATCGAACGCGCAGGTAAAAATAGATTGCGCCCCGCCAAACACAGCAGCCATGGTTTCCACGGCCACGCGGACCACGTTGTTGTATGGTTGCGGAGCAACCAGCGAAGAGCCGCCACACACTACACCGAACCGGAAGTGCTGCGCCTTGGGGTCCCGCACGCCATAGCGTTCCCTCATGAGGCGCGCCCAAAGCCGTCGGCCCGCACGAAACTTCGCGATTTCGTCGAAGAAGTCCATATGGACATAAAAGAAGAATGACAAGCGCTTGGCGAACTTCTCCACGTCGCCGCCGCGTGCCCGCAGTTCATCGACATAAGCAAGTCCGTTGGCTAGCGTGTAGGCCATCTCTTCCGCCGCTGTCGCGCCAGCGTCCCGAACGTGGGCGCCAGCGATGCTGATGGGGTTGAATCGGGGTGAGACGTCGTTCGAATAGAGGATCGAGTCCGCGATGAGCCGCATCGAGGGGCGCACAGGAAAAATCCAGGTGCCTCGCGCGACGTACTCCTTCAAGATGTCATTCTGGATGGTGCCGGTAAGCTTGCTGCGGGGAACATTCTGCTTATCCGCCACCGCCAAGTACATTGCGTAGATGATTGCCGCGGTGCCGTTGATCGTGAATGAGGTTGATATCTTCGCGAGGTCGAGCCCTTGAAACAAAATCTCAGCTTCGCTCAAATTGGAGAGCGAGACACCCACCTTGCCAATTTCAGGCCGCGCCATTGGATGCGTCGGGTCGAAGCCACACTGCGTGGGCAGGTCGAGCGCCACCGAGAGACCGGTCTGCCCCTTAGCGAGTAGGAACTTGTAGCGCTCGTTGGACTCTTCAGCCGTGCCAAAACCTGAATATTGCCGGATGGTCCAGAGGCGGCCCTGGTAGCCGTCGGGAAAAATACCCCGCGTAAAAGGATACTCTCCGGGGGCGCCGATATTGTCCGGGTTGACGGCCGAGGCATCGACACTGGTCGGTACCTCGATGCCGCTTCGGCTGACGGGCTTAAGACTTGGCTCCGTGCTCGTCGTTGTTGGGTTGTCGGTGCTGCTCATTTTCTGCCTTTCGCCAAAAGCTTTTCAGCCGCGTTCCAGTGGTCTTGGTGGAGCCACGTTGTCACGAGCTGCTGCTGTTCTAGAGTGCGCCGCACCTCGTAAGATGCACCCTGGCGCCATGCAGAGATTTGAGCCTTGATACCGCGTATCACCTGCGGCGCGCAAGCCAGCATGGGGCCGATAAAAGCTTGAATATCGGCCCCCGCCAAGCCGTCGCTGATCACTGCATCGGCCAAGCCCCAGCGCAATGCTTGTTCAGCATCGACCAGCTCGCAGCGGCTCATCATCCGCATGGCTCGCGCTGCGCCAACAAGCTGACACAGGTCCGGTCCGCCGCCCCAAGCGGACGTGATGCCCAGCTTGGCTTGAACAAATCCTATGCGTGCGTGTGAGGCCTGCATCCGCATGTCACACGCCAAAGCCAGTTCCGCGCCCCCGCCGATCGCATCACCGTTGAGATAAGCCAACACCGGTACGGAGCAGTTACGCACGGTATCGAGCGCCATGCGAGCCTCGTTAGTCATCGCAATCGTGGAGGCTTCGTCTCGCACGCTGGCGAGTTCGACGAGATCTCCGCCAGCCGCAAAGAAACGGTCGCCAGTTCCGGTGAGGACGATCACGCGCGTCCCGCGCCTGTTACTCGCATCCGTTATCGCGTTCGCAATACCCGAAAGCACATGGCGGGCAAGCGCGTTGTGCTTTTGCGCCCTATCAATAGTGATCCAGACGGCACCAGGTGCGCGTTCCTCGACCAGGATGTCTTTGTTTTTCTGCACGCTTCCGTATCTCCTTGGTTGACTTGAATCGTAATCGTAGGCATCATCAACTTCTGCCGCAAGAACCTAAATTCGATATTTCGAACAACCGGAGCGAGATCACGTAATATCGGCCAAACAAAGCCAAATTGTTCAACGGGCTGAAATGCGGTGATCCGCACCTTGGATCAAAGGAAAGAAAACATGTCAGGCGTCATGGTCACCGCGATAGAACGAGTCATCGATATCTTCGAAGCGTTTCAGGCGAGCCAACACCCGCTATCGCTCACTGACCTGGCCGAAGCTGCAAACATTCCCAAAAGCAGTTGTCACGCCATAATCACCACGCTGACAGCGCGCGGCTACTTGTATTCGTTAACGCGCCCGCGCTCGCTTTATCCGACCAAGCGGATGTATGACGTCGCGCACGATATTTTGGAACACGACCCATTCATCGAGCGCGCAACGTCTCTGCTCGAGCGGCTGCGTGACACGTCGCGCGAAACCGTGATACTTGGCAAGCGGCAAGGCGACTCGGTCATCTACTTACTGGTCATTGAGGGCCAGCATCCGATCAGGTATTCCGCGAAACCTGGTGAGTTCAAGCCTTTGTATTCGAGCGCCACCGGCAAGGCGCTGCTAGGCAGCCTCAAAGAACCTGAACTTCGGAACTGGCTCGAAAGACGCCAACTGTCTGCCGTCACTTCCTCCACCATTACCGATCATGAAGCGCTTGTCGATGACATTTTGCAGAGTCGGCGGCTGGGTTATTTCCTGACGCGAGGCGAGAACGTCAGTGACGTCTGGGCCGTGTCCGCATTTCTCACCGTCAACCGGGAAACGCTTGCCGTAGCGATCGCCGGACCCCGCCACCGCATGGAAGGCAATCTGGCAGAATGCGCGCAATTGCTGGTGGCAACCTGCAGCGTCCTGTCGCGTCAGCAAGCGCGTGGCTAGTCACACTTTGGCCTGCGCAGCAAAGCCCCATGGGTTTTGCTCTCCCTGCCTGCCCGTCATGCGCCGTACGCCAAGGCTCGTGAACAAAACTCGGCGCGTCTGTGGCCAGCGTGGCCTTGGCCCCTTGCATCAAATCGTCTACCATGAGTCCTTCCTTTATCCATGGATTGGGAGAGATATTCAGGTAAACGGCGACTCTGGGCCAACCTCAACTGGCATAACGACCACCGCTCACATGCAGGGTCTCACCGGTGATATAACCCCCATACTCCGAGGCCAGATACAGGATGGCGCCTGCAATGTCGTCCGGCGTTCCCACGCGCGGTACAGAGTTGCGTGCCAGCGCAGCGTCTCGCAAGCGCTCGTAGGTGGGCAACGCGCGCACCAACTCGGTTTCGATAAAGCCCGGGGCAATGGCATTGGATGTGATGTTGTACTTACCCTGCTCGAGCGCCAGCGCCCGACTGAAACCAATCAACCCGGCCTTGGCGGCCGAGTAATTGGTCTGGCCCGGGTTCCCGAGGTGCGCTCGCGAGGAGATATTGATCACGCGACCCCATTGCTGCGCCATCATCGATGGCAGGGCCGCCTTGGTACACAGGTAAGCACCTTTGAGCACGGTATCGATCACCGCATCCCAATCGCTCAGCAGCATCTTGACCAGGTATTTGTCCCGGGTGAAGCCGGCATTGTTGACCAGGATGTCAACCTTGCCGAAGGTCTCCACGGTGCGGTCGACCAAATGCTGCACCTGCTCGGCATCACACACGTCCGCCGTCACGCCCAGGACGGCATGGCCGTTGTAGCGCAGTGCGACGCAGGTCTCCTCCACCGCCCGGGGATCGATGTCGGTCACCACAACGTTGACGCCCTCCTGCGCCAACGCGGTCACGGCGGCGCGGCCAATGCCTCGACCGGAGCCGGTGACGATGGCCACGCGGCCGTTCAGATGTAAATCCATGGGTTTTCCTTCAATTGGTAAAAGTGGGTATTCGTCAGTGCTCAGCGGGTGGACGGGATTCGAATTCAAGACCGCAGTCACAGCGTGCGGCTGATGATTTCCTTCATCATTTCCGACGAACCGCCATAGATGCGATTGCCGCGCACGTCGGTCAAGGCGCGGCCAATCGGGTACTCGCGCATGAAGCCATAGCCGCCGAACATTTGCAGCAGATCATCGATGGCGCGCGTGGATTCACTGGCCCAGAGCTTGGCCATGGCGGCGCCTTCGGCGTCGAGTTCGCCCGCCATGTGCCGTATCAGACAAGCGTCTACGAAAGCACGCGTGGCATGGGCCAGTGTCTTGATCTCGGCCAGTTTGAAACGGGTGTACTGGTTTGCGATCAAGGGTTTGCCAAAGGTCTCCCGCTCCTTGGTGTACTGGATGGTCCAGTCCAGCGCCGCCTCCAGATGGGTGGCACAGCGCAGCGCAATCATCAGCCGCTCCTGCACCAGACCGTGCATCAGGTAGCCAAAGGCCTTGTCCTCTTCTCCAATCAGGCAGTCAAAAGGCACCAGCACCTTGTCGAAAAACAGCTCAACCGTGTCCTGCGCGCGCTGTCCGATCTTGTCGAGCACACGGCCCCGGCTGAAACCAGGCGTCGTGGCATCCACCCAAAAGAGGCTCATGCCCTTGGCGCCAGCTTCAGGCCGGGTCTTGGCGACCACCAGCACCCGGTCGGCATGAAAACCGTTGGTGATGAAGGTCTTCTGCCCAGTCAAGCAGTAACCCTCAGACGTTCGTTCAGCGGTGGTGCGAATGGCCTTCAAGTCACTGCCGGCGGACGGCTCGGTCATGGCGATCGAGGAAACAATATCGCCATTGGCCAGACCCGGCAACCAGCGCAGTTTCTGCTCTTGCGTTGCAAAATTCACCAAGTAGGGGGCCACAATGTCCGAGTGGGTGGTAAAGCCCAGCACCCCGCTTGCCAGCACGCGGGCGATTTCTTCAACGACGATGGCCGTGTGCAGGAAGTCCCCGCCACCGCCGCCGTACTCGGCCGCCGCCATGGGTAGCAGCAGGCCCGCCCGCCCGGCCTTGCGCCAGACTTCGCGCGGTATCAGGCCCTCTTGCTCCCAAGCCGCATGAAAGGGAAGAATCTCCCGCTCGATAAACCGCCTGACAGTGGTCCTGAACATCTCGTGGTCGGCGGAAAAAATTCCTCGCCTGGATATCTCGGTGTGGCTGGTGGTGGCTTGCATTTGTGAATCCATTGACAACATTGAAGATTAAAGTAGAATTGTCCGCCAGACGGATGATATAGTCCGTCTAGCGGTCATGTCAACATTTAATGATCGTTTTTTCGGCAACCGCATGTCAAGAAGGAATCCATCATGAAAATCTCCATATTCATCGGCACCGCCTGCCGTGCCTTGGCCTGGATCGCATTGGGCGGGGCCTTGGCCGCGCACGCCGCAGAACTGACCCCGGGCAAACCGCTGCGCATAATCGCACCGGCCGCGCCCGGCGGCATCCTTGACCAGACCAGCAGGCTTGTCGCCAAAGGGCTGTCGGAAACGCTCAAACAGCCGGTCGTCGTCGAGAACGTTCCCGGTGCAGGCGGAACACTGGGTATTCAAGCCATGCTGAGGGCCGACCCAGATGGTCACACGCTCGTGATGGGCAGTCTCGGACCCAATGCGGCCAACTACACGCTGCAGGAAAAACTTCCGTACAAGTCAGAGGACATGGCACCAGTGATCCATGTGCTGTCCATGCCCAACGTCCTGGTGGCCAGCCCGAAGCTGGGAATCAAGACGGTCGATGAACTGAAAGCGCTAGCCAAGTCCATGCCCCAGGGCCTGTCGATGGCGGTATCGACTAGCGGCTCGTCTGGCCATTTGACCGGCGAGCTGTTCAAGAGCCGTTCTGGCCTGAACGCGGTCAACATCATCTACCGCGGCGCGGCGCCTGCGCTGACCGACCTGATCGGCGGGCAGGTTGACATCATGGTCGACAACCTCATCACCTCCTTGCCGTTCATCCGGAGTGGGAAACTGGTTCCGGTGGCCGTCACCACGCGCGAGCGCGTTGCTGAGCTTCCTAACGTCCCAACGCTAGTGGAATCCGGCTACCCCGACATCGATGTCACGGTCTGGCTGGGACTCTTCGTATCCGCAAAGACACCGCCCACCGTGGTCGCCGCGCTGAACCAGGAATTGCAAAAGGTACTTGCCTCTGCCGAGATCAAGCAGCGTTTCGCTGAGCGGGGTGGCGTACCGGTGGGCGGCACGCCCCAGGCTTTCGCGCGCTTTGTGCAGGCGGAAAAAGCGCGCTGGGAGCAGGTGATCAAGGCCGCCAATATCAAGGCGGACTAGGCGAAGCGAGCACAGAAAACAATATGGCAATTTCCTACGACACGCTCAAGAACTGGATCTTCGAAGACAAGCTAAGCGCGTATTCGCGGCAGGATTGCATCCTCTATGCGCTGAGTCTTGGCTATGGTGCTGATCCACTGGATTTCTCAGAACTTCCGTTTGTTTACGAGCAGAACCAGCGCGTCGTGCCCTCGATCTTCACCGTGCTGGGTGCCCCAGGGGCCTGGGCCGCGAATCCGGCAACCGGTATCGACTGGATGAAGATACTGCACGGCGAGCACCGCATGACACTGCACGGAACAGCAGCGCCACAAGGCGTTTTGCGCAGCAAGACCAGCCTTACGAGGCTGATCGACAAGGGAACTGGTAAGGGGGCACTGGTGGTCACCGAGCGGCGAATCCACGATGAAGCCGACGGGCGCTTGCTGGCCACGGTGGAGCACACTTCGTTTTGCCGGGCCGATGGCGGTTTCGGCCGTTCAGATGAGCCGATGGATCCCTTGCCAGCGACACCACAAACGCCGCCGGACCTCGAACTTGCGTTGCCGACCTTGCCGCGCGCGGCGCTGCTCTACCGGCTCAACGGCGACCACAACCCGATTCACGCCGACCCGCTGGCCGCCCGTTCGGCAGGTTTCCAGACTCCACTCCTCCACGGCTTGTGCACCTACGGCATGGCCGGAAAGGCTGTGCTGAAAGGGTTCGCGGACAACCAGCCGGAACGACTCAAGAGCTTGGCTGTGCGCTTCTCTGCTCCGTTTTTTCCTGGCGAAACGCTGGCGGTTGCAATGTGGCGCCAGGGTGCCACGGTCAACTTCCGTGCCCGCTCGGTCGAGCGCAACATTGCCGTGCTGACCCACGGCGTCGCCACACTGGCGCACTGACATGAAAACATCTTCCATACTTCTTCGACACGGCGACGCGCTACAGCGCATCGCGCTGGAAAATCCCGGCGGCATTGCTTACCGCATGCTCGATGGCGGCGAGTTTGTCACCTGGTCGCAGTTGGAACTACGTTCGCGCAAGTGCGCCGCCCTGTTGCTGGCCCGTGGACTGCGAACCGGGGATGGCATCGCGGTTTATCTCGAAAACCACCCCAAGTACTTTGAGATCCTTTGGGCTGCGCACCGTATCGGCCTGTACTACACCACGATCAGCCGGCACCTCAAGGCGTCTGAAATGCTGTATATCGTGCATGACTGCGGTGCCAAAGCGCTATTTACGTCGCAGACTCTGCTCGATACAGCCCCGGCGATCAACGAGGCCACCCGGTCCATGACGCGCTTTGTGCTGGATGGCACCCACGCGGGCTTTCTACCGTATGAGACCATGCTTGCGGCAGTTGACGACGGAGTGGTCTTGCCGGATACGCCCGAAGGAACCGACTTCTCGTATTCGTCGGGCACCACCGGCAAACCCAAAGGCATAAAGCGCGCACTGGAATCCTCCAACAGGCACTTCAATGCAGTGCCGGATGCCCGGACCGCCTGGAAAAACTTCGACGCCAAAACTATCTACCTCTCCACGGCGCCGTTCTATCACACGGCTCCCGTGCGCTGGAACATGAACGTCATGCGCCAGGGTGGAAGTTGCATTCTGATGGAGAAATTCGACGCGCTCAAGGCGCTCGAAGCTATCGAGCGGTACCGCGTCACGCATGGCCAGTGGGTGCCGACGATGTTTGTCCGACTGCTGCGCCTGCCCGAAGCCGAGCGCTTGCGCTTCGATCTGTCGAGCATGCGCGTGGCTGTCCATGCGGCTGCCCCCTGCCCGGTGTGGGTGAAGGAGGCCATGATTGCCTGGTGGGGCCCCCTCCTTTACGAGTACTACAGCGGCACCGAACTGATCGGACGGACCTCCCTTGATTCGGCCGAATGGCTGCAGCACAAAGGGTCGGTGGGCCGGGTCGAATTCGGCGCGGCGCATATCGTCGATGAGAGCGGCTCGGAATTGCCAACGGGCACACCAGGCATCGTCTACTTCTCGGGCGGGCCGCCGCTCGAATACCACAACGATCCTGCAAAAACGCAACAGGCCTACAACGCCCGTGGGTGGGCTACCTACGGCGACATCGGTTATGTCGATGCACAAGGGTTCCTCTACCTGACCGACCGGCTTGCCAACATGATCATTTCGGGCGGGGTCAATATCTACCCGCAAGAGACGGAGAACGTGCTCCTGCGGCACCCCGCGGTCGCGGATGTCGCGGTGGTCGGTGTTCCCAACGAGGAGTTTGGTGAAGAGGTCAAGGCCGTGGTGCAACTCCAGGCCGGCACGGCCCCTTCGGATGAACTCAAGCAAGTCTTGATCGACTTTTGCCGTCAGGAACTGTCGGCGCTGAAGTGCCCGAGGAGTGTGGACTTCGCTGACACCTTACCTCGCACTGAAACCGGCAAGCTGCTCAAACGCGAAGTCCGCAGCCGTTACTGGCCGCTGGCGCCCTGCCCCGTGGCCCGTTAAGGATTTCCTTTCCACTTCCCTATGAATATTTCGAATACATCTGCCAGCTCCTCCCCTGGGTTTGCCATCGTTGGCGTAGCCGAATCCGATCTGGGCAAGGTTCCCGACAAAACCGCCGTCGAGCTTCAGGCGCAAGCGGCTCGCCGGGCATTGCTGGACGCCGGGCTTGCGCTCCAGGATGTCGATGGTGTGTTTGCGCATACCGATGACCGCTTCCCCAGTCTGCAGCTGAGCGAATATCTGGGCATCCGGCCCAGGTATACCGACAGCACCAATGTCGGCGGCATGTCGAACCTGCTTCACATTCGCCACGCCATGGCCGCCATCGCGGCAGGCATGTGCGAGGTGGCCCTGATCACTTATGGAAGCACCCAGCTCTCCGACGGATCGCGCAAGCTCACGGCCCTGGTCGAAGACCCGCGCTCCCCGCGCGGCCAATTCGTGGTGCCGCACGGGCACCTCAGTCCCATCGGCTACTACGCGATGGTCGCCCAACTGCATATGCATCGGTATGGAACGACCAGCGCCGACCTGGCCGAGATTGCGGTTGCGGCGCGCAGATGGGCGGCACTCAATCCGAAGGCCTATCGCCGCGAGCCGCTAAGCATCGAAGACGTGCTTGATTCGCCGTTGGTGGCAGAGCCTCTGCGCCAGCGCGATTGCTGCCTCGTTACCGATGGAGGTGGTGCCCTCGTCGTCACCAGCGCGGCGCGTGCTGCCTCCCTGAAAAAACGTCCAGTTCTCGTGCGCGGCATTGCCGAACGCTTCTCGCACCACTACACCCCCTTCGATCTGGACGACTGGCTCGATACCGGCGTTGCTGCCACGGCAGAGCAGGCGTTTCGCATGGCCGATGTCACACGCAAGGACATCGACGTCATCCAGATCTACGACCACTTCACCATTGGTGTGATGCAGTCGCTCGAAGAACTCGGGTTTTGTGCGCGCGGCGAAGGCAAAGACTTCGTCCGGAACGGCCGGCTCGGGCCGGGCGGCGCGTTTCCCATCAACACCTCTGGCGGCGGGCTGTCCTACGGCCACCCCGGGATGTTCGGCATCTTCCTGGTGATCGAAGCGGTGCGCCAATTGCGCGGCGAATGTGGGGAACGGCAACTTCCCGACCCCAAGCTTGCGCTATGCCATGCGCCCGGCCTCGTATTTTCCGCCAACACCACCATGATTCTCGGAGTCTGACCATGGGCATTGCACAAAGACCGCTACCGCAACCGACCGGATCTACCAAGGCATTCTGGGATGCAACGCGCCAAGACAGGCTGTTGGTCCAGAAATGCAACGCCTGTTCGACGCTGCAGTTTTATCCCAGGCTGTTTTGCCGTACCTGCCTGTCCGAGGACACGGGTTGGATGGAGAGCTCCGGACTTGGCGTGATTTACACCTTCACCATCAACCATCGCGCCGCCAACGAGCACATGAAAGAACATGTTCCTTACGCCGTGGCCGTAGTCACACTCGACGAAGGCGTCAAGATGATGGGCGCCATGGTACCGGGTCATCTGGCGAGCATCCGCATCGGTGCCCGAGTCAAGGTGGTTTTCGAGAAAGTCAGTGATGGGCTGAGTCTGCCACGCTTCGAACTGTTGGGGGCGTCATGAGCCTTGAAAACAATCCGGTCGCCGCCACGCAAGGACTGGCCAGCGTCAAAGTACTCGACCTGACGCGGCTGCTGCCCGGTCCTTACGCGACGCAAATGCTGCTGCACTACGGTGCCGACGTCATCAAGGTCGAAGACACCGCCGAAGGCGACTATGCGCGCGATATCAGCCCACTGGCCAAGTCCGGGCTTGGCGCCGCGTTTACTTCATCTAATCGCGGCAAACGCAGCATTGCGCTCGACCTCAAGACTGCGTCCGGCCTTCAGGCCTTTCTTGATCTGGTGCCCAGAGCCGATGTCGTGGTTGAGAGTTTTCGCCCCGGCGTCACGCGACGACTGGGGATCGACGCGAGCGCTTTGCGAGCCATCAATCCGCGCCTGGTCTACTGCTCGATCTCCGGTTACGGTCAGAACACGAAGCGCGCGCATCTCGCAGGGCACGATCTCAACTTTCAGGGCAGCGCGGGCTTGCTCTCGAACAGCCTGTGGCGGGAGCCAGCCATGCCCACTGCGCTCATCGGCGATTTGGTGGGTGGGAGCTATTCGGCTGTGATTGCCATTTTCGCAGCGCTGCTAGAGCGGCAACACACGGGGCGGGGACGCTTTATCGACTTATCCATCACCCACAGTGCATTGATGTTGCACCCGATTCTGGCCGCCCATCACTTGGCGGGCTCAGACACAGCGGCGGCACGCATGAGGCACAGCGGCGCCCACCCCGCGTACCGGATATACGAAACCTCCGATGGCCGCCATGTGACGTTTGCCGCACTGGAGGCCAAATTCTGGGATCGCTTCTGCGAACTTGCGGGATGCCCGGAGCTTGTGGGCGCATCGCACTCTCAAGACCACGAAGAGCTCAAAAAATGCACCGTAAGTCTCGAAGCCATTTTTCGCGCCAGGACGTTCGATGAATGGTCGAAGCTGTCCCTGCTGTGGGATGTGTGCCTTGGGCCCGTACTGACCGCTGAAGAAGCAGTTGACGAGTCGATAGCAGAACAGTTGCCTCTATTCGCACGCTTCGATGCAGCCGATAATGAAGTCACCGTGCTCAGCGGTGCGCCTGCGGACTTGTCGCAATCCGCTGCGTCGCCGACAGCCCCCCCGCCGAAGCACGGGCAGAATGATGGGGAACTCGTGTGGGCATGACGCTCGCAGCGCCTTGCATAACCCACGTGGTGCGGGAACGAGCGGATAAAATCTCCACACTACAAATTCATATGACTACTCCAGAAAGCGACAGTTTCCTAAGGTCTTTTGCGCGCGGTCTCAGCGTCATCGAGGCCATGGGGCATGGCAGTGGCAGCCATACCGTGGCGTCGGTCGCTGCTTCGACGCAACTCCCCCGCACAGTCGTCAGACGCATCTTGATGACACTTTCAGAACTCGGCTACACGACCTCCGACGGTAAAGAATTCCGGCTCACACCGAAGATCCTCAATTTGGGGATGACGTACCTGACGTCCCTGCCGTTCTGGGGCCTTGCTCAGCGTGTACTTGAGGACCTGTGTGCTGAAGTAAGGGAGTCCTGCGCGCTGTCGGTTTTTGATGGCACTGACATGATCTACGTACTGCGAATCCCATCGCGCAAGATCATGTCACTGCGGCTCGGCATGGGCAGCCACCTGCCGGCGTATGCCACTTCACCGGGACGTGTGCTGCTAGCTTTCCAACAGGAATCGGCATTGCAGAGATACCTACAAGACGTGCCACTGAAACCTTATACTGCGAAGACCGTCAATACGGAAGCGGGGCTGCGTCAATCGCTTTCCGAAATTCGCGAGGCTGGCTATGCTTGGGTCGACGCGGAATTTGATCCCGAGATCTGCGGCTTGTCCGTCCCTGTGCGTGACGAGAACCGCAATGTGGTGGCAGCTTTGAGCGTGAATCTGCTATCCGGCGAAACTACGCCTGCTGGAGCCATCAAGAAGTTGCTATTGCCGTTGCGGAAATCTGCCGAGCAATTAAGGGCGATGGCCCCGCAGTTTTTAGCCTCCGTTGGGCACACTATTCCACGAGGCCAGATCATGTAGACAGCGAAGGGCTCGTCTCCGGCCGCGCTGGTTGCACACCTATTGATGTTTTATTCATGACACTT
This sequence comes from uncultured Polaromonas sp., assembly GCA_964371235.1. GTDB lineage: Bacteria > Pseudomonadota > Gammaproteobacteria > Burkholderiales > Burkholderiaceae_C > Polaromonas. The sequence goes on from CAYJMW010000026.1 coordinate 18,545, forward strand.
TACCGTTCGGGCTGAGCCTGTCGAAGCCCTTCGACAAGCTCAGGGCGAGCGGTTGTGAGGCGTTTTTCATGATTTATGAAAGCCTCAATAAGCTATCGTTGAGGCCGATCACCCGCCAGCGTGATGCGGTGCATGACCCGACGGAAGCCGTGGTAATCGTTGACCGGGCAGTGGTGCGTGCAGCGGTTGTCCCAGAGCGCAAGGGAACCTACCTGCCAGCGGAAACGGCAGGTGAACTCCTCCTTCCTCTGGTGCGCGAACAAAAACTGCAGCAGCGGCGCACTCTCCTCTTCGATCATGCCGACGAAGCGCGCGGTGTGTGCACAGTTGACATACAAGGCCTTGCGGCCAGTTTCCGGGTGGGTGCGCACCACGGGATGTTCGGCCTCGTAATGATTGCGCTGGTCGGCGCGCCCGGCTTCGGCCAGGCGGTCTTCGCGGGTGCGCGTCACATCAGCCTTGGCCGAGGTGTTGACCGCCACCAGGGGATCGAGCAGTCGTTTCATGCCGTCCGACAAGGCCTCGTAGGCCAGCACCTGGTTGGCAAACAGCGTGTCACCGCCGTAAGGCGGAACCTCGCGCGCCAGCAGCAGTGTGGCCATCGGCGGCTGCGCCAGGTAGGCGGTATCGCTGTGCCAGACACCGCCGAAGTTGACTTTTTCGTGCGCCAGTTTTTTTATTTCGATGATGACCGGGAAGCCATCAATGCCCTTGACGAACGGGTATTCCACCGGCGTGCCAACGGCCTGGGCGAAGGCCAGGAACTGCCCGGACGTGAGCTGCTGGTCACGCAAAAAGACGACACCATGATCGAGCCAGGCGCTACGCAGCGCCGCCAAGTCATGCGAACGCAACGGCTGCGACAGGTCGAGCCCGGAGAGTTCCGCACCCAGAGCGCCGGCCAGTCGAGTCACGGTCAATGCCAGGGCGCTCACGCCGACACCTTCACATCGGCGGCGACCGACCCCGCCGCGCCACTGGCCAGCAAGGACGTCAGTGCGCTGGCATCAAAGCCGCATTCGCGCAGCACCGACTCGGTGTGTTCCCCCAGTCGCGGCGCGGGCGCGAGCTTGCTGACGTCGCAACCCACCCAGTGCGCCGGTGCGCCAAAGGTGCGCATCGCCCCTTCGCTCGGGTGCTCGACCTGGCGGAAGAAGCCCACCGCCGCCAGGTGCGGGTCATCCAGCAGGGACTCGACGGTGTTCAGGGGCACCGCCGGCACGTCGATTTGTTCGAACAGCGCTAACCAATGCGCGGTACTTTGCCCGCGCAGCGTCTGACCCAGAAAGCCGTACACGTGGTCAATGTTCTGAGTGCGGCTGCTCAGGTTGGCAAAACGCGGGGCGACCCACAAGTCGTCGCGCTCGATGGCGCGTAGAAAACGCTGCCAGTGCCCGTCGTTGTAGACCAGCGCACAGATGTAGCCATCGCTGGTTTCGTAGGGTCGGCGCCCCGGCGACAACAGCCGCACGTAGCCGGCGTCACCGCTGGGCGGCTCGAAGGTGTGCCCGTATAGGTGGTCCGACAGCACCACGCTGGCAATGGTCTCGAACATAGGCACGTCAATGCGGCAGCCGCGCCCGGTGCGCTCGCGCCCATACAGCGCCATGGCCACGCTGTGCGCCGCATGCAGGCCGACCATGCGGTCGGCAATCGTCAGCGGCACGTAGCGCGGCTCGCTCGCCCCGCTGCGTTGCTGCAGGGCGGCAATGCCAACCGCGCCTTGGATCAGGTCGTCATAGGCCGGGCGCCCGGCGTAAGGGCCGTCTTCGCCGTAGCCGTAGACACCGCACCAGATGATGCGCGGGTTGAGCGCCGACACGCGTTCGTAGTCCAGCCCAAGCCGCTCGATCGATGCCGGGCGCAGGTTGTGGACGAAGACATCAGCGCCTTCGATCAGGTGCCGCATCGCGGCCGCGCCCTGCGGCGACTTGAGGTCAAGCGTCACGCTGCGTTTGTTGCGGTTCAGGTGCAGAAACAGCGGGCCCATGCCGGGATGGCGTCCGGGGCCGATCCAGCGGGTCGAGTCGCCCTCGGGGGATTCGATCTTGATCACGTCGGCGCCATGGTCGCCAAAAATCTGGGTCGCGTACGGCCCCATCAGCACCGCGCTGAGGTCGATCACCCGCACGCCATTGAGCGGCCCGGCGGGCGCCGCCTGGTCTTGCCCGTTCGTCATCAATGTCTCCTCCGATCAATTTAAGACTTCCTCAGCATCATGTTGTGAGGAAAACCCGGTTGACAGAGATGCATCCTAACGTTATTCTTATATCAAAACAAATATTCCGATATCAGAACAAAGGAGACAAGAATCCAATGAGCAAGTCAATAGCCGCCGTGCGTAAAGCTGCCGATGTCGCACCCCGCGCGAACGGGACGCCAATGGCGCTTACACGCGTGCTGCAACTGCTGCGGCTGCTGGCCGACCATCCTGCCGGCTTGGCACTGACCCCGTTGTGCGTGGCCATGAATGCACCGAAGACCAGTGTGCTCTCGCTGTTGCGCGGCCTCACGGCACACGCCTACCTGCAACACGACGACGCGATATATCGATTGGGCCCTGAGTCGTTCTCCCTCGGGGCTTCGCTGGTGTCGGCCCGTTCGCTCGACATCGTGGCCCTGCCCTTCCTGCGCGAGGCAGTGGCGCGATCCGGCGAGACGGCCCTGATCGCCAGCATCGACCGCGCTGCGGGTCAACTCATCTACAGCCCGATCATCGAGAGCGCGCGCCCGATTCGTTATGCCGTGCCAGTCGGAACAACGCGACCGCTGTTTGCGTCGTCCGCCGGTCGCGTACTGCTCGCCTTCCAGGACGAGGCCTGGCGCCGCGACTACCTGCGCCGGGCCGACCTGCGGGCCATGACCGAGCACTCGGTCACAGACCGGGCGCAACTTGCGCGCCTCATCGAGGAGGTCCGAGTGAGCAGCGTGGCCTTCACGTTCGGTGAAGTGACGCCCGACGTGGCCGGCTTTTCGGCCCCGATCTTCGAACCCGGTGGACGCGTGAATGCGGCGTTGACCGTCGCCGCGCCGATCGAGCGCGGTCGCGCCGCGGCCGCTGACCTGCAGCGCCTGGTGATGGAACTCGCCGCCAACATTTCGCGTGCGATCGGCTACCGTGCGGGACCGGAACCGCGTGAAGTGGCAATGAGTCAAGCCCGACAAATGACTCAGACCCACCGTTCGCGGCAGCACGCAGGCACAAAAAACTGCACAACAACTTAATCAGGAGATTGACCCCATGAACAAGGAACTTCTCTACGAGGTAAGCGACGGCATCGCCGTCATTACCATCAACCGCCCCGAACGGCGCAACGCCCTGAGCCGCGCTGTGCGCGAAGGTTTTTTTGAGGTCTGGCGCCGCTTCGAGGCCGACGCGCAGGCCCAGGTGGCCATCCTCACCGGGGCCGGCGACAATTTTTGCGCCGGCATGGACCTGGTGGAAGCCGCCGACACGCAACTGCGCATCCCGCCAGCGGGCTTCATGGCCGTGCTGGGCGACAACATCGAGGTCACCAAGCCGGTCATCGCCGCCGTGCAGGGCTATGCCTATGCGGGCGGCTGGCTGCTGTCGCAGATGTGCGACCTGTGCGTGGCCGACGAAACCGCCAAATTCGCCATCACCGAGGCCAAGGTCGGGCGCGGCATGCCGTGGGCCGCGCCCGTCATCCACATGCTGCCGCAGCGCATCCTGATGGAAGTCGCGATGACCGGCGACCCGCTGACAGCGCAGCGCGCCTACGAACTCGGCTACATCAACCGCCTGATGCCCAAGGGGCAGGCGCTGCAAGGTGCCAAAGAACTGGCCACCCGGCTCATGGCGAACGCGCCACTCACAGTGCGCGCGGCCAAGGAGATGGTGCGCCTGTCCACGGAGATGGGCCGCACCGCCGCGCTGCGCGCCTCCAACCGCGCGTTCGATGCCGTCTACCTCAGTGAAGACGCGCTGGAAGGCCCACGATCTTTCCGGGAAAAGCGCAAACCGGTCTGGAAGGGGTGCTGAAATGAGCGTGACCATGACCACAAAACTCACACCGTCGGCCACTGGCCAAACCTCCGGCATCACGCGGGAACTGGCCGCGCGCAGCGCGGCCCTGTGCTACACCGATCTGCCGGAGGATGTGCGCCTGAGAATCCGGCAGTGTCTGCTCGACTGGATCGGGGTGACGCTGGCTGGCGCGTGCGAGCCGCTGGTGCACATGCTGGCCGAAGAAGCCCGTGAACAGGGAGGTCACGCGCAGGCCACCGTCGTCGGGCACGCCATGACGACCTCCAGCCGACAGGCGGCCTTGATCAATGGCGCGGCCTCGCACGCGCTCGATTACGACGACGTCAACATGGCCTGCACCGGCCATCCCTCGGTGGTCCTGATCCCGGCCTTGCTGGCCCTGGCCGAGTCGCGCGGCGCCAGCGGGCGCGACTTCATGACCGCCTTCGCCGCCGGCTATGAAACCATGTGTCAGCTGGGGTTGACGTGCGGCGAGGCCCAGTATTCCAACGGTTTCCACACCACGGCCACGCTGGGCACGCTCGGTGCGGCCGCCGCCTGCGCGCGCCTGATGCAACTCGACGCCGACGACACCGCCACCGCGCTGGGCATCGCGAGCGCCATGGCGGCCGGGCTGAAATCGATGTTCGGCACCATGTGCAAGCCTTTGCACGCCGGGCGCGCCGGTGCCGACGGCCTGCAGGCCGCCCAGTTGGCCGCGCGTGGCTTCACCAGCCGTGCCGATGCGATTGAATGTCCGCAAGGCTTCGTCGCCACGCACGGCGGCACGGCGGCGCCGGAGGTTGCCCTGGCTGCGCCGGACGGCGGCTGGCACCTGCGCCACAACCTGTTCAAATTCCACGCTGCCTGCTACGGCACCCATGCTGCCATCGAGGCGGCGCGCCACTTGCGTCTGCAACACGCACTGCAACCCGATGACATACGCCATGTGACGGTGCGCGCCGGCGGCGCCAGCGAGGGCGTGTGCAATATTCCCGAGCCGCACACCGGACTGGAGGCCAAGTTCAGCCTGCGCCACACGGTGGCGATGGCGCTGGCCGGGGTCGACACCGCCGGACTGGACGCGTTCAGTGACGAGGCCGTGCGCGCGCCCGAGGTGGTGGCGCTGCGTGAGCGCGTGCAGGTCTTGCTCGCACCCCAATGCCCGGAGCTCACCCTCAGCGAGGTGGTGATCGAGACCCGCAGCGGCACCGTGCTGCGCCAACGCCACGACAGTGGGCGTCCGGCCAGCGACCTGCTGGAGCAGCAGCAGCGCCTGGAGGAAAAGTTCCGCCGCCTGGTCAATCCAGTGCTCACCCCTGCCGAGGGCGACGAGCTGATCGACCTGGTGGCCCGGCTCGACCACCTGAGCGACCTCTCGCCGCTAGCCGGCATGCTGGCTCGCCAGTCATGCGTTGTTCCGCACTGACGGCGGTTCATTAAAACTGGCGAGCCAGCGCGCGGGAAAAGGTGGGCTGTGCGGTGTCAGTCATCCGCCTGTGTCCCCGCTGCCAGCCAGGGCGCCGTGCCCAATGCGGCCGAGCAAGCGCTGCAGCATGCCAATCGTCTCGCCGCGCGCACGCTGCTGCGGGTGGTGGCCGACGCCCGGCAATGCAGTCACTTCAAGCGGCATCAGGCCGTGGCGGAACAGGGAAATCGCGCTGGGCCGCCAGCCATATTCATCGTCATTGCCGAATAACACGGAGACCGGGCAGCGCACCGCGGCGACCTCGGCGCTCATGTCCCATTGCAAGGCTTGCGGGCTGGCCCAGGGCTCGTACCAGCCCCAGAACATCGCGTCGGTGTTGTCGCTGTGGTGGCGTCTGAGCTTGTCACGCAACCCCTCGTGCTCGAAGGCGCGGCGCGCGCCGGTCATGGCATCGACCATGAACTGATCGATGGCGATGGTCGGCGAGCAGACCAAAACGCCGCACACCAACTCGGGATGCGCCGTCGCAGCCAGTACCGACATGGCTCCACCATCGCTGTGGCCGAACATCAGCGCCTGGCGAATGTCGAAATGCCGCAGCACCTCGCCGAGCACCGGCCCGGCTTCTTCGCGCCGGTAGCTCGGATCGCGCCCACCGGCCAGACGCTCGGAGCGTCCATAGCCATGGCGGTCGTAGGCCAGCACGGGCCAGCCGCTGGCCTCGGCCAGCGCTTGCGGCAGATCCTTCCAGGTGGTGATGCAGTCCAGCCCGCCGTGCATCATCACGATGGTCGGCTGCCCGTTGCCCACATCACCCCAGGTGGTGGCGGCCAGGCGGTGACCACCGGCCAACAGTTCGTGTTCTTTGCTCATGAAGTGATTACCCTTGTTGAATTGGCCCGAGACAAAACGGCCTCCCGTTTTACAGGTCGGCCTGTCCGGTCAGCAGTTGGCGCCCGATGGTGCGGCGCTGGGTCTCGCCGGTGCCGTCGGGGATGCGCATCACGCGCGCGAAGCGCAGCACCGCCTCGGCCATCGCCACGGTATCGGGATCGATGGTGAAGTCCATGCGGGCGAGCTCGGCGCTACAGCAACCGGAACTTCGGCAGCGTGACCTCGTCGGTCACGTCGTCGTAGTGCACCGTCACGCGCTGGCCGATGCGCACCGCCTCCACATCGTCGGTGACGATGTTGGTCATCATGCGCGCGCCTTCGTCGAGGTCGATCACCGCCACCACGTAAGGGGTGTCGGCCTTGAAGGCCGGGCCGGCCGGCCGGCGCGCGATGGTGTAGCTGTAGATGGCGCCGGTGCCGCGCGCATCGACCCATTCGACAGCATCGGAATGGCAGTGCGGGCACAGGACGCGCGGATAAAAATGGTGCTTGCCGCAGTCGTGGCAGCGCTTGAGTGTCAGGCGGTGTTGTTTCAGGGCGTCCCAATAGGGGCGGCTCTCGCCATCGATGACGGGCAGGGGTTTGTCGTACATGGTGTTCACCGGTTGGAGAGAATGCAAGTGGCACCGCTGGAGAGCGTGCCGCCGGTGCCGTGGACCAGCGCGGTCACGGCGTCCTGGATCTGGCGCGGGCCGCATTCACCGCGCAACTGGCGCACCGCCTCGATCAGCAGGAAGATGCCATACATGCCGGGATGCGCGTAGGACAGACCGCCGCCGTTGGTGTTGAGCGGAAACGCCCCACCGGGTGCCGTGCGTTGGTTGGAGACAAAAGCGCCGCCCTCGCCACGCTGGCAAAAGCCCAGCGCTTCGAGCGTCAGCAGCACCGTGATGGTGAACGAGTCGTAGACCTCGACCACGTCGATCACGTCATGCCCGATGCCGGCCATGGCGAAGGCGTCGCGGCCCGCCACCTCGGCGGCCGTGAGGTGCGCCAGATCGGGCATGGCGGCAATCGTCCAGTGCGTGTGCGATTCGCCGTAACCGCGCACATGCACCGCCTTGCGCCCGAGCGCCTTGGCATGCTCGGCCGTGGTCATGACCACGGCGCCGCCGCCGTCGGTCACCAGGCAAATATCGAGCAGGTGCAGCGGGTCGGAGATCATCGGGCTCTTGAGCACATCGTCGATCGACAGCGGGCCGCGCATCGTCGCGGCCGGATTGAGCGCCGCCCACTTGCGCGTGGCCACGGCAATCTCGGCCAGTTGCTCGGAGGTGGTGCCGTATTCGTGCATGTGGCGCTTGGCCGCCATGGCGTAGCCGCCCACCGGCGTGGGCATGCCCCAGGGCGTTTCGTACTGCATGGTCAGCACGGCAGGTCGCCCGGCCAGGTTGCGGCTCATCTCGCTCTTTTGCAGGCTGCCATAGGTGATCAGCGCCACTTCGCAGCGGCCGGCCTCGATGGCGGTGGCGGCATGCGCCACGTGCGCCTCAAAGGCCGAACCGCCGATGTTGGTGCTGTCAACAAAGCGCGGGGTAATGCCCAGATACTCCGACAAAGTGACCGTGGGCAACTGGCCAGGGCCGGGCACGCCCCACAGGCCGGTGGTCAGCAAACCATCGACCTCGCTCATAGCGATGCCGGCGTCTTTCAGGGCATCGCGGGCGACCAGCGCCTGGACCTGCAGGACCGACATGGGCGTGAGTGCCTTGCCGTCCTTCAGTGGCAGGTCGGCAACGCCGACGATCACAGCTTCTCGTTTTGTCATATTTTGAAATCTCCTGGTGTTGAACAACATGGGACCCTGCAGCCTGCATCACCATAGGCCACGGCATTGAGCTCATCTGGCCTGGCACAGATCACGCCGTGCCGGCCTCCTTGGGCAGGAAGGTCAGGGTCTCGGTGAAATCGGCGATGGTTTCGCCGCGCTGGTTGATCACCAGGTGTTGCAACTCCATCAGCGTGTAGCCGCGCGAGGTCAGCGGGCACAGTCGTGCCTCGCCCTCGACGTGAATCGTGTCGCCGGGAAACAGCGCACCGCGCAGGCGCGCCTGCAGGCCGGTCATGCCGCCGAAGGGGCCGACCGCTTGACCTGCCAGCGTGCGCTCGATGATGCCAGCCACGTAGGTCGCCAGCAGCCCCATGCCCAGCGAGATGATCATCGGCCCCGGTGCGAAGCGGCTGCGGTGGGCACCCTTCATGTTGGCCTGGATGTACTCCATGTCAATGAAGAAGGGCTCGTGCAGGCCGACGACATTGACAAAGTTGACGATGTCGGTTTCGGTGATGGTGCGCCGGTGCGTCTTGAAATGATGCGGCTTGGCACTGTCGGTCAGGTTGGCCATTTTGTCGTCTCCTTCATGGTCTGGTTTTGATGGAAATCGTCCGCTGTGATTCGCTTCAGGCCCGACCATGCGCCGCCTTGACGGCTTCACGATCCATCAGGCCGGCAGCAGTTCGGGGCAGCGCTTGCACGAACACCACGTGCTTGGGTTTTTTGTAGCGCGCGATGCGAGCGCCCACAAACTCGATCAATTCTTCAGCACTCAGCGTGTGCCCAGCCTTCAGCACGCAGATGGCCTTGACCGCCTCGCCCCACTGAACGTCGGGCACCCCGATGACCACCGCCTGCGCCAGCGCCGGGTGCTCCAGAATGGCCCGCTCGACTTCAGCCGGATAGACGTTCTCGCCGCCCGGCTTGATCAACTCCTTGGCCGGTGAGCGCCCGCTGTACCAGAGGTAGCCCTCGGCGTCGATGCGCCCCATGTCACCGGTGTGGTGCCAGCCGTTGCGCAGCGTGAAAGCGTTGTCTGCTTCACAGCGCCAGTAACCCTGGAACACCATCGGACCGCGCACCACGATCTCGCCGATGGCACCGACGGGCAGCGGACGGTCCAGCTCGTCCATCACCGCGACCGTGTTGAGCGCCGTGGGACGCCCGGCACTGCCAGGGCGCTCGTCAAAGGGCGCTAGACTGACCGAGCCCGAGGTTTCGGTCTGGCCGTAGGCACTCCAGAAAGTCGCCTGGGGACAGCTGGTGCGCAAGCGCGCGATGGTTTCGGGCACGTCGATTCCCGACACCACGCGCAGGCTGTCCAGTGCCGAGCCTTGGGCCGCAGCAGCGTCCAGCAGAGCGCCCAGCATCGGTGGAAAGGCGCCGATCAGGCTGCCGCCGTCCTCGTCGATATGCTTGACCAGGCTGGGCGGATCGAAACGTGTCAGCAGCAGCGTCGCCCCGCCCGCCTGCTGCGTGGCCAGCATGAAGCCGATGGCAGCCACGTGAAACAGTGGCAAGACCCCCAGATTGACGTCCGCCGACGTGAGACGCCAAGCCAGTTGCGTCTGCAGGCTGGCAGCGATCAGGCCGCGGTGCGAGAGCAGCGCGCCGCGCGGCCGCCCGCCCACGGCAGCGGTATGGATGATGAGCAAACCGCTGTCGTCGGCCACGCCGGGCAGGTCCGCCGCCGGCGTATCGCGCTCCAAATACAGCTCGCTGACCGCTTGCCACGGGGCCTGCGCGGCACCCAGCGTGTAGCGCAACGTACCGGCCATGCCATCTTGAGGCACCAGTGCCTTGAATTCGTCAGCCACGATCAACACCCGGGGCGCCACGTCCTCAATGACATAGGCCACCTCCTCGGCCGACAGCCGCCAGTTGATCGGCACCACGATCGCGCCCAGCTGGGCTGCGGCGCCAAACAGATCAACATATTCCAGGCAGTTGGGGGCCAGTATCGCCAGCCGGTCACCCTGCCCCACGCCAACGCCAGCCAGACCGAGCGCCAGGCGCGCCGTGCGCCCGGCGTACTGGGCGTGCGTCACCCGCTGACCGCCGAACGAGAAGGCTGTTCGCGAACCATGCAGGTGCGCGTTGCGGTTGATGAGATCGTGCAGCGTAAAAGATCGCAAACTCATTCCACGCTCCTGGTTCAGGTTCAGGTTCAGGTTCCACTCGCCGGGGACTGTGCCGGCGGCATCACTTCGTGCAGAAAGGTCGCGACGCTGGCGACAAAGGCATCGTTGGCATCACCGGCGATCATGTGGCCGGCGCCCTTCAGGTCGACAAAGCGCGCCTGCGGCAAGGTTTGCACCAGGGCGCGCGCATCTTCTTCGCTGATCACGTCGCTGCGCTGGCCGCGCAGCAGCAAGGTAGGCGCCTGCAGTCCGCGCAAGGCGCGCTCGTAGCCGTCCGCGTCGCGCCGGTGGTTGTGATTGGCCTCGCTCATCAGTTGCGGATCCCAATGCCAGACCCAGCGACCTTGCGCATTGAGACGCAGGTTTTTCTTCAAGCCCGCCACCGGTCCTTCCATTGGCCGCCCACGGTAGTCAGCGATGTGTTGCGCGGCTTCTTCCAGCGACGCAAAACCATCGGGCCGCGCCCGCATGAAACTGACGATGCGCTCGACACCGGCTTCTTCCATGCGCGGCGCAATGTCCACCAGCACCAGTGCGTTGATCGGCGGCGCATCGGCGCGGCCCACGGCGGCCATGCTGATCAAGCCGCCGAGCGAGGCGCCGACCACCGCCAGCGGCGTCCCCAGTTCGCGCCAGATGCGAAGCATTGTGTCGGCCAACACCTCGATCCGGTAATCGCCATCAGCGGCCCAGGCACTGTCGCCGTGCCCCGGCAGATCCAGGGCGACGGTGCGCCAGCCTGCATCGCCCAGAGTCTGCGCCGCCTTGCCCCAGGCATGGCGCGTTTGTCCGCCCCCGTGCAGCAGCAACACCGTGGGCGCGCCGACCGGTCCATACGCGTCGGCCACCAGAGGGCCCCCAGTGAAGCCGGAAAATTCCCGACGCGCCATCACGATGCCGCCCTCACCTCTTGCGCGAAGTCGCCGCCGTTGCCCGCAACCTGGCCCCAGTCGCCGAAGGTCTTGTAGTGCTCGCGCCACGAGGCCAGCAGTTCCTCGCGCGGCAGATCGGCGTAGACACCGCGGTCATGCACATACTCCATGTGACGGCGGCCGCTGACATCGAATTCATGGAAAACAGAATCAGCGCTGCCATCGAACTCCAGCGGCCGGATACCGGCTTTCTCGCACAAGGAGCGGTTGAAGGCGGGCGTGGCCTTGAGCCACCGCCCGTCAACCCACAACTCGGTGTAGCCGTGAAAGACGAACAGGTCGGTGCCCATCATGTCGTACAGCCGCTTGCTGGTCAGGTGGTTGCGAACGTCGGCATAGCCCACCCGTGCCGGCACGCCCAGGGCGCGGGTCGCCGCCGCCAGCAGCGCCGCCTTGGGCACACAAAAGCCACGCCCGGCCTCGATCACATGACTGGCCTTCAAGCCCTCGACCGTGGTGTTGAAGTAGTAGGGGTCGTAGAGAAACTCGTCGCGCACGGCGTAATAGAGCTTGATCGCGATCTCGCGCGGCGTCATCGCGGGGTCGGCCACCCGGCGCGCGAACGCGATCACCGCCGGGTGATCGCTGTCCACATAGCGGCCGGGCGCGAGGTAGCTCGACAGGTCGTTCGAATTCGTGGTTTGTACTGGCGCGTTCATATCCTCGATCCTCCCTGGGTATCCTCGCTCAGGCACTTCGGCGCCTGCGACAGCGCAAAACCATTGAAGGCCTTTGACCGATCATGCGGTATCAGCTTCCAGGTGGGCCTGGCATTGGGCACGCCGCCATCGACGCGAATGCAAGAGCCGGTAATGAAAGCGGCTGCTTCGCAAAGCAGAAACACAATCGCTGCCGACACCTCGGACTCGGTGCCGTGGCGCTGCAGCGGCACCTTGGTTTTCAGGCTGCGCAGTTCGGCCTGCATCTCGCGGCTGTAGGTGTCAAAGCCGCTGCTGGCGATCCAGCCCGGTGCTACGGCATTGACGCGCACACCGGAATGCGCCCATTCGCAGGCCGCCGTTTCGGTGAACGACAGCATGCCCGCGCGCGCCGCCCCGCTATGCGCCATGGTCGGCATGCCGCCCCAGATGTCGGCGATGATGTTGACAATCGTGCCGCCATGGGACTCCATCGACTGGTTGTAGGCCTCGCGCGCCACCAGAAAGCCGCCGGTGAGGTTGCTGCTCACCACCGCATCCCATCCCTTTAAGCTGATGTCCTTGACGGGCTGCGGATATTGGCCACCGGCGTTGTTGACCAGGCCATCGATCTTGCCGTGGCGCGCAATCACCTCCGCGATCATGGCCTTTACCCCCGGCTCGTCACGGATGTCACAGGCATGGATGCTGGCCTTGCCACCGGCAGCTTCGATTTCGGCCTGCACCGCTTCCAGTTTCTCAATGCGACGGCCGACCAGCGCCACGCTGGCACCCAGGTTGGCCAGCTCATGCGCGGTGCAGCGGCCAATGCCACTGCCACCGCCGGTGACGATCACGATCTGACCGGCAAACAGGCCAGGGCGGAACACGGATTGATAGACAGATTGACTCATGGTTTTACTCTTGAAAGGGGTTCATGCACCGAGCATGAAGTTGCAATGGCCGAGCGCAATCGGTTTGTCGGGGCTCGATTGCCAGGCCTCAATGCGCAGGTTGGCCACGCGCCGCCCCTGCTTGACCATCACCACGTTGGCATAGGTATCTCGCGGCAGACCGGTACGCAGGTAGTCGATGTTGAAATCGATTGTCTTCGGCAGGGTCTGGGTTTCCGTCTGCAAAAGCAGATAGAACAGGCCGGCGCACTCCAGAAAGCCGCCGGTCGCGCCGCCGTGCAAGGCGGGCAGAACCGGGTTGCCAATCAGTTTCTGGTCAAAAGGCAGGATGCAGGTGAACGCGTCCCCCTTGACATCGATGCGCAGATTCAGGAAGCGTGCGTAAGGAATGGACTCGACGAGCGGGGCCCAGTCGTTGGAGGCCCTGCAACGGGTCAAGATATCGGCAAACTTCATCGCGGAACCTCCTCATTGCTTATCACCGTGGGCCCGTCGGTGAACATGTAGATACCCACTGCGGTGGCGATGGGGTCATCCGGTGACTCGTGATAGGCGCAGCCTCGAACAAAAGCAAGCTCAGGGGTCAGCTTGTAGCAAACACCTCCCCCCAGCACCGCACGCCCGGGCGTGGCGGGCTTGAGGTAGTCAATGCGCAGGTCCAGCGTCGCCATCGGCCGTATCTGGGGCATCTTCACAAAGATCGAAAAACCGAAGGCGGCATCAAGTAAGGCCGTGATGACGCCGCCGTGCAGCACCCTGGTCTGCGGATTGCCCACCAGCGCTTCCTGATACTCGACTTTGAGCACGCACCAGTCGGTGCGCACCGCGCGCGGCAGAAGGCCCAGTTCGCGGTTGTACGGCGACACCTGGGCGAATTTCTGCCATCGCCTGGCGATTTCTTCTTCGTTGAGGGTATGCGCTTCTGTCATCTCGACATGTCTCCAGACAAGATGAGGGTGGGCTCGCCGCCGGCCGCCGTCACCGGATACCAGCGGGTCGCCGCTGACGTTTCTTCACCGCGCACGTAGCCGGAGCGCGCCAGCCACAGCAGGTGCGCCAGGGTTTCACCCATGGCCAGGTAACCATGCAGCGGATCGCCCTGCGCGCCATAAACGGCGTAGCTAAGTTCGGTGGCGTTCATGCCCCCCGCGCCCAGACGCGCCATGAACTTGCGCAGCGCCCGCTGATGGTGCGCCACCAGTCCATGCGCGCGCTCGACCCCGGCGTGGTAAACGCGGTGGTGGGCCGGCAACACGTGCTCGATCTCCATTCCGGCGATGATGCGCAGGCTGTCAAGGTAACGCGGCAGTGGATCGGTCTCGCCATAGGGCCAGACACCGATGTTGGGCGTGATGCGTTCGAGCAACTGATCGCCTGTGAGCAACAGCCTCAGCCGGGGCTCGTACAGGCAAATTTGTGCAATGCTGTGGCCGCCAAGCACCAGCACGTCGAAAGCATGGTCGCCGATGTGCAGCGTCTGCCCGGCTTCGAGCGGTTCGACCCGCTCCGGCACGGCACAGGCCATGTTGCTTTGCAACACCCCGCCCACCACCTGCTGCGCTGCCTCCGGCGCCAGCCCATGGCGGCGCATGAAATCGATGCAGTACGCGCGGTCGCTGGCGCTGGCCACGTGCGTCTGCCACGCCACCGCCAGCTCTTCCTCGCGCATCAGGATCGGCGCCCCGGTGCGCTCTTGCAGCCACACCGCCAGCCCGAGGTGGTCGGGGTGGTGGTGCGAGACGATGATGCGCGTCAAGCCTGCCGCCAGCGGCCCCGCCAAAGCGCGCAGCCACAAGGCCCGCGCCGCCTCGCAGTCGGCGCCGGTATCGAACAGGCACCAGCCTTCACCATCGCGAATCAAGTAAATATTCACGTGATCAATGCCGTAGTCCACCGGCAGCGTGAACATCAGGATGCCGGGCAGGACTTGGCGCAGCGGTAGCTCGCCCGACAAGTCGATGATCGGGGCAGATTGCAAGGTACTCATATTCACAACCGCTTCGCCACTTCCTCAAGCATCACCTCGGTGGCGCCGCCGCCGATGGCCTGGACGCGGGCATCGCGCACCATGCGCTCGATCGCGGCCTCGCGCATGTAGCCGAAGCCGCCGTGGAACTGCTGGCAGTCATAGACCACGTCGTTGACCAGCTCGCCGCACAGCGCCTTGACCATCGACACCTCCTTGACGCATTCGCGCCCCTGCGCATCGAGCCAGGCAGCGTGGTAAACGAGCTGGCGGCCGGCCTCAACCTGCGCCGCGCGCATAGCCAGGCGCTGGCGGATCGCCTGCTTGTCCCACAGCGTGGCGCCAAAGGCCTTGCGCTCGCGCACGTAGGCTAGCGTCAGCTCGATCGCGCGCGCGGCCTCGCCCATGGTTTGCGCGCCCAGCACGATGCGCTCGTTCTGGAAATTGCGCATGATCTGGTAGAAGCCCTTGTTCTCTTCGCCCAGCAGATTGGCTGCCGGGATGCGGCAGTTTTCGAACACCAGCTCGGCGGTATCGCTGCACAGCCAGCCGCTTTTCTTCAGCGCGCGCCCGACCCGAAAGCCCGGCGTACCCTTCTCGACGATGAAGATCGAAATGCCGCGCGAGCCTTTGGCGCTCAGGTCGGTCTTGGCGGCGACGAAGTACACGTCGCCATGCACGCCGTTGGTGATGAACATCTTGCTGCCATTGATGATCCAATGGTCGCCGTCCCGCACCGCGCGGGTGCGGATGCCCGCCACGTCGGAGCCGGCATCGGGCTCGGTGACCGCCACGGCGCAGATCTTCTCGCCCCCGATGATGGCGGGCAGGTAGCGCGCGAGCTGCTCTGGCGTGCCAAAGTTGGCCAGATGCGGCGAGGCCATGTCGGTGTGCACCATCACCGTCACGGCAAAGCCGCCGTACGTGGAGCGGCCGAGTTCTTCGGCCAGGATGGCGCTGTACACCGTGTCGAGCTTGGAGCCACCGTATTGCTCGCCATAGCGCACGCCCAGGTAACCCAGCTCACCCATTTTGCGCAGCACCGCGCGCGGCACCATGCCCTGATCTTCCCAGGGTGCGGCCTGTGGCACCACCTCCTGCTCGACGAAGCGGCGCAGGTTGTCCCGGAACTGCCGGTGTTGCTCGTCAAAATAAATCGGCTCGTTCATTGTTTTTCCTCAGATTCGATTGCTTCCATGATCACCAACACATCGCCACCGCGCACCGCGTCGCCGACGCGGCAGCGCAACTCGCTGACCCGGCCCGCCGCGGGCGCGCTGAGCGTGTGCACCATTTTCATGGCCTCCATCTGCACCAGCGTGTCGCCCGCGTTCACGGTCATGCCCACGCTGGCCTGCACCTGCGTCACCAGGCCGGGCATGGGCGCGAGCAGGCGATTGCCTCCCGGATCATCCGCGCCCGCCGCGCCCTTGAGCGCGCGCTGCCAGCGGTCGAGTCGGCGCCAGGCCCACGTGCCGCCCGGGCCAGAGAGCCACAGGCGTTCGCCCTGCGTGGCATGCTGCTCCACCGCCACCGTGAAGCGAACCGTCAGGCCGTCGCGCTGCAACGCCAGGGTGTCGCCGACCAGCGTCGCCGCCAGGGTCAGCTCCAGATCGCCGACGCGCACGCGCCAGCCTTCGCCCAACGGCGACACGCTGGCCTCATGCACACGGCGCTGCTCGTCTTCAAGCAACACCTGCGTGCTGCCAGTGCCACTCCCAGCGCCGACTACGCGCCAGGCCCCGAGCGACTGCCAGGCCGAGCGCCCGGCCGCCGCCTGCTTGGCCAGCACGCCGTGCAAGGCGGCAGCGGCGATGGCCAGCCCATCGTCCGCGCGCGGTTGCCAGCCCGCGGGAAAGGCGCGTTCGATGTAGTGCGTGGTGAGTACTTGCGCGAAGTGGTCGTGGCGCAACAGATCGGCCAGAAAACCGAGGTTGCTGTGCACGCCGAGCAGCACCGTGTCGTCCAATGCCGTGGCGAGCCGCCGCGCGGCGGTCGGCCGGTCGGCTGCATGGGCAATCATCTTGGCCAGCATGGAGTCGTAATACGGCGAGACCTGGCTGCCGACACGCACGCCGCTGTCGACCCGAACACCCTCGCCGCGCGGCTCGCGATAACCGATCAGGGTGCCTATCTCGGGCGCGAAACCGGCCGCCGGATTCTCCGCGCAAACGCGCACCTCGATCGCGCAGCCGCGCTGCGACAGATCCGGCTGGCCGAAGCCGAGCGGCTCACCGGCGGCCACCCGCAGTTGCCATTCGACCAGATCGATGCCGACCGTCAACTCGGTCACCGGGTGCTCGACCTGCAGCCGGGTGTTCATTTCCAGAAAAAAGGTGTCCCCGCTGCGGCTGTCATGAATGAACTCGATGGTGCCGGTGCTGTCGTAGCCGATGGCGCGCCCCATCGTCAGCGCGTGCGCGAACAGGGCCTCGCGCGCGGCGGGCGGCAGGTGCGGCGCGGGCGCTTCCTCAATCACTTTTTGGTGGTTGCGCTGGATCGAACATTCGCGCTCGAACAGATGAACCAGATGCCCGTGCCGGTCGCCCAGCAACTGCACTTCGAGGTGGCGCGGCTCGTCCAGGTAGCGCTCCAGCAGCACGCGGTCGTCGCCGAACGAGGCCTGGGCCTCGCGCCGCACAGTGGCCAGCGCGGCCGCGAATTCAGCCGCGCTGCGCACCACCCGCATGCCCTTGCCGCCGCCGCCGGCCGAGGCCTTGATCAACACCGGGTAGCCGATGTCACTGACCGCCGCCTGCAAGACCCCAGGGTCCTGGTCGTCGGCGTGGTAGCCCGGCACCACCGGCACGCCGGCTTCGAGCGCGATGCGCTTGGATTCGATCTTGGAGCCCATGCGCCGGATCGCCTCGCGCGAGGGGCCAACAAAAATGAGCCCGGCCGCTTCGCAGGCATCGATCAGGGCCAGGCTCTCCGACAAAAAGCCGTAGCCCGGATGGATGGCCTGCGCACCGGCCGCACGTGCCGCAGCCACGATCACCGCGGCATCGAGGTAGCTGCGCGCAGCCTCCGGCGGGCCGATACGCACGGCCGTGTCGCACAGGGCCACGTGCAGCGCGTCGCGGTCCGCGTCGGAGTACACCGCCACCGTGCGCAAGCCCATGCGGCGCGCGGTGCGGGCGATGCGGCAGGCAATCTCGCCGCGGTTGGCGATCAGTAAAGTTTCAAACATAGTCAATGTGTGTCTGTTGGGCGCCTTGCGCTCGACCTCAGGCCTGGCGCCACGCAGGCAGGCGCTTGCCGAAGAAGGCGGCAATGCCTTCACCGCCTTCTTCGGTTTCCCAGGCATCAGCCAGCTTGTCGGCGGTGTAGATCATGTTGGTGGGCAGGTCGTGCGTATGCACATAGGCCACCAGTTTCTTGGTGGCTGCCACCGCGCCGGGCGCGCACTGCAGCAGATCAGCGAGTTCGCGCTCGACGGCAGCGTCAAGCTGGTCCGCCACCACCACGTCGGACAGCAGGCCCAGACGCTGCGCCTCAAGCGCACTCATTCGGCGCGCTGTCAGGAAGGTGCGCCGGGCGTTGGCCTCGCCCATGCGCGCCACGACGTAGGGCGCGATATTGGCCGGCAACAGGCCCAGGCGCACCTCGGTCAGCGAGTAGACGCCGGTTTCAACTGCAATCGTGATGTCGCAGACCGAGATCATGCCGACGCCGCCCCCATACGCGGGGCCGTTGATGCGGCCAATGACGGGCATGGGCAGCTCGTTCAGGGCGCGCAACATCAGCGCCAGATCGCCACTCTCGCTGACGCGCTCGGTCCGGCTCTTCTTCATGTTGTCCTGCATCCAGCCCAGGTCGCCGCCGGCGCAAAAGGTCTTGCCGATGCCGGTGAGCACCACCGCGCGCACGCCCGGCGCTGCGGCCAGCCAATCGACGGCACGACGCAGCTCGCTGATCAGGGTGGCGTTGAGCGCGTTGTGGGTGTCGGGGCGGTTGAGCGTGAGGCGGGCCACGCCGCGCGCGTCGACGGCCAGTTGCAGGGTCTCGTAGGTGGGTGTGTTCATGGTGCTTCCCTTACATGCGGTAAACAGGGGTGGCGGTTTTCGGCAACTCACGGCGCGCTGCCAGCGCCAGCGCCAGGCCCAACACGTCGCGCGAGGCCGATGGCGCAATGAGACCGTCGTCCCACAGCCGGGACGTGGCGTAATAGGGGTCGCTCTGGCGGCCGTATTGCTCGCGCACCTGGCGCTCGATCTCGGCCAGCCGCACCTCGTCGGCCGGGCCTCGCAGATTGGAGCGCGCCAGCTCGGTCATCACGTTGCTGGCAATGTCGGCGCTCATCGTGGCAACTCTGGCACTGGGCCAGGCAAACAGGAACTCGGGCTCGAAGCCGCGCCCGCACATGCCGTAGTTGCCGGCACCGTAAGAGCCGCCGACCACCAGCGTGAGCTTGGGCACGCGCGCGCAGGCCATGGCGTACACCATCTTGGCGCTGTGCTTGGCGATGCCGCCGCGCTCGGCCTCGGTGCCGACCATGAAGCCGGGAATATTCTGCAAAAACAGCAGCGGCACGCCGCGCTGGTTGGCCAGTTCGATGAAATGCGCGCCTTTCAGGGCCGACTCGGCCAGCAGCGCGCCGTTGTTGGCGAGAATGGCCACCGGCTGGCCGTGGATCGCGCCAAAGCCGGTTACCAGCGTCTCGCCCCACAGCGGCTTGAACTCATGGAAGGCGCTGCCATCAAGCAGGCGCGCAATGATTTCGCGGGCGTCGTAGGGCTGTTTGGGGTCGGCCGACACGACGCCGTTGAGCTCGACCGGGTCGTAGCGCGGCGGGCTGGGCGGCAGCGGCGGCGCCATGGGCGGCTCGGGCGGCAGGCTGGCAACGATCTGGCGCAGTAGGGCCAGCGCCTGGTGCTCGTCCTCGGCCAGGTGGTCGCTGACACCGGAGACACGGCTGTGCATTTCGGCACCACCGAGGGTTTCGCCGTCGACCACCTCGTTGATCGCGATCTTCACGATGGACGGTCCGCCCAGGTGAATGCGGGCATTGCCACGCACCATTACCACTTCGTCGGACAGCGCGGGGATGTAGGCGCCGCCCGCGGTGCAGCCGCCGAACACGGCCGAGAGCTGCGGCAGGCCGGCCTGCGACATGCGGCACTGGCGGTGAAAGCTGTTGCCGAAGTGGTCCTTGTCGGGGAACACGCGGTCCTGCTCCGGCAGAAAAGCACCGCCGCAATCCACCAGGTACAGGCAGGGCAGGCGCAGGCGCTGGGCAATCTCCTGCGCCCGGATGTGTTTCTTGACGGTTTCATGGAAGAACGAGCCGCCCTTGACGGTGG
The DNA here is from genome assembly GCA_964371235.1 of uncultured Polaromonas sp. Classification (GTDB taxonomy): domain Bacteria; phylum Pseudomonadota; class Gammaproteobacteria; order Burkholderiales; family Burkholderiaceae_C; genus Polaromonas. The sequence continues at coordinate 38,524 of CAYJMW010000026.1, forward strand.
CATCGTTGGCAATGAACATGCAGGGCCGCCCGGCCACCATGCCGACGCCGGTGACGATGCCCGCGCCCGGCACCTCGTTGCCATACTGATCCCAGGCCGCCAGCGGCGAGAGTTCCAGGAAGGCGCTGCCGTCATCGACGATGAAGTCGATGCGCTCGCGCACCAGCAGCTTGCCGCGCGCGCGATGGCGCTGGATGTGCACGTCACGCCCGCCGGTGGCCACCCCGGACAGGCGTGTGCGCAAGGTCTCGACCTGGGTGCGGCCGTGCTTCAGCGCCTGCTCGTAGGCATCACTGCGGGTGTCGATACGGCTTTCAAGTGGTGTCATCTGTGTCATCTTTTCATTGCAGCGAGCGAGCCGCTGTGCATCACATGGCCCGACAGGGTGCGGCCGATGATGCGCTCGGCCAGCCGCGCCGCCTCGATCAGCCGCTCCAGGTCGATCCCGGTCTCAATCCCCAGTTCCTGGCACATGAACACCATGTCCTCGGTGCAGATATTGCCGGCCGCGCCACCGTGTGCGTGGCCCGCGAACGGACAGCCGCCCAGACCCGCCACCGAACTGTCGAACAAGCGTACCCCCATCTGCAGGGCGGCATAGACATTGGCACCACCGACACCGCGCGTGTCGTGCAGGTGCAATCCAATGCTGGCATCCGGCACGATCTCGCGCACCGCGCCGATGCGGCGCTTGATGTCTTCGGGGTTGGCCCACCCCATGGTGTCGGCCAAGTACACCGCTGGCAGCGGCACACCCCGGTCGGCGCAGGCATCGATTAGCCAGCGGACCTGGTCGGTCACGGCCGACAGCGGCACGGCGCCACCGAGATTGCAGCCAAAGGCCGTGATCACGTAGGCTTTCTCCACCGGGATGCCCAGGACACTGTAGCGGTCCAGCCAGCCGAGCTGGCGTTCGCGCATCTCGGCCACGCTGCAGTTGTTGTTGCGCTGAGAAAACGGCTCGGTGGTATAGAACATCAGCTTGCCGTCCAGGTCCACCTGATCGCAGGCGCGCGCGCGCTCGAAACCGTTGTCGTTGAGCCAGAGCGCCGTGTAGCGGGTGCCGGGGCGCTTGGTGATGGCGGCAAACAACTCGGCTGTGTCGGCCATCTGCGGAACGACACGCGGACTGACGAAGGACGCCACCTGGATCTGCTTCAGGCCCGAGGCCGCCAACGCGTCAATCAGCGCGGCGCGATCGGCCAATGGGTAGGTTTTCGGCTCCATCTGGAAGCCCTCGCGCGGGCCCTCCTCATGGAACTCGACGGATGCCGGTAAATCACTCATGGCCAGAACTCCTCGAGTTTCAGTCGGCGCTGACTTCAGCCAGCACCTGGTGGCGCTCGACCATGTCGCCGACCTTGCAGCGCAGGCTGCTCACACTGCCTTCGAACGGTGCCGTGACGTGCAGCTCCATCTTCATCGATTCGAGCACGATCACGGTCTGGCCGGTGGCAACCATCTCGCCGACCGCGGCCTTGACCGCCACCACCTTGCCCATCATCGGCGCACCCAGTTGCCCGCTGGCGGCGGCGTCGCCGGCGGCGCCCCCCAGATAGGGCTGAGCCGTGAACACGCTGCTGCCCAGCGCACTGGCGAGCTCGACCTGCCGCGCGTCGCCCCGGATCGTCAGCTCCAGTGCCCGCCCGCCGCATTGCAGCAGGGAGCGCCCGGCCGCGAGCGGCTGGAGCGTGGCGCTCACCTTCTGCTCACCAATGACCAGCGCACTGGTGCCCTGGTCATCGCGCATCGAAAACCGCACCGGCCACTCGGCCGCACCGGCCTTCAACACCAGGGCCGGCTGGGGCGCGGCCTGAACCGGCCCGCTGCGCAGGCGCCAGCCGGTAAAGTTGTCCCACAGGGTCCAGCAGCCCAGCGCAGGCGACTCGGCTCGCTGCTGCGCCAGCCAGTGCAACGCGGCGGCCGCCAGATGCTCCAGCGGCGGCGCGGCGGGCGCCAGCACGCCGCGCTGCGCATGGCGCTCGTCGATCAGGCGGGTGTGGAAACTCGCGTCGCGGGTCTCCTGCCATTCGAGCAGGTCATGCAGAAACTGCAGGTTGGTGACCAGGCCGATCACCGTGCTCTCGCGCAATCCGGCCACCAGCGCCCGGCGCGCCGACTCGCGGTCGGGCGCGTGCGCGATGAGCTTGGCGATCATCGAATCGTAATGCGGCGAGATTTCGTCGCCACTGTCCACCCCGGACTCGATGCGCACGTCCGCGCGCGAAAAATCGACCACCTGCAGCCGCCCGGTGGCCGGCAGGAAACCGGCATCGGCATCTTCCGCGCACAGCCTGGCTTCGAAGGCGTGACCGGTGCAATGCACATCGGCCTGCGCCAGCGGCAAGGCGCCGGTGGCGGCGATGCGCAGTTGCAACTCCACCAGATCGAGCCCGGTCACTTCCTCGGTCACCGGGTGCTCGACCTGCAATCGCGGGTTGACCTCCAGGAAGTAATGCGCATCGCCCGCGACGACGAACTCCACCGTGCCCAGGCCGCGGTAGTTCACGCCAGCGGCCAGCTTGACCGCGTCGGCCAGGATGGCTTCACGCAGGCGCGGGCTGAGTCCGACCGAAGGCGCTTCCTCGATCACTTTTTGATGGCGTCGCTGCAAGGTACACTCGCGCTCGAACAGGTGAATGGCGTGGCCCTGGCCATCACCGGCCACCTGCACCTCCAGATGGCGCACATGCGGCAGGTAGCGCTCGACGATCAGTTCGCCGTTACCGAAGGCTTTTTCGGCCTCGCGCATGGCGCTTTCGATGCGCCCCTCCAGCCCCTCCAGGGTCTCGACCACCGCCATGCCGCGGCCACCGCCACCAGCCACCGCCTTGAGCAGTACCGGCAGCGTCATACCGCGCACCAGGCGCAACACCTCGGCCGGGTCGGTCATGCCGCCTTCGCTGCCGGGAATGACCGGCACACCGAGCCGCGCCGCTTCGATCTTGGCGCTGGCTTTGCCGCCGACGCGCTCGATGGTCTCGGCTCGGGGGCCAATGAAGGTGAGTCCGGCCGCGTCGAGCACGCGCACGAAAGCCGCGTTTTCCGAGACGAAGCCATAGCCCGGATGCACGGCGTCGGCGCCCACGCGCCGGGCCGCCGCGACGATGGCCTCGATGTTGAGATAGCTCTCGCTGGGCGCGGCACCCCCGATCTCGACCGATTCACCGATCTCGCGCACATGACGGGCAAACCGGTCGGCACTGGAATGCACGGTCGCCACTTCCAGGCCGAGCTTGCGACAGGTGCGGGCAATGCGGCAGGCGATCTCGCCGCGGTTGGCAATGAGGACTTTCTTAATCATCCCCGACTCCTGCAGCGAAGTGGGTCATCAAGACGGTGTGGATGCGTTGCATGGCTGGCGTCCTGGTTAGAAGCGGAAGACGCCGAACGGCGTCGGCTTGGCGGCGGTGCGGGATGCGAGGTCAAGCAGCAACCCCATCGCATCGCGCGTTTCCACCGGGTCGATGATGCCGTCCACCCACAAATTCGAGGAGAAGTTCGTGGCGGGCTGAAAATCTTCGTAAATTTTGCGCACCGGGGCTTTGAATGCCTCTTCTTCAGCGGGCGTCCACTCTTTGCCCTCGGTCTTGTTGATCTGCTTGCGCACCAGCGCCATCACGGTGGCGGCCTGATCCGGGCCCATGATGGCCGCGCGGCCGGTCGGCCAGGCGAACATCGCAGTCGGGTTGAACGGGCGGCCGCACATCGCCAAGTAGCCGGCACCGTAAGAGGCGCCCATGATGATGGTGTACTTGGGCACGTTGGCCGAGGCCATCGCCGTGATCATCTTGGCCCCGGCTTTGGCAATGCCAGCCTGCTCGGCGGCGCGCCCGACCATGAAGCCGGTCACGTCGGCCATGAACAGCAGCGGGATGTCACGCTGGCAACACAGATCGATGAAGTGCGCCGCCTTCATCGCGCTGTCCGGGAACAGCACGCCCTGGTTGGCCAGGATGCCGACCTCGTGGCCATGGATGCGCGCAAAGCCGGTCAGCAGGGTGTCGCCGTACATCGGCTTGAATTCCTGGAACCGGCTGTCGTCGACAAAGCGCGCCAGAATCTCGCGCGTGTCGGTCGGAATCTTGGTGTCGCGGCTGATGATGCCGTAAATCTCGCGCGGGTCGAAGCGTGGCGGCAGCGAAGGCTGACGCGTCCAACGTGGCTTGGGCTGCTCCCCCAAATCGCGCACAATTTCACGCGTGATGGCCAGCGCGTGGCGGTCATCTTCGGCGATGTGGTCGGTGACGCCACTGACGCTGCAATGCATCTTGGCACCGCCCAACGATTCGGCATCGACCGTCTCTCCAGTGGCGGCAAAGGTCAACTCGGGTCCGCCGAGGTACATATAGCCCTGCTCCTTGACAATCACCGCCTCATCGCACAGTGCCGGGATATAGGCGCCACCGGCCGTGCAGGGCCCCATCACCACGGCAATCTGCTGAATGCCTTCGGCCGACATGCGAACCTGGTTGTTGAAAATGCTGCCAAACTGGCCCACATCGGGAAAGATGTTGGCCATCTCCGGCAAGAAGGCGCCACCGCTGTCCACCAGCGTGATGCAGGGCAAGCGGTGCGCCCAGGCAATCTGCTGCGCCCGCACATGCTTCTTGCAGGTCATGCCGTAATAGGTGCCGCCCTTCACGGTGGCGTCATTGGCAATGATCATGCACGGACGGCCCTGCACCAGGCCGATGCCGGTGATGATGCTGGCGCCCGGCGGCACGCCGTGGTACATGCCTTCGCCGGCCAGCATGCCGACTTCCAGGAAAGGCGAGCCCGGATCGAGCAACACTTCGACGCGATGGCGCGGCAAAATTTTGTTGCGCGCGAGATGCTTTTCCCGCGCTTTCAGGGGGCCACCGGCCAGCGCCAGTTGGCGACGAGTCTGCAGATTCGCAATCACGGCTTCGTAGGCTTCGCGATTGAGCCGGAATTCGTCGTCGGAAGTCGACACGCGTGAGGAAAGGATGGTCATATGCGCTCTTGCACCGATTCGTAAGGGAAAGTACTCAGGACTTGAACACCGGTGTACGGCGCGCTTCGAAGGCCGCCAGACCCTCGCTGACATCGTCGTCGAGCAGGGCGGCACTGGCCAAGTCTTCCTCAAGCTTGAGGCCGACCTCCAATGAGCCCTCCATGCCCTGACGCGCGAGGCGTTTCATGGACGCCATGCCGATGCGGCTGCGCGTGGCTATCTTGGCGCAATATTCCAGCGCCGCCTCACCCAGCGTCTCAGGCTCGACCACATAGTTCACCAGCCCCCACTGCAGGGCCGTGTCGGCATCGATCCAGCGCGCCGAGAAGAACAGGTCCAGGCCGCGCCGCAAGCCAACGATGCGCGGCATGCGCTGGCTGCCGCCCCAACCGGGAATCAAGCCGAACTGGGCATGCTGGTCACCAAAGCGCGCATCCCTGGCGGCAAAAATGATGTCGCAGGCCAGCATCAGTTCGCTGCCCCCAGCCAAGGTCAGACCCTGACAGGCCGCCACCACGGGCAGATCGCTGCGCTCCAGGCGCTTGAGCACGCTGTGGCCATAGCTGATGAAATGCTTCAGCCTGGCGGGATCGTCGCGTAGCGACTTCACCTCATCGAGGTCGGCGCCGGTGCAGAAATGCTTGCCTTGCGCCCGAATTAACATGGCGCGCACACCGGAGCCGGGCTGCTCGAACCCGTCGATGGCGGCCTCGATGGCTGCATGAACGGACATCGACAGGCAATTGAATTTTTCAGGGCGTGCCAACTCGATAATGCCGACCGCGCCGGAGCGGCTGACCACCACCCGGGATGTTTGACTCATTATTTGCTCTCCTTGGCATATTGCACGGCAGCGCGTCCGACGCGCTCGCGGGCAACGATCAGCTTCATGATTTGCGCCGTGCCGTCGCCGATTTCCAGGCCCATCACATCGCGCAAGCGCTGCTGGTGCGGCAGATCCATCGACCAGCCGTAGTGACCGAAGGTCAGGAGGCACTGATGGATCGCGTCGAACGAGGTCTTTGGGGCCATCCACTTGACCATAGCCGCTTCTGCGGTGTGCGGCTGGCCCGCATCACGCAAGGCCAGGCCGTGGTAGCAAAGCTGGCGGCAGGCGGCAATCAGGGTCTCGAATTCGACAATCGGAAAGCTCACACCCTGGTACTGCGCCAGTGGTGCACCAAAGGTGTGGCGCTCCTTCACGTACGCCCAGGTTTCATCGATCGAGGCCTGCGCGGCGGCCACGCACTGCAGCGCGATCAGGATGCGGCTGAAGTCAAAGCCCTGCATCACCTGCGTGAAGCCCTTGCCTTCCGCCCCCAGCCGGTTTTCGACCGGCACCCGCACGTCGTCGAAAAACACCGAGCCGCGGCCGATGATTTTGCTGCCGACGTCGTTGAAACGCGTACGTTGCACGCCTTTCTGGTTCATATCCACCAAAAAGGCACTGATACCGCGCGCGGCATCCTCGGGCTTGCCGGTGCGAGCGAACAGCACCATGGCATCGGCCTGATCGGCAAAGGTGATGGAAGTCTTCTCACCCGAAAGGATGTACTCGTCGCCAACGCGACGCGCCTTGAGCTGCAGATTGGCGGCGTCCGAGCCACCCCGCGGTTCGGTCAGACCCAGCGCGACGATGGCCTCGCCCGCCACGATCCGGCTGTTCCAGGTGCGCGCCAACTCGGGGGACGCATTGGCATGAATGATGGCGCCCATCAGCGAACTGAGCAACTGCATGTAGCTGACATTGAAGTCGCCATAGGCAATTTCCTCGGTAATGATGCCGGCCGTGACGCCACTCAGGCCCAGGCCGCCATACTCCTCGGGCAGATCGACACCGATCAGACCGAGTGAACCCATTTCCTTGAACAGCGCCCGGTCGATGCCCGGTTGCGATTCGCGCTTCTGGTAATCGGGCCTGAGTTTCTCTCGCGCAAAGCGGCGCGCCACGTCACGTAGCGCAATCTGGTCGTCGTCGAACATCATGGTTAGTAGCTCCTGGTTGACTGTTGTCGAAATCGCCGCCTGCAACACACCGTCAATCCGGACGAAGAATTTGAGGTGATCGCCATTTGCATGGCTGGTTGAAGACATATAATAACCCATCGAACAGGTGTTAGTTAGATTTTCAAGGAGACTTTCTCAATGTCCACCGAAGCCACAGTTTTCTTTCCGACGCTGTTGTCCGCCCTGAAGGTCGGCGCGCACACCCTTCGGAACCGGACACTGATGGGCTCGATGCACACGCGGCTCGAAACGCTGGACTGCGGCGTCGAACGCCTGGCCCTGTTCTATGCCGAGCGGGCGCGCGGTGGCGTCGGCCTGATCGTCACCGGCGGCTATGCGCCCTGCAAGGATGGCCTGCTGGATGAAACCGGCCCCCTGCTCGTGACAAAGGAACAGGCCGATGCGCTCAAACCGATTCCACAGGCGGTGCATGCCGAGGGCGGCAAGATCATTCTGCAAATCCTGCACACTGGCCGCTACGCCAAGGTCGCACGGCCGGTGGGTGCCTCCGACATCCCTTCTCCAATCAACCCGCGCGCGCCGCGCGCCTTGAGCATGGCCGAAGTCTGGCAAACGATTGACGACTATGTGCGCTGCGCCGAGCTTGCCCAGCGCGCCGGATTCGATGGCGTCGAAATCATGGGCTCGGAGGGCTACCTGCTCAACCAGTTCACCGTCACGCGCACCAACAACCGCAGCGACGAATTTGGCGGCAGCGTGGAAAATCGCCACCGCCTGCCGGTGGAGATCGTGCGGCGCACGCGCGAACGCCTGGGCTCGCAATTTCTGCTGATGTTCCGGGTGTCGGCGCTCGATCTGGTCGAAGGCGGCGCCCCGGCCGATGAAATCGCCCAGCTCGCCCAGGCGGTGCAGGCCGCGGGCGCCGACATCCTCAACACCGGCATCGGCTGGCACGAAGCCCGCATCCCGACCATTGCCTACGTGGTGCCGCGCGCCGCCTGGCGCTTCGCCGCGGCCCGCATCAAAAAGGCAGTGTCGATCCCGGTCATCGTCTCCAACCGCATCAACACGCCCGCGTTGGCCGAAGATATCCTGGCCAGCGGCGACGCCGACATGGTGTCGATGGCGCGCCCCTTCCTGGCCGACGCCGACTTCGTGCGCAAGGCGGCGCAGGGTCGCGCCGATGAGATCAACACCTGCATCGCCTGCAACCAGGCCTGTCTCGATTACATCTTCGCCGACCGGCCCGCCACCTGCCTGGTCAATCCACGCGCCGGCCGCGAGCTGGAGTTTTCGCTATTGCCGCCACGGGCCGTGCCGCGCAAGGTGGCGGTGATCGGCGCCGGCGCGGCCGGGCTGGCCTGCGCGCTGACCGCCGCCGAGCGCGGCCATGCGGTCACCCTGTTCGAGGCCGGACCCGAGATCGGCGGCCAGTTGAACCTGGCCCGTGCCGTGCCGGGCAAGCAGGAGTTCAACGAACTGCTGCACTACTTCAAACGGGGCGTGGCACGACATGGCGTGACGCTCAAGCTTGACACCCGGGCGGATGCCCCATCGCTCGCTGGCGGCCACTACGACCGCATCGTGGTGGCCACCGGCGTGCGCCCACGCCTGCCGCGGATCCCGGGCATCACCCACCCCAAGGTGGTGAGTTATGCCGACCTGCTGTCGGGCCGGACGCAGGCGGGCCGCCGGGTCGCGGTGATCGGCGCCGGGGGCATCGGGTTCGATGTGGCAGCCTTCCTGCTGCACGAAGCACACGCAGATGACACCCTGCCGCAGACGGTCGCGCAGTTTCAGGCCGAATGGGGTGTCGACACCTCGCCCGCAGCCGCGGGCGGCCTCAAACCGATGCAGCCGGTCAGTTCGCCACGCGAAGTCACCCTGCTGCAGCGCAAACCCGAAAAACCCGGACGCAACCTGGGCCTGACCACCGGCTGGGCGCTCAAGGCCGAGCTGGCGCGGCGCAAGCTGCGCACGCTGGCGGGCTGCGACTATGAACGCATCGACGACGCCGGCCTGCACCTGAGCGTCAACGGCGTGCCGCAGACGCTGGACGTGGACACCATCGTCCTGTGCGCCGGCCAGGACAGCGAGAACACGCTGGCCACCGAATTGCGCGAGCTCGGCCTCGCGCCGGAGGTCATCGGCGGCGCCGAGCTGGCCGCCGAACTGGACGCCTTGCGCGCCATTGACCAGGGCACACGCCTCGGTCTGGCCATCTGAACCCACTGGAACACCCCCATGGATTTCGCCACCAACCAGGAACATGAAACCATCCGCGAAGCAATCGGCAAAATCTGCGCCCGCTTCGACGACAGCTACTGGCTCGAACGTGACAAAGTCGGCGGCTTTCCGCATGAGCTGCACCGCGCCCTGGCCGATGGCGGCTGGCTTGGCGTTTGCTTGCCACAGGAATATGGCGGCGGCGGACTGGGCATTACCGAAGCCACGGTGATGATGCAGGCCATTTCACAGTCGGGCGCCGGGCTGTCCGGCGCATCGGCCGTGCACATGAACATTTTCGGCCTGCAGCCGGTGGCCGCGTTTGGCACCGAAGAGCAGAAACGCCGCATGCTGCCGCCGCTGATCGAGGGCCGCGAAAAGGCCTGCTTCGCCGTCACCGAGCCCAACACCGGCCTGAACACCACCCGCTTGAAAACCCGCGCCGAACGGGTCGGCGACCACTATGTGTTGTCGGGCCAGAAAGTCTGGATTTCAACTGCACAAGTCGCCGAAAAGATGCTGATCCTGGCGCGCACCACGCCGATCGAGGACTGCAAGAAACCGACCTTCGGCCTGAGCCTGTTCTACACCGACCTCGACCGCCGCTTTGTGCAGGTGCGCGAAATCGAAAAGATGGGGCGCAAGGCAGTCGACTCGAACGAACTCTTCATCGACGGCCTGCGGGTGCCGCTGGAGGACCGCATCGGCGACGAGGGCCGCGGCTTTGAGTACATCCTGCATGGCATGAACCCGGAGCGGGTGCTGATCGCGGGCGAAGCGATCGGCCTGGGCCGCAAGGCGCTGGAGGTGGCCGTCAAGTACGCCGGTGAGCGCGTGGTCTTTGATCGGCCCATCGGGCAGAACCAGGCCATCCAGCATCCGCTGGCGCAATCGTGGATGGAGCTTGAGGCCGCCGAGATGATGGCGATGCGCGCGGCCTGGAAATACGACAACAGCCTGCCCTGCGGCGCCGATGCGAATGCCGCCAAGTACATGGCGGCCGAGGCCGGTTTCAATGCCTGCCAGCGCGCCATGGCCACGCTGGGCGGCTATGGCTACGCCAAGGAATACCACGTCGAGCGCTACCTGCGCGAAATGATGATCCCGCGCGTCGCGCCGATCAGCCCGCAACTCATTCTGTGCTTCATCGCCGAGAAGGTGCTGGGGCTTCCCAAATCCTATTGACGCTCACGATGGATACCCGCTCTACCGATTTTCTTCCCGCTGAGGCCAGCAATGCCCTCGTCAATGCCCTCTTTTAACCCATGACACCACCCACCCCATCATGACCACCACTCCCGACAGCGAACGCGCTGAACAACTGAACATGCTGCGCGAGAGCGCGCTGAGTTTCGCCACCAAAGAGTCCCCCTTGACCCGCGCCCGCGCCTTGCGCCAACAGACGCCGGGCTTCGAGCGCCGCTTCTGGGGCGCCCTGGCCGAGCAGGGCTGGACCGGGCTGCTGGTACCCGAAACCATGGGCGGCTACGAGCAAGGCTTCACCGAAATGGCCGAGGTGGTCGTCGCGCTCGCCACGCAGGTCGCACCCGAGCCGGTGGTGCCGGTGCTGGTCTTTGCGGGCCGACTGCTGGCGCACACGGGCGCCACCGAGTTATCGACGCGCCTGCTCACCGAACTGGCCGAAGGCCGCACCCTGCCCGCCGTGGCCTGGCAAGAAGACGTCACCGGCGCCAAAGACCGGACGGACCAGGCGGCCACCCGGCTGGAACGCCAGGCCGACGCCCTGCTGTTGAATGGAAGCAAGCGCCATGTGCGTCCCGGCGCCGGCGCCGACGGCTACATCATCAGCGCCACCGGCCCCCAAGGTCTGGCCCTGGTGTGGGTGCCCGCCGATGCCAGTGGCCTCACCGTGAGCAGCCAGCCGCTGGCCGACGGCAGCTATGCAGCCCAGCTCGACTTGAACAGCGTTCGCCTGCCCGCCAGCCACCTGCTGGCCGAAGGGCCCAATGCCGTCGCCGCCCTGACCCGCGCCTACGATGAAACCCTGGTATTGACCAGCGTCGAACTGCTGGCCCTGGTGCGCGGCATGCTGTCCATGACGCTGGACTACCTGCGCACGCGCATCCAGTTCGGCAAACCGATTGGCACCTTCCAGTCACTGCAGCACCGCGCCGTCGACCTGCTGCTCCAGCAGGAGCTGACCGCCAGCGTGGTGGCGCAGGCCCTGGCCCTGCTCGATGACCCGGACGGCGACGCCAGCGCGCGCTCGGCCATGGCCAGCCGCGTCAAGTCGCGCGCGTCGGACGCCGGCTTGCAAGTGGCGCGCGAAGCGGTGCAACTGCACGGCGCCATCGGCGTCACCGACGAGTACGACCTCGGCCTGTACCTGCAGCGCGCCCTGGTGCTGGCCGCCTGGCTGGGCAACGGCACCCGGCAGCGTCGCCGCTACGCCGACCTCACCCAAAACGCCACCGAGCAGGAACACGCATGAACACCACCGCCGCCACCACCACCGACTGGAATGCACTGGACAACGCCAGCTTCCGCGCTACCCTGCGCGAATTTTTTGAAAAACATTTCCCCAGCGAATGGCGCTACCCGCAGCGGCGCCTGCGCTGGTCCGAAATCGGACCGTGGTACCTGGCACTGTCCAAACAAGGCTGGGTGGCGCCGAGCTGGCCCAGCCAATACGGCGGCATGGGCCTCTCGCCCGAGAAGCTCATCATTTTCATTGAAGAGCAGGAACGTTGGGGCGTGGCGCGCGCGCCCGACATGGGCATCACCATGGTCGGCCCGCTGCTGATCAACCACGGCAACGAGGCGCAACGCGCCTACTACCTGCCCAAGATCATTGCCGGTGAGCACATTTGGTGCCAGGGTTATTCGGAACCCAATTCGGGCTCCGACCTGGCCAGCCTGCGCACCGAAGCGGTGGTCGACGGCGACGACTTCATCGTCAACGGACAAAAGACATGGACCACGCTGGCGCAGGACGCCACCCACATCTTCCTGCTGGTGCGTACCGACAAATCAGCCAAGAAGCAGGAGGGCATCAGCTTCCTGCTGGCCGACATGAAAACGCCGGGCATCACGGTGCGCCCCATTCGCAACATCGCGGGCAGCGAGGACTTCTGCGAGGTCTTCCTGGAAAACGTGCGCGTGCCGCGCACCAGCATCGTCGGCGAACTCAACAAGGGCTGGACCATCGCCAAGGCGCTGCTCGGCTTCGAGCGCATCTTCCTGGGCAGCCCCAAGCAAAGCCAGTACGCGCTGGCGCGGGTGCGGGAAGCGGGGCAGCGGCTCGGCCTGTTCGAGGACACCGGCTTTGTCGACCGCTACACCAAGCTGGCGCTGGACGTGGCCGACCTGGGCGCGCTCTATGGCCGCTTCATTGACCAAGTCAAACGCGGCGAAACGCTCGGGCCCGATGTCTCGATGCTCAAGCTGTTCGGCACCGAAACCTATTCGCGCCTGGCCGACCTGCTGGTTGACGTCGTCGGCGCCAGTGGCGCCCTGCCCGGCTCCATCGCCCTGCCCGGTGGCAAAACCGATGCGCTGACCACCTTCTACAACGCGCGTCCGGCCACCATCTACGGCGGCAGCAACGAGGTGCAGCGCAACATCCTGGCCGCCAGCGTGCTGAAACTGCCGTCATGAGCGCCGGCCGCGACCAGCCACCGTCTGATTTTTTACATCAACAACCAGGAGTCATTTCATGAACAAAGGCATCATGCTGCAAG
>CAYJMW010000027.1:0-45972 GCA_964371235.1 uncultured Polaromonas sp.
AATTGATTTTGTTCGAGTTTTGACCGGACACTACTGGCTCTGACCCCAAAAAATCATGCAAATCCGGCAAAAACTGTCCTCGCTGGGGCCAATTTTCGCTTTCGACGACCAAAGTCCGACAGGCTGCTAGAGGCGATCCGGTTGGCTGAGTGCCTGGAAATTACGTTATCCTTGGCGGCTTCACAACTACCGCCCGCCCGCCTGTGTCCGACGTTCCTCCCAGTCGGTCTTCCAAACCGGAAGACAAACGCGGCTTTTTGCAAAAGCTCGCTGAAATGCTCCACCCTGGGCCCGACTCCAGGGACGAGCTGATCGAAACGCTGGTGGAAGCCCAGAGCAACGACATCATCGGCGCGCAGAGCCGCGAAATGCTCGAAGGCGTGATTCGCATGGCCGACATGACCGCCGGTGATGTCATGGTGGCAACTCCGCGCATGGTGCTCCTCAATATTGATGCGCCGTTCGACGAACTGCTGCATCTGGTGATTGACACCGCCCATTCGCGTTTTCCGGTCCATGAAGGCGACAAGGAAAACATCCTGGGCATCCTGATGGCCAAGGATTTGCTCAAGCTGCAGCGCGCGCCCGAGCTCAACATCAGGGCCTTGCTGCGACCGGCGGTGTTTGTTCCCGAAAGCAAGGGGCTCAACGAGTTGCTGCGCGACTTCCGCGACAACCACAACCATCTGGCCATCGTCATTGACGAGTTCGGCCGCGTGGCGGGCCTGGTCACGATTGAGGACGTGCTCGAGCAGATCGTTGGCGAAATCGAAGACGAGTTCGATATTGCCGAGGACGAAGGCGACATCTTTGGCCTGACCGACCACACCTACCGCGTCAGCGGCGACACCTCGATTGAGCGCGTCAACGGCGCGTTTGACGTGACCTTGCCGGACACCGATTTTGAAACCATTGGCGGCTTGGTGGCGCACGAGATGGGCCATGTGCCCAAGCGCGGCGAGCACTACTCGCTGGCCGGCCTGCAGTTCACCGTGCTGCACACCAAAGGCGGCGCCGTGCGCTGGTTCAAGGTCTCGCCGGTCGCGACGACCGACTGAGCCGTGGCAACGCAGAACATGATGGGGCGCACGTGATCCATAGCAAGGCGGCCTCGTTGCCAACGCTGCCGGCATTGCTGGAGCATATTGGTTACTCGCCGCGCAATCGGCTCATGCCGCTGCAGATTGCCATTGTTTTGATGGCGGGCGCTGCCCATGCCGCCAGCATCGCATGGCCTTTTCCCTTCGGTTCCGGGCTCGGCATGGCGCCCGGCCAGCCGGTCGGGTGGTTGCAGGTGCTGGCGCTGCTGCTGCTGGCCGGGCAGGTGGACGGCTGCCGCTCCTTCAAGCGCGCCGCCTGGCTGGGCGGGCTGTTTGCCACCGCCATGCTGTGTGGCACTTTCTGGTGGCTGTTTATTTCCATGCATACCTACGGTGGCCTGGCCGCCCCGCTCGCGCTGCTGGCCATCGTTGCGCTGGCGGCTTTCCTGGCGCTGTACTATGCCGCCGCTTGCGGGGTATTTGTTTTGTTGGCTCCCGTCAATATTGCGCAGCGTGCTCTTGTTTTTGCAGCGCTCTGGCTGCTGGCCGAGCTCGCCCGGGTCCGGTTCTTTACCGGCTTTCCCTGGGGCGAGGGCGGCTACGCCCATGTGAACGGCTGGGCCCGGCCGCTGGCGGGCTGGGTTGGCGTGCATGGGCTGACTTTTCTCGCCGCGCTGATCGCCGCCGCGCTGGCCATGTCCCTGCGCGCGCCCCGGACGCGATGGCTGCCGGTGCTGGGCCTGGTGGTGCTGAGCGCGGCGCTCGCCCGCTTGCCGTCAGGCGCGGTCTCCATCGGCGCGCCTGCGCCTGCGCCCGGCACCCTGTCAGTGACGCTGCTGCAAGGCAATATTCCCCAGAATGAAAAATTCGAGAGCGGCACCGGCGTGGCCACGGCGCTCGCCTGGTACGGCGAGCAGTTGCGTAACGCCAAAACCACGTTGGTGGTCGCCCCCGAAACCGCGCTGCCGCTGCTGCCGCAACAATTGCCTGACGGCTACTGGCAGGCGCTGCAGTCGCGCTTTGCCGGCGGCGAGCAAGCCGCTCTCATCGGTGTGCCGCTGGGCAGTTATGACGAAGGCTACACCAACTCGGTGGCCGGCCTCAAGCCCGGCCAGCCCGAACCCTACCGTTATGACAAACACCACCTGGTGCCGTTTGGCGAGTTCATCCCCACGGGTTTTCGCTGGTTTACCCAACTGATGCATATTCCCCTGGGTGACTTCAACCGCGGCGCGGTCGGACAGGCTTCGTTCGACTGGCAGGGCCAGCGCCTGGCCCCCAACATCTGCTATGAAGACCTGTTTGGCGAGGAACTGGGCGCGCGCTTTGCCGATGCAGCGCTGGCTCCCACCATCTTTGTCAACGTCAGCAATATTGGCTGGTTTGGCAACACCATCGCCATCGACCAGCACTTGCAGATCTCGCGCATGCGCGCGATTGAATTTGGCCGGCCCATGATTCGCGCCACCAACACCGGCCCCACCGTCATCATTGACCACCGCGGCCAGGTGACCCAGGGCGTGCCGCGCTACACCGGCGGCGCGCTGGTCGGCGAAGTTCAAGGGCGCAGCGGCACCACGCCCTATGCCTGGTGGGTCTCGCGCTACGGGCTGTGGCCACTGTGGGCGCTCGGTCTGATGGTGGTGGCAGGGGCGGGCTTGTCGGTAGCGCGAAAGCCCCGGGCCAACGCCTACGCCGCGTAAAATAAACCCCTCGGCGCGCAAGCCGCGCCACGTACCTGTCACCACCTATTCTTATGCTCACTTTCCAGGAAATTATTCTGAAGCTGCAGTCCTACTGGGCTGACCAGGGCTGCGCTCTGTTGCAACCGTATGACATGGAAGTCGGCGCTGGAACGTCGCACACTGCTACTTTTTTAAGAGCGCTTGGCCCCGAGCCCTGGAAGGCCGCCTACGTGCAGCCGAGCCGCCGTCCGAAAGACGGGCGCTATGGCGAAAACCCCAACCGGCTGCAGCACTACTACCAGTACCAGGTCGTTCTCAAGCCCGCGCCCGCCAATATTCTGGAACTCTACCTCGGCTCGCTCGAAGCGCTGGGTTTTGACCTGAAGAAAAACGACATCCGCTTTGTCGAGGACGACTGGGAAAACCCCACGCTCGGCGCCTGGGGCCTGGGCTGGGAAGTGTGGTTGAACGGCATGGAAGTGACACAGTTCACTTATTTTCAGCAGGTTGGCGGCATCGACTGCAGGCCCGCCACCGGTGAGATTACCTACGGCCTGGAGCGCCTGGCCATGTACCTTCAGGGCGTGGACAACGTCTATAACCTGACCTGGACCGACGGTTTGAGCTACGGTGACGTGTACAAGCAAAACGAGGTCGAGCAATCGACCTACAACTTCGAGCACAGCGACGCCGATTTCCTGTTCACCGCCTTCGCGGCGCATGAAAAGCAGGCCAAACACCTGATCGAAGCGAAACTCGCCTTGCCCGCCTACGAGCAGGTGCTCAAGGCCGCGCACAGCTTCAACTTGCTCGACGCGCGCGGCGCCATCAGCGTAACCGAGCGCGCCGCCTACATTGGGCGTATCCGCAACCTGGCGCGCGCCGTGGCGCAGAGCTATTACGAGAGCCGCGAGCGCCTGGGCTTCCCCATGGCGCCGCGCGAGTGGGTCGAGCAAATGGTGCCGCTGGCCAAGAAAGCGGCCTGACTATGACAACAAAAAACCTTCTCGTTGAACTTTTTGTGGAAGAGCTGCCGCCCAAGGCGCTCAAAAAACTCGGTGACGCCTTCGCCAGCGTGCTGGCCGGGCAGCTCAAGCTGCAGGGCCTGAGCAGCGCTGAATCGGTGGTGACGGCCTACGCCTCGCCGCGCCGCCTGGCTGCGCACATCAGCCACGTCTGGCTCAAGGCGGCCGACCAGGCCATGCAGCAAAAACTCATGCCGGTGTCCGTGGGGCTTGATGCGCTGGGCAAGGCCACGCCTGCGCTGCTAAAAAAACTTCACGCGCTGGGTGCAGACTTGTCCGATCCGCTTTCTGCCGTGGCCGCGCTCAAGCGCGCGCCGGACGGCCCTTCGGCGGGGCTCAGGACAGGCAAGGGCGAAGCGCTGTTTTACGACAGCCTGGTGACCGGAGCCACACTCGATATTGGCCTGCAAAAGGCGCTTGAAGAAGCGATTGCCAAACTGCCGATTCCCAAGGTCATGAGCTATCAGCTTGAGACTGACTGCCCATTGCCCGGCTGGAGCAGCGTGAACTTTGTGCGCCCCGCGCATGGCCTGGTGGCGTTGCACGGCAGCACTGTGGTGCCGATCAAGGTGTTGGGCCTGACGGCCGGCAACACCACACACGGCCACCGCTTTGAGGCGGCCATTGATCCGGTGGTTTTGAAAGATGCCGACAGCTACGCCGCCACGCTGCTGCAAGACGGCGCCGTGATTGCCAGCTTTGCCGAGCGCAAGGCCGAGATCGCGCGCCAGCTTGCCCAAGCGGCCGCCAAAGTTGGCCACGGCGCGCGGCCCATTGAAGACGACGCGCTGCTCGATGAAGTGACCGCGCTGGTCGAACGGCCCAACGTGCTGGTTTGCGAGTTTGAGAAAGCCTTTCTCGACGTGCCGCAAGAGTGCCTGATTCTGACCATGAAGGCCAATCAGAAGTACTTTCCGCTGCTCGATGCGCAGGGCAAGCTGAGCAACAAGTTTCTGGTTGTCAGCAACATCAGCCCGCCTGACGCCAGCGCGGTGATTGGCGGCAACGAGCGCGTGGTGCGCCCGCGGCTGGCCGACGCCAGGTTCTTCTTTGACCAGGATCGCAAGAAAACGCTGGCCTCGCGCGTTGCGGGTCTGGACAAGGTGATTTATCACAACCGGCTCGGCACGCAAGGCGAGCGCGTGGAACGCGTGCGCGCCATTGCCCGCAAGGTCGCGCTGCTGATTGAATCGGACTACCCCGTCATTGCGAGCGAAGCGCGGCAATCCACCCGCAAAGGCACACAAGACATGGATCGCCACGGCCTGAAGCCTCGCGATGACGTTTCTCCAAACTTCTCGCAGGCCGTTGACACCGCCGCGCAACTTGCCAAGACCGATCTGGTGACCGACATGGTGGGCGAGTTCCCGGAGCTGCAAGGCGTCATGGGCCGCTACTACGCGCTCAATGATGGCCTGAGCGCGAAGATTGCCGATGCCATTGAAGACCACTACAAGCCGCGTTTTGCCGGCGACGAATTGCCACGCAATCAGGTGGGCGTGGTGGTGGCACTGGCCGACAAGCTCGAGACCCTGGTCGGCATGTTTGGCATTGGCAACCTGCCCACCGGCGACAAGGATCCGTTTGCACTGCGCCGCCATGCGCTGGGTGTGATCCGCATGCTTGTTGAGCGTGATCTGCCAGTTGGTGTGGAAACAGTAATCAAGATTGCATTTGAAGTGCTTGACGATGAAAGTCTTCAACGCGCTGTTTGGGATCAGCAACAAGAGCGAGAGTACGCTGAGAAGTTGAAGAATGCCAAGGGAGCCATGGTTGTTCATGCCTCTAGTTTTGCGAAACGCGTTTTTGAGCCTGAGACCGGTTCGCGCGTTCTGGACTTCATCTACGAGCGCCTTGCCGGCAGCTTGCGCGAGCAGGGTTACAGCGCGCAGGAAGTTGAGGCCGTGCTGGCGCTGCGTCCGCAGCGCCTGGGCGATGTGCCCAAGCGCCTTGCCGCCGTGCGCGCCTTCGCCGCGCTGCCCGAAGCACCAGCCCTGGCAGCGGCCAACAAGCGCATCGCCAACATCCTCAAGAAAACGCAGGATGTCGATTCGCATGTCAGCGAGCTGCTGCTTCAGGAGCCCGCTGAAATCGCTTTGTGTGCCGCGATGAAAAAATTGACGCCCACGGCCAACGCGCAGTTCGAGGCTGGCAACTACACGGCCTCACTGCAAACCCTGGCGGCCTTGCGCGCGCCGGTGGATGCGTTTTTTGACGATGTCATGGTCAATGCCGAAGCGCTCGACCTGCGGTTGAACCGTCAGGGCCTGCTCAAAAGCCTGCACGGCGCGATGAACCGCGTAGCCGATCTGTCGCGTCTGGCGACCTGAAGTTTTCATGAGCAGCCCGGCCCGCTGGACCTCGCTGCACACGGCCTGGCTGCTGTTTGCGCCGCCCGCCGTGCTGGTGGGCCTGCGCGCGGTGCTCGGGTGGCTCAGTGAGCGCCAAAGCGCAACGCCCGCCTTCCCGCTGCAGCCACTCTCGACACCGTCCGGTACGCTTGAGCTGCTTTGGCCGATCGCCGCGGGGCTGGCACTGCTGCTGGCCCTTGGCTTGCTGCTGCGCCGCCTCGGCTGGCGCCGCGCCATGCCACTGGTGGGCGGGCTCTGGCTGCTGCTCTGGCTCGGCGGCAGTGCCGCTCTGCTGCAGCGTCACCTCAATGAGCAGGGTTTGTTTCTACACGATGGCACTGTGCCCAAAGCCTCGCCCAATGCCGCATCAGGCCCGGCGCGGGTCGCCGCGCGGGTGCTCGCCAACCAGTTCAAGCCGCCCAGTCTGCGCGGCGCGGGCGGCAGCGAGCTGGTCCTGCAAATGCCTGGTTTTGATGTGCCGCAGCGCCTGCTGATTGACGACCCGCGGGCCAGGCCCATCAGGCCCGGCGACACGCTGGCGCTGCAGTTTTCGCCAGGTCGTTTTTCCGGTCTGTTTGTCACCGATTGGCGGGTGGCATCGGCCACCATGCCCGCTCCGGCTACCGCTTCTCCCCGATAATCCAGCCATGAAACTCATCATCCTCGATCACGACCGTGATGATTCATTAGCTCTGGCAGCTTGACCAAAACCTTCCAACGCCGCACCATTTGCCCATGCGCAATCAGCACGACATTGACCAGTTCACACTTGAGTTTCACAAACGGGCGCTGCAACGACTGCGCGCGGACAGGAAATCGCTCGATCAAGCCCGCGCGACACTGTCCCGATGGAGGGCGCAACGCGGCGCTACAGCATCTGATCCGTACCTTGAAGCATGGCGCGCGCTGCTCGATCAGGGCCCTGATGCGATTGAGCGCGAGGTTTGCGCGGACACCGATACGGCGGCGACCCTGCGCAACGCATCACCTTTGGGCTTTGTGCTGACTGCCAGCGAAAGAATGGCAGTCCATCGCATCGTAAGGGCCCGACATGCAGCGTGATGAAATTGAGCATGTGCTCCGAGCGGCGGCGCGCCAAGGAAGCCCAATCATCCTGGATTCCTCAGTTGACCGCTTGGTTTTTTTCAATAAGTTCTTATGTGCATTGACTTCTTTAGCTTAGCCGCAGTTCACCATTGGAGTGAGAGCGCTACGCACCCGATTGAGCCACTGGCAGCCCGCCTGGGGTCGTTGCTCCTCCTTGCAGGCAGTAGCCTGCGGCATCGTCGCGCCTACCCAGGCACGCCGCCAGCGACCCAATCGAGCACGTCCAACTAAGGAATCCAGGATCATGAAACTCATCATTCTCGATCGCGATGGCACCATCAACTCCGACAGTGATGATTTCGTCAAAACCCCCGACGAATTCATACCACTGCCCGGCGCGCTGGAAGCGATTGCGCGGCTTAACCACGCAGGCTGGCATGTGGTGATTGCATCCAACCAGTCGGGGCTGGGGCGCGGCCTTTTTGACGTGACCTCGCTCAACGCCATCCACGCCAAGATGCACAAGCTGCTGGCTGCTGCGGGCGGACGGATAGACGCGGTGTTTTACTGTCCGCACAGCCCCGAGGAAAGCTGCCACTGCCGCAAGCCGTTGCCAGGGCTGTTTGAGCAGATCGGCGCACGTTTTGGCGTGCCGCTCCTGGGCGTGCCGGCGGTTGGCGATTCGGTGCGTGATGTTCAGGCCGGCGCCGCCGCCGGTTGCGAGCCGCACCTGGTGCTGACCGGCAAGTCGGCGTGCTACGGCGCGGGGGGCCCAGGCGGGCAACCCGAAGGCTTGCCCGCAGGCACCGTCCTGCACGCCGATTTGTCCGCGTTTGCAGATTACATGCTGGAGCGCAGTGCCTTGCCGACTCCCATAACGCTATAAAAACAATAGCTGCTTGCGCCCATTCCACGTGGGCTGGAGCACTAAAACATCATATAATATCCAACAGCCGCCGGAACCCCCCGAAATGCCCCTGCTTCGATCAATCCTGCACATGCTGTGGATGGCCATCACCGTGATTCCGTGGGCGCTTGCGGTCGTTGTTGCCGCGCCATTCTTGAACAGCACCCGGATTTACTGGATGTGCGCTGGCTGGCTGCGCCTGGCGGTCAACAGCGGCACGCTGATTCTGGGCATCAGGAATCGCGTCACCGGCATGGAGAACCTGCCCACCGGCAAAACCAGCGCCGCCGTGCTGCTGGTCAAGCACCAGAGCACCTGGGAAACCTTTGCCATGGTGGCGCTGATGCCGCACCCGCTGGCCTATGTGTTCAAGAAAGAGCTGCTGTATGTGCCGTTTTTTGGCTGGGCAATGGGGCGCATGGACATGATCCACATTGACCGCAGCCAGCGCACTCAGGCTTTCAGCAAGGTGGTGGCGCAGGGCAAGCGGCTGATGAGCCAGGGCACTTGGGTCATCATGTTTCCCGAAGGCACGCGGATTCCCCGTGGCCGAAAAGGTGTTTACAAGTCCGGCGGCACGCGGCTCGCCATTGAAACCGGTGCCCCGGTGATCCCGGTGGCCGTCACATCGGCCAAATGCTGGCCGCGCAAGGCCTTCATCAAAACCCCGGGCGTGGTTGATTTTTCGATTGGCAAACCGATTGACAGCGCCGGCCGCAAGCCTGACGAGTTGATGCGCGAAGTCGAGGCCTGGATCGAAGCCGAAATGCACCGGCTTGACCCCGAAGCGTATGCCGGCAGTGGCGCCGCAGCCGCGCCGCGCTAAACTGCCATGATGCAGGGGTTGCTCCGGTTCACGCTCGATCTCTTTGAGTCGGCACCCACCGCGCCCCCGGTTTATCCGGCAGGTGTCGAAAAGCCGCCAGAGCCCCTGGAAAACGGGGCGCCGGCCCCCGCCACTTTCGCCCACCCGCGCGCCACGCGCCAAGCCCTGCTCGATGGCATTGTGGTGGGCTATGCCTTCAGACGCGGCAAGCGCCGAAGCATTGGCTTTTCGGTGTGCGCGGACGGGCTGGAGGTAAGTGCGCCCAAGTGGGTGCCGCTGCATGAAATTGACAAGGCCGTGATTGAAAAATCAGGCTGGATACTCAAGAAACTTCAAGAAACCCGCCAGCGCGATGCGCGGCTTGAGTCCACGCGCATTGAGTGGAAGGACGGCGCCACGCTGCCTTTTTTGGGCGAGCCAGTGACCGTGGTGATTGATTCGCGCCCTGGCGCCGTGGCGACCCGTGGCGCGGATGCCAGCGCCAACGCGCAGTTGCACACCCATGCCCAGGCCCTGTCCGGCGAGCCGCGCCAGATGCTGCGCATCAGTCTGCCGCAGGACGCCGCGCCGGATCGCATTCGCGATGCCGTGCAAGCCTGGCTGATGCGCCAGGCCATGCAAATTTTTACCGAGCGGCTGGAGCACTTCGCGCCGCTGCTGGGCGTGCAGTGGAGCAAGCTCAGCCTGTCCAGCGCGGGCACGCGCTGGGGCAGCGCCAACGCCAACGGCGCAATCCGGCTGAACTGGCGGCTGGTGCATTTCAGGCTTTCGGTGCTCGACTATGTGGTGGCGCACGAACTGAGCCATCTGCGCGTGATGGATCACAGCCCGCGGTTTTGGGACACCGTGCGCATGGTGGTGCCAGACTATGCCCACTTGCGCGGCCAGCTCAGGGATGAAGGCGTGCCCCGATGGTGACGCTTTGGGTGGTAAGGCAAAATGATTAATCATATTGCCGCAAGCAGCCGGAAATAATTCCGGTTATTGAAAATATGAATTAAAAAGTAGTACAAAAATCTGATGGCTTGTTAAGATGATAAAAACAATAAAAATAGAAAATCTGTTGGCAAAGTAATGGTATCGTTTCAGGAGTCCTCACATGAACAACAAGCTGATACTCGTCGTTGAAGACAACCCGGATCACCTCGAGTTGACCGTGCTCACGCTTGAAGATCATGGTGTGAGCGCCGAGATTGCCGTGGCGCGCGACGGCGCCCAGGCGCTTGAGTTCCTGTTCGGGCAAGGCAGCCACGCGGGCCGCGACACCCACAAGCAACCGGCCTTCATTCTGCTCGACATGAAGCTGCCCAAGCTGTCGGGGCTCGACGTGCTGCGCAGCGTGCGCGCCAACCCGCTCACCGCCCTGGTGCCGGTCATCATGCTCACATCTTCCAGCGAACGCTCCGACATGGTCGCGTGCTACCAGAATGGCGCCAACGGCTTTGTGCGCAAGCCGGTTGATTTTGCGGAATTCACTGAAAAGCTCAATCGTCTGCAGGCCTACTGGCTAGGCGTCAATGAATCCATCGCAACGGCTTGACCGTCCGCGCCGCACCCCTTGAAAGACTGAGGCGATGAAGCTTCAGATATCCCTGCGCAGTCGTCTCGTCATGCTGGTGGTGGCGATTGTCAACCCAACGTTCCAACGAAAACGCGATGGCCGCCTTGGCAGACCTGCCACCGCGTCAGCGGTTTATTCAACAATCAAATTGCAGATGTCTGATAAAAAAAGATTGGCGGCCGACCTCCTTGGCAAGATAGTGCTCTCCCGGTTCCTCGAAATTCCGTTGCGGGCGTTCGACCAACTGGTAAAAAAAGGGGAACAATCCCCCCAGTTTGACGCTTTGAAAAGCGCCCTGACCGTCAGGCAACTGCCGGGGATGCAGACGGCGCGACAGGTATTGCCGAAAACGCAACGTGCACTTGGACACGCCGTGTTGCTGGAGGGTGATGTTACATTTTTCCATCACCGCGAGAGTTATGGGCGTGAATACTTGTTCGACGAAGAAATCCTGGCGGACATTCTGTCGCGCTCGGCGAACAGCATGGAACTGGTGCGGCTGGTGCGGTGCCTGCGCCTGATCAATACCCGCAACCGGATAAGCTGCGCGATCGTCCGGAAATTGATCGAAACCCAGGCGGATTACGTGCGCAGCGCAAACCCGGTCACGCTGCGCCCCTTCTCACAAGCCCAGGTTTCTGCTGCACTGCGCGCCGAAGCCGGGATCGAAGTGATTGTTGACGCGGGCCGTATCTCCCGGCTGATCCGTAAACTGTCGATCATCCTTCCTGGCGGAAAAGAAGTTGATTTGCGTTCACTGTGCCCGAAACCGCGCCAGGTACATTATTATTTTGTGGATCATGTAATAAAAAATGAACGCGCACTGATGATGGAAGGAATACTGCGTGCGCCGCTGAAGGATGGCGAAATAGCCGCCGAGATCGGCAAAAAATTCGCGGCCAGGCTTTCCCGCCGCTCCGTGGCTTACATCCGGCATGACCTGGGTATCCCGGATTACCGCGACCGCGGCCATAAAGGGGATTATTTGACCGCCACGACTGGTTTTTCATCCTTGCTGCCGCTGACGCGCCAGAGCGTGCTGGTGGGTGCTCCGTCGGAGCCGGGGGTGTATGAGATAAGAGCGCAGGATGTTCAGACGGGCGTGTGCAGCGTGGTGTACATCGGCAGCGCGGGCGATCTGCGCAAGCGGCTCGGCGACCACTTGCGCGGCAGCAGCGGCAACCCCTCGTTGATGCAAATCATTGCCGCCGGTGCCAAGTTCCGTTACCGGCTGGTGTGCGACGGCTGGCGCGCGCTGGAGCGCCATGTATATTTGGCGTTCTGCGTTACGTTCGGCGTGCCGCCGGCGTGTAACCGCATGAGTCCCTGAATTCACCACTTCAAAAAGCTGGACTGTCGTTATGGAAATAAACATTGCGCAAGCCAGCCAGCCCTTGGCCGGGAGCGTCACACTCACGAATAAGATAAGTCTTCTCCTGCTGATGTTGCTCTTCGGGTCACTCGTCAGCATCGCCTTCTTTGCGGGGTTCATGGAGGAAACCAAGACCGGCGGCCACCTCATTAACGTGGCCGGACGGCAGCGCATGCTCTCAGTCGAACTTCGGGAATGGGCCCACATGGTGGCGATAGGCCAGGAGGAGGACCGGGCGGGCATCCAAGTCCGGATCGCGGAATTCGAGAAGTCCTTGTCCGCGATGGAGCGGGGCGGAGAGGTCTTGGATGGCCTACTCGTCCCGGCTCCTGCGGAACTGCGCGGCGAACTGGCCGCGGTGGACAATCTTTGGCGCACACTGAAACCGGACCTGATCGATGTGGCCGTCAGACCTCGCGGCGAACCGCAATTCCAGGAGGCCTACCGCCGCGTCGAATCCGGGACGAGCGAACTGCGGGAGTTATCTAATCAACTCGTCAAAGGCTTCGAGGAAAGGACGCAGCGTTTGCGTCGCCGGATGCTCTACACGCTTGGAAGCATTGCATGCCTGATGGGTATTATCTTTCTTGTGAGCATTTTTCTGGCCCGCCGCTACATCGTCCAGCCGATCCTTCGGGTTGACGAAGCGGCCAGACGCATCGGCGCCGGTGACTTTTCGCAGCGGCTGGAGATCGCGACTCGAGACGAGCTGTCCACTCTTGCGCATACCTTCAACCAAATGGTCGCTCAGACCGAGCAGCTCCTGAGTGCGTTGAATCTGCGGCGCAGGTACGCCGAAACCATCATTGCGAGCGTGCCTGCGGGACTCCTCGTCCTTCGGGGCGACCTCGCCGTGCTCAGTGCCAATTGTTCGTTCCGCGAGACCTTCGAGGTCGACAAGCAGGCGATCGCCCGCCACCCGATGGTGACGGAGGTGCTGCCGGTGAGCGGGCTGAAAGAAGCGGCGCTCGAGGTGCTCTCTACCGGGGAAGCGAAGCGGAACCTCCCGAGGGAAATGCCAGCAAAAGACGGTTCGCGACGTTTCTTACGGATCACCCTGGCAGGAACGCGGCTTGCAGAAGAAGAAGAAGAAGAAGAAGCCCGGTTGCTCCTGGTCGTGGAGGACGTGACCGAAGAGGAGGCACTGCGCGCCGCCGCGCTGGAATCCGAACGCCGTTTCCGGGACCTGGTCCAAGGGCTGGATGCCATCGTCTGGGAAGGCGAAGCGAGCGGCGAGGATCTGCGTTTCACCTTTGTCAGCCGCCGCGCGGAAGCCATTCTGGGCTTTCCGGCCGAGCGCTGGCTCACCGAGCCCGATTTCTGGAAAGACCGTGTCCACCCGGACGATCTGGATGCGGTGAGCGGCTTTTGCCGTAGGATACTCGAGTACGGCGGCGGCTCTCATGGCGAGGGCGCAGCTTGGGAAGTCGAGTTCCGTATGCAGGCGGCGGACGGGCGCATGGTCTGGTTCCACAACCGCGCGCGCCAGGCGGCGATTCCCGCGGGGTCCCGGCCGAGCGGCGTGATGACGGACATCACCGAGCGCAAGCAGGCCAAGCAGGCGCTCATTGACAGCGAGCAGCGCTACGCGGCGTTGTTTGAGGCAGCACCGGTGCCGATGTATGTTTTTGCCAACGACAGCAAGCAGTTTCTGGCGGTCAACCCGGCGGCGATTCAAGGCTACGGCTATTCGGCCGAAGAGTTCTTGTCGATGACGCTGTTCGATATTCATGATCCGGCACAGCATGATCTGGTGCGCCAGAAACTGGCCGAGGACGTGCCAAGGCGACAAGGCACTTGGCGCTATCGCCGCAAGGATGGTTCAGTCTTTTCGGCGGTGGCCGTTTCGCAGGCCGTTGAGTATGCCGGCCGGGCCGCGCGCTTTGTGGTGGCACCGGACGTCACCGCCCAGGTCCAGGCCGAAAAAGAGGTGGCCGAGCATCTGTTTACCTTGCAGCGCGCCGCCGATGCGGCCCAGGCCATCACCTGGCACCAGACGCTCAAGGGCACGCTGCAAGAGGTGGCGGACCAGGCGCGCGGCGTGATTGGCGCGCACATGGCGGTGGTGAGTCTTCACAAGGACAACGATTGGTCGCAGGCCATCAACATACGGTCACTGTCCGATAAATTTGCCACCTACCGCGGCTTGCACCAAGCCATGGACGGCAAGGGCATTTATGCGCTGGTTTGCGAAACCAACCACGCCATGCGCCTGACCCAAGCCGAACTCGAGGCGCACCCGCGCTGGCGCGGTTTTGGCAGCCATGCCGGCAAGCACCCGCCGATGCGCGGCTGGCTGGCCGTGCCACTGATGGCGCGCGACGGCAAAAACATCGGTCTGCTGCAGCTCTCGGACAAATTCGAGGGCGAGTTCACGCAGACCGATGAGTATGTGGCACTGGAGCTGGCGCAACTGGCTTCAGGCGCGATAGAAAACGCCCGCCTGATCGAGGAAGTGAGCCAGCTCAATAGCGGGCTTGAGCAGAAAGTAGCCGAGCGCACCGCCGCACTGACGCGCCAGGAGGCCATGTTCCGCGCCTTGTCCGATCAGGCGCCGCAGGTGATCTGGACGGCCGATCCGCGCGGGATCGTCACCTATCTCAACCGTGCCTGGTTTGAACTGGCGGGTGGCAAGGCGGAGGACTGGCTGGGGGGAGGCAAATTGTATGGGGCTGTTCATCCCGAAGACCTGGCCGCAGTCAAGGCGAACTGGCAAGTGGTCAGTGCCGATTTGTCGCTGTTTTCAGGCACCCGGCGGCTGCGCGCCAAAGACGGCAGCTACCACACCATGGCCTACCGGGCCTCGCCGGTGCTGGATGAGCAGGGCAAGGTCCTGTTCTGGGTTGGCATTGATGCCGACATCACCGAAATGAAGGCGGTTGAGATGGCCCTGCGCCTGGCCAACCAGGAGCTCCAATCCTTTTCGTATTCGGTCTCGCATGATTTGCGCTCGCCGCTCAACACCATTTCGGGTTTTAGCCAGTTGCTGGCCAAGCAACTCGACGTCAGCGGCAACGACAAGCTGCGCCACTATTTGTCGCGCATTCAGGCCGGCGCGGCGCAGATGGGGCAATTGATTGCCGACCTGCTGGCGCTTTCACAAGTGTCGCGCGCCACGCTGCACCATGAGACGGTGGACCTGTCGGCGCTCGCGCGCAGTATTGCCGACGACCTGCAGGCGCACCGGGGCGAGCGCCAAGTGGCGCTGCAGATTGAAAGCGGCTTGCAGGCGCAGGCTGATGCGGGCCTGGTGCGGGTGGTGCTGGAAAACCTGTTGAGCAATGCCTGGAAGTTCAGCGGGCAGCAAGCGCGGGCCGAGATCAGCGTCGGCCACACCCTGGACGCGGCAGGCGAGCCGGTGTTCTTTGTGCGCGACAACGGCGCCGGTTTTGACATGGCCTATGCCGACAAACTGTTCACCCCTTTTCAACGCCTGCATGCGGCGGATGAGTTTGCCGGAACCGGCATCGGGCTGGCCACCGTCAAGCGCGTGATTGAGCGACACGGCGGCCGGCTCTGGGCTGACGCAGCGCCCGGGCGCGGGGCTACCTTCTTCTTTACGCTGCCCAAAGGGGCGGCGGCCGCTTGAGCGGTGTCACCAGAAAAGTTTAACGGTGACGCTACTGATTTATGTCATTTTCATCTGGCAATAATCTTGATGTCGGCCCCTTGGGCCGCAACTCGGGTGCAATTTTGGCGGGCATCTTGGACTCGGCCATGGACGCCATCATTACGGTGGATGCGCGGCAAAAAATTGTGCTGTATAACCGCGCGGCCGAAAAGATATTTGGCTGGACCTGGCAGGAGGCCATCGGCCAGCACCTCGAAAAGCTGATTCCAGACCGCTTTCGCCAGGCTCATATCGGGCAGGTCGAGCGTTTTGGCAGCACCGGCACGACATCCCGGCGCGCTGGGATGGGCTCTGGCATCCACGGATTGCGCGCCAACGGCGAAGAGTTTCCCCTGGATGCTTCGATTTCCCGGCTCGATACACCCGAGGGCAAGCTGTTCACGGTGATCCTGCGCACATGACCGAAGCACGCCGGCATGAGCGGGACCACGCTGCAAGCCAGGCCCAGTTGCGCGAAACCGAGCGCAGGCAGCAGGACGCGCAGCGACTGAGCCGCATCGGCTACTGGGAGATCGACCTCGCCACCCATCTGATCTGGTGGTCCGATGAGGTTTATGAAATCCTCGGCGTTGACCGCGCGCTTTTGGGTTTGGCCGACGAAGGGTTTCTGCGGCGCATCCATCCCGACGACCGTGCAGCATATATCGCCAGGCGCAACGTTGCCAGAGCGGCCGGGCAGCCGTTTGACATTGAATTTCGCATCGTCACGTCTGCTGGCGAGGTGCGCTGGATTCATCTGGTCGGGCGCAATGATGCGACCGCCCAGGGAGAGCAGGCCGCGCGCCGCGCGGGTGTGCTGCAAGACGTCACCGAGCAGCATGAGGCGCAGGCGCAAATGCGGCTGCTGGAGACCTGCATCGCCCGCCTGAACGATATTGTGATCATTACCGAAGCCGAGCCGTCGGGCGCGTCGGGTCGCCGCGCTGTTTTTGTCAATGATGCGTTTGAGCGCATCACGGGTTACCGCCGCGACGAGGTGCTGGGTAAATCTTTGCGCTTTTTGAATGGCCCCAATACCGATCAGGCAGAAGTTGACCGCGTTCAAGCCGCGCGCAAAAAGCAGCAGCCGGTGCGGGCCGAATTCATCAACTACACCAAGAGCGGTGAAGAATTCTGGGTTGAACTCGACAGTGTTGCTGTTGCTGTTGCAGATGCCGCAGGCGCAGGCGCAGGCGCAGGCGCATTGACTCATTGGGTGACGGTCGCACGCGACATCACCAAGCGCAAGCAGGCCGAGCAGGCATTGAGCGACAGCGAGCAGCGCTACGCCGCGCTGTTCGAGACGGCGCCTGTGCCGATATATGTGTGGGATAACGCCACCAGCAAGTTCCTGGCGGCCAATCACGCTGCGATTCAAGCCTACGGCTATTCGGCTGAAGAATTCCTCTCAATGACGATTTTCGATATTCGCCCCGAGTCCGAGCGCGATGCCTTGCGCCAAAATCTGGCGCATGCGCAAGGGTCGCGACGAGGGGTCTGGCAGCACCGCCGCAAGGACGGCTCAATCTTTCCCGTGGATATCTTTCTACAGTCCATTACCTATGCCGGCCGTCCCGCGCGCTTTGTGGTGGCGCTGGACATCAGCGCCCAGGTCAAGGCCGAAAAGGACGTGGCCGAGCATCTGTTTACGCTGCAGCGCGCCGCCGATGCGGCCCAGGCCATCACCTGGCACCAGACGCTCAAGGGCGCGCTGCAGGAGCTGGCCGATCAGGCGCGCGGCGTGATTGGCGCGAACCAGGCCGTGGTGAGCATTCACATGGGCAACGATTGGGCGCGCGCCATCAACATGCTGTCGCTGTCCGACAAATATGCCCAATACCGCGATCTGGCCGAGCCCATGGACGGCAGCGGCATCTACGCGCTGGTGTCCGAAACCAACCATTCCATGCGACTGACGCAGGCCGAGCTGGAAGCGCACCCGCGCTGGCGCGGCTTTGGCAGCCATGCGGGCAAGCACCCGCCCCTGCGCGGCTGGCTGGCGGTGCCGCTGATCGGTCGCGACGGCAGCAATATCGGGGTGCTGCAGCTCTCGGACAAATTCGAAGGTGAGTTTACGCAGACCGATGAATATGTGGCCATGGAAATGGCGCAACTGGCTTCGGGCGCGATAGAAAACGCCCGACTGATCGAGGAAGTGAGCCAGCTCAATAGCGGGCTTGAGCAGAAAGTAGCCGAGCGCACCGCCGCACTGACGCGCCAGGAGGCCTTGTTCCATGCTTTGTCCGATCAGGCGCCTCAGGTGGTGTGGACGACCAAACCGAATGGAGCTGTAACCTATGCCAACCATGCCTGGTTTGACCTGGTGGGCGGCACGGTGGACGACTGGATCGGTGACAAATGGATTGACGTCATTCATCCGGAAGACCTGCCCGTGGTCAAGGCGAACTGGCTGGCGGCCAGTACTGATTTGTCGCCGTTTTCCGGCATCCGCCGCCTTCGCGCCAAAGACGGCAGTTATCACACCATGACCTACCGGGCCTCGCCAGTGCTTGACAAGCAGGGCCGGGTGCTGTTCTGGGTCGGTATTGACGCCGACATCACCGAAATGAAGTCGGTTGAGGCCGCCCTGCGCCTGGCCAATCAGGAGCTCCAATCCTTTTCGTATTCGGTCTCGCATGATTTGCGCTCGCCGCTCAACACCATTTCGGGTTTTAGCCAGTTGCTGGCCAAGCAACTCGACGTCAGCGGCAACGACAAGCTGCGCCACTATTTGTCGCGCATTCAGGCCGGCGCGGCG
Source organism: uncultured Polaromonas sp. (assembly GCA_964371235.1). Taxonomy (GTDB): domain Bacteria; phylum Pseudomonadota; class Gammaproteobacteria; order Burkholderiales; family Burkholderiaceae_C; genus Polaromonas. The sequence continues at coordinate 18,183 of CAYJMW010000027.1, forward strand.
CAGATGGGCGAACTGATCGCCGACCTGCTGGCGCTCTCGCAGGTTTCGCGCACGCGAATGCAGCATGAACTGGTGGATCTGTCGGCGCTCGCGCGCAGTATTGCCGATGACTTGCAGGCGCGCGAGCCAGAGCGCCAGGTGACGCTGAACATTGAAAGCGGCTTGCAGACGCAGGCCGATGCGGGCCTGCTGCGCGTGGCGCTGGAAAACCTGCTGGGCAATGCCTGGAAGTACAGCTCAAAACAGGTCGAGGCTGAAATCAGTTTCGGGCAGCAATTGGACGCGGCAGGGGAGCCGGTGTTCTTTGTGTGCGACAACGGCGCCGGCTTTGATATGGCCTACGCCGACAAGCTGTTCACTCCGTTTCAACGGCTGCATGCGGTAGCCGAGTTTGCCGGAACCGGCATCGGGCTGGCCACCGTCAAGCGCGTGATTGAGCGACACGGCGGCCGGCTCTGGGCTGACGCAGCGCCCGGGCGCGGCGCTACTTTCTTTTTTACGCTGGGCACCCAATTTATCGTTTCCGGTTTTTCGGAATTGCAGGTTTAATCGCTCGAATTGATTAAAATGTAAAAAATGAAAAATTTTGCTTGTCCCGCAGATTGCCATGGCATCTGAGCCCAAATCCTTCGAAGCGGCCATCACGGCGCCCAATTTCTCGAGCGACGATTACTGTGGCACGAGTTACGCGGCCAAGCTGCTGGGCCTGTCGGTCGCCACCGTGCAGTCGCTGGTTGAAAAAGGCGAAATTGATGCCTGGAAAACGCTGGGCGGCCACCGCCGCATTGCGCTGCAGTCGCTCAACGCCTATCTGGCCAAGAACAGTCCGCAACTGGCGCGCGCCGATACCGACCCCAAACACCGCTTGCGGGTGCTGATTGTCGAGGACGACGAGAGCACCCGGGAGCTTTACCGCTGCCAGCTTGAAGAGTGGGACCTGCCGATTGATTGCACCTGGATGCCGTCTGCGCTGGAAGCCCTGATGGACATTGCCAGCATGCGGCCCGATGTGCTGATCACGGATTTGTCCATGCCCGGCGTGGACGGCTTTGAAATGCTCAAAGCGCTCAAACGCAATCCGCAGCTGGCAGCCCTGCAGATTGTGGTGATCAGCGGCCTGCCGGCCCAGGCGATTGCCGAGCGCGGCGGTCTGCCGCCAAACTCCCATTTGTTGCAAAAACCGGTCAACTTCGATTGGCTGGAGGGCTATCTGACCGCGCTGGTGGCGGCTAACGTCAAGTGGCGATAGCCTGACGCTTTGCGGCCACGCCCGGCACTGAAAGGTTTCAACCAGTCCAACGCCATGCGCCAATTCCTCAGCCAACTCAGGGCCAGCCTTTTGGGCCGGACGCCAGCGCACAGCGCGGCTGCGGTTGCGGCTGGGCCGGGGCCGCAGGGCGCGGCTGTATCGGCGACGGCACCGGCAGAACTGCCCTGGGGGCCGCCGGAAATGGTCCACCGCGGGATCGTGCAGCTTGATGCGCAAGGGAAAATCACCGAGGCCGACGACCGGGCGCTTGCGCTCCTGCACGGCACGCCAGACAAGCTGCAAGGGCGCGACTTCTGGGAAGCCGTGCCGGGAGACATCGCCGAGCAATATCAGGCGGCCACGCTCAAGGCCCTGAGCGTGTCGGCGCGCCACGCCTTTGTGGCCAGCGACAAGTTTGAGGGCAGTTGGGTCGAATACAGCTTTGAACGGTGCCCGACGGGTGTTCTCGTCAAACTGCGCGACGTGGCCGCCACGCAAAGCCTGCTGCGTCTGCTGGAAGACAGCGAAACCTATAACCAGCTCATCTTTGACGCCAATCCCAATGCGATGTGGCTTTTCGAGCGCAGTTCGTTGCGCATTCTTGCCGCGAACCAGGCCGCCGTCAGCTTTTACGGCATTGCGCACAAGCAGTTCGTGACACTCAACATGGGCGCGCTATTTCCCGATGGCGAGGGCGCGGCGCTGCTCAGCGTCCTGGAGTCCGGCGAAGGAGGCCGGCGTGACGCGCTCAACTTGCAATTGTGCAAGCAAAGGAAACTCGATGGGCAAATGGTGCTGGTCGAGCTGGCCTGGGGCCGTGTGAAATGGGATGGCAAGCAGGCGGTTCTGGTAAGCTTGGCCGATGTCACTGAGCGCCACCTGGCAGACGGCGCCCTGCGGCGAGCCAACGCAGTGCTGGAGCTTGAGCTGGCAAGACGGCAAAGCGAGCTGGAACACACCCAGCGCGATCTGGCCGCCTTTACCGCCGCGGTGTCCAGTGACTTGAACGACGCCTTGCATGTGACCAGTGGTTTTGCCACGACGCTGGCGGAGAAGTATTCCGCCGTGCTCGATGAGCAGGCGCGGCATTATGTCAGCCGCATTCAGGCCAGCACGCGCCAGATTGCGCGGCTGGTCGAAGACTTGCGAACGCTGACCCAGTTGCCGCTGCTGCCGGTCAATCCTGAAAAGACTGATCTGCTGCCGATGTGCCAGGCTCTCATTGCCGATTTGCGCAAGCGCGAGCCGGGCCGGGTCGTGACGGTCGAGTTGCCGGGCAGCATGCCGGTGGTCGGCGACGCGCGTTTGCTGATGACGGCGCTGACGTGCCTGCTGGGCAACGCCTGGAAATTCAGCTCCAAAAGGGCCGAGGCATGGATCAAGGTGGCGCTGACGCCCGGCAAAACACCCGGAGAACTGGTGTTGCAGGTCTCAGACAACGGGGCGGGTTTTGACGCGGCTTACGGCGACCGGCTTTTCACCGCGTTTGAGCGCCTGCACTCGTCGGCCGACTTTCCCGGCAATGGCCTGGGCCTGGCGATTGTCAAGGGCGTGGCCGCGCGGCACGGTGGCCACGTATGGGCCGAAACCACCGAACAGGTGGGGTCGAGCTTTTTCATGGCGCTGGCGCAACCCGAAGCAAGCCCGGCCGGATAGGCGCCTGGCTCGCTCTCCTTTTGTGGAAGCGGGCCGGGGTGAGGGTTCACCTGCCGGCGCTCAGGCCGCGCTGAAACGGTAGATCCCGTCGTGCCCCAGCGTGCGCCGCAACTGGCCGCCAAACCACAGCAAGTGCAGGTGCGCCACCACCTCGCCCATTGCGAAAGTGGTCTGGTGCAGGTCGAGCTCGCGCTTGAACATGACGGGCAAGATGTCTGCCGCACTGCACGGGCTCGCGCCGCAGGCGTGCATCACTTCGGCCAGCCGGTCGCGGTGGTGATCATGCAATTGCCCGACGCGGGTGTGCAGCCCGCGGAATGGTTTGCCGTGCGAGGGCAGGGTCAATGTGTCCGGTTTCAGCAGCAGGAATTTGTCGATGGATGCCAGAAACAGGGCGAGCGCATTGGCTTCCGGCTCGATGTCATAAATGCTCACGTTGGTGGAAATGCGCGGCAGCACCATGTCGCCGCTAATGAGCACGGCCGCTTCAGCGCAGTGCAAGGCAATGTGCTCCGGGGCATGGCCGTAGCCGCTGATGCAGTGCCAGTCGCGCCCGCCAATGCGCAGGGTATCGCCGTCCATCAGGCGGCAAAAACTGGCGGGCACCTCGGGCACCAGGCTTGGGTAGTAGCCGGACCGGGCCCTGATTTTTTCCAGCGCTTGCGGATCAGTCAGGCCATGAGCGGCAAAAAACCGGGCGGCGCTCTCGCCGCCAAAGCCGGTGGTGCTTTGCGAGCCCAGCCGCGCCGTGTGGTAATCGGTGGCGCTGACCCACAATCGGCACACATGCTGCTCCGTGCTCCAGCGCTGGCACAACCAGTGCGCCAGTCCGATATGGTCGGGGTGCATGTGCGTCACGATGACGCGCAGAATCGGCAGGCCTTCGAGCTGGCTGGAAAAAATGGCTTCCCATTGCGCTTTGGAGACCTCTGAACTGATGCAGCAGTCAACAATGCTCCAGCCCTGGCGTTTGCTGCCCGGCTGGTTGGCGTGATCCATCTCATCGCGCAGCAGCCACAGGTTGATATGGTCAAGCGCAAATGGCAACGCCATGCGGATCCACTTGATGCCGGGCGCAATCTCCAGCGCGGCGCCCGCTTGGGGCAAGGTCGCTGCAAACGGATAGTCAAGCTGCTGTTCAAGGAGGTTCATGCCATATTCACGGTATATTTGACGTTTACGTAAACGTCATGGGTTGTCGATTGTAGGGACGAAGCCCGCACTGCGCTGTCGCCTCTGTTTTTCCCGTTTTCCCTGCTTGCAACTTTCTTCTCATCATGGCTACCACCTACACCATCAGCGACCTGGCAAAAGAGTTTGACCTGACCACCCGCGCCATGCGTTTTTACGAAGACATGGGCTTGCTGCAGCCGCAGCGCGAGGGCCCGGGCGGGCGCAACCGGGTGTACACGTCGCGCGACCGCACGCGGCTCAAGCTCACGCTGCGCGCCAAGCGCCTGGGCCTGTCACTGGTGGAGGCCAGGGAGATCATCGACTCCTATGACAGCCCGCGTGACACCGCGCCGCAACTCACCAAATTCCTGGCCGTGCTGACTGAGCACCGCAAGAAGCTGGAGGCGCAATTGCTCGACCTGCAGGCCAATCTGGACGAGATCCGGGCGCACGAAAAAGAGGCCAGGGCGCTTCTTGGCAAGGCCCGGAAATCAAAACAGGCCATAATTGGCACTCATTGACGTTTACGTAAACGTCAATCAGAAAATAAACTTTGAAAAGGCCCTTCCCATGGATGCACCCAGCGCGCCAACCGAGCTGTTCCGGCGCATTGAAGCGAGTTTTTTGCGTCAGGGCATGATGCAGCACCTGGGCGCCCGGCTGGTGCGCGTCGAGCATGGGCTGTGCGAGGTGGCGCTGCCGTATTCGGAGCGCGTGGTCCAGCAACAGGGCGGCTTTCATGGCGGCGCCATGGGTGCGCTGGCCGACATTGCCGGCGGCTATGCGGCGCTCACGGTAGTGGCCGCCGATTCTGAAGTGACCACGGTCGAATACAAAATCAATTTTCTGGCAGCGTTCAGCGGCGGCGAATTGCGCGCGATTGGCCGCGTTGCGAAGGCCGGCAAACGCATCATTGTGGCCACCGCCGAAGTGCTGCACCTGGACGCCAGCGGCAAGCCAAGCGCCTGCGCGCTGATGCAGCAAACCATCGTTCCGGTGGCAAAAAACTATTAGTACTGCACCCCTTGGAGAAAGACCCATCATGACCAACCTGCCAGGACTCAATTTTCAGCTCGGCGAAGACATCGATGCGCTGCGCGACGCGGTGCGCGAGTTTGCCCAAAGCGAGATCGCGCCGCGTGCTGCCCAGATCGACAAAGCCGACCAGTTCCCGATGGACCTGTGGCAAAAAATGGGTGCGCTTGGGGTGCTGGGCATTACCGTGGGCGAGGAATATGGCGGCGCCGGCATGGGCTACCTGGCGCACATGATCGCCATGGAGGAGATCAGCCGCGCCAGCGCCTCGGTGGGGCTGTCTTATGGCGCGCACAGCAATTTGTGCGTGAACCAGATCAGGCGCAACGGAACGCCCGAACAGCGCCAGAAGTACCTGCCCAAATTGATCAGTGGCGAACATGTTGGCGCGCTGGCCATGAGCGAGCCCGGCGCCGGCAGCGACGTGCTCTCCATGAAACTCAAGGCCGAAGAAAAGGGCGGCTACTACCTGCTCAATGGCAGCAAGTTCTGGATCACCAACGGGCCCGACGCCGACACGCTGGTGGTTTATGCCAAGACCGAGCCCGAGTTGGGCGCGCGCGGCGTCACGGCTTTCCTGATCGAGAAGGGCATGAAGGGTTTTTCGATTGCGCAAAAACTTGACAAGCTGGGAATGCGCGGCAGCTCAACCGGCGAGTTGGTCTTTAACAACGTCGAGGTTCCGGCGCAAAACATTCTGGGCGGCCTGGGCAGCGGCGCCAAGGTGCTGATGAGCGGGCTGGACTACGAGCGCGCCGTGCTCACGGGCGGACCCCTCGGCATCATGCAGTCGGTGATGGACAACGTGGTGCCCTACATCCACGACCGCAAGCAGTTTGGCCAGAGCATCGGTGAGTTTCAGCTCATCCAGGGCAAGGTGGCCGACATGTACACCGTGCTGCAGGCCGGGCGATCGTTTGCCTATACCGTCGCCAAGAACCTCGACTTGCTGGGCGTTGAGCACGTGCGCCAGGTACGCAAGGACTGCGCCTCGGTGATTCTGTGGTGCGCCGAGAAAGCCACCTGGATGGCGGGCGAGGGCGTGCAGATTTTTGGCGGCAACGGCTACATCAACGAGTACCCGCTGGGCCGCCTGTGGCGCGATGCCAAGCTCTATGAAATTGGCGCCGGCACCAGCGAGATTCGCCGCATGCTGATTGGGCGGGAGCTGTTTGCGGAAACCTGCTGAGAACTTCCAACGCAAAGACGCAAAGACGCAAAGTACGCAAAGAAATACCCTGCGAAGTCTTATTCAAATTTGCAGGTTTCCTCTTTGCGTCCTTCGCGCCTTTGCGTTGGAAACCCGGCATCTCCCGGCTACTAAAATTCACCCATGACAGCTACCCTTCAGGACCTCTTTGCCCACAACCGGGCCTGGGCCGCGCGCATGGCGGTGGAGCGGCCGGATTTTTTTACCAGTCTGGTCAGACAGCAGAACCCGAAGTACATGTGGATTGGCTGCTCCGACAGCCGCGTGCCGGCCAACCAGATCACCGGGCTGGAGCCGGGCGAGGTGTTTGTTCATCGCAATGTCGCCAACGTGGTGGTGACGACCGATCTGAATTGCCTTTCGACCATCCAGTTTGCGGTGGACCAGCTCAAGGTGGAGCATCTGATGGTAGTGGGGCATTACGGCTGCGGCGGTGTGCAGGCCGCGCTGCAGGATACGCGCGTTGGCCTGGCAGACAACTGGCTGCGCCACATCAAGGACGTGCGCGACCGGCACCGTGCGCTGCTCGACGCGGCTGCGCCTGCCACCCGGCTTGATGTGTTGTGCGAGCTCAATGTGATCGAGCAGGTCATGAATGTGGCGCACACCACGGTGTTGGAGGATGCCTGGGCGCGCGGCCAACGCGTGGCTTTGCATGGTTGGATCTATGGCCTGAAAGATGGCCTTCTGCAGGACCTGCACATGACGCTCGATGGCGTCGAAGGCATGGCGTCGCTGTACCGGGCCGCCATTGCGGGGGTGTCGGGCGCCAAGCGTTAGTTCACGCGTCGTTGTAACCATTACCTGACTTGCCAATCATGTTTCCCCATCGTCTTGACTCCACGATTGCCTATGACATCGCCAAAGCGATGAGGGATGGCTTCGACCGCCATTACAAGCTGTTTCGCACCGAGTCGGCGCGCGCCAAGCACCGCTTTGAAACGGCCGACTGGCACGGCCAGCAACGCGCCCAGCGTGAGCGCATCGAGTTTTACGACCTGCGGGTGCGCGAAGCCTCGATGCGGCTGGAGCGCGAATTCAAGGCCGGCGAGCAGTCCATGGATGTCTGGCACCAGGTCAAGCTGCATTACATCGGCCTGCTGATCGATCACCACCAGCCCGAGCTGGCCGAGACCTTTTTCAATTCGGTCACGACCAAAATCCTGCACCGCGGCTATTTCCAGAACGAGTTCATGTTTGTGCGGCCCGCCGTCAGCACCGAGTACATCGAAAACACCGAACCCACCGCGCGCCCGACCTACCGCGCCTATTACCCGACGCCGGGCACCATGCGCGAGAGCATTGTCAGGCTGCTCAATGATTTTGATTTGCGGCTGGCGTTTGAAGACCTGGAGCGCGATGCCGCTTACGTGGTGCAGGCCATCAACGCGCAAATGGGCGAAGTCAAGCTGCGCGCCAATTTCCAGATTCAGGTGTTGTCGGGTCTTTTTTTCCGCAACAAGGGTGCTTATGCGGTGGGCAAGATCATCAACGGATTCAGCGAGCTGCCGTTTGCGCTGCCCGTGCTGCACGGCGCCAGCGAAAAGCTGGTCATTGATGCCGCGCTGTTTGGCGAGGATGACCTGCTGGTCCTGTTCAGTTTTGCGCGCGCTTACTTCATGGTCGATATGGGCATTCCATCGGCCTATGTTCAGTTTTTGCGCAGCATGATGCCGCGCATGCCGCGTGCCGAAATCTACAACGCGCTGGGCCTGGCCAAGCAGGGCAAAACACTTTTTTACCGGGATTTTTTGTACCACCTGCGGCACTCCACCGACAAGTTCCGCATCGCGCCCGGCATCAAGGGCATGGTGATGCTGGTGTTTGACCTGCCGTCGTTTCCCTACGTGTTCAAGGTCATCAAGGACTACTTCCCGCCGCAAAAAGACACGACGCGCGAGCAGATCAAGGCCAAATACCTGCTGGTCAAGCAGCACGACCGCGTCGGCCGCATGGCCGATACGCAGGAGTACACCTCGGTGGCGTTTCCACGCGAGCGCTTTGACGACGAACTGATTGCCGAGATTGAAAAATTTGCGCCCAGCCAGCTTGAAATCAGCGACCGCGACGGCGACGGCCAGATGGAAGTCATCATCCAGCATGTGTACATTGAGAGGCGCATGATTCCGCTGAATATCTATTTGCAGGAAGCGTTTGATTTTGGCGTGACCGAGCCCGCCGCTAAAGACCAGATTGAACGCGCCGTGGTCGAATACGGCAACGCCATCAAGGACCTGGTGGCGGCCAATATCTTCCCGGGCGACATGCTCTGGAAGAACTTTGGCATCACGCGCCATGGCAAGGTGGTTTTCTATGACTACGACGAAATTGAATACGTCACCGACTGCAAGTTCCGCAAGGTGCCGACGCCGCGCAATGAAGAAGAAGAAATGAGCGGCGAGGTCTGGTATTCGGTCGGCCCCAAGGACGTCTTTCCTGAAACCTTCGAGCCCTTTTTGCTGGGCAACCCCGCGGTGCGCGAAGTCTTCATGAAGCACCACGCCGATCTGCTCGATGCGGGTTTCTGGCAGAGCCACCAGGAGCGCATCCGGGCGGGCCATGTCTATGACGTGTTTCCGTACGAGCAAGGCAAGCGCTTTGTGGTTCAGCACGGGGAGGCGCACACTCAATGAACAGACGCCCCATCGGCCCGGCAAGCGGTGCCTGGGCGCCGCGCAAGGTTTTCACTTCCACTTTCACTTTTCAAGGAGCAAATCATGTCTGATTCCATCGTTATTCTCGGTGCCGCCCGCACGCCCATGGGCAGTTTTCAGGGCGTCTTTTCCAGCCTGTCCGCCAATGACCTGGGCGGCGCGGCGATCAAGGCCGCCGTTGAGCGCTCGGGTGTTGCGCCCGAAAAAATTGATGAAGTGCTGTTTGGCAATTGCCTGATGGCCGGCCAGGGCCAGGCGCCGGCGCGGCAAGCCGGGTTCAAGGGCGGTCTGCCGGCCAGCGTGGGCGCGGTGACCATGTCAAAAATGTGCGGCTCCGCCATGGAAGCGACGCTGTTGGCCAATGACCAGTTGATCGCCGGCAGCCGTGACGTGATGGTGTCGGGCGGCATGGAAAGCATGACCAACGCGCCCTATCTGCTGCTCAAGGGGCGCGGCGGCATGCGCATCGGCCATGACCGGATTTTTGACCACATGATGCTCGACGGCCTGGAAGACGCCTACGAGCCGGGCCGCGCCATGGGCACCTTTGGCGAGCAGTGCGCGGAGAAATACCAGTTCACCCGCGAGGCGCAGGACGCCTTTGCCATTGCCAGCGTGCAGCGCGCCAAGGCGGCCACCGAGTCCGGCGCGTTCAAGGCCGAGATCACACCTGTCACCGTGAAGAGCCGCGCCGGCGACACCGTGATCTCCATCGACGAAGGCCCGGGCAAGGTCAAGCTCGACAAAGTCGCGACGCTCAAGCCGGCCTTCAAGAAGGATGGCACCATCACGGCGGCATCGAGCTCGTCCATCAGTGACGGCGCCGCCGCGCTGGTGCTCGCCCGCGCCTCCAGCGCCAAGGCGCTCGGCGCCACGCCGCTGGCGCGCATCGTTGGCCACGCCACGTTTGCCCAGGAACCGGCATGGTTCACCACCGCGCCGGTGGGAGCAGCGAAAAAGCTGCTGAAAAAAATCGGCTGGGCCGTCGCCGACGTGGACTTGTGGGAGATCAACGAAGCCTTTGCCGTGGTGCCGATGGCTGCCATGAAGGAGCTTGGCATCAGCCATGAGCGCCTGAACGTCAACGGCGGCGCCTGCGCACTGGGCCACCCGATCGGCTGCAGCGGCGCGCGCATCATCGTCACGCTGCTCTACGCGCTCAAGGCCAGAGGCCTCAAAAAAGGTGTAGCCACGCTTTGCATCGGTGGCGGCGAGGCCACGGCGATAGCCATTGAAATGCTATAAATAAGATAGCTATCTACGCAGGTAAATAGAGGGCTGGAGGCCAATTTGATACTCAACCAGGAGCAGATTCGGTACCCGGCTCCAGCCTGTATATGGGAGCCGCAGCGTTTATGCTGGCGATGCCGGGATGTGGCACACTGAACGCATAGAAACGAAGGAGCTGCGGTATGTTTGTCACTCGGTATCAAGCTCAAGCCAAGGCGGTGGTGTATTCAGGAAATTGCCTTGAACTATTGCGCGACATTCCGGGCGAGTCAGTGCAATTGGTGGTCACATCCCCGCCCTACAACATCGGCAAGCCCTACGAAAAAAAACTGAGTCTCAAAGACTACGTGGCCCAACAGACCAAGGTCATTGAATCGTGCGTCAGGGTGTTGGCACCCACGGGAAGCATTTGCTGGCAAGTCGGGAATTTCGTCGATAAAGGGCAAATCACGCCGCTGGATATTGTTCTTTATCCCATTTTTGAAAACCTGGGGCTGCAACTGCGCAACCGGATTGTTTGGCACTTTGAGCACGGTCTGCATTGTTCAAAGCGGTTTTCAGGCCGTTATGAAACCGTGTTGTGGTTCAGTAAAACGAAAGATTACAAGTTCAATCTTGATCCGGTACGGGTTCCGCAAAAGTATCCCGGCAAGCGTCACTTCAAAGGCCCTAAAGCCGGTGAACTGTCTGGCAACCCGCTGGGCAAAAATCCTGGCGACGTGTGGATCATTCCCAACGTCAAAAGCAACCATGTGGAAAAGACCGCGCACCCTTGCCAGTACCCGGTGGAGCTGGTTGAGCGCTTTGTCGTGTCATTGACCGATGTGGATGATTGGGTGCTGGATCCGTTCCTGGGGTCAGGCACCTCCGTCATCGCAGCACTCAAGCATGGTCGTCGTGGCATGGGCGCGGAACTGGCACCGGACTATGTGCAAATAGCCAAGGACAGGGTCCGGGAACAGTTGGCGGGACGCCTTGCAACACGGCCCATGAACAAGCCTGTTTTTGATCCGGAGATGGCAGGTTCCTCACTGGTGACAAATCCCTGGAAAGTGCCAGAAGTCTCCTCCACGCAGTTATCGCTGATGCAAGAACGAACTGTGTACGAGGTGCTTGCACATGAAGATCGCTGAGACCTATTCACACCTCAATGGCCTGGAGTTTCTGCTGGTGCATCGTCCCAAGCTATGGGCGGAAATTCAGCGCGTTGTAGCATCCATTGATGCACAAACGTGCCGCACGAAAGTGTCCAAGGAAAAGCGCACGCTGGACAAACTGTTGTACAGCCCGATCGACATGAATGCAGCCTTCAAGCTGTCATTGAACGGTGTTGGATGGTCCGAGAGCCGGGTCAGCTATTGGGTCACGCGCAACGAAAAGCTAATCCGTAAAACGCTGACCCTGAGCGCCAGCGAGCAAAAGCAGGAAATTCTGGACGCCGGCGAAGTACCGATATCGAGCTACAACCAGACAGACTTTGTCAAAGCACGGGTGGCGGTTGAAGTCCAGTTCGGGAAATACGCGTTTGTTGCCTACGATTTGTTCGTCAAGCATTTGGCTTTTTATGTGCGCGACGAAATTGATGTGGGAGTTGAAATATTACCCATGAAGTCGTTGCAAGCCCAGATGAGTTCGGGTGTTGCGTACTACGAAGGCGAGTTTTACAACGTGATTCGAAACGGTCGAGGTGTGCCTTCGGTGCCGCTGGTGCTGGTGGGGATCGAGCCATAGGATGACTGTGAATACACTACCGTCCTCAATGAATACCAATCAAAAATAGGGCGATCGCGATGTTGTTGACCCAGGAGCAGGAACAAATTCGCGACGCGGTGCGCGCGTTTGCGCAGCAAGAGCTCTGGCCCCATGCCGCGCGCTGGGACAAGGAGCACTATTTTCCGAAAGAGGCGCACCAGGGTCTGGCGGCGCTGGGCGCCTATGGTATTTGCGTGCCCGAGGAATATGGCGGTGCCAACCTCGACTACCTGACGCTGGCGCTGGTGCTGGAGGAAATCGCCGCGGGCGACGGCGGCACCAGCACGGCGATCGGCGTGACCAACTGCCCGGTCAACGCCATCCTGATGGGCTACGGCAACGCGGCGCAGAAAAAGCAGTGGCTGGCGCCGCTGGCGCAGGGCCGGATGCTGGGCGTGTTTTGCCTGACCGAGCCGCACACCGGCAGCGATGCCTCGGCGCTGCGGACCACGGCGGGGAAGGATGGCGACGGCTACGTGATCAACGGCGTCAAGCAGTTCATCACCAGCGGCAAGAATGGCCAGGCCGCCATCGTCATTGCCGTCACCGACAAGGGCGCCGGCAAAAAAGGCATGAGCGCCTTCATCGTGCCGACCGACGCGCCCGGCTATGTGGTGGCGCGGCTCGAAGACAAGCTCGGCCAGCATTCGAGCGACACGGCACAGATCAATTTTGACAACTGCCGCATCCCGTTTGATAACCTGATCGGCGCCGAGGGTGAAGGCTACAGGATCGCGCTGTCGGCCCTGGAAGGCGGGCGCATCGGCATTGCCGCGCAAAGCGTGGGCATGGCGCGCAGCGCGTTCGAGGTGGCTCTTGGCTATGCCAAGGAGCGCCAGAGTTTTGGCACTTCAATTTTCAATCACCAGGCGGTCGGCTTCCGGCTGGCTGAATGCGCTACAAAACTTGAAGCGGCGCGGCAACTCCTCTGGCACGCCGCCAGCCTGCGCGACGCCGGCCGGCCCTGCCTGAAAGAAGCCGCCATGGCCAAGCTGTTTGCCAGCGAAATGGCCGAGCAGGTGTGCAGCGCCGCAATCCAGACGCTGGGCGGCTACGGCTATGTCAGCGATTTTCCGGTCGAGCGCATCTACCGCGACGTTCGCGTGTGCCAGATCTATGAAGGCACGTCGGATGTGCAGAAGATCATCATTCAAAGGGCGTTGGCCTGAACGGCATGGCGGGTTTGGCGGTCGGAAATCAACCATCGAGTGGATGAAATTCAACCGATTAAGTTAAACTATGTCCAACTTAAAGAGATCAAACCATGCATACCGCAACACTTAGAGCCGCTGGCGGTTCAATCTCTGTGACCATCCCGCAGCCTATGGCAAAGGCTTTCGGACTGCGCGCTGGTGAGCAGGTCAGCTTTGAAGCTGACGGTGGCCGACTGGTCATCTCGCCCATTGGGCGGCGCAAATACTCGGTGGACGACTTGCTGGCCATGCAGGGTGGCGAGCCACTGATGGTGGACGCTGAGTGGGATGCCATGCCGACCGTGGGTCGAGAGGGTGCGCTGTGAAGCGCCAGCCATGGCGGCGCGGCGATATCGTGGCTCTGGACTTCGACCCCACGCTGGGTCATGAGCAACAAGGCCGCAGACCTGCCATTGTGGTGACGCCGGATGCATTTAACCGGCTTGGCATGGTGGGCGTGTGCCCTATTACTCAGGGCGGGCAAGCCGCACGCAATATCGGTATGGCTGTTGTGCTGGACGGCATGCAAACCGCGGGCGTGGTGCTGATTCACCAATTCCGCATGATTGACCCGGCACCGAGGCGACTAAGTTTGATCGAACGCGCTTCAGACCAGATCACGGAAGAGGTTCGGGCGAGGGTTGCAGCGCTGCTGGAATGAGTTTTCAGCGACAGGCTTAAACCTGGAAACGGCAGTTGACCGCACGGTGCGGGATGAATCTGAAGCTGTTGCCGCCTTAACCGGCAGCCTGCAAATCCAGCACAATGGCGCGGGTGTCGCCATCTTCCTGCCGCGCCGCGTCCCTGAAACCCAGCAACTTGGCCAGCTCCAGCATCCTGCGGTTTTCCTTGAGCACCGTGGCGATGAGTTGCCGCGTGCCGTTCCCGCGCAGGTAGCTGATCAGCTTGTCCATGAGCAGCTTGCCCAGCCCGCCGCCCTTGAGTTCGGAGCGGATGATGATGCCGAACTCGGCGCTGGTGTTGTCGGGGTCGGCCATGGCGCGCACCACCCCCTGCGTTTGCGGCAGGCCGTCGGGCCCCGGCGCAATGGCAATGAAGGCCATTTCGCGCGTGTAGTCGATCTGCGTCAGGCGCGCCAGCTCGCTGCGCGCCATGGTGCGGCGGCTGTAGAACACCCGCATCCGGATGTCCTCGGGATCCAGGTGCGACAGGAACTCGGCGTGCAGCGCCTCGTCCTCGGGCCGGATCGGGCGCAGCTCCAGCGTGCGGCCCTGCCACTCGATGAGCTCGGCCAGTTCTGCCGGATAAGGCCGGATGGCAAAGTTCAGCGCCCCCGCCGGTGCCTTGGCGCTCAGGCGGATGCGCGCGTCCAGCGCAATCGCCCCTTCGTGGTTGACCAGCAGCGGGTTGATGTCCAGCTCTGCCAGCTCGGGCACATCGGCCAGCAATTGCGAGACCGCCAGCAGCACCGAGTCGATGGCCCCTGCGTCGGCGGCAGGCGTGTCGCGCCAGCCCTTGAGCAGCTTTGAAATGCGCGTGCGCGAAACCAGCGCGCGCGCCAGCGGCACACTCAGGGGCGGCAGCGCCACGGCGCGGTCGGCCATCACTTCGACTGCGGTGCCGCCCTGGCCAAACAATATGATGGGCCCGAACACGCGGTCTATCGTGGCCCCCACAATCACTTCCTGCACATGCTGGCGCCGCACCATGGCCTGCACCGTGAAGCCGTCCACCACTGCGTCAGGCTTGAGCGCCTTCACGCGCGCCAGCATCACGCGGGCCGCGTCGCGCACCTCATCCGCGCTATCGAGGTTGAGCGCGACGCCGCCGACGTCGGACTTGTGCGAAATCTGCTCCGACAGGATTTTGAGCACCACCGGAAAACCGATGCGCGACGCTTCTGTCGCCGCCAACTCCGCATCGGGCGGGGTGGTGCGCGTGGCGACCACCGGAATGCGATAGGCGTCCAGCACCGCCTTGGCCTGCGGCTCGGTCAGCATCTCGCGGCCGCTGGCCAGCGCTTCACGCACGATCGCCTGCACCGCGGCAAGGTCGGGGGCAAGTGGCGCGGCTTGCGCGGGCGGCGCCTCCATCAGCTCGGCCTGGTTGCGCGCGTAAGCCTGCAGCATGGCCAGCGCGCGCACGGCTTCCTCGGGGGTCTCAAAGCCGGCAATACCCGCCTGTGTAAAAAGTTGGCGCGCTTGCTCAATCGCATGGCCGCCCAGCCAGTTGCTCATCAGGCGCGGCGGCGGTCCCTCTGCAGGTCGGGCCACGGGCACTAGCGCACGGGCAATCTCGGCGCTGGGAACGATGGCGGTGGGCGCGTGGATCATCAAAATGGTGCCCGAGGCGGCGTCCCCGGCCAGAATTTTCAGCGCCTGCACATAGCGCTCAACCGGGGCATCGCCAATGATGTCCACCGGGTTGCCATGTGACCAGTTGGGCGGCAGTACCGCATCGAGCTGGCTCTGGGTCTGCGGTGAGAGGGCCGCCAGTGTTACCCCCTCGCGCGTGGCGGCATCGGCGGCCATCACCCCGGCACCGCCGCCGTTGGTCAGGATGGTCAGCGTATCGCCGGCCGCGGCGCGGCAGCGCGTGAGTGTTTCGGCCGCCAGAAACAGCTCTTGCAGGGTGTTGACGCGCAGCATGCCGGCGCGGGCAATGGCTGCTTCGTACACGTCGTCCGCTCCGGCCAATGCGCCGGTGTGCGAGGCCGCCGCCTTTTGACCCTGGGCCGAGCGCCCCGCCTTGACGACAATGACCGGCTTGTTGCGCGCCGCCGCGCGCGCGGCCGACATGAACTTGCGCGGCGACTCGACCGACTCGATGTACAGCAAAATGGCGCGTGTGCGCGCGTCGGTGGCCAGATAGTCCAGCAGGTCGCCAAAATCGACGTCGGCATGCTCGCCGAGCGAGACAAAGTGCGAGAACCCGATGCGCTGCGCATCAGCCCAGTCCAGCATGGCCGTGACCAGCGCGCCCGACTGCGACACAAACGCCAGCTCGCCGGTCTGCGCGCCGATGTGGGCAAAGCTGGCGTTCAGACCCGCATGGGGCGAGAGCAGGCCGATGCAGTTGGGGCCCAGCAGCCGCAGCAAATGCGGCTGCGCGGCATCGAGCATGGCTTGCTTTTGCGCGGCGTCGAGCCCCGCCGTCAGGATGATCGCCGCGCGTGTGCCGTGTTCAGCCAGTTCACGCACGAGGCCTGGCACGCTGGGGGGGGGCGTGCAGATCACCGCCAGCTCGGGCGCTTCAGGCAAGTCGGCCACGCGGGCGTAGGCGCGCTGGCCGTCGAGCTCGGTGTATTTCGGGTTGACCGGATAGACCCGGCCCTTGAAAGTACCTTGTGACAGGTTGCGCCAGACCGTCGCCCCCACACTGGCGGGGCGCTTTGAGGCACCGATCACCGCCACCGAGGCCGGATCGAACAGGGAGTCAAGATTGCGTACGCTCATAAGAGTTTTCCTGGGTGGGTGCCGTTGCTGCCATCTTAAGGGGCCTCGATGACAGCCTTTGTCGCTTGGATTAAAGTCTGGCTGCGCACGGTATCTCGCAACACTGAAGAACAGGCTCTGCTGCCCACCCGCGCGAAGAATGTTTTCAACCAGAAGGAGACCCCCCATGCCCATTACCAAAGGATTCCGCCAACTCGTTGACGAGGCGATGGTGCAGATCAAGACCTATTCGGTCGCAGAGGTTCTGGCCAGGCTGGCTGACCCCACCGTGCAGATCGTCGATATCCGCGACGTGCGCGAGCTTGAACGCGAAGGCACGGTGCCGCACGCCCTGCTGGCCCCGCGCGGCATGCTCGAGTTTTGGGTCGATCCGGCCTCGCCCTATTTCAAACCGGTTTTTGGCGACGAAAGCCGCGAGTTCATCCTGTTCTGCGGCGCGGGCTGGCGCAGTGCGCTGGCCGCCAAATCGCTGGCCGACATGGGCATGACCAATGTGGCGCACATCGACGGCGGTTTTACCGAGTGGGTGAAGCAGGGCGCGCCGACCGAAACCCTGGAGGCGCACAAGCAGGCGCGCCAGTTGGCCCAGGCGGCGCAGGCGGCGCAGCCTCAGCCCAAAGGCTGATCGCAAGGCTGTGCACACCTGCCCCTGCGGCCGGGTTGACGCGCGCCGCCAGCCGCTGGACTGGGCCGCCTGCTGCGCCCGCTATCTGGACCACGACACCCTCGCACCCGATGCCGAGAGCCTGATGCGCTCGCGTTACAGCGCCTTCGTGCGCGGCCGGCGCGACTACCTGCTGGCCACCTGGCACGCCAGTACACGGCCGCTTCAACTGGAACTGGACGGCGCAGCCAAATGGTTGGGGCTGGAAATCCGTTCGCAGCGCGTGCTGGATGCCGATCACGCCGAGGTCGAATTTGTGGCGCGCTGGCGCGAGGCGGGCCAGGCAGTGCGCCTGCACGAGCGCAGCCGCTTTGTGCGCGAGGCAGGCCGTTGGTACTATATGGACGGAGATATGCAATAGTTGTGTATGAAATAGGCTTCCAGCCCTTATATAACGGACACAACCAGCTATTAAATACGTAGCAACTAAAGGATTTGATGTTGAAGTTCGATGCGGTGTTGTTTGACTGTGATGGCGTGCTGGTTGACAGCGAGCCCATCACCAACGGGGTTTTGCGCGACATGCTGGAAGAGCTGGGCTGGAAGCTCAGCCCGCAAGAGTGCATGCGCATCTTCCTCGGCAAGGCCGTCAAGGACGAACGCGGCCTGATCGAAGCCCACACCGGCCAGCCGCTGACCGAAGACTGGATGGTGCGCTTTCGCGAGCGGCGCAACCTGGGGCTGATGCACGGCGTCAAACCGATCCGCAACGCCGTCGAAGCCGTGGCGCAGATTCACGCGCTGTACAAAGGCCGCATCGCCTGCGCCTCCGGTGCCGACCTTTTCAAGGTGGAGCTGCAACTGGAAAAATGCGGGCTCATGCCTTACTTCAAGGGCCGCGTGTTCAGCGGCCACGAGCTGGCGCGCTCCAAACCCGCGCCCGACGTGTACCTGGCCGCTGCCGCAGCGCTGGGGGTGGACCCGAAACGCTGTGCGGTGGTGGAAGACACCGTGACCGGCGTCACCGCTGGCGTGGCCGCCGGCGCCAGGGTGTTTGGCTACAGCCCGGCGGAAGCGGGGCATGATGCGCCGGCCGCGCTGAGGCGTGTTGGCGCGGTTGCCATCTTCACCGACATGGCAGAGCTGTACGCGCTGGCGGCGGAGCTCACCCCGTGAGGATGGGGCGCAGCGTATCGAGCTCGCTGGCCATGAACCCGAAGAAGGCCGACACCCGCGGCGGCGCTGCTGCCGTGGCGCGCCACAGCCAGGAAATGCTTGAGGTCATCCCAATCGAACATGTGAGCTCCGCATCGGTGCGGCCCCGTTATGCAGTTTTGCGGCTGGCGCAGAGCAAGGGCGCTGCCTAAACTGGCCGCATCTTCACCCCAGTTGAAAGGCCTTCTCATGAACCCATGCCATGAACCCAACCCGGGCACCCGCCGGGCCTGCCTGGCCTTGCTGATGGGCGCTGCCTTCTTCGTGTCTGCGGTCCATGCCCAGGGGCCCGGCCTGGCCGCTCCCCAACTGGTGCTGAAAGAAAACGTCCTGCAGATGCCCAGGGGCGACACGCAGGAGGTCAGGGTGCTTACGGCTTCGTTCAAGCCCGGCGACAAGACGGTCTTCCATACGCACCGCTCTCCGGTGACGGTGTACGTGCTCGAAGGCCAGTTCACGCTGGACCTGGAGGGCAGGGCGCCGGTGGTCCTCAGCGCCGGCCAGGCTTTTGTCGAGCCGCCCAACGTGAAAATGACGGGCTACAACAAGAGCGCCACAGAGCCACTGCGGGTGGTCATCTTTTACGTGAGCGACCCCAGCACGCCGTTTCTGGACCCTGCCCACTGACGTGCCGCAGCCGCAGCGCACGCTGCAAGGCGCCTCACGGCGGAGAGGCTTCTCAGCAACGCTGAGAGGGCATTTTGCCAAATCTGTGCATCAAATCGGTCTCGAGCCCTTGTCCGTCAGGCGCGAGCAGCTATCAAAGTCGTAGCGGCTGGGGTTGACCGTATTCCGCAGAGCAGCATCTGGTCGGTGTTGTGACCCATGTCTGGATCGAGTCGCTGCTGTGCCCTTCCTTCTGGACGGATACTTGAACCTTGACCAAAAAAAGGAGACACCATGAACCCCGCCATCCGCCGGCAATCGATTGCCGACCTGCTGCACCGCACCGCCAAACGTTACCCGGGCAAAACCGGCCTGATCTGCGGCGACACACGCTGGACCTTTGCCGAGTTTGATGCGGTGGTGGACCGCGTTGCCAGCGGCTTGTCGCGCCTGGGCGTGGGCCATGCGAGCCGGGTAGCCGTGCTGGCGCGCAACTCGCACGGTTTTGCGGCCATGCGTTTTGCGCTGGCGCGGCTGGGCGCGGTGCTTGTGCCCATCAATTTCATGCTCAAGGCCGAAGAGGTGGCTTTCATCCTGCGCCATGCCGAGGCGCAAATGCTCGCCACCGACTCGGGCCTGGCCGAGTTGGCCCGCAGCGCCACGGCGCTGGACACGGCCGTGACCCAGTTTGTCTGGTTGCCCTCGGAGGAAGCCACGCAACCCGTGGCGGGCATGATCTCGTTCGACGACCTGGCTGCGAGCCAGGGCACGCCGCCCGAGGTGGCGCTGGGCAGCACCGACCTGGCGCAGATTGTTTACACCAGCGGCACCGAGTCCATGCCCAAAGGCGCGATGCTGACGCACGACGCGGTGATCTCGCAGTACGCCAGCTGCGCGGTGGACGCCAGCATTGCCCATGGTGACGTGATGCTGCATGCGCTGCCGCTGTACCACTGCGCGCAACTCGACGTGTTCTTTGGCCCGGCCGTTTATGTGGGTGCCACCAGCATCATCACCGCCAAACCCACGCCCGACAACCTGCTGCCGCTGATGGCGCAGCACCGCATCACTTCCTTCTTCGCGCCGCCCACGGTGTGGATCGCGCTGCTGCGCTCGCCGCTGTTCGACAGCACCGACCTGTCCACGCTGCGCAAGGGTTATTACGGCGCTTCCATCATGCCGGGGGAGGTGCTGCGCGAGCTGGCGCTGCGGCTGCCCGAGGTGGGCTTCTGGAACCTCTACGGCCAGACCGAGATTGCCCCGCTGGCGACCATGCTGGGCCCCGATGACCAGCTGCGCAAGCCCGGCTCCTGCGGGCGCGCCGTGCTCAATGTGGAAACGCGGGTGGTGGACGACGAGCTGAACGACGTGGCGCCCGGTCAGGTCGGCGAGATCGTGCACCGCTCGCCGCACCTGATGCTGGGCTACTTTCGCGACGAGGAAAAAACGAAGGCCGCTTTTCAGGGCGGCTGGTTCCATTCCGGCGACTTGGCCACCATCGACGACGAAGGTTTCATCACCGTGGTGGACCGCAAGAAGGACATGATCAAGACCGGCGGCGAAAACGTGGCCAGCCGCGAGGTGGAAGAAATGATCTACCGCCTGGGCGCCGTTTCTGAAGTGGCCGTGGTCGGTGTGTCGCACCCCAAATGGGTGGAGGCCGTGGTGGCGGTGATTGTGGTCAAGGCCGGGCAGACGCTGACCGAGCAGCAGGTGCTGGCGCATTGCCATGAACACATCGCCGGCTTCAAGGCACCGAAGGCGATTGTGTTCACCGACGCGCTGCCGAAAAACCCCAGCGGCAAGCTGTTGAAGCGGGATCTGCGGGCGCTTTACCAGGACGTGTTTGCCGGCAGCTGACAGGCATAGAGATAGAGACAGATACAGATATGGATCAACGGAGATAAGCATGACGACGAAAACGACACCCCCCACCCCCACCGGCCTGCAACTGCTGTCCCTGGTCAAGCCCGAGGGCGTGCTGGAGATCTCGCTGGCCACGGTGCCCACACCGACCCCCGCTGCCGATGAAGTGGTGGTGCGGATCGAGGCCACACCCATCAACCCGTCCGACATTGGCCTGCTGTTTGGCGCTGCCGACATCCGCACCGCCAGACTGGGCGGCAGCGCCGCCCACCCCGTGGTCACCATGCAGATTCCACCGGCGGCCATGAAAGCCATGGCTGGCCGCCTGGGGCAGTCGCTGCCTGTGGGCAACGAAGGGGCGGGCGTGGTGGTGGCGGCCGGCAGCGCGGCTGCCGCGCAGGCGCTGCTGGGCAAGACGGTGGCCACGCTGGGCGGCGCGATGTATGCGCAATACCGCTGCGTCAAGGCCGAGCAATGCCTGGTGCTGCCCGAGGGCGCCACGCCGGCCGAGGGGGCTTCGTGCTTCGTCAACCCGCTCACGGCGCTGGGCATGGTGGAGACCATGCGGCTGGAAGGGCACACGGCCCTGGTGCACACGGCGGCGGCGTCCAACCTGGGGCAGATGCTCAACAGGATCTGCCTCAAGGACGGGATCGGCCTGGTGAACATCGTGCGCAAGCCGGAGCAGGCGGCGCTGCTCAAGTCGCAGGGCGCCAAACATGTGTGCGACGCCACGGCACCCACTTTCCTGGAAGACCTGACACAGGCCCTGGTGGCCACCGGCGCCACCCTGGCCTTTGACGCCACGGGCGGCGGCAAGCTGGCCGGGCAGGTTCTCGGCTGCATGGAGGCCGCGCTGAACCGCACGGCCAAGGAGTACAGCCGTTACGGGTCAACCACTCACAAGCAGGTCTACATCTACGGCGGCCTGGACACGGGGCCCACCGAGTTCAACCGCAGCTTCGGCATGGCCTGGGGCATGGGCGGCTGGCTCTTGTTCCCCTTCCTGCAGCGCATCGGCCCGGTCGCCGCGCAAGCCCTGCGCCAGCGTGTGGCCAGCGAACTGAAGACCACCTTTGCCAGCAGCTACTCGAAGGAAATTTCGCTGGCCGAGGCGCTGCAACCCGCAGAGATCGCGGTGTACGGCCAGCGCGCCACGGGCACCAAGTACCTGCTCAACCCCAACAAGGGCATGGCGGCTTAGCTTCACGGGAAGAAAGCCGGATAGACGAAGGCAAATGCGGCGCTCCCGGGCAGTTCCTGGCCGTTTTCAAAAAGCCGCACCGACTGCAGGCCTTCGTCCCACCGCGCTTCGATCTTGCGCTTGCCGACACCCTGCACGACACTTTTTTTCAGCGCCACCTCTTGCCACGGGAAATGGACAGAAACCCCGGCGAACTGATCTTTCGGCGTTGCCTCATTCGCGGCCCAGTAGTAGCTCTCGATGTCCTTGACCGGGCCCACAACCCGCTCGGTATTCCTGACCGGGAAGATCAGGGCATCGCTGGTGTAGTAGCTGCCGTAGGGATAACGAAAATAATCACGGCCCGAGCCGGTGTTGGCCGATAGCACCGTGGTGGCGGGATGCACCTTCTTCCAAAGCCCCAGCGTTGTTCGCACGGCCGGGTAGCGCTTGAGGCTTTCATTGACATGCGGGCCGACCACGCCCAGGCCCCAGGGCTGGCTCCAAAGCGAATCGGTGAGCCGGTCGTACATGACCAGGCACGACTGGAACAGTTTGCCGCTGACGCCGAAGGTGGTTTCTTTTCCGCCCACCCGGCGCTCAAAAACGATGCCGGTTTCGCAGAGCGGGCAATAGGTGACGCTGACCGGCACCCCGCCGATTGAATCATTGACGATTTCATGCCAGTTGAGAATGCTGTAGGGGTAGGCCTTGGCCTGGCCGTTGATGAAGACGCCGAGCACGCGCTCGTCGTCCGCGAATGGCGTCTGCGAGGGCGCGTCGAACGTGGGATGATCCAGCGCCGGAATACCATCTTTTGGCGGCCCGCCGGCGAGCAGATCATCAAGGCTGATTCTTGCTTGTCCGGTGTCGAGCGCTTTCAGGTCCTTGTTGTAGGCTGGCAAAAGCGGATTGTTTTCAAGCGTCCGCAAGCCCCATAAGCGCGTGAGTTTGAGTTTGGCATCGTCCCATTTCGATGCCATGGAGACAGCCGCGACAGCCCCAATAACGAGGAGGGCAACGGGCAGCCAGAGCCAGCGATGTCGGGTATTGTTCATGGGTAGGGGAAGATGCTTGATGAGTCGGCGCCAATGCGAAATTCTTACAGGCTGTTCCCATATCCCGGTAAGGTTTTGCGTCTGGCAGCGACTGATTTGAGCGGCGACAACAACCGGAGTGAAATATGGTACGCAATACCGCAACCAAAACGCAACGCAAGGTGAAAGCCGGCAACGAATTGCCCGGGCAAGTGGTGCTTGTGCTGCAAGGCGGCGGCGCCATCGGCGCTTACCAGGTCGGCGCGTACCAGGCCTTGCATGAGGCAGGCATCGAGCCCGACTGGGTGATTGGCACCTCGATAGGGGCCGTCAACGCCGCCCTCATCGCCGGCAATCCACCGGAAACAAGGCTTGAGCGTTTGCGTGACTTCTGGCAGCGTGTGGAGCAGCGCAGCCCGGCCTTTCCGGGCATGGGCAACATGCTGGCCAATCTGGCGACCATCACGCAGGGCGTGCCAGCCTTCTTTGCACCCAATCCGGCATCGTGGTGCGGCGTGAGTGCCCCGGTCGGCATTGAGCGGGCTTCCTGGTACCTGACCGATCCCTTAAGAAAAACGCTCGAATCGCTGGTCGATTTTGACTGCATCAACGAGCGCCATACGCGGCTGACGGTCGGCGCCGTCAATGCGCGTACCGGTGAAATGCGCTACTTCGACAGCCGCAAGGAAAGCCTCAACGTTTCTCATGTCATGGCCTCCGGCGCCTTGCCGCCGGCCTTCCCGGCGGTGCGCATCGACGGTGAACCCTATTGGGATGGCGGCATTTACTCGAACACGCCGATTGAAGTGGTGCTCGATGACCATCCGCGCCGCGATTCGGTCATTTTCTCGGTACAGATATGGAACCCCGTCGGACCGGAACCGCAAAGCCTGTGGCAGGTGATGGGCCGGCAAAAGGATATCCAGTACGCCAGTCGCGACGACAGCAATATTGAGCGGCAGCGGCAAATCCACCACTTGCGTCATGTGATTCGCGAGTTGGCGCTGCAGCTTCCGGCCAAAACGTTTGACAGCGCCAGGTGCCGCGAACTTGCCGCCTGGGGTTGCGGCACCACCATGCATGTCATCAAACTGATTGCACCAAGACTGATTGATGAAGATCACACCAGGGATGTCGACTTCACGCCAGCGGGCATCGAGCAACGCCTACAGGCCGGCTATGAGGAAACTGCGGCCATGATCGCGCGCAAGCCGTGGACGGCCGAGCTTGACCCGGTTGAAGGCATGATGATTCACGAATCGGCCTGAGCAAGCGCTCAAGAGGCCACCGGGCGCGCGCAAAACGTAGCTGCCAGCGATGTGCGATAGTGACTGCAAACAGCAAAGCATGGCACAATTGACGTTTACGTAAACGTCAACCAACCCCCCGCCCTGCGGTCACCGCCCGGATACACCTCATGCCTGTTCTGGAGACAAAACTCAACGCCCGTTCCGCCGACTTTCAGGCCAATGCCGCCGCCATGCGCGCGCTGGTGGACGATCTTCATGTGCAGCTCGCCAAGGTTGCCTTGGGCGGTGGCGACGCGGCCCGGGCCAAACACACGGCACGCGGCAAACTCCTGCCGCGTGAGCGGGTGCAGATGCTGCTCGATCCGGGCACGCCTTTTCTGGAACTCGCGCCGCTGGCCGCTCTGGGGATGTACCCCGACCGTGATGGCAGCGACAGCGCGCCATGCGCCGGCGTGATCACAGGCATCGGCCGCGTCAGCGGAGTTGATTGCATGATTGTCTGCAACGACGCCACCGTCAAGGGCGGCACCTACTATCCGCTCACGGTCAAGAAGCACCTGCGCGCGCAGGAGATCGCGCAGCAAAACAATCTTCCTTGCATCTACCTGGTCGATTCGGGCGGCGCCAATTTGCCGAATCAGGACGAAGTGTTTCCCGACCGCGACCACTTTGGCCGCATCTTTTTCAATCAGGCCAACATGAGCGCGCTGGGCATCGCGCAGATCGCCGTGGTCATGGGCTCCTGCACGGCAGGCGGCGCTTATGTGCCCGCCATGAGCGACGAAAGCATCATCGTCAAAGACCAGGGAACCATTTTTCTGGCGGGGCCACCGCTGGTCAAGGCGGCGACCGGCGAGATCGTGACGGCCGAGGAACTGGGCGGTGGCGACGTGCACACGCGCCTGTCCGGCGTGGCTGACCAGCTCGCGCAAAACGACGTGCATGCGCTGGCGCTGGCCCGTGCGTCGGTCCGAAATTTGAATAAAAACAGGGCTCCAGCCCATATGGAATGGGCGGTATCAGCTCCTAAATTTGTAGCACAAGAACTCTGTGGCGTGATTCCCGTTGACACCCGCAAGTCCTATGATGTGCGCGAAATCATCGCCCGCATTGTTGATGGCAGCGAGTTTGACGAGTTCAAGGCGCGCTACGGCACCACGCTGGTTTGCGGCTTCGCCCGGATTGAGGGCATGCCGGTGGGCATCATTGCCAACAATGGCATCCTGTTCAGCGAGTCGGCGCTGAAAGCCGCGCACTTCATCGAGCTGTGCTGCCAGCGCAAGATTCCGCTGGTGTTTTTGCAGAACATCACCGGCTTCATGGTTGGCCGCAAGTACGAAAACGAGGGCATTGCCCGCAACGGCGCCAAGATGGTGACGGCCGTGGCCACGGCCGCGGTTCCCAAGTTCACCATCATCATTGGTGGCAGTTTTGGCGCCGGCAACTACGGCATGTGCGGGCGCGCCTATTCGCCGCGTTTCCTGTGGATGTGGCCGAACGCACGCATCAGCGTGATGGGCGGTGAGCAGGCCGCTGGCGTGCTGGCCACGGTCAGGCGCGACGGCATTGAAGGCAGGGGCGGGGCCTGGAGTGCCGAGGAAGAAGAAGCCTTCAAGGCCCCGATACGCAGCCAGTACGAGACGCAAGGCCATCCTTACTACGCCACCGCGCGGCTCTGGGACGACGGTGTGATTGACCCGGCCGATACGCGACGCATCCTCGCGCTGGGGCTGAGCGCTTCGCTCAATGCGCCGATTCCAGAAACCCGGTTCGGCCTTTTCAGGATGTAAGTCATGAAGCACCTCCAGTTAAACGTTCAGGGTGGCGTGGCGACGCTGGTGCTCAACCGCCCCGAAGTGCGCAATGCCTTCAACGATGAGGTGATTGCCGAGCTCACCCAGGCCTTTGGCGCATTGGGCGCGCGCGAGGATGTGCGCTGCATCGTGCTGGCGGCCGCAGGCCAGGCCTTTTGCGCCGGCGCCGACCTGAATTGGATGCGCCGCATGGCCGACTACACGCGCGAAGAAAACCTGGCCGATGCGGCGCAACTGGCTGAAATGCTGCGCGTCATCTACACCTGCCCCAAACCCACCGTGGCACGGATTCAGGGTGATGTCTATGCCGGCGGCATGGGGCTGGTGGCCGTGTGCGATATGGCGGTCAGTGTTGATACGGCGAATTACTGCCTGAGCGAAGTCAGGCTGGGCCTGTTTCCCGCCACCATCAGCCCCTATGTGATCCGCGCCATGGGCGCGCGCGCGGCGCACCGCTATTTTCTGACGGCCGAACGCTTTGACGCACACGAAGCGCAGCGCATCGGTTTCATTCACAGCGTGGTGAGCGCCGATGCGCTTGACGCCAAGGTGGCTGAGCTCACGCAAGCCCTGGTGAGCGCCAGCCCGGAGGCGGTCAAGGCCTGCAAGCGGCTGCTGCAGGATGTGGCCGGGCGCGACATCTCAGCCGCGCTGATAGAGCGCACCGTGCAGGGCATTGCCGACATCCGCGCCAGCGCGCAGGGCAAGGAAGGTGTGCAGTCTTTCCTGCAAAAACGCAAGCCGTCCTGGCTTTTTTCGTGATCAGTCAAAAATGCAGACCCTTGATACCGCGCAACTGATTGCCCTGGCCGCGGCGCTGGGCTGGGCCAGCGGCGTGCGGCTTTACCTGGTGGTGCTGCTCACCGGGCTGGCCGGCTTCATGGGCTGGATTGAGCTGCCGCAAGGCCTGCACCTGCTGGCAAATCCGGTGGTGCTCGGGGTCAGCGGCTTCATGGTGTTTGTCGAGTTTTTTGCCGACAAGATTCCGGGGCTGGATTCTCTCTGGGATGTGGTGCATACCGTCATCCGCATCCCGGCCGGCGCCGCATTGGCCGCTGGCGTCTTTGGCGCCGACAGCAACGTGATGGCGCTGCTAGCGGCGCTGCTGGGCGGCACGCTGGCCGCCACCAGTTTCACCGCGAAGGCGACGACGCGCGCAGCCATCAACACGTCGCCCGAGCCCTTCAGCAATGTCGGCGCTTCGCTGCTGGAAGACGGCATGGTGCCGCTGGGCCTGTGGCTGGCCATTACGCATCCCTTCGTGTTTGTCGCCGTGCTGGCGCTGGTGCTGGTGCTCAGCGTCTGGCTGATACGCTTGTGCTGGCATTTTTTGACGCAGCTTTTCATGCGCGTAGCACGCATTTTCAGCGGCAGGCCGGATCCCGGTTTGTCGCCCGCCTTTACCCTGAAGTCACCCTTTTCAAAGAACGACAGACATGTTTAAAAAGATACTGATTGCGAACCGGGGGGAGATTGCGTGCCGCGTTGCCGCCACCGCCCGCCGCATGGCCATCAAAACCGTGGCGGTGTATTCGGATGCCGATGCCAGCGCCAAGCATGTGAGCGTTTGCGACGAAGCCGTTCACATCGGCGGCAGCGCGCCCAAAGACAGCTACCTGCGCTGGGAAAAAATCATTGCGGCGGCCC
>CAYJMW010000028.1:0-43724 GCA_964371235.1 uncultured Polaromonas sp.
ACCCAACACGGTGCTGACACGTTTATGCGGCATTATTTAAGGCGCTATGTTTAAATAGACTTACTGTGTCACAAGTGCAATCTTGGGTTGCTCCGTTCGGAATACGGACAATGGCCCAGAAGCGTTTGCGAGTCCGAGGCTCAATTGAAGACGCAGTGTCATGATCGAGTCCGCCACGTGACGATGCGCGCATGTAATCCAGCCATGGGTATTCGCGTGTTTCTAGGGGTATTCCCGGTGTCTCCCTTGATCCCGCTCCCGCTTGACACCGAACACTTGTTGATTCTAGAATTAATGGATAGTGATTCACGATTCACCGATCATAAAATTTCTTTCGGTAATCGAAAATTGATTTGTTTACTAACGTAGCCAGCATGGCGGGCGCACTGATAACAAAGGTAATTTCATCATGTCCGACAAACAAGGCAGGGTAGTGGTAGTGACTGGCGGCGCAAGTGGGATTGGCGCTGCCAGCGCCGAAGTTTTGGCACGCGAAGGCTGGCGCGTGGTGGTGGCCGATCTGGACCTGGACCTGGCGCGCGCAGTAGCTGATCGCATCGATGGTGTAGCTTGGAAACTGGACGTTGCAGATGATGAGAGTGTGGCGAATGCGGCCCGTGATATCGAGGAAAAAGTCGGTCCGGTGTATGGATTGGTCAATAGCGCCGGCATTATCCAACAGCCGTTGGAACCGTACCGGCTCACCATGGAAACCTGGGACAAGGTTCAGGCGGTTGATTTTCGCGGAACGTACATCGCTTGTCTTGCCTTTGCGCGATCGATGCTGGCGCGCAAGAGCGGCAGCATCGTGAATATTTCATCGGTCGCGGGCTCACGCTCCATGCCCTTGCATTCTTATGCGCCGGCCAAGGCCGCCGTCATCAACATGACCCAGTGTCTGGCGGCGGAGTGGGGGGCGTCCTGGATACGTGTCAATTCGGTTGCGCCCGGTTACACCCTGACGCCGGCGCTGGCTGGAGCCATCGAACGCGGCGAGCGCCAGGTCGATGGCGCGATCAGCAATTCGCCGTTGCGGCAATTGGTGAAGCCCGAGCAAATTGCCGACGCAGTTTCTTTCCTGCTATCAGATCGCGCCAGCGCGATTACGGGAGTCGACTTGCCAGTCGATTGCGGATGGCTGACAGGCACTACCTGGGACATGTACGGCGGCTTGCGCAATCCGATCTAAATCGTGAAAAAACTGCTGTTAAGCAATGTGCTCGATCTTCGATCGGATGTGACGAAGGGCACCGGTGGCGCCGTGCCTGCTGTCGGCGGTTTCGCGCCAAGTTGCATCGTGTTGACAGTTTCCACGGTCGTTCCTCGTCTTCTGTCTTCGACACAACCTGACTCTACTTTTACGACAGGATATTCCCGTGCGTAGTTTGCGACTTGATCAACAGCTCATCGTTTTTGGGATATTCATCGTTATGTTCGCCGGGTTCTCTGTTTTTTTGCCAGGATTTTTCTCGACACAGAATATCCTGACGCTGGTGCGCAACGTGTCGGTGCTCGGCATCCTGGGCCTGGGCATGGCGATCATCGTGATCGGGCGGGGCATCGACCTTTCGATGATTGCATTGCTTGCCGTACCCACGGCACTGGTGCTGGCGCTATCCGGCAATGGGCATGGGGTCGGCGTCGCCCTGGCGGGCGGTTTTGGCTTGGCGATCATGATCGGGATGCTCAGTGGCCTATTGGTCGCGTATGCGGAAATCCCCCCACTGTTCACCACATTGGCGATGGGGATCGGCTTGGCAGGCATTGGGCAAAGTGGCCTGTTCGAGTACGAGATCGTCCCGTGGCCGAACGCGCTGGATTCGATCAGTTGGCTGGGAAGGGGCACGTTTTTTGGCATGCCCTACGCCGTACTGGCGTTCGGCGCTGCCGCCGTTTGCATCGGCGTGTTCATGCGGCGGACGCGGCTGGGGCTGTTCATCTATGCGATTGGTGATAACCCGAGCGCCGCACGCCTCTCCGGGATTGCAGTCCGTCCGATGATGGTCCTGCAGTACGTGATCGCGGCCGTCGTCAGCGTCTTCGCTGGTCTTGTCATGGCGGCCTCCGCCAACAACATGGACACGCGCATCTTCAATCTGACCTGGATCTATGACGTCATTTTGGTCGTGGTGCTCGGCGGGATCGGCCTGTCGGGAGGTCGCGGTGGTGTGTTGAATGTTGTCGTTGGCACGCTGCTGATCGGCACGATCATCAACGGCATGACGATCATGGACATCTCTTACCAGGTGCAGAACCTGATCAAGGGTGTGGTGTTGCTGTTTGCGATTTCCCTGGACAGCTTCGTGAATCCGCGGAATGAAGAAACGGCACAGCAGGGGGATATTTGATTCCCAAGGTGCAGCGCCGAAACGGGGCGCTGCGATTCATCAACAGCAAGGAGACAACTATGCGCAACATCAGAAACTTTATTGGCCAGAAAACGATTGCGGTCATCGCAACGACGCTCATGGCCGGCGGCATTGTGCATGCGCAGCAGAGCATGGACGACCCGGCGCGCGCCGGCTACTACAACACCCTGAAGGGCAAGCGCGTCGTGTTCGTGCCGGTCTTCATGGGGCTGGACCTGACCGAAGGCTGGTCCAAGATGATGAAAAAACAAGCCGATGCGCTGGGCTACAAGTACGAGGTACGCAATTCGAACTTCAACACCGCGGCCGGCGCCCAGACGCTGACGTCGCTGATCACCGAGAAGCCCGACGTGATCGTGGTTCAGAACCCCGATGTGCAGTCCTACGCCAAGCTGCTGGCGAAGGCCGAGGCGGCGGGCATCCACGTTATCCAGCTCAACATGAAGACCAACACGTTGACGAGCGGCTTCGTCGGAGCCGACGTGATCGCGATCGGCGAAACCCAGGCCAAGGCCGCCGTCGAGAAGTGCGGCGCCGGCACCTCCGGCAAGGTGCTCATCCTCGCCGGCCCGCCGACGAGCCCGTTTTCGGCCTACATGCTCAAGGGCTACGAAAACATTCTGAGCAAGACACCTGCGGTCAAGGTTGTGTCGCAGCAATCCACAGGCGACTATGAGTCCGCGAAGGCGAAGTCGATCACGCAAGTGGTCCTTCAGCAGCACCCCGACCTGTGCGCGGTGCTCGGTGTCTGGGACAACACCGACGTTGGAACAGCCGCAGCGATCAAGGAAGCTGGCAAATCCGGTAAGGTATTCGTCTCCACCTCTGGCGGCGGCGGTGAACTGTCCTGCAAAGGCCTGGAAAACGGGCAATGGGATCACTACGTCAGCTACGACGTGCCGGGGCAAGCCCGTGATCTGAATGCACTGATATCGGCATCATTGCAGGACAAGAACAAAGTCGGCACCACCAAGACGATTCTGTACACGCCCTTGGTTAGCTATACGAAAGCCAATGTCAAGAGTCAATCCTGCTGGACCCTGGACACGATTCGGTAATCAATAAAAACCGGACGCGGGCGATTGGTCACGATCTGCTCGCGACGATTCAATAGCGTCAGCGACCCGTCGTTCCCATGCAGAAAACATTGACAAAGCTCAGATACCAGCTCTGGCCGGACAAGGTGTTCGGCGAGATATTGCAGAAGCAGTGGATGGAGACAGCCATTCCGGTTCTGGTTCTGGTGCTGATGATTGCAATTTTCAGTTCGATGATCGACAACTTCATTTCGTTGTCGAACCTGTCCGACACGTTGCGACAGGCCAGCGAACTGGGTTTCGTCGTGCTCGGCATGTCGCTGGTGCTGATCGTCGGCGGCATCGATCTGAGTGTCGGGTCCATGTTTGCCATTTGCAATCTGGTGGCGCTCTACTGTGTGCATGTGCTCGACCTGCCTGTCGCCGTGGCGATTGCCTTGACGCTCGCCTGCGGCGCGCTGCTCGGCGCCGTCAACGGCGTGCTGATCGGCTATCTGCGGATGCGTGCCTTTTTGACGACAATGGTCACGCTCATCGTCTACAAGGCGGCTTTCGATCTGCTCGCGTATCGCTGGGCCGTACCGATATCGTCCGTCATTCCGACTTCAGAGGCGTGGGACTTCGTCGGCTCTGGCACCTTTCTTTGGCTGCCCACCGGCGCGTGGGTGTTTGCGGTGCTGGGCATTTCGAGTCACGTTTTTTTGACTCGCCTGCGGGCCGGCTGGCATGTGATGGCAGTCGGGGGAAACCGCCGGTCCGCGTATAACTCCGGCTTGCCGGTCAATCGCATCGTTGCGATCTCGTACCTTGCTTCAGGTGTGTTCGCTGCCATTGCGGCGGTCTTCTACGCCGCGCGTCTGGCGAGCCCCGGAGCCGACACCGGAAAGGGAATGGAAATCATCGTCCTGACTGCGGCCATCCTGGGCGGCATCCGGTTGGGCGGCGGCAAGGGTTCGGTGATGAAGGCGACCTTGGGAACGCTGATCGTCTTGCTGCTCACGAACGGCCTGCTGCGCATGGCCATGCCGGCGGGCGGATCGCGCATGATCTTGGCCGCCATCCTGATTCTCGCCGCTACGCTCGACATCCGCTGGTTCAAGAATCGCCACAAGGCGATCCAGGAGTTGTATGTCAGCCCGGGTTATCTCGATCTGCCGCCAGCGCCCTCTACCGAGGCCGACACAGGTTCAGCGTACGCGCTCAACGACAAGCTGCGCCACGTGGAGTTGATCGGGCTGGGTCAGGTCGAATCGCCTGAAGACGTGATCCTGGACCAGCAGGACAATTTGTACTGCGGCACCCGCCACGGCGAAATCGTTCGCTTCTTCGCGCCCGATTACACGCGCCGGGAAGTCTATGCGCGTATCGGCGGCCAGCCGCTCGGACTGGCGTTTGATGCCGGGCAAAATCTTTATGTTTGCGTCGGCGGGATGGGACTCTACCGGGTGACGCCCGAGCGCCAGGTAGAGAAGGTGACCGACGAAACCAATCGTTCGCTGTTTTCGATCATCGATGACAGCCGTCTTCGGCTGGCTGATGATCTCGACATCGCGCCGGACGGACGGATATTCTTTTCTGAAGCGACCGTGCGCTATGAGATGCATGAGTGGCCGTTCGACAGCCTCGAAGGGCGCGGCAACGGCCGCATCATCTGTTATGACCCGCGCACGAAACAGACCCGCACGGTGGTCAAGAACCTGACCTTCCCGAACGGCGTATGCATGGGACCGGACGGCCAGTCCATCCTGTTTGCGGAAAGCTGGGCCTGCACCATCAAGCGCTACTGGTTCGACGGACCCAAGCGCGGGCAGATCGAGGTTGTTATCTCCAACCTGCCGGGTTATCCCGACAACATCAATCGCGCGTCTGACGGCAACTACTGGGTCGCCCTGATGGGCATGCGCAGCCCGGTGTTCGACCTGGCCATGCGCAAGCCTGGCTTTCGCACCCGCATGGCCAAGCAGTTGCCGCAGGACGAATGGCTTTCGCCGAACATTAACACCGGCTGCGTCGTCAAGTTCAGCGTACACGGCGAGATTCTCGAGTCGCTCTGGGACTTGGGCGGCGTCAACCACCCGATGATCACCTCGATGCGCGAACATCGTGGCTACCTCTACCTGGGCGGCATCTCCAACAACCGCATCGGCCGCTACCGACTCCAGGGTGCCGACCCGGACTACATGCAACACCGCCCGCCCGGAGCCGCCGCCCATGCTTGACCCCCTCAAACGCGCCCGCGACCGATTCTTCGGCGAAGGCGAAGCCACGGTCTCGGTGCCGATCTTCGACGGCGCGCTTACGCCCAACAACCTGCTCGAAGAAGCGCCCGTGTTCGCCGAGCTGCCTGGGCTCGAAGACCTTGCCATCGGTGCCGACGGGGTGCTGCATGCGGCGCGCGGCAACGAGGTGCTGCGCTTCGATGCGAGCGGCGCCCATTCGATCCGGGCACGCTTTGATGCGCTGGTCCAGGCGTTGGCGCTGTGCGAAGATGGCGGCCTCGCGGTGGCCAGCGAGGGGTGCATCGTGTTCGAAGGGGGGACGGCGCATGGAAAGCGGCTCGACGGATTCGCTGGCCAGCCGCTGGCCGGCATGAACGCACTGCACGCGGCGCCCGACGGCAAGCTGCTGATCAGCCAGGGCTCGCAGAAACACCCGTACGCACAGTGGCGTCACGATTTGCTTGAGCATGGCCGCAGCGGCCGCGTACTGGAGTACGACCCGGCCAGCGGCAAGACACGGGTGCTGGTCTCCGGGCTGGCCTATTGCCACGGCGTTTGCAGCGACGGCGCGCGCGTGCTGGCCTCGGAGAGCTGGGCGCACCGCATCGTCGGCATCGACGGCGCGGGCGGAATTCCAATTCCTCTACTCCGCGCGCTGCCGGGCTACCCCGCTCGCATCAACCGCGCGCCGGGCGGCGGTTTCTGGCTTAGCATGTTTGCCGGCCGCACGCAACTGCTCGAGTTCGTGCTGCGCGAAGACGATTTTCGCGCCGAGATGATGCGCACCATCGAACCGCGCTACTGGGTTGCGCCCGCGCTCAGTTCGGGTAGCGACTTCCGCGAGCCGCTGCAAGGCGGCGGCGTGAAGCAGATGGGGATCCTGAAGCCCTGGGCACCGCCGCGCTCGTACGGCCTGCTGATCCGCCTGGGCGCCGACCTGATGCCGCGTTATTCGCTGCACAGCCGGGTGGGCGGCAAGCACCACGGCATCGTCGCGGCGGTCGAGCATGGCGGGCAGATGTTCGTGTTGTCGAAAGGATCGGGCCGCATCTTGCGCGTGGCCGTCGCCGAATTGAACATGGATGTGAACCTGAAGAAAGGCGCGGTATGACACCGATTCTCGAACTCAGGCAGGCGACCAAGACCTACGCTGGCGTGCCGGCCATTGAAGGCGTTGACTTCACGCTGATGCCTGGCGAAGTGCATGCGCTGGTCGGCGAAAACGGCGCAGGCAAATCGACCCTTACCAAGGTGATGGCCGGCGTCGTGGCGCTCAGCAGCGGCGAGATGCTGATCGAGGGCAAGGTTATGCACTTTCGCACACCGCTGGACGCACTGGCCATGGGCGTTGCGATGGTGTTCCAGGAAACCAGCCTGGTGCCGACGATGACGGTGGCGCAGAACCTGTTCCTCGGGCAGGAAAAATTCTTCAACCGGCTGCGTGGCGTCTACATTTCGGCGCAGCAGTTCATGCAATCTCTCAACTTTGATGTCGATCCCACCATGCTGGTGGGCAGTCTGGGTGCGGCGAAGAAGCAGATGGTCGAGATCGCGCGTGCCGTTTTGCACAAGGCTCGCATTATTGTGTTCGACGAACCGACCGCGACCTTGACGCCAGAGGAAAAGCAGCACTTTTTTCACCTCGTGATGGACCTCAAGCGTCGGGGCGTATCAGTGATTTTCATCTCGCACGCACTCGAAGAGGCGCTGGCGATCTCGGACCGTATTACTGTACTGCGTGACGGCAAGAAGGTGGTGACCGATGCAACCGCCGTCTTTGACCGTGATCGCATCGTGCAAGCCATGGTCGGACGCCAGCTCTCGCAAGAGCTTTACGGCCAGCATCGCGCCGCGCCGCGCCCACCGGGCCGGCGCGTGCTGAGCGTGGAGAACCTGCGTGTTGGAAGCATGGTGCGCAACAATTCGCTGTCGGTGTTCGCGGGCCAGATTACCGGGGTGTTCGGCCTGGTCGGCTCTGGCCGCACCGAAACCTTCAAGGTGGTGGCGGGCGTACTCAAGCGCGACTACTTTCACGGTGGAAAAATCGTCTTCAAGGACAAGCCGGTGCGCTACCGTGTGCCAGCCCAGGCCATCGCCGCAGGCATCGTCTACGTCACCGAGGATCGCAAGGTCGAGGGTTTTTTTGAAACCATGTCGATCTCGCGCAACATCTACGTCGGGTTGCTGGCCAAGCTGGGCTGGCGCCGCAATTGGGTCCGCAGCGGCGAGGTTGATGCGGCCGGGCGCGAATGGAGCCAGGCGCTCAATGTCAAGGCGGTCAGCAAGGACGCCAAGGTGATCGAGCTGTCGGGCGGCAACCAGCAAAAGGTAGTGATTGCCAAATCGTTGATACAGCAGCCTGAGCTGATCATCTTCGACGAACCGACGCGCGGCGTCGATGTCGGTGCGATCGCCGAAATCCACCAGATCATCAAGCGCCTGGCCGACGAGGGCAAGGCGGTGGTGGTGATCTCGTCGTACCTGCCCGAAGTGATGGCGCTGGCCGATCGCATCCTGGTGTCGCGCCAAGGCAAGATCGTCGAGGAGTTCGCCAGCGCCGATGTGACCGAGCAGGACATCATGTACGCGTCGATTCACTGAACGCATCTCTTTTTACATCCTTCCCAAAACCAACCGGAGACAACTCATGAGACTGAAAGACAAAGTGGCCATCGTTACTGGCGCGGCCAGCGGCTTCGGTGCCGAAACCGCGCGTCTGTTTGCACGCGAAGGCGCGAGGGTGGTGGTGGCCGACCTGAACCTCGCAGGTGCCAAGTCGGTGGCCGCCGAGATCGGCTCGGCCGCGCTCGCGATCCATGCCGATGTTTCGCGCCGGGCCGACATCGACCGTCTTGTGGCTGCGTGCATCGCCGAGTTCACGGTACCGGACATCGTCGTCAACAACGCCGGCTTCACGCACCGCAACCAGCCCCTGCTCGACGTCGATGAAGCCCTGTTCGACAAAGTGTTCGCGGTCAACGTCAAGTCGATCTTTCACATGGTTCATGCGGTGGTGCCGCACATGCGCCGGCGCGGTAGCGGCGTGATCCTGAATATCGGTTCCACCGCCGGCATTCGCCCGCGCCCGGGTCTGACCTGGTACAACGGGTCGAAGGCGGCGGTGAACCTGTTGTCCAAGTCATTGGCGGTCGAGCTCGGAAATGACGGCATTCGCGTCAACGCGATCTGCCCGGTGATGGGCGAGACCGGGATGCTGGCCGACTTCATGGGCGTGTCCGATACGCCCGAGAACCGCGCGCGCTTCCTCGCGACTATTCCGCTCGGACGACTCTGCCGTCCGTTGGACGTGGCGCGGGCTGCTCTCTATCTGGCCAGCGACGAAGCCGAGTTCATCACCGGGGTCGAGTTCCCGGTCGATGGCGGCCGCACGGTCTGAGCAACTTCCTTTCAAGCACTTCACTTCGAGCGCACCTGACATGCAACAACACTTCATCGGCGGCCAATGGGTCGCCGCCGCGAGCAGTGAAACCCTGCCCGTCATCGATCCTGGTACCGGCGAGGCGTTCGACCAACTGGCGCGCGGCTCGGCGGCTGACATTGATCGCGCCGTGGTCGCGGCCCGCACGGCGCTGGGGGGCGCCTGGGGCAAACTCACCGCCACCGAGCGCGGCCGCATCCTGAGCACGATGTCGCAGATCATCTTGTCGCGCAGTGAAGAGCTTGCGCAACTGGAGGCGCGCGACACCGGGAAACCATTGACGCAGGCGTGCGCCGACATCGCCGTGGCCGCGCGCTACTGCGAGTTCTATGGCGGCGCGGCCGACAAGCTGCACGGCCAGCAGATTCCGTACCTCAACGATTTTCACGTGGTCGTGCTGCATGAGCCCTACGGCGTCACGGCGCACATTCTGCCGTGGAACTACCCGGCGCAGATGTTCGGCCGCTCGGTGGTGCCGGCCCTGGCGATGGGCAATGCGGCGGTGCTCAAACCGTCCGAAGACGCGTGCCTCACGCCGTTGGCGTTTTGCCGGATCGCGCAGGAGGCCGGCCTGCCCGACGGCGCGCTCAATGTCGTCACGGGCCTGGGCGAAGAGGCCGGCGCGGCGCTGACGGCGCACCCGGGGATCAACTTCGTCACCTTCACCGGCTCGCCCGAAGTCGGCCGGCTGGTACAGAAAGCCGCCGGCGGAAATTTGATCAAGTGCGTGCTCGAGCTCGGCGGCAAGTCGCCGCAGATCGTTTTCGCCGACGCCGATCTGGACCGTGCCGAAGCGACGATCCTGAAGGCTATCACGCAGAATGCGGGGCAGACCTGTTCGGCGGGCAGCCGGCTGTTGGTTCAGGAGGTAATTTACGACAAGTTCGTGGAACGCGTGAGGAAGCGCTTTGCTCAGTCGCGCGCAGGTTCACAGGCGATGGACCTGGACTGTGGCCCGCTGATCAATGCCGCGCAGAAGGAGCGTGTGGAAGGCTTCATTCGCCGTGCGGTCGCCAGCGGTGTGCCGATGCTTGCCCAAGGCAAGGTGGCCGATGGCGTGCCAACTGGCGGCTACTACGTTGCGCCCACCATGTTCGGCCCGGTGCCGCGCGACCATGAACTGGCGCGCGATGAAGTCTTCGGCCCCGTGTTGTCGGTGATCCCGTTCAAGGACGAGGAAGACGCGGTAAGACTCGCCAACGCGACCGACTTCGGCCTGCTGGCAGGCATCTGGACGCGCGACGGCTCACGCCAGACACGCATGGCAAAGCGCATGCAGTGCGGGCAGGTCTATCTCAACTGCTATGGAGCAGGCGGTGGCGTCGAGTTGCCCTTCGGTGGCGTGAAGCAAAGCGGTCATGGTCGCGAGAAGGGCTTTCTTTCGTTGGAAGAGTTCTGCGTGGTCAAGACGGTGGTTCAGTACCACGGGGAATAAGGTAGCGGGGTTCTGTTGCATTAGCCGTTTCTTTACTTGGGACGTCAACTATGAATATCCGTGCCGCTGTTTTGGAAGTCATCGGAGCACAAGCGCCTCAGAACCCGTCCACTCAGTGACTGCATAGACAATAGTGGGGTGAAGCACAAAAAATATCCGAGCGATATCAGTCGAGAGAAGTTCGAAGAGATCAGGGTGCTGCTGGAGCACGTGCGTAAGAAGACCAAGCCAAGAACGGTAGACCTGTAAGAGGTCTGGTGCCCGGTGCTGCACCTGCTCAAGAGCGGTTGCCAATGGCGGATGCTGCACGGGGATCGACTGGCCATCCTGCGCGAGCTGGGGCAGGGCGACGAGATCATCTGGACGATTTGACAGATCTGCTGGACAACTCCCAAGTGGAGGCTAAAGCTTGACACCGAATGTTCATTCATCTTAAAATGTGACTAGTGACTCATAATTCATATATTGAATTTCGAGTTACTAGATGAAGATG
Source organism: uncultured Polaromonas sp. (assembly GCA_964371235.1). Taxonomy (GTDB): domain Bacteria; phylum Pseudomonadota; class Gammaproteobacteria; order Burkholderiales; family Burkholderiaceae_C; genus Polaromonas. The sequence continues at coordinate 10,993 of CAYJMW010000028.1, forward strand.
TAAACAAGCAGGGCTCTGATCCCGTAGAGCACTACCCGAGCAAGACTAAAGTAGACGCGGCATACGCGTTAAGGAGACAGAGATGAAATTACGATCAATTGGCGTTTCGATTGCAGCCGCATTCAGCATCGCCTTTCTTTCCACGCCCGGTTTCGCGCAGGACACCATCAAGATTGGCATGACGTCCGCTTTGACCGGACCTTATAACGAATACGGCGAGGGTGGCAAGCGAGGCGTCGACCTCGCAATCGAACGCTGGAACGCACGGGGTGGCATCAACGGCAAGAAGATCGAGCTGGCGATGGCTCTCGACGACCAGTTGGTGCCTGATCGGGCTGTTCAGAACATGCGCAAGTTGCTTGACAATAAAAACCTTGTGGGCATCATTGGCCCGGCCGGTAGTGGGCCGACCCTGGCGGTGATTGAAATGGCGGCGACGGACGGCCGGCCTTACATGAATCCCGTTGCTCAGTCGCCCACGGTGACCTATCCGACCGGTGGCGCTCCTCGCCCCAACGTGTTCTCCTTTGCATTGCAGAACGACGTTGAGGCCAAGGTGCTCGCCGGCTATGTGGCCAAGCGCTTCAAGAAGGTCGGCTTGATTCACGAAAGCACGGCCTACGGCACGGGCGGGGTTGATCTGATCAGCAAGGAACTCAAGGTGCTGGGCGGCGCCCAGTCCGTCGGTGTCGAGTCCTATAACCAGCGCGCACAGGACATGACGGCTCAACTGGCCAAGCTGCAACGTGCAGGCGCCGATGTGATTGTGTGCGTCGGGCTGGGCGCCGACCTCGCCGTACTGCGCCGCACCATGGCGCGGCTGAACCTCACGGTACCACTGGTGGCATCCAACGGTGCTTTGTCGATCCCGTATCAGGAGGGGGCTGGCGACCTGGTGACCGGAACGCGCGGTACGATGGTCGGGGTCTTTGGCGAGGAGCCGATGAACCCGGCTGCCAAGGAATTTGCGGATGCGTACAAGGCAAAGCACGGCGTGGACCGTTGGTGGGGTGCTGACCCGACACGCCCACAAATCTTCATGGCATTGTCGGTGACCAATGCGTATGACGCTGCGAACGTGTTGTTCGAAGGCATCAAGCGCGCCAACTCGACCGACGCGGCTGCGGTGAACAAGGCCATTGAAGGCATCACGGGTCTGCGCGGCGTCAACGCCGTCTATTCGTTCTCCCCGACCAAACACCATGCCATCACGGAGAAGGACGTGTCTGTGTTCGAGTACGTGAAAGCCGGCGACAAGTCTGTGCTGCGCATCGCCAAAGACTGACTCTAAAGGTTCATGGCAAGGAGCTTGTCGATGGAGTTCTTCCTGCAATTGGTATTCGCGGGTGTCTCCGTGGGTGCGGCTTATGCGTTGATCGCGATGGGTCTGTCGCTCACGTTCTGGACAACGAAGACCCTGAACTTTGGCCAGGGCTCGCTGCTGATGCTGGGCGCCGTGTCTTCCACCAGCCTGATTGCCGCGGGTATGTCGGCTGGAGTCGCGTTGCCGCTGGCCCTGCTCATTACCGGTGTCCTGATGGGCGTGGCCGAGCGTGTGACGATCCGGCCGCTTCTTAAGGCCGGTGGGAGCATGGGCTGGGTCGTCTCCACACTGGGCTTCGGCCTGTTCGTGCAGGGTTTTGTCGCGAAGTTCTTCGGTTCGCAGGCGATCGCCGTACCGCCGCTGGTGTTCGACAGCATGTCCTTTGTCTCCATCGCGGGCATTCAGGTGTCGGCTCAGTCGCTCTCCGTGCTGGTGGTGTCGTTGGTGCTGATGATGGCGATGGAGCTCTTCCTCCGGCGCAGCGCCTGGGGCAGGGCCGTGCTGGCCGTGGCACACGATGCCGAAGCGGCCTCACTGGCCGGTATCCCGGTGCGCCGCGTGGTCGTGGTTTCTTTTGTCACGAGCGGCGTGCTGGCCGGACTGGCCGGCATCTTGCTCTCCCAGATCAACGGGACCGTCGATCCGGGCTTTGGCTTCAACCTTATGGTGCTTGGTTTCGTGGCAGCGGTCTTTGGTGGCATGGGAAGCATTCAGGGCGCTATGGTGGGCGGCATGGTCCTCGGGGTGATCGAGAAGCTGGTTGGGGGCTATGTTTCGACGGCATTCGAGCATGCGATGGCGTTCGCGATTTTGATGGTGATTCTGGCGACACGGCCCCAAGGACTGTTCGGCCGGGCTGAAGTGACGAAGGTTTGATGATGCTTGTCAAAGTAAGAAACAGGCTTGCGTTCGTCACGGACCCCCGAGTTGGCTTGGTGCTGGTGCTGGCTTTGGGTATTGGCTCCGAGTTCGCGTCCGGTTCCACCGTACAGTTGTGGTCTTTCGTGTTGATCAATGTGCTGATCGCGCAGAGCATCAACCTCCTGACAGGTGTTGCCGGGCAGATATCGCTCGGCCATGCGGCCTTCCTCGGTATCGGCGCCTACACCTCTGCCTTGTTGATGAAAACATGGGGTGTGCCGCTCCCGTTGTCTCTCGTTGCTGGCACACTGCTCAGTGCCGCATCAGGCTGGCTGCTGTCTTTCGCCGCCGGGCGGGTTCGCGAGTTTTACCTTGCGATGATGACGCTCGGTTTCGGGATGATTTTCTACGAGTTGATCCGTGAATGGACCGGGGTGACTGGTGGGGTCGCCGGTTTGAGCGGTGTGCCCGCCCCGTCACTCAAGACGCTCAACTTTTTCGGCATTGCGATGGGTCCGGTCGCTTACTTCCAGTTCATGCTGGCTGTAACGGCGGTTGTCATGTGGCAGCTGCGCAATCTCCTGACCAGCACCTATGGGCGTGCCTTCTTCGCGATCCACGCCTCCGAAGTAGCCGCCGGCAGCATCGGTGTGGCGCGGGTCGCGACCAAGCGCGAAGCCTACACCATCAGCGCGGCTCTGACCGGACTGGCCGGCGGTTTCTACGCCCATTTGGTTGGCTACCTCGGCCCGGAGTCTTTTGGACTGCAGCGCTCGATCGAAGCGCTGGTCATGGCTGTCGTGGGTGGACTGGGCAGCCTGTCAGGTCCTGTCCTCGGGGCCATCGTGTTCACCTATCTGCCAGAGAAACTCCAGTTTTTTGCGGACTGGCAGTTCATGGTGTATGGTCTTCTGCTGATGGTTTCTTTTGTCCTGCTGCCGAAGGGGCTGGCCGGGTTGTTGCTGCCGCGCAGCGGCTACATCAAGGTGTCGGCACAAGCTGGCGCGAAGAAACTCGCAAACCACAGTTTGGGAATTACGGGCGAGACCGCGGCAGGAATGAACGCGATACCGGGTACGGCGTCGCTGCTGGTCGCAAAGGACATTGGGCTGAACTTCCTCGGCCTGCGAGCGTTAGACGGTGTCACCCTGGATATCCGCTCGGGCCAGATCATCGGCCTCGTCGGCCCAAACGGGTCGGGCAAAAGCACTCTGGTCAACGTGATCAGCGGCATCTATCGTCCGAACGCCGGCATCGTGACCTTCGACGGCAAACCGATCACCGGTCTGCACGATCACGAAGTGGCCCGGCTCGGTGTGTTGCGCACTTTCCAGGATCCGCGGTTGGTGCCTACGTTCACGGTGCGCGAAAACGTGCTGCTGGGCATGCATCGACTGTATCGCCAGGGGCGTGTGGCTGCGGCCCTGAACCTGCCGTCCGCACACCGTGAGGAAGCCGAAATGCTGGTGCGCGTCACCGAGGCCTTGGCGCTTGCGGGCCTGACTGCGCTGGCCGACATGCCGGTCAAGGACTTGCCTTATGGTGACCAGCGCATGGCCGAATTGTCGCGTGTGCTCGTGGCTGACCCGCGTGTGGTTCTTCTCGATGAACCCGCAGCAGGGCTTTCCGAAGGAGAGCTGGTCCGCTTGGCGGATGTCATACGGGTACTGAAAGGGCGAGGGGTGTCGGTCGTGCTGATCGAGCACCACATGGATTTTCTTGACGACCTTGTCGATGACGTCGTCGTCCTGGATGCCGGCAAGATGATTTATCACGGCGGCATGGACAGCATGTACCGCAATCCTGCTGTGATTGCAGCCTACCTGGGAACAGCAGGCCGTCCGGAGGTGACTCATGCTTGAAGTTCAAGGTCTACAGGTACGCTACGGTTCGATCACCGCCGTGCGCCACTGCAATCTGACGGCGTCCCCCGGAACCATTACGGCGATTCTCGGGGCGAATGGCGCGGGCAAGTCGTCACTGATGAAAGCGATCTCGGGGCTGGCGCCTGCAAGCGCGGGCACGATACGGGTCGACGGCACCGATGTGACCCGGATGTCGGCGCATGAGCGGGCGCGCTTGGGCATCTCCCACGCGATGGAGGGGCGCAGGCTGTTCCACCGGATGTCGGTCGAGGACAACCTGAAGCTGGCCTGGGATTTCCGGCACCGTGAGGGTTTGTTTTCGCAAGCGCTGGATCAAGTCTTCGCGCGCTTTCCGGTTCTGGCAGAACGGCGTGCGAGCCAGGCCGGCCTGCTGTCCGGGGGCCAGCAGCAGATGCTGATCCTGTCGGCGGCCCTGATCCACAAGCCGCGCTACCTCCTGCTCGATGAGCCCTCGCTGGGTCTGGCGCCGGTGATCGTGCAGCAGATCTTTTCGGTGATCGAGGAAGTGCGCCGGGCACAGGGCACGACGGTGATCCTCTGTGAACAGGTCGCTGCGCTGGCGCTGGGCGTGGCGCAGCAGGGGTATGTATTGCGCCGCGGCGAGGTCGTGCAGAGCGGCCCCGCGGCACAGCTTGCCGCCGATCCAGCACTTTCCGCTGCCTATCTTGGCGCATAAATTTCAAGAGGAGAACCATGGCAACGTTCGGTAGCTATGAATTTCTGGCCCAGGATCGGGTGATTTTCGGCCGGCCCGCGCACGAAGTCGTACTCGAAACAGCCGACAAGCTCGGCAAACAGCGCCTCATGATTGTTGCCAGCAAGACGCTCAGCCGCAAGACCGATGTCATCAGTACGGTGTCTAATGCGTTGGGCAAGCGGTGCGTCGGCCTGTTCGACGAATGTGTCGAACATGTGCCGCGCGAATCCGTGCTGGCCCTAGCCGACGAAGTGCGCCGTCTGCAGCCCGACCTGATCGTGACGATCGGCGGCGGCACCCCGATGGACACCGTCAAGGTGATGCTCGTGGTGCTGGCCGAAGACATCCGGGACGTTGAAGGCTTCGACCGGGTGCGCATCCGGATAGGCGAGGATGGCAAGCGGGTGGTGCCCGTGGTCAAGGATCCGCCGCTACGCCAAATCATTGTGCCGACCACGCTGTCGGGTGCCGAATTCTCCAGTCTCGGCGGTGCAACCGACCACACACGTCAGGTCAAGGACCTCTACCACGGCCGCTTTATCGGCGGACAGGTGGTGATTCTCGATGCTGCGGTGACCGTGCATACCCCGGCTGATCTCTGGCTGTCCACCGGCATTCGCGCAGTCGATCATGCCGTGGAGACCATCTGCTCCCGCAGTCCCCAGCCGTTCACCGATGCGACCTGTCTGCATGGGTTGGCCATGCTGTCGAAATCCCTGCGTACCAACCATGCCTCGCCTGAAAGGCTGGATGCCCGGCTCGAAAGCCAACTCGCGGTGTGGCTCGCGTCGACCGGCCTCGGTCGCGTCGAGTGGGGCGCCAGCCACGGCATTGGTCACCAGTTGGGCGCCGTTGCCAATGTGCCGCACGGGCATTGTTCGTGCGTGATGCTGCCGAGCGTTCTGGTCTGGAACCGCGCGGTCAACGGTGAGAGGCAGGCCTTGGTCGCCCGTGCGATGGGCCGCGACGACGGCGATGCGGCCCAGGCCGTGGCCGATCTCGTTGCGGCGCTCGGCCAGCCCTCTCGGCTGCGTGATGTCGGCGTCGAGCGTTCGCACTTCGACGCCATCGCACGGGGGGCGATGCAAAATATGATGGTTCGGAGCAACCCACGCCCGGTGACGTCCGAGGCCGACATTCATCAAATTCTTGAACTTGCCTGGTAAACACCATGTCCACAAAAAAAGAGACGGAACAGTTGCTCGCGCTGAACCGAACCATGCTGCTGATCCGCAGCGTTGAAGAAAGTCTGATCAAGCTGTTTTCCGACAGCGAAGTACCGGGCTTCATTCACCTGAGCCTCGGGCAGGAAGCGGTGGCTGCCGGCGTCATGGCCGCCCTGGACGCGCGCGATACGATGGCCACGACCCACCGCGGTCACGGGCATGTGCTGGCGCGTGGTCTCGACCTTGACCTCTTCTTCAGGGAGATCATGGGCAAAGCCGGCGGCATTTGCGGCGGGCGGGGCGGCTCGATGCATGTGGCCGACATGCGGCTCGGCATCCTTGGCGCGAACGGCATTGTCGGCGCGGGCATCCCGATTGCCCTGGGCAGCGCGTTGGCGCATTCGGTGCGCGGCAGCGGCGGCGTCGCGGTGGTGTTCTTCGGCGACGGCGCGATGGCCGAGGGCGTGCTCCATGAGACCCTGAATATCGCGGCGCTCTGGAAAATGCCGCTGCTGCTGGTTTGCGAGAACAACGGCTGGTCGGAGTTTTCCCCGACGGCCCTGCAGTTCGCTGCTCAACTGAAAGATCTGGCCGGTGCGTTCAGCATTCCCCATACCCAGGTCGACGGCAGTGACGTCGAGGCGGTAACAGCCGCAGCGGCGGCGCTGGTCGGCGAAATTCGCACCGGCGCCGGCGCGCGCGTGCTGGAATGCTCGACGCACCGGGTTCGCGGGCACTATGAAGGCGATCCCCAGAAATACCGCGAGGCGGCCGAGCTGGCCGCCGGCGCCGCCGCCGATCCCCTCAAACACGCCCGCAAGGCGCTGCTGGCGCGCGGCGTCAAGGCCCAGGCGCTCGACGCGGCGGTCGCCGAAATCGAGGCGCAGGTGCAGGCCGCGATTGCCCGTGCCCGCGAAGACGTGCTGCCAGAATTCGAAGCGGCCTTCGCCGACGTCTATACCCAGGGCGCGCGCGCCACCGACGGAGCATCCGCATGAACAAGCCGACGGAAATGAAATACTTTGTTGCGGTCAATCAGGCGCTGCGTGATGCGATGGTCGCTGACCCGACGGTGGTTCTGCTGGGCGAGGACATCGCGGCAGCCGGCGGCTCCTTCAAGGCGACCCGCGGCCTGCTCGATGAGTTTGGCCCGGTGCGCGTGCGTGACACGCCGATCTCCGAAGCCACCATCGCCGCGATGGCGGTCGGGGCCGCGATGACGGGACTCAAGCCGGTGGTCGAGATCATGTTCATGGACTTCATGACCCTGACCATGGATGCGCTGGTCAATCAGGCCGCGAAGGCGCGGTTCATGTTCGGGGGCCGCAGCAGTGTGCCCATGGTGCTGCGCACACCGCATGGCGGCGGGCTCAGTGCCGGCCCGCAGCACTCGCAGTGCCTGGAGGCATGGCTCACCCATGTGCCCGGCCTGAAGGTCGTCTGTCCCTCCACGCCGGCGGATGCCTACGGCCTGCTGCGCACCGCGATCAACGATCCGGATCCGGTGGTTTTCATCGAGCACAAGGCCCTGTACGGCAGCAAGGGGATGGTGGATACCAGCGTCGCTATCGAGATCGGCAAGGCGCGCATTGCCCGCGGCGGTCGTGACGCCACGATCATCACCTATGGCAGCACGGTGGCGACTTCGCTGGCGGCGGCCGAGGAACTGGCCCGCGAGGGCATCGAGGTCGAGGTGATCGACTTGCGCAGCCTCCAGCCATGGGACAGCGACGCCGTGTTCGCGTCCATTGCGCGGACCCACCGGGCCGTGGTGGTCCACGAGGCCGTCCAGTCTTTCGGTGTCGGCGCGGAGATTGCGGCCTGCATCGCCGATGAGGCCTTCGACGAACTCGATGCACCGGTCGTTCGCGTCGGTGCCCCATTCATGCCGGCCCCTTTTGCCAAATCACTCGAAAACGGCTATGTCGTCACTACCGAAAAGATTGTCAAGGCGCTGCGGCGAACCCTTGCGTGACACCACGGCGATACATCCCATCAACCCATAACCGGAGCTATCCATGACTGAACAGGCCATACTGACTGAAAAACGCGGCGCGGTGGGCATTCTGACCATCAACCGCCCCAAGACCTTGAATGCACTGAACGTGCCGACCCTGCTCGAAATGGAAGCGGCCCTGACCGCCTTCGAGGCCGATGACGAAGTGCGTGCCATTGTCATCACGGGCGCGGGCGAGCGGGCCTTCATCGCCGGTGGTGACATTGCCGACCTGGACAGCCGGCGCGGTCTTGCGCACTACCAGGAATTTGCAGAAGTGATTCACCGCGTGTTTCGCCGCTTCGAAGACTGCGACAAGCCGACGATAGGCGCCATCAATGGCTGGGCGCTGGGTGGCGGCGCCGAACTGCTGCTCACGCTGGACATCCGTCTGGTCGCGCAGGACGCCAAGCTCGGCTTGCCGGAGATCACGCTGGGCCTTTTCCCAGGGGCCGGTGGATCGCAACGGATCATCCGGCAGATCCCGCTGTGCCGCGCCAAGGAGTTGCTGTTCACGGGCGACCAGATCACCGCTGCGGAAGCCGTGACGCTGGGCCTGTGCAATTGCACCGTGCCCAAGGCCGAACTCATGGCCCAAACCTTGGCGCTGGCCGACAGGATGGCCCAGAAGTCGCCACTGACGCTGAAGCTGCTCAAACGCAGCCTGCGCCACGGCATCGAGATGCCGCTGGGCGCTGCACTGTCGCACGAGCAGGCGATGATTGGGCTGGTGCTCGATTCGAACGACGCCCATGAAGGCTGCCGCGCATTTCTTGAAAAGCGCCCTGCTCAATTCAAAGGAAACTGACCCGTGCGTCGCGAACTCCTGATGCCCAAGCTGGGCCTGACCATGACCGAGGGCGCACTGGTTGAATGGATGCTGGCGCCCGGTGCTACCTTCAAAACCGGCGATGGCATTTTTGTCGTCGAGACCGACAAGGTGGCCAGCGAGGCGCCGGCTGATCACGATGGTGTCCTGCTCGAAGTGTTGGTTCCCGTCGGCGAGATGGTCCAGGTTGGCGCCGTCATCGGATATGTTGACGACGGGGTACCCGGCTCTGCCAGCGACGATGCGACGCCCATGTCCGCGGTGCCCGTAAAACTATCCGCTGCTGCTGCCAGCACGGCGCCCGTCACGCTACCGCCGACTCAGCCGGGCACGCAGGCAGAAGGAACACGTCTTTTTGCGACACCCCTCGCGCGTCGTCTGGCTGCGCAGTTGGACGTCTCGCTGGAGGACGTCGCAGGCAGCGGCCCACGCGGCCGCATCAAGGCCGCCGACGTTCAAGCAGCCGCGCAGGCCGGGCAAACCCGACCCGCCGCCGTGCAGGCGCTGGCAGCGCTAGCTGCAGTCGCGTCTCCCGCTGCGGCTGTCATCAGGACCAAGCCCACACCGACGCAGGCGACGATGGCGCGCCGCCTGACGCAAGCCAAACAGCAGATACCTCACTTTTACCTGGCGGCGGAAGCAGAGGTGTCCAGGCTGATGGCATTGCGCGCAGAGCTCAATGCCATGCCCGGTTATCCGAAGCTGACACTGACCCATCTGCTCGTTGCCGCGGTCGGGCGCGCGTTGCGCGAGCTGCCGGAACTCAACCGGGTGTGGGCGGACGACGGCATCGTCTCGTTTGCTTCCTGCGACGTGGGTGTCGCCGTCAATGCCGGGCGCGGTCTGCTGGTGCCGGTGGTGCCCGACGTGGCCGGCCGTTCTCTCGAAGGCATTGCGCGGGCTACCCAGGCGCTGGTCGACAAGGCCCGCAATGGCGAGTTGGAGGCCGGCCAGATGAGCGGCGGTGCGATCAGCATCTCGAACGCCGGCATGTTCAATGTGACCTGGATGACGCCGATCATCAATCCCGGTCAGTCCATGATCCTCGGTGTCGGCAGCGTGCGCGAGCTGTTCCGTCCCGATGCCAACGGGCAGCCGGCGCTGCGCCGTGAACTCGGTCTCGTATTGGCGGCGGATCACCGGATTCTTGACGGCGTTTCGGGCCTGAAAATGCTCAACGCCGTGATCGCCAGCCTCGAGAAACCCCTGAGCCTGCTGACCTGAAACCGGAGAAACAACCATGCTTGCAAACGTTTCACTGACCCGGCGTCTGGCCGACTTCGTCGTCTCGCTTGATACACCCAGCCTGCCGCCAGAAGTGCTTGAGAAGGCGCGGACCTGCCTGCTCAACGGGTATGGCATAGCGCTCGGCTCCCACACGACCCCTTTTGCCCCCGTTGCGCGCGCAGCGGCCCTGGCCATGGACGGAAGGGTCGACGCGGGTGGCGCCACGCTGCTGGGCGACGGACGCAAGACCACCATGGCAGGGGCCGCGCTTGCTAACAGCGCGCTGTTTCACGGGCGGGCCCAGGAAGATACCTGCGGCGCGGCCCATCTCGGCGCCATCATGATTCCCCTGCTGACCGCGATGATTGAAGCACGGGGTTGGCCGGTGGCGCGTTTGATCCCGGCGCTGGTCGCCGGCTACGAAGTCGGCGGCCTGATGGAGAGCGCCTACTCGGCAAAAACCACGCCTTCCGGGCTGCGCGCCTCACCCTTGTATGGCGTCATGGCCGCGGCGGCCGCGGCGGCGCGCCTGATGGACCTTCCGGCCGAGCGAACCGCGGCGGCCATCGCCAATGCCGCATCCTTCGCCGGTGGCATTCTCCAGTCGTTTGACGACGGTACCGACGAATGGCGCTACCAGGTCGGCGTCGCCGGGCGGCAGGGGCTGGTCGCGGTCGAGCTGGCCAAAGCCGGCTCGGTGTCGGCGCCGCACGCGCTGGAAGGGCGCAATGGATTTGTCCGCGTATTTGCGCGGACCGACTGCGACGTGGAGGCGCTGGCCGCCCGCCTGGGCCGCGACTGGTCCATGCAGCGGGTGACCTTCAAGCCGTATCCGGTATGCGCCTTCAACCAGACGCCGGTCACTGCGGGGCTGGTGCTGCGGGAGCGCATTGCAGGGCGGGCCATCCGTGCGGTACGCGTGCGCATGAATCCTTTTGAAACCGGCTATGCCGGCATGGACAGCAAGGGGCCTTTCAACAGCGTCTCGGGCACCTTGATGAGCATCCCGTTTTGCATCGCCAACACGCTGATCAACGGCGTGCCCTCCATGGCGCACATGACCACCTATACGGACGCCAGGGTCAATGCCCTGATCGGGCAAATCGACCTGCTGGCCGACGAGAGCGTGCCGCGCCTGAGCTGTGTTATCGAACTCGACTTTGAGGACGGTACCGCACTGGTGCAGGAGCAGCGGATGACGGTGGCCGATTATGCCTATGGGCGTGACCGGGTGTCTGAAATGGTGCGCCGAATCGGCACCGAGTCAGGTGTGCCGGGCAGCGTGTACGACAGCCTGGAGAGGTTTGTGGACCATCCGGATCAGGGTATTGGCGTGGTCTTGGCCTGTTTTGCAGCCTTGCCCGCAGTTGTATAGCGCATGGGGACTTTGGCATGAATACAGTCATCTACGATGTTGCGGTAATTGGTGGAGGGCCGGGCGGGTATGTCGCTGCGATACGCGCTGCCCAGTTGGGCTTGCGAACGATATTGATTGAGCGAGACCAGTTGGGGGGCATTTGTTTGAATTGGGGATGCATCCCAACCAAGGCATTGCTTCAAGCTGCCGAAGTCTGGCGCACCGTTGGTAGCGCGAAAGCATTCGGAATCGATGCTGGCAATGCCTCGTTTGACTTCCCCGCGCTTATCGCTCGCTCGCGAACGGTATCGGCCCAACTCTCCAAAGGGGTAAGGCAGCTACTGATCAAGCACATGGTCACAGTGATTGCGGGGGAGGCTCGTTTGGATGGTCCAGGAGGTGTGAAGGTCAAGACGCGTGACTCTTCCTACACGTTGGATGCGACGAATGTTATTGTTGCGACGGGTGCGCGCCCGAGGGAGTTTCCCGGTGCGCCGGCCAATGGCAATCGCGTCTGGAATTACCGGCATGCCCTATCGCCGAAGGTTCTACCAAAGTCACTGTTGATTGTCGGTGCGGGAGCGATTGGCATGGAGTTCGCCAGTTTCTACGCCGCACTGGGAACGGATGTCACTGTCATAGAAGGCAAGGACCGCGTTTTGCCTGCAGAAGATGAAGAAGTTTCAGCATTTATTGAGAAAGCATACAAGGCACTCGGTATCAAGGTCCGGACGAGTGCCAATATTGATGCGATCAATTCACAGAATGACAGCGCGTCGATTTCGATGAGTACAGCGAAGGGTTCCGAAAGTCTCAGTGCCGAACATGTTCTGGTTTCGATTGGTGTGCTCGGAAATACCGAGGGGCTTGGATTTGAGAGCACAAAAGCGAAGATTGAAGCGGGCCACGTGATCACAGATCAGTTTGGCGCCACTTCCGAGCCGGGTATCTACGCCATTGGTGATGTTGCGGGTGCGCCGTGGCTGGCCCATAAGGCATCGCACGAAGCGGTTGCCTGCGTGGAGCGAATCGCAGGTTATGCCGCCGCTCATGCGCCAGATATGAGCAGTATTCCGTCCTGCACTTACGGACATCCTCAGACTGCAAGCGTCGGTTTTACAGAGCGTGCAGCTTTGGAGTCGGGCAGAAAAATTCGTGTCGGGCGTTTTCCCTTCCGCGGCAATGGGAAAGCGATTGCACTGAACGAGGTGGAAGGTTTTGTGAAGACGATTTTTGACGCTGACAGCGGGGAATTTTTGGGAGCGCATCTGGTGGGCCCGCAGGTAACGGAACTGATCCATTCGTTTGGCCTCGCCCGTATCATGGAGGCTACCGAGGCTGAGTTGATGCAAACCGTGTTTCCCCATCCTACGCTCTCGGAAACGCTTTACGAATCAGTGCTTTCGGCGTTTGACCGAGCGCTGCATGTCTGAGATACATCCCTATGGTCACAAAAAGCAAGAATGAAACACGTACCGCATCTTCAAGCGTCGCTTCCCGACCTGATATGCCAACATCATCACGCGCACCTGCAATTTCCAAGCGGGGCAAGTCTGAAACCCAGATGCAAAGCTGGCGTGGTGCCCGCAACCGGAACGAAAAAGCCGAACTGATTCGCGACTGCCTGTTTCGCGCGGCGGGAGAAGTCGTGGGCGAAGTCGGCTATGCCGACGCTTCCATCGCGCTGATCACCAGCAAGGCGGGTGTGGCCCAGGGCACGTTCTACAACTATTTCGAATCGCGCCAGGACATCCTCGACCAGTTGCTCCCGGTGTTGGGCCAGCAGATGCGCCAGCATGTGGGGATGCGGGCCCGTAAAGGCCGTGATTTCAGCGAACGCGAGGAACTGGCCTTTCGCGCCTTTTTCTCCTTCCTCAAGGAAACACCGCATTTCTTCAGGATATTGAACGAGGCCGAAAGTCTCGCGCCAAAGGCCCACCATGCGCATATCGAAGCCGTGGCGCACGGCTATACCGACTTCCTGGGCCATGCGCATGCCGATGGCGAGTTTCCCGGCTTCGAGCCGAAAGAGCTTGAGGTCGTTGTATTCATGCTGATGGCGGCCCGAAGCTACCTTCCGATGTGTTATGCGAATGCTGCACAAGGGCAGGCCGATATCCCAGAATGGGTCGTGAATGCCTACATGAAGTTTATTAAGTACGGCCTGATGGGCCAGCCGCCAGTCGATCCCGTCAGGTCCCGCCAGACGCGTGTGACCAAAGAAACCGTCAGTCCTGCTTCACCGGCGCGCAAAACGCGTGCGTCCAAGCGCACCCCTTAACCGATTTCCCATTCGTGCTGACGCGGCAAAAGTTGCCCAACGTCGAACCTACCTACTCATTAAACATTAAGGAATTTTCATGGATTTTCAATTAACCGACCAGCAGAAAATGATCGCCGACAGCGCACGCAAAGTTGGCGATCGATTCGGCCTCGAATACTGGCGCAAGCAGGACGCTGCCAAGGCCTTCCCGACCGAATACTGGCGCGCCGTTTGTGACGCTGGGCTTTGCGGCGTGGCGCTGCCCACCGAGCATGGCGGCAGCGGCCTGGGGATGTTGGAGATGGCGCTGATCGTCGAGAGCCTCTCCGCTACCGGCGGTGGCTCGACGGTCGGCCAGCTCTTCATGATCAATCCGATCTTCGGCGGCGTGTCGATAGCGCGCTTTGGCAACGAGAAGATGCGCGCCGAGCTGCTGCCCAAGATCATCAGCGGTGAGATCAATTGCTGCATGGCGCTCACCGAGCCCGACGCCGGAACCAACACGCTCGAGATCAAGTCTTTCGCTGCGGCCGATGGCCCCGGCTGGCGGCTCAATGGCCGAAAGATCTGGATCACCGGTGTGGCGTCAGCCACCAAGATGCTTGTTATTGCACGCACGAAAAAAGTGGCCGATTCGACATCGCGCACCGATGGCCTGTCGATGTTCATGATCGACGTCCAACGTGCCGGCCTCACACACACGCCGATCGACAAACTCGGCACCTGCACACTCGACTCCAGCAGCGTGTTTTTCGACAACGTTCTCATTGAACCCGATGAATTGATCGGCACCTTGCACCAGGGCTGGCGCGAACTTCTCGACGTGCTCAACACCGAGCGCATCGTGACGACAGCAGGTCTGGTGGGCACGGGTGAGTTGGCCATCAAGCTGGCCGTGAACTACGCGAACGATCGCAAGGTCTTTGGCGACACGCCGATCAGCGCGTATCAGGGTCTGCAGTTCCCGCTGGCGCAATGTCACGTCGAGGTCGAGTCGGCGCGGCTGTTGAATCACAAGGCCGCCACGAATTGCGACATGGGCCTGCCTTACGGCAGCGAAGCCAATGCCGCCAAGCTGATTGCGGCGCAGGCGGTAGGCCGCGCCACCGAGCGCGCGATGCAGACGATGGGCGGCATGGGCTACGCCAAGGAGTATCACGTGGAGCGCCTGTGGCGCGACTGCCGCCTGTTCCGTTTCGCGCCGGTGTCGGAAGAAATGATCCTGAACTACGTGGCGAATCACGACCTGAAGATGCCGCGCTCGTACTGATCGCCTGGACGCAAGGGGAAAGAGATGGTTTCATTGAGCGCAAGCGTCACCTGGTGGGCACGGACCGAGCCGCAGCGCACGGCGATGACCTACCGTGACCGCCGTATCTCCTATGCCGAGCTACAGCGCCGCACGGCCGCGGGTGCCGGCCTGCTGGACGCGCGCGGCGTTCAACCCGGGGACGTGGTGGCGCTGCTGATGAAGAACAGCGCTGCCTTCGTCGAGTTGGCACTTGCGGTGAGCCACGCTGGCGCGGTGCTGCTGCCGATCAACTACCGGCTCGGTGCCGAGGAGGTCGCGTACATCGCGGGGCATGCAGGCGCGAAGCTGATGTTCGTCGATGACGGGCTGCTGGACGCGGCAAACGGCTGTGACACGATCGTTGTGTTGGACGAGAACGCGCAAGCCGACAGCAGTGTGCTTGCCAAAGGCTGCGCGCTACGCGAACAGCCGTATGCCAGCGTGCCGTCTGACCTGTTCCGGCTGATGTACACATCGGGCACCACCGACCGGCCCAAGGGCGTTATGCACACGTACGAGAATTACGCGTGGAAGTGCCTGGATCACATGACTGCGCTTGGCCTGACCCGCGACGAGCGCTTGCTGGTGGTCGGTCCGCTGTACCACGTGGGAGCTTTCGATCTCCCCGGTCTGGCGGTGCTGCTCGTCGGCGGGATGCTCGCTGTCATGCGTGATTTTGAACCGGAGGCGACACTGGCGCTGATTGAGCAGGAGCGTCTCACCGGCGGATGGATGGCGCCGGTGATGCTGAATCGGTCGATTGCCTGTGAAGCGCGCGAACGCTTCGACCTGTCGAGTTTTCGCTGGCTGATCGGCGGTGGCGAGCGCACGCCGGAGGAGCGCATCCGTGAGTTCGGAACGCTCTTCAAGGCCGCGCGCTACATCGACGGGTATGGCCTCACCGAGACATGTTCGGGTGACACGTTGATGGAAGCCGGGCGCGAGATTGAGAAGATCGGCTCCCCCGGCAGGGCGCTGGCCCATGTGCAGATCGACATCCGCGACGAAGACGGGCGCTCACTGGCGAGCGGCGAAACTGGCGAGGTCTGCCTGCGCGGACCGAAGGTCACGCGCGGTTACTGGAAGGACCCCGGCAAGACGAGTGCAAGCTTTTTTGGCGACTGGTTTCGCACCGGGGATGTCGGTTATCTGGACGCCGATGGCTTCCTCTACCTCACCGACCGCAAGAAAGACATGATCATCAGCGGTGGCGAGAACATCGCCTCCTCGGAGGTCGAGCGCGTGGTCTACCAGTTGCCGCAGGTGGCCGAGGCCGCGGCGGTGGGGCTGCCCGACGCGCGTTGGGGCGAGAGTGTGACGGCGGTGGTGGTGCTGCGCCCCGGCACCACGTTGACGCTCGAACAACTGCGCGCCCATTGTGATGGCAAGCTGGGTGGCTTCAAGACGCCGAAGCAACTCGTGATCCGTGATGCCCTCCCACGCAACCCCTCGGGCAAGGTGCTCAAGCGTGTACTGCGCGACGAACTCTCACGCTGAAAGGAAGCAAGAATGAGCCTCTTAAGTAACTTCAAAAATGTCTTTGCAAATCAACGGTCTAAAAACAAGTTTCTTCGGCGCGGAGTCCGGGCACGGCCGGCTGGATCGCTAACTATCGACTTGACCGGAAAGAACGCGCTCGTTACCGGTGGCGCAAGCGGCATCGGACTGGCTTGCGCCAGGCTTCTTGCCGAGGCCGGGGCGCGTATCGTGGTGGCCGACAGGAATGCCGAGGCCGCTGCCCATGTCGCGGCTGAACTCGGCGGAATTGACGTGGTCATGGACGTCGGCGAGGAGTCTTCGGTCGACGCCGCAGTTGCGACTGTGCGCTCGCGGGTGGGTCCTGTCGACGTGCTCGTGAATTGTGCCGGCGTTCTGCAGCGCACCCTGCCACCGGACCAGCTCAGTCTTCGGGAATGGGACTTCGTTGCCCGGATCGACCTGCGGGGAACGTATCTGTGCTGCGCGCGCTTTGGATCGCAGATGGCGGAGCGGGGAAGTGGGGCGATTGTCAACATTGCCTCTGTCGCCGGCATGCGATCGGGGCCGCTGCATTCCTATGCGCCGGCAAAAGCCGGGGTCATCAATCTGACTGAGTGTCTTGCCGGCGAATGGGGGCCGAAGGGTGTGCGCGTTAACTGCGTGTCGCCCGGCTTCACTCAGACGCCAGCGCTCGACCGTGGTTTCTCGACGCACACGCTGGACCCGCAGGCGCTGGCCCAGAACGCGGCGCTCGGCCGGCTGGTGAACGCCGATGAAATTGCGCGGGCGGTGGTGTTCCTTGCCTCAAGCTGGGCCTCGGCGATCACCGGGGTCAATCTGGCTGTGGACGCCGGACACCTGGTCGCGGGTTCGTGGGCGAGTTATGGCGGTTTGCGAACATAGTACGTCATGGCGGACGGGGCGCAGGAGGAGGGTTTACGGCCCTGCGCCGGTCAGACCGCTTTGACCAGCGATTTGGTGTAAATGCGGTAGGTGCCGATGCCGCGCGACACAACGTCGCCGTCAAGGGCGTCGAGCGTCACCTTCACCGACACGTAGGCCAGCGTCTTGCCGATGTGGTCGGGCGTTGCCGATGCAAACAGGATTCCGGCGCCAATCGCACGCATGAAATCCACGGTGAGCGTGACTGTCACCGACGACTGGATGAGCTGGCCGCTGCCCGGGATCGGCCGGTCGATCAGCGTTCTGCCCCCGACCGCATCGAGCAAGGTCAAGGGCACGCCGCCGTGCAGCACGCCGTGGGGGTTGAGGTGGTCGCGCCGGATGGGAAGCCTGAAATACAGGCCGTTTTCTCCGTGCAGGATGTCGTACCCCACGAGCTGCTGAAACGGCCCGTGAGAGTAAGTTGCGGACGGAAGTGGGGGCTGTGCGGTCACGCTGGATCGACCTTGAAGTAGTCCGGCTTGCCGGCTGGCCAGAACTCGCCCCACAGCAGCATCCCGCCCTCGACGTTGAGCACCTCGCCGGTGATGAACTTGCCCGAAGGGGCGGCAAGGTAGACCACCCCCTCGGCGATGTCCTGCACGTCACCGGCCCGCTTCATCGGGTTGCACTGGTAGAAGGTGGAAACGTTTTCTTCTCGGTAGTTGTTGAAGCCGTTGCTCTCGATGGCCCCGGCACCGATGCAGTTCACGCGGATGTTGTGCTCGGCCCATTCAACGGCCAGCGTGCGCGACAGCGCGATCACGCCAGCGCGCGATGCGGTGGTGTGCGCCATGCCGGTGAGGCCGCGGTCGATGGCGGCGGTGATATTAACGATGTTGCCGGGCCGGCCCTGCGCCACCCAGCGCTTGGCCGCACCCTGCATCATGTACCACGTGCCGTTGAGGTTGGTGTCAATCACCGCGTTCCAGCCTTTGACGCTGAAGTCCATCGCATGGGCGGCAAACTGGCCGCCGGCGTTGTTGACCAGCACGTCGACGCCGCCAAAGCGTTCCCACACGGCACTGAGCATGGCGTCCACCTGCTCGGGGTCGCGGATGGTCATCGGGTAGGTAAATACCTCGCGGCCCGAAAGCGCGCGCAGTTTTTCGGCGCAGTCCTCGAGCTTGTCGGCCTTGCGCCCGCAAATCGCTAGCGTGGCGCCGAGCCGCGCGAACAGGAAGGCAATCGCCTTGCCGATGCCGCTGCCGGCACCGGAGACAAGCACCACCTTGTCGGCGAAAAGGTCATCGCGATAGACCGTCGGGAGCGCGGCCAGGGCTTCGTCGCCCGGACCGAACTTGGGGTGTAGCGTGTCAGCCGGATTCATGCGTTCACCTTGAAGTAATCAGGTTTGGCGATGGTCCAGACTTCGCCCCAGAGCACGCCGCCGCCGTCCACCGTGAGCAGTTCACCGGTGACGAACTTGCCGCTGGGCGCGCTGAGGTAGACGGCGGCCTCGGCCACGTCCTGCACGTCACCGACATGCTTCATCGGGTTGGCTCCAGAAAAGGCCTTCACCGCCGCGGCGGAGTACTGACGGAAGCCGGTGCTGGCGATCGCACCCGGCGCGATGCAATTGACGCGGATGCCATGTTGCGCCCACTCCACGGCAACAGTTTTGGACAGGTGGGTCACGGCGGCGCGCGCAGCGCAAGTGTGCGCCACGCCCGGCATGCCACGTTGGAAGGTGGCGACAATGTTGACGATGTTGCCTTGCGTGCCCGTGTCGCGCCATCGCCGCGCCATCGCATGCATCATGTACCAGGTGCCGTTCAGGTTGGTGTCGATCACCGCTTTCCAGCCTTTGACGCTGTAGTCCAGCGCCCGCTGCGGGAACTGCCCGCCGGCGTTGTTGACGAGCACGTCGATGTGCCCGAAGTGTAGCCACGCCACGTCGATCAACTGTTCCACCTGCTCGGGCTCGCGGATCGTCATGGGTTGCACCAGTACGTCAGGGCTCCCGAGTCGGCGCAGCCATTTGGCGCAGGTCTCCAGTTTGGTGGGGTCGCGCCCGCAGATGAGCAGCTTTGCGCCCAGGCGCGCGTACAGGAAGGCGATGGCCTTGCCGATGCCGCTGCCGGCACCAGAGACCATCACGACCTGACCATTAAAGAGTCCGGGCTGGTAGACGGTGGGGCGGGTTGCGAGGGCTTCGTCGTCGAAGCCGAAGGTGGTGTCTGCTGTCATGTTGTCCCTTCAGAATCGGAAAATTCCGTAGTGTAGGTCGGTGATCGGGGTATGGACACGGATGCAAACGGCGGTAGCTTCCTGGCTTTGGCGGGCGCCGGTGTCGACTCGCACGCCGGAGCCCGATGGAGGCCGCCAGCACAAATATCGCCGCAATGAAGGATCAGGACCTTTTGAAACACGGACATGGTCCGGTTACATGCCCGCGTAGTTCGGCCCGCCGCCGCCTTCGGGTGTGACCCAGACGATATTCTGCGTCGGGTCCTTGATGTCGCAGGTCTTGCAGTGCACGCAGTTCTGGGCGTTGATCTGCAGCCGGTCCGAGCCGTCGTCGTTCTTCACGAACTCGTAGACGCCGGCCGGGCAGTAGCGGCTCTCGGGGCCGGCGTATTTCGCCAGGTTGATCTGCACCGGCACGCTGGCGTCCTTGAACGTCAGGTGGGCGGGCTGGTTTTCTTCGTGGTTGGTGTTGGACACAAACACGCTGGAGAGCCGGTCGAAGGTGAGTTTGCCGTCGGGCTTGGGGTAGCTGATCTGTGGCATCTCGGCGGCCGGGTGCAAGCAGGTGCGGTCGGCCTGGGTGCGGTGAATCGTCCAGGGCGGACGCTTGATGCCGAGCCTGGGCAGCAGCCACTGCTCGATGCCGGTCATCAGGGCGCCGATGAGGTTGCCCTTCTTGAACCACTGCTTGAAGTTGCGCGACTGGTCCAGCTCTTCGTGTAGCCAGCTCTTTTCAAACGCGGCCGGGTAGGCGGTGAGCTCGTCGCCGCTGCGTCCGGCGGCCAGGGCTTCAAACGCGGCTTCGGCGGCCAGCATGCCGCTCTTGATGGCGGCGTGGCTGCCCTTGATGCGTGCGGCGTTCAGGTAGCCGGCATCGCAGCCGATCAGCGCGCCGCCCGGGAAAACGGTCTTGGGCAGGCTGAGCAAGCCGCCGGCGGTGATGGCGCGCGCGCCGTAGCCGATACGCTTGCCGCCTTCGATGTGGGCGCGAATGGCCGGGTGGGTCTTCCAGCGCTGCATTTCGTCAAAGGGGCTGAGCCAGGGGTTTTTGTAGTCGAGTCCGGTGACAAAGCCCAGCGTGACCTGGTTGCCTTCAAGGTGGTAGAGAAAACCGCCGCCGTAGGTCTGGCTGTCCATCGGCCAGCCGGCCGTGTGCACCACCCGACCGGGTTGGGCGCGCGCAGGGTCGACTTCCCACAGCTCCTTGATGCCGATGGCGTAGCTTTGCAGGTCGCGGCCCGCGTCGAGCTTGTATTGGGCGATGAGCTGCTTGCCCAGGTGGCCGCGCACGCCTTCGGCAAAGAGGGTGTACTTGGCATGCAGTTCCATGCCGAGCTGAAAGCCCCCATGCGGCTGGCCGTCCTTGCCAATACCGAAGTTGCCCGTGGCGACACCTTTCACCGAGCCGTTGTCGTTGTACAGCACCTCGGCGGCTGCGAAGCCGGGGAAGATTTCCACGCCCAAGCCTTCAGCCTGCTCGGCCAGCCATTGGGTCAGGACGCCCAGGCTGATGACGTAGTTGCCTTCGTTGTGGAAGCAGTCGGGCACCAGGAAATTGGGGGTGCGCCTGGCGCCGGTTTCGCTCAGGAACAGGACGTCGTCACCGGTCACGGGTTGCTTGAGCGGTGCACCCATTTTTTTCCAGTTGGGGAACAGTTGGCCCAAGGCGATCGGGTCCATGACGGCGCCGGAGAGGATGTGGGCCCCGGGGGTGGAGCCTTTTTCCAGCACCACCACCGAAACATCCTGGCCCGTTTCAACGGCGAGTTGCTTCAAGCGAATGGCCGTGGCCAAGCCGCCGGGGCCGGCGCCCACCACCACCACGTCGTATTCCATCGTTTCACGGGGGCCGTATTGGTCGAGCGGGGAGGTGGGCGTCATGCGGAGAGAGTCAAAAAGATGGCGGCCCAGGGCCGAAGTTGGCGAAAGGGGGGGGCGGCTCAGGGGCCGTTATCGGGCGGTACCGGCGGGGCAGTGCGCGGTGCGCCGTCACGTTTGTAGACCATGACCGTGCGCTTGAACGTGCATACCACGACGCCGCTCTGGTTGTAGCCTTCGGTGCGTACCGTCACGACGCCGACGTTGGGACGCGACCGCGACTCGCGTTTGTCCAGCACCATGGAACGTGAATAGATCGTGTCGCCCTCGAACACCGGATGCGGCAGACGGACTTCGTCCCATCCGAGGTTGGCCATGACGTTCTGCGAGACATCGCTCACCGTCTGGCCCGTCACGAGGGCCAGTGTGAGGCAGGAGTTGACAAGAGGCCGGCCGAACTCCGTCTGCGCGGCGTAGTGGGCGTCAAAGTGCAGCGGAGCCGTGTTTTGCGTCAGCAGCGTGAACCAGATGTTGTCCTGCTGGGTAAGGGTACGCCCGAGGGCATGCCGATACTCGTCGTCAACTTCGAAGTCTTCATAGAACCGGCCGCGCCAGCCTTCTTTGACAGTCATTTATTGCTCCTGAGGCTGGTTGTCCAATTTGAGAGTACCCAGACGTAGCCGGTCAGCGTGCCACTGAGCCACATGAGCGCGACATGAGGACTATTGCTGTCAGGCCCTCAGCCCGGCCTGTCGAAGCGGACGGCAATGCATCGCGGTTATGCTTTGTCATGCGTGAGGATTCCATCGAACACGATTGCTGTGATTTGGCGTGAGAAGTCCTGAAAAGAGCCGCGCTGGGGGTTGTACCACTCCACGGTCCAGTTCAATGCGCCAATCACGAAAAGCCGAATCATGGTCGTGGTGGTATCTTGGCGCAATTCGCCGCTGGCGAGCGCCGATTCGAACAGTCGATCCCAATAGTCGGAGTACGCCCGCCGCACGACCCGATGGCGATTTTTTGCGCTGGTTGGAATTTGGCTGTAGATGCGAACGTTGGCTGAGGTGAAGTCGCCATGGTGGAGCATTCCCCAGAGGTGGCCTTCAATCCCTGCGGCGATTCGGTCACGCCAGGGTGCGGTTTCTGGAAGTGCGTCAATACGGGCGCGCACGGTATCTGCGACGATCGTGATGCCTTTGTCCAGCACTTCGCCAAGGATCTGCTCTTTCGATTCGAAGTGATAATAGATGCTGCCCGCTTTGACTCCGGCTGCGTCGGCAACCTCTCGCAGGGTGGTGGCGGCATAGCCATGGTGTCTGAACAGTCGTGCAGCCTCGAGCAGGATGCGCTCGCGGGTAGCGGGACCATCAGTGTTATTTGTGGTGGATTCTGCGTTTGGATTGGCGGTCATTTCGGTCGTTAGTTAGGTTTAACAATCCGATCGTAGCAAACTGGCCTTCGGGAATTGAGTGGCATTAGGCTTTGCGTATGACGTTGCCGCCTGAGGACCAGTTACTGGCTCACTTGCTGCCATCAGCCCACTGCCTGAAATCAGGCCGACGCTTTTCCAGGAAAGCGCGAACGCCTTCTTTTGATTCAGCGGTGTCATAGTACAGGCTCAGCGCTTGAAGTCCCAGGCTGCCGATACCGCGAATGTGCTCGGTGGAGGCGTTGAATGAGCGTTTCGCGATTGCCAGCGCGGTCGGGCTCTTTTCGACAATTTCCTTGCACCAGCGTGCGACTTCGGCGTCGAGTTGCTCGTGGGGCACGACTGTGTTGCATAGGCCCATGGCCAAGGCCTCCTGCGCGTTGTAGCGGCGACACAGATACCATATCTCACGGGCTTTCTTCTCGCCGACGACATGTGCCAGATACGCCGTCCCCCAACCGGGATCGACCGAACCGACTTTCGGTCCGACTTGGCCAAACACAGCCTTCTCGGATGCGATGGTCATGTCGCACAGGGTGGCCAGCACGTTGCCGCCCCCGATCGCGTAGCCTTGCACGCGGGCGATCACGGGCTTGGGTACGTCACGAATGGCGCTGTGCAACTCTTCCACCGGCATGCCGATGGTGCCCCTGCCGTCGTACTGGCCGGCATGGGCCGACTGATCGCCGCCAGTGCAGAAAGCGCGGTCACCCGTACCCGTGAGCACAATAGCGGCGATTCGCTTGTCCCAGCCTGCTTTCATGAATGCCTGCAGCAGCTCCTCGACGGTCTGGCCGCGAAATGCATTCATTACGTCGGGGCGGTTAATCGCGATGTAGGCAACTGAGTCGCGTTCTTCGTAGATGATGTCCTTGAATTCCATGAATTTTCCTTTTTTTTGGTATCCCAACGTCGCATAGTCTACCGACCATGTCCAGGTGTTTACCCAATCATGCTGTAACCACCCGACACTGAAAGAATCTGTCCGGTGACATGACCCGCAGTCTTCGCTGAAGACAGGAAGACGACTGCATTTGCAATATCCTGCGGCCGACCCACTTTGCGCAGCGGTAGCGCCTTGGCGACTTTTTCCAGTTGCTCGGGGGTGAACATGCTGTCGGCATCAACCCACATGCTGCTTCCTCCCACTTCGTCAGAAGTGCTCGGGATCGTGATGCCGGGACAGACCACGTTGCAGCGGATGCCGTAACGCCCGTTTTCCTTGGCGATTGTCTTCATGAAACTGTTGATCGCTGCCTTGACGCCGCCATAGACGGCTTCGCGCGGCTCGCCCTGACGGCTCGCGTCGGAACTGATCGAGACGATGGAGCCCGCTTTGCGGGGAATCATCAGATCCAGCGCGGCTTTGGTGCAGTTGAGAACGCCGACGTAGTTGATGGCGATGATCTTCTGCCAGAGATCTGGGGTCGTCTGCGTGAAGAACATCAATTGGTCCCAGCCGACGTTGTTGACGAGTACATCGACGCTGCCGAACTTGTCAGTCGCAGCCTTGAACATGGCCTGAACTTGGTCAAGCTTTGTGACATCGGTCTTGACAACCTGCGCCGACGCTGCACCGCTCGCCAAGGCGAGTTCCGCCGTCTTTTGCGCTTGCTTGTCGTCAATGTCCCCGATGGTGATGTTGGCACCTTCTGCAGCGAAGCCGAGCACGATGCCGCGGCCGATGTTTGAGCCGCCACCGGTGATGATGACCGATTTGCCTTTTAGATCGAGATCCATATTTACTCCTCGCGCGTTTGGCGCAACATTGATTTAATACCAGTATAGCTGTCTAACACTAGTTAGATGAGGCGACAGTGTTTTAATTTTTCGCTGTTTCAGACACTTGGCTTGGTGATTCACGGGACCGCATGCCGCCGCATCGGGTGCCAAGCGGCGGCGAAATGACGACCCGAAGGGGATAAGGTGGACATGGCAGGGCGTATCAAGAGCCCGACCGTGTCCCTCCAAGGCATATCAATTACTGTTTGTTTTTGGCGAACTCCGCCGATTCCTTCTTGACGATTTCCTGGATCACATCGTCATACGCCGAGAACCAGTCAGTCTGTGGCACCCACTTGGCGCCATCCCACATGTCGATGCGCGTCTTGCCGCCACCGCCGTGATCCTTGGCCGTCACAGTTACAGGGGCGATGAGGCCGTTGGCGTCGAAGTTGCGCAGGCTCTCCAGGCCGCGCTTCATCTTGTCGGGTGTCAGCGGCCAGCCATACTGCTTGATCGCCAGACGCGCCCCTTCGAAGACAGGGGCATAGGTGGCTAGACCGGTGTTGTAGAAGAGGTCGTTGGTATGCTTTCGGTCGCCGCTGCCTTTGCCCTTGTCATACAGGTCCTTCAGGATCTGCTGGATAAGCGGGTGCTCCTGACCGCCCACCACATTGGTGCCGCGCTTGACGCCCTTGGCTGCGTCGGCGCCAATGTTCGCGATGTCCACTTCGTTGAACCAGTTAACTGTGATGTACTTGTCCATCGGGATGCCGTTGCGTTTCATTTCGCGCGAGGCAACAACGTGCATGTTGCCCAGATTCCAACTGAGGACCCAATCGGGGTTGAAGCGGCGGATCTGCGTCCACGCCGCTGACTGATTGTTACCCGGCAGCGGGTTCGGGAACAATTGGAGGTCGAAGCCTTCTTTGGCCGCGAGCGTCTTCAACACGCCGATGGGTTCTTGCCCGAACGCAGTGTCCAGGTAGAAGAATGCGATCTTCACGCCCTTCAGGTTGTTGTTCGACTTGGTCTTGATGTACTGGATGTTGTTGGCTGCCTGGCCCCAATAGGTCGGACCGATGGGGAATATCCACTTGAACACGTCGCCGTCGACTGCATCGCTGCGGCCAGTAAAGGATGAAATCATCACATTTTTGTCCTGCATTGCGCGCGGCAGCAGCGCGCGCCCGACCGGCGTGGAAAAGAAGTCGAAGGTGATCGCGCCCTCACGCTTCATCTTTTCGTAGCACTCGATGCCGCGCTGTGGTTCGTTGCCATGGTCTTGAACCAAAACCTCGACCGCATGGCCTTCGATGCCGCCATTCTGGTTGAGTATCTGCGCATAGTCGCGCGCTGCCTGGGCAACTTGCGGTACGGCGAAGGCGTAAACCTTGCTCAGGTCGTAACATAGCGCAAATTTAATCAGCTCGGTCTGGGCCTGGGCCAGTGCGGGCTGGACGCTGGACAGCGCCAAGCCCACGCCAGCAAGAATGGAAAGCAGTTTGATTTTCATGATGATGTCTTCCTGTTTCGCAGGGGGGTGGGATTCAGTCGGCAGTAGGCACGCCGTACAGTCGTGCCCGGAGCCTGACCGAGAGGTGTATTGCTACTGTTTGTTTTTGGCGAACTCCGCCGATTCCTTCTTGACGATTTCCTGGACTACATCGTCGTACGCGGAAAACCAGTCGGTCTGTGGCACCCACTTGGCGCCATCCCACATGTCGATACGTGTCTTGCCACCACCGCCATGATCCTTGGCCGTCACCGTCACCGGCGCGATGAGGCCGTTGGCGTCGAAGTTGCGCAGGCTCTCCAGGCCGCGCTTCATCTTGTCGGGCGTCAGTGGCCAGCCATACTGCTTGATCGCCAGTCGTGCCCCCTCGAAGACGCTGGAATAGATGGCCAGACCGGTGTTGTAGTAAACGTCGCTCAGATGTTTACGGTCACCGCTGCCTTTGCCCTTCTCATACAAATCCTTGATGATCTGCTGCATGAGCGGATGGTTCTGCCCGCCAACCACATTGGTGCCTCGCTTGAGTCCTTTTGCGTTTTCCAGGCCGATGTTGCTAATGTCCACTTCATTGAGCCAGTTGACTGAAATGTACTTGTCCATCGAGATGCCGTTGCGTTTCATCTCGCGCGAGGCGACAACGTGCATGTTGGCCAGATTCCAGCTGAGAACCCAATCGGGGTTGAAGCGGCGGATCTGGGTCCACGCGGCGGCCTGATCGTTGCCAGGCATCGGGTTCGGAACAAGCTGAAGGTCGAAGCCCTCCTTGGCTGCGAGCGTTTTCAGCACGCCGATGGGTTCCTGCCCGAACGGATAGTCGGGGTAGATGAACGCGATTTTCACGCCCTTCAGGTTATTGTTCGACTTGGTCTTGATGTACTGGATGTTGTTGGCCATCTGGCCCCAGTAGGTCGGTCCGATCGGAAATATCCACTTGAACACATCGCCATCGACCGCATCGCCACGACCCACGAAGGATTGCATCATTACGTTGCCATCTGCCATTGCGCGAGGTAGAACGGCGCGCGAAACCGGCGTGGACAGCATTTCGAAGGCGATCGCACCTTCGCGCTTCATCTTTTCGTAGCACTCGATGCCACGCTGCGGTTCGTTGCCGTGGTCTTGAACCATGATCTCGACCGGATGGCCTTCGATCCCGCCCTTCAGGTTGAGTATCTGCGCATAGTCGCGCACCGCCTGGGCGATTTGCGGCGAGATGAAGGTATAGGACTTGCTCAGGTCGTAACAAAGCGCGAACTTGACGGGCTGGGCCTGGGCCAGCGCGGGCTGGACGCTGGACAGCGCCAACCCTAAGCCGACAAGGACGGAAAGCAGTTTGATTCTCATGGTGATGTCTCCTGGTTTAGTTAGTACGGGGTGAAATGCAGTCCACAGGGGGCACGCCGTACAGTCGTGCCAAAGACTTAACGCGGGAGTTCGACGCGACGCGGACAAGTCCATGCTACGCGAAACCCGTTTCAGGTGAGCCAGCGCTTGCGTCGGCGATAGTGTTTGATATCATGGAAACTGCGTCCTTCGGTGCCTCCGAGGTAAAACTCCTGGATGTCCGGGTTTTTCTTCATCGCCTCGGCGTTGTCATGCATCACGACGCGTCCGTTTTCTATCAGATAGCCATGTGAGACCACCTCCAGAGCGGCAATTGCGTTTTGTTCCACCAGCAGCACGGACAGACCTTCTTCCTTGTTGATGCGCCGGACAATGTCGAAAATCTCGGCCACGAGAAAAGGCGCCAGCCCGAGGCTTGGCTCATCGAGCATCAACAGCTTGGGTTGGGTCATCAACGCGCGGCCGATGGCCAGCATCTGCTGCTCCCCGCCTGACAGGTAGCCGGACTGCGCGGTGCGCCGCTGGTGCAAGCGCGGGAAGTAGGTGTAAACCATGTCCTTGTTGCGCAGCATGTCCTGGCGGCTGCCGCGAACGGCGGAGGCCGCGATCAGATTTTCGTCGGGTGTGAGGTGTTCGAACACACGCCGCCCCTCCAGCACATGAACGATACCGAGCTTGACGCGCTGCTGTGGCAGCAGTGCATCAATGTTCTGGCCCAGGAAGCGAATCTCGCCGCGGGTCACCAGGCCTCGTTCGGCGCGAAGCAGGCCGCTGATTGCTTTCAGCGTTGTGCTTTTGCCGGCACCGTTGGCACCCAGCAACGCGACCATGCCGCCTTGCGGCACATCGATCGAGATGCCCTTGATGGCGAGAGACACGTGGTCGTAGATGACCTCGATATTGTTCAGTGACAGTATCGGAGCAGGGTCTGCTGTCTGGTTTTGCATCAGCGTCGGGTCGGGCGTTGGGTTAACAGTCGTTGCGTGCATGGTGCAGTCCTTACTTTCGGGCGTAGCCGAAGGGCCAGACCAGCAGGTAGTTGCGCAGGTTGTTATACATTTTGCCCAAACCCATCGGCTCGACCAGCAGGAAGACGATGATTAGCGCGCCATAAACCGCATTCGGGATGTGCGCCAGCGTTTCAACGCCGAGCGAGGCACCCATAAGCTGCGCCAGCCAGCCGATCAGGCTGTTCATCAGGCCGGGCATCAACAGAATGAAGGCGACCCCAAAATAGCTGCCGATGATGCTGCCCAATCCGCCGACGATCACCATGGCCAGCAACTCGATCGACACATTGACAGCGAACTGCTCAGGTGTGGCCGCCCGGTAAAAGGTGAAAATCAGGATGGCGCCGCTGACGCCGCCAATGAAGGATGAGGTGGCGAAAGCCAACAGCTTGTAGTACAGGCTGTGCACGCCGATGACTGCCGCGGCGAAGTCCTTTTCACGCACGGCGACGAGCGCGCGGCCAAGCGCGGTGCGGCGCAGATTGAGCATGAAGACTGTCACGAGCAGGCACCAGCCCAGCGCTACGTAATAGAGGCCGGCGTCCGAAGTGACGGCCTGGCCGAGCAAGCGCATCGCGGGTGCTTGCAGCGTGGCCTGGGAGCCACCGCTGATGGCCGGCACGTGGGCGATCACCCAGTCCATCACATACTGCAGGGCCAGCGTGCTGAGCGCCAGATACAGGCCCTTCACGCGCAGCGCCGCAAAAGCGAAAACGCTGCCGATGACAGCGGCCATCACGCCGCTGAGCACCACCGCAATCTCCCACGGAATGCCATTGCGCGCGCCATGCACCGCTGTGTAGGCGCCGATGCCCATGATGGCGGCATAGCCGAAGTGGAACTGACCGGCCCAGCCCAGGATCAGGTTCAGTCCGAGCGCAGCCGCGGTCCACACCAGCCACGGCAACAGGTTTGTGCTGAGGACGAGAGAGCTCACGGTGAATGGCGCGGTTAATGCAAAGGCCATTAGCAAGCCGATCATCCAGCGATCCGCAGGCAGCGGAAAAAGCGACCGCGCGTTGGCGTAACTGGTATGGGAAATTCCTGATTGACGAAATAGCATGGCCTTCAGATCCTTTCAATATCGTGGCGCCCGAACAGGCCGTGGGGCCGAATCAGGATGGTCAGAATCAACGTTGCGGCTACCACCAGGTCGCGGCTGCCGCCGCCCACCAGCGGGTCGAGGTAGCCCGAAGCAACACCTTCAAGAAGGCCCAGTAGCAAGCCGGCCAGAATGGCCCCGCCGATGCTGTCAAGACCGCCCAGAACGGCGACGGCCAAGCCCTTGAGCAAAAGCAGCGCCAGCCCCTGGTTGACCCCTTGAACCGAGCCCCATAACACGCCGGCTGTGGTGGCTACGACCGAGGACATGGCCCATGAAAAAGCCACCCCGCGTTCAACCGAAATGCCAATCGACCACGACGCGATGTAGTCGTCGGAGATGGCACGCAGGACAATGCCGCGGCGCGTGCGAAAGAAGAACATGAAGACCAGAAACAGCGCGACAGCAACCACGGCACCCACGACGTAGGCGCGATTCAGCAGCACCGGCCCCAGGAACAGCGGGTCGTCGCTGATGCCAATGGACATCGGACGACCTGCGCCGCCCCAGATGGCCATCGTTGTCGCGCGTATAAAGATGTCCAGCCCTAGCGTCATCATCAGGATCATGATGATGGGACGGCCCGCCAGCCGGCGCAACGCCACCCGCTCGATGCCCATGCCGACAAAGAACATCGTCCCCATCGCCAGCGGGATGGCAGCCCACATCGACAGGCCGAATCCGTTGGCAATCGCCAGCACCACATAGGCACCGAGCATCGTCATTGCACCTTGCGCCAGGTTGGGCACCGAGGACGACTTGTAGATGAGTACGATTCCCATGGCCACCAGTGAATACATTAGCCCCGACAGCGCGCCATTGATGGCCAACTCGGCAAACAGTGAAAAGTCCATGATTTAAATCTCCTGCACCGAGAGTTGGCGCTCAATGGTGCCGACCTCGCCGGATTCGTAGGTGATCTGCGCCTTCATCGTGACCATTTTCTGGCCCGCGTAGATCGCATCAATGATGGGTGCATAACGCTCTTCCACCACGTTGCGGCGCAACTTGCGGGTTCGCGTGACCTCACCATCATCGGGATCGAACTCCTTGTGCAATGACACGAAGTGATGCAGTTTCAGTCCGTCTGGCAGTATGCTGTTGACGCGTTTTACCGCTACCGTGACCAGTTCGATCACCTCGGGGTTTTGCGACAGGTCAGCATAGGACATGTAGGAAATGCCCCTTACCTCGGCCCAGTGGCCAACCGGTTCCTTGTCGATGCAGATGATGGCAGCCAGTGTGTCGCGACCACTTCCGAGCACCGCCACATCCTTGATGTACGGACTGAACTTGAGGCGGTTCTCGATGTAGTTTGGAATGTAGCGTTCGCCCTTGGAGGTATAGACCACCTCCGACAAACGTCCGAGTACCACGATATGCCCGTCGGGCTCGACATAACCGGCATCGCCCGTGCGCAGCCAGCCATCCTCAAGTGCTTCCCGGGTGGCATTTTCATGTTTGTAGTAACCGGAAAACACACTCCCGGATCGAACCATGATCTCGCCGTTATCACCGATTTTGACTTCAACCCCCGGCAATGGCCTGCCGACCGTGTGCAGGCGTACTTCTTCGGTGTCCTGCAAGGCATTGAAGGCGCTGCTCTCGGTTTGACCATAGAACTGTCGCAATTTCACACCCAGCGCGCGGTAAAAAACAAAAGTGTCCTCGCCAATGGCCTCGCCGCCGGTGAAGGCGTTGCGCAAGCGTGTCAGGCCAAGCTGGTCCTTGATCGGCCCAAAGATCAGCCACTCGCCCAGCGGGCGCATCAGGCGCTCTTTCAGGCTGGGTTGTTTGCCCTCGAGTTTGCGTCGTTCAGCGGCCAGCGCGGAGTTCATGAAAACATCGTAGAGCCATTTCTTGAGCGGCGTCGAATCCTCCATGCGCACCTGGATGGTCGTCAGCATGTTGTCCCAGCTTCGGGGTGCCGCCAGATAAAAAGTGGGCGCCACTTCGCGCAGGTCGTGCAGCACTGTTTCCTGCCGCTCGGGAATGTTGATGGTGAAGTGCAGCGCAACACCGGCGCCGACCGTGATCGCAAAGTCACCCACCCAGGCCATCGGCAGATAGGCGAGAATGGTTTCGCCAAAGGTGAAGGCGCCGCCGCGATGGGCGTTGCGCACCCCGGCGAGCAAATTTCTGTGGCTCAGCACCACGCCCTTCGGTTTACCCGTGGTCCCTGACGAGTGCACGAACACGGCCGGTCCTTCGGGCTGGGCCCGTTCGATCAAGGCATTTCGCAGTTTCGATTCGGCACGCAGGCGATCTGCACCGATGGCCTGCAACTTTTCCCACGAAACCAGCCCGGGATTCGGATAGCTGGCCAAACCGCGTGGTTCGTCGTAAATGATGTGACTGATCGTCGCACCCTGATCGCCCAGATCGAGCACCTTGTCGACTTGCTCCTGATCTTCGGCCAAGACAAAACAGACATGCGTCTCATGCATGAAGTGGCGTATTTCGTCGGGTGTTGCATCAGGGTAGACCGGCATGGCGTAGCCGCCCAGCATGGCGGCCGCGAGCATGCCCATGTAAAGCCGGGGCCGGTTGTCGCCCAGTACCAGCATGGCATCGTCGGCGCCAAAACCGAGACTTTCCATGCCAGCCGCGCAGGCGAGCGTGGCATCAAGCATCTGCGACCAGGTGGTTTCCTGCCATATCCCCAGGTTTTTTTCGCGCATGGCCACGCGACCACCCAGCAGTTCGGCGTTGCGGGCCAGAATGCGGATGAGGGTGGTGTCGGTGCTCAGGTCCCAGGTCGTGGTGTTGCCGCCCTTGGCCGTGTTGATTTCAGTGCGTTGCATGCGCACCCCCCAGATAGGCCTTGATCACGCGCTCATCCTTTATCACCTCGTTGGGAATCCCGGTTCCTATCGTTTCACCATAACTGAGCACCATCATGCGATCACAGATGCCGGTGATCACGTCCATGTGGTGCTCGATCAGCAACACGGTGACATGGCGCTCGTCGCGCGCATCGAGAATAAAGCGGGCCATGTACTCTTTTTCCTCCTGATTCATGCCGGCCATTGGTTCGTCAAGAACCAGAAAGCTGGGCTCGGCCACTAGCGCGCGCGCCAGTTCGACCCGTTTTTTCAATCCGATCGGAATGCTGTCCACCATTTCGTCACGTACGCTCTGAAGCTGCATGAAATCGATGATTTCCTCGACCTTTAGGCGGTGTGCCACCTCTTCCTTGCGACCCAACCACCAATACAGGGCGGTTTGTGCCACGCCGGGCTTCATGTGGATGTGGCGGCCCAGCAGGATGTTGTCGAGCACG
>CAYJMW010000029.1:0-41970 GCA_964371235.1 uncultured Polaromonas sp.
TCACGGCGGAAGACGAAGAACTGACCCCGACCATGAAGCTCAAGCGCAAACTGGTCGAGAAAAAATACGCACACCAGATTGACGCGATGTACTGCTAACTGCCAGCCCCTCTACAGGCGGCCTTGTTGCGCCGATGATCCTGAGATCATGAGGTGCAGACCCGGATACGAACCGCTCAGCGGGGCTCCATTCTTCATCACCCGCCCTTTTCTCTCGCGGCGAACTTGGCGCGCGCCGCGATCGCTTCCTCGCTCGCGGCCGCGAGCGCCACCTGGTCGCTCGCCATGTAAGAGGCGAGATGATTGAGCGCGTTGGCGGTGGCGTTGACCGCCTCCTTGCTCATTTTCACCGGCACCTCCGGCAGGGCGGCGATGCGCGCCGCCAGCTTCAGCGCCTCGGCGTACGCCTGGCCGTCCGCGACCAAGTACTCGGCCAGGCCGAAATCGACCGCCTCCCGGCCTTTGAGGCGGTCGCACAAGATGATGAAGCGCTTCGCCCTGGCCGGACCCAGCAGCCGCACCAGGCGCGGCAGCGCGCCCCAACCGAGCGGGATGCCGATGGCGATTTCCGGCAGCCAGAACCACGCCGATGCGCCAATGACGCGCAAATCGGTCGCCACCGCGAGCGCTGCGCCGCCACCGATGCAATGGCCTTCAATGGCGCAAATCGTCAGCGCAGGGATGTTCTCCCAGGCCTGGCACATGCGCTCGCCGGTGGCGGCGAGCGTGCGCCGCTCGATCAGGCTCTGCTTGCCGGTGTCCCAGCGCTTCAGGTCCTTCAGGTCCATGCCGGCGGAAAAGTGTTCGCCCGCGGCGGTGAGGATCACCGCGCGCACCCCGGCCTCATCGCGCAACCGCTCGGCCGTCTGCATCATGTTGCGTATCAGTTCGATGGAAAAGGCGTTGCGCACTTCGGGGCGGTTCAGCCGCACCGTCCAGATTCCACCATTGGCCTGTATGTCCACGAGCTGACTCATGCCGGTTCCTTTGTTGAGATGGCAGTGCCGAAAGCCCGCGCGCGGCTGCCGTGTTCAACCCCCGAGAACCACCGAAGTTGACGAATATGCCCACTGTTACCCATAAGTCGTCCGTAATGGGGGCGACGTTTTTGCATGGCTTGCGACAAGCACAGCCCGAACAAAAGTGTCGTGCAAATTTCGGACTGCCGAAAGTAAGTAGATTCCCTTACGGAGTTACAGCAACTTGACTTTCAGCGGCTGGCGTCAAGAATGAAATGTAGCCCGCGCTTGTCGTACGCAAGTGGTAGACCCCCTCATTACAGGAGACTCCGATGAAATTCAAATCCACCCTGGCACTGGCCGTATTGACCCTCAGTGCAGGCTATTCCATGGCGCAACAACAAGGCATCAGCAAGAACGAAATTCTGCTGGGCACGATTCAAGACCTGTCAGGCCCAATCGCCGGTTTTGGCAAACAACTGCGCAACGGCATGACACTGCGCGTCGATGAACTCAACGAGCAGGGCGGCGTCAATGGCCGCAAGATCAAACTGATCATCGAAGACTCCGCCTACGACCCCAAGAAAGCCGTGCTGGCAGCGCAAAAGCTGGTCAACCAGGACAAGATTTTTGCCATGGTTGGGACCCTGGGCACCGCGCCAAACCTCGCCGCGATGCCGGTGCAGTTCGAAAAGAATGTCATCAACTTCTTCCCGGTTACGGCAGCCCGCGAGATGTATGAACCCTTTCACAAGCTGAAGTATTCGTTTGCGGCCACCTATTACGACCAGATGAAGGCCGCCGTGCCCAAGCTGGTGAAGGAAAAAAATGCCTCGAAAGTCTGCTCGATGTACCAGGACGATGACTTCGGCCTGGAGGTGCGGCGCGGTGCTGACGACGGCCTGAAGAGCATCGGCATGAGCATGGTGGAGAAAACCTCGTTCAAGCGCGGCGCCACCGATTTTTCTTCGCAGATTGCCAAACTCAAGGCTTCCGGCTGTGACATGGTGGTGCTGGGCACCATCATCCGCGAAACCATTGGCGGCATCGGCACCGCGCGCAAGCTCGGCTACAACCCGGTTTTCCTCGGCTCCAGCGCCGCCTACACCGACCTGATTCACAAACTGGGCGGCAAGGCCATGGATGGCCTGTATGCCACCATGACGGTGCAAAACCCCTACCTCGACGACGCCTCGCAACCGATGCGCTTTTGGGCCAACAAGTACAAAACTGCATTCAACGAGGATCCCGCGGTATTCTCAGTCTATGGCTACCTCGTGATTGACAGTTTCATCCGCGCCGCGCAGAAGGCCGGCCCCAGCCTCAACACCGAGAGCTTCATCAAGGCCATGGACACCATGGTGATTCCACCCGATATTTTTGGCAGCGCCCAAGCCACGTTTGGACCGAAAAAACGCCTGGGCAATAACCAGTCACGCCTGTCGCAGTTGCAGGATGGGCGCTGGAAGGTTGTGTCGGACTACATCACGCGCTAAGCGGCTGCAGCGAGACGGCCATCCCAAAAAACCGCCTTTCGGGGCGGTTTTTTTGTGTCAAGCCAGCAGTGGTGTCGCGCGCCTGATCATCGCCGCGCAATCCACCCCACGCGGCAAGTTGCCGTAAACCAGGCCGCTGGCTTCCCCCGTCAGGCGGGATGCGCAAAAGGCGTCCGCGACCGCCGGATGGCCGTGGCGCACCAGCAGCGAGCCCTGCAAGGCCAGCGCCATTTTTTCCACCACGCCGCGTGCCCGGTATTCGATATCCGCCAGATCCGCCAATTCACGGCCCAGTTGCGCCACATAGTGGTCCAGCCGCTTGTCAGCTCCGGCTGCCTTCTGCACCTCGGCCATATAGGTCTCGACCGAGCCCTGATTGCGGCGCATGGCGCGCAGCATGTCCAGGCATTGCACATTGCCGCTGCCCTCCCAGATGGAGTTCACCGGAGATTCGCGGAACAGGCGCGGCATGATGCAGTCCTCCATCACGCCACTGCCGCCAATGCACTCCATGGCTTCATAGGCATGGCCGGGTGTGCGCTTGCAGATCCAGTATTTGCCAACGGCGGTGCCCATGCGAACCAGCAGTTTTTCAGATTCGCTGCACGCGCTGCGGTCCAGCGCGCTGGCGATGCGCAGGGTCAGCGCCAGCGCCGCCTCATGCTCAATCACCAGATCGGCCAGCACGTTTTGCATCAGGGGCTGCTCTGACAGGCGCTTGCCGAACGCTGAGCGCCAGGCGCAGTGGTGCAGGGCCTGCGCCGCCGCCTGGCGCATGCCGGCTGAAGAGCCGATCATGCAATCGAAGCGTGTCATGGTGACCATCTTCAGAATGGTCGCCACGCCGCGCCCTTCTCCGCCAATCATCACGGCCCAGGCGCCGCGCAACTCGGTTTCGCACGAGGCGTTGGCCACATTGCCCATCTTGTTTTTCAGGCGCTGAATTTGCATCGGGTTCTTGCTGCCGTCCGGACGCCAGCGCGGCAGCAAAAAGCACGACAGTCCGCCCGGCGCCTGCGCCAGCACCAAGAAGGCATCGCACATTGGGGCCGACACAAAATACTTGTGCCCGACCAGTTCGTAGGCCTGGCCAGGCCCGCCACTGGCCAGCGGCCAGGCACGCAAGGTGTTGGCGCGCACGTCGGAGCCGCCCTGCTTTTCGGTCATGGCCATGCCGATGGTGATGGCCTGCTTTTGTTCAACCGGAATATTGCGGTAGTCGTATTGGCACGCCAGGATTTTGGGCATCCACTGCGCGGCAATTTCGGGCTGCTCCAGCAGGGCCGGAACCACTGCCGAGGTCATGGTCACCGGGCAGCCGTGCGCGGCCTCCACCTGATTTTGCAAGTAGCACCTGGCGGCGCGCGCCACCTGCGCCCCCGCCCTGGGATCAATCCAGTGCGAGGCGTGCAAACCGTTCTCAAGCGAGATCTGCATCAAACGGTGGTACGCCGGGTGATACCGCACTTCGTCGATCCGGTGGCCATAGTTGTCATGGGTGTAGAGCACGGGCTTGTTTTCATTGGCCTGAAAACCCAGCTCGATCAGCTCCCGCGAACCGGTCAAGGCGCCAAAAGCGCACAAATCAGCTTCCGCCCAGCCAGCTCCTTCACGCAACACCGCTTCGCGCAAGGCCTGGTCCTGCAGGTAAAGGTTGTAATCCTGCAGCGGCGGCGGCTGGTTTTCAACCAGGTGCGTTTCCGCCATGAACCGGTTTTCTACTCTGGCATCCATCGTCAACAAAGCCTCCTGAAAATTGCGCTTGCAGGGCCGACCAGCGAACTTGCCCATGACAACATGTGAATAGTGATTCACACTATGATACGAAGTAAATCATGCTTCACCGGGCTTGTCAAGAATGGCGCTTACCAGCATGCGGCAACGCAGCGGAGGCTACACTTCGCAAAAAATGAACAGGGGTTAGCGACTTATGGCCTACCGGCCCACCGAAAAGACGCAGGCGCGCAAGGCTGCAGTGAAAAATCGACTGCTGGATGCGGCACTTTTCCTTGTCGCAGGGGGCGGATTCAATGCGCTCACCATTACGGCCGTGGCCCAGCAGGCCGGAATTGCCACCGGGGCGGTTTACAAGCATTTCCAGTCAAAGGCGGATTTGTGCGCGGAAGTTTTTCGCCTTGCTACTGAAAAAGAGGTCGCCGTGGTGAGGGAAACGGCTCTGTGCGAAGGTGCTCCCGCTACCCGCTTGCTGGGCACCATTGAAACTTTTGCGCTGCGCGCGCTGCGCGGCCGGCGACTGGCCTACGCGCTCATTGCCGAGCCGGTGGATACCCTGGTCGATGCCGAGCGGCTGCGCTACCGCCAAGCCTACGCGGAAATTTTCAGGCAATTGATTGAGGATGGGATTGGCTCCGGGGATTTTCCGGCGCAGGCGTCAGCGGTGAGCGCCGCGGCATTGGTCGGGGCCATCACGGAATCTCTGGTCGGTCCACTTTCCTGGCAAATGAATGTCCGGCCAGACGTCGAGCAGACCCGGCTGATCCGGTCCATCCAGGCCTTTTGCTTGCGCGCGGTCGCAATGAAAACGCTGGGCGATGAGAATTACTCCGCGGAAACGCTGAGCCAAGATTTGCTATCAACCAGATAGCGCGCTGTGCATACTTCGCAAGGGCCAAGAGGCTAAATCATTGAGAAGAACAAAATTTTGATGAAACCCCGCTCAAACGGGATAAATTAGAGCTTATGAACAAAATCCTGATCCTCGGCGGCACCGGCTTTGTCGGCCGCCATGTGTGCGAAAAACTGGCGCGGGCGCAATGCCGCGTCACCGTGGCCACGCGCCGCCTGAGCAACGCGCAGCACCTGCAGCTGTTGCCGCTGGTTGATGTGGCCGAGATCAACGCGCATGACAGCGTGTCGCTCACGCCGCTGCTGGCCGGGCACGATGCTGTGGTCAACCTGATCGGCATCCTGCACGGCACCGAGGCGGCGTTTGAAAAGGCCCATGTGCAATTGCCGCTGGAGCTGGCGCGCGCCTGCGAGGCCAGCGGCCTGCGCCGTATCGTGCATATCAGCGCGCTCGGCGCAGCGCCTGATTCAGCGTCGATGTACCAGCGCAGCAAGGCGCGCGGCGAGGCAGTGCTGCTTAGCGCCGGGCTCGACGTGACGGTGCTGCGACCGAGCGTCATGTTTGGTGCTGAAGACAAGTTTCTCAACACCTTTGCGCGTCTGCAGCAAATCTTCTGGGTGATTCCGCTGGCGGGCAGCCAGGCACGGTTTCAGCCGGTGTGGGTGGAAGACGTGGCCAGCGCGGTGGTGAAGTGCCTGCAAAACCCCGACACGATCGGCCAAATCTACGAAGCCTGCGGCCCCGAAGTGTTCACGCTGCGGCAACTGGTGGAACTGGCCGGCCATTATGCCGGTGCCAACGATGGCAGGGGTCGGCCAGTGATCGGCCTGCCCGACGCGCTGGCGCGCCTGCAGGCACGGCTCATGGAACTGGCCCCCGGCGAGCCGCTATTGAGCCGCGACAACCTCGACGCCATGAAAACCGACAACGTCGCCAGCGGCAACCTGCCCGGCCTGCAGGCGCTGGGCATCACGCCAGCCGCACTGGGAGCCATCGTGCCGACCTACCTGGGCGGGCGCAACCTGCACGGCGGCCTCATTGCCAAACGCAAAACCGCCGGACGTTTTTAACAGTCAAACCGGAGACGCCATGCTCAAGCTTTACATCGGCAACAAGAACTATTCCTCCTGGTCCATGCGGCCCTGGGTGCTGCTCAGGCAGGCAGGCATTCCCTTTGAGGAGGTCAAGCTGCGTTTTGATTCGTTCGATGCCAGTTCCCGCTTCAAGGCGGAAATCAGCCGCGTGAACCCTGCCGGCAAGGTGCCGGTGCTGGACGACGACGGTTTCGTGGTGTGGGACACACTGGCCATTGCCGAGTATCTGGCCGAGCGCTTCCCCGACAAACAGCTCTGGCCGCAAGACCAGCAGGCGCGTGCCCGGGCGCGCAGCATTTGCGCCGAAATGCACAGCGGCTTTGCCGCCCTGCGATCAGCCTGCCCCATGAACATTGAAGCCGACCTGCATGAAGCGGGCCAGCTGATCTGGCGCGACAAGCCCGCCGTGCGTGCCGATGTAGCACGCCTGGTCAGCATGTGGCGCGAGTTGCTGGTGCAGTACCACGGCCCCATGCTTTTCGGCGACTTCAGCATTGCCGATGCGTTTTATGCGCCGGTGTGCATGCGCCTGAAAAGCTATGCCTTGCCGGTACCGGCAGAGATTGCCGCCTACGTCGAGCGCCTGCGCGCGCTGCCCGGCGTCAAGGCCTGGATTGACGACGCACTGGCGGAAAACGATTTCCGCGAGTTTGAGGAAATTTACCGCCTCAAGCCGTGAGGCGTCGCGGAGCTGCTGATGGCTTGAGCCGCTAAACTGCCCCCATGCAGATTTACATGGTCGGTGGCGCGGTGCGCGATGCCTTGCTGGGCCTGCCCGTGCAGGACCATGACTGGGTCGTCGTCGGGGCCACGCCCGAGGAAATGGTGGCGCAGGGCTACCTGCCGGTTGGTAAGGACTTTCCTGTTTTTTTGCACCCGCAAACCCGGCAAGAATACGCGCTAGCCCGAACCGAGAGAAACAGCGCGCCCGGCTACCGCGGCTTTGTGGTTCATGCCAAACCCGACGTGACGCTGGAGCAAGACCTGGCGCGGCGCGATCTCACTATCAATTCAATAGCTGCACCTGCCCATTCTGCAAGGGCTGATGCCATATTTGAGCCTGATCTTTCGGCGTTGGTGGACCCCTACGGCGGGCAGCAGGACCTTCAGAACAAGGTGTTGCGCCACGTCACCGAAGCCTTCCGCGAAGACCCGGTGCGCATCCTGCGGCTGGCCCGCTTTGCGGCCCGGTTTGCCGATTTTTCGGTCGCACCCGAAACCCGGGCGCTGATGCAGGAGATGGTCGCCAGCGGCGAGGTTGATGCGCTGGTGCCCGAACGGGTGTGGCAGGAATTGGCGCGCGGTCTGATGGAGCACAAGCCTTCCCGAATGTTTGACGTGCTGCGGGAATGCGGTGCGCTGCAAAAACTGCTGCCTGAAGTGGCCCGGCTCTGGGGTGTGCCGCAACGCGCCGACTACCACCCCGAGGTGGACAGCGGAATTCACCTGATGCTGGTGCTCGACATGGCGGCGCAATTGCAGGCCCCTTTGCCGGTTCGCTTTGGCTGCCTCGGGCACGATCTGGGCAAAGGGACCACGCCGGTCGAACTCCTTCCCAAACACCTCGGCCACGAAGAGCGCAGCGCGCGCCTGCTCAAAGGCGTGTGCGAGCGCCTGCGCGTCCCGACCGATTGCCGTGAGCTGGCCGACGTGGTGGCGCGCGAGCACGGCAACATTCACCGCAGCGGCGACTTCGGCGCTGCGCCCGTGGTGCGCCTGCTCGAGCGCTGCGACGCCTTTCGCAAGCCGCAGCGTTTTGCCGACATTTTGCTGGCGTGCGAATGTGACGCGCGCGGCCGATTCGGGTTTGAAAGCGCCCCCTACCCGCAGCGCCAGCGGCTGCTGCAGGCGCTGGCTGCGGCCCAATCGGTGGCGACGGCTCAGGTGGCGGCCGACGCACAGGCAGCCGGGCAAAGTGGCGAGCAGATTGGCCAGTGGATTCATCGGGCTCGGGTGGCCGCCGTGGCGCTGAGATTTTAAAAGGCGAGCGCCGCGCGCCCTTGTCGGAACCCTTACGAAACGATGTACGCAGCCGCCGCGCTGGAAAAAAGCGTCCCGTCCGCGCCCAGAAATTCCATGCGGGTGCTGGCCACGCGCGAACCCAGGCGCAGCACCTCGGCGCGCAGTTCAAAATACTCGCTGATGCCAGGGCGCAGGTAGTCCACCCGCAGGTCGATCGTTCCCAGCTTGGCAAAGCGCTGCAGCCGCTGCAAGGGTGGCTCGCTCATGTGGCGCGCGCCAATCGCCGCCATCACGGCCAGCCCGCCCATGGCGTCAAGGCCCGCGCTGATGACGCCGCCGTGAATGCGGTTAAAGGAATAGTGGCCGATGAGTTCGCGCCGCATGTCGATGCGCCCGATGACCCGGTCGGCCTTGAGCGACGTGATTTTCAGGCCCAGCAACTGGTTGAAAACTATTTTTTCTTCAAAGATGTTTTTCAGGCCCGCGACGAACTCTTCCTCAAATTCAATAGCGGTGGGGATTAGCGGGTCTGGGTGCGAGTGAGGGGTCAAAGCGTGTGTCATGGCTGTGATTGTCGTACGGCTGACGGCGCCTGAACAAAAAGCGCCATGGCCGCGTCAGCCAGGTCATCGAGCGACGCATCTTTTTTGGCGTCAAACCACTGTACCGACCAGTTGAGCGCGCCGAAAATCAGCAGGCGCGCCAGCTTGACCGGGCCCCTGATCTGGCCATTCTTGCTCATGGCCTTGAGCACGGGCTGCCAGAGCGCTTCATAGTCGCCTTGCAGCCTGGCCAGCAGCGCTCGCTGCGTTGGCGTGAGGGAACGCGACTCGTACAGCATCACGGGGATGAAGTCGCTGCCGGGCCCCAGCAGTACATCAAAATGATTGCGGATCAACAGGCGCAGCAGGGCCGATGCATCTGGCGAAGCTTGCGCGACCGCCTGCAAAGCGGCCGTCTGCCGGGCAATGGCCGAGCGCATGCCTTCGTGCATCACGGCGTAGAGCAGTTCGCCCTTGCTCTTGAAGTGATAAAACGGCGAACCGCTGTGCATGCCCACTGCTGCAGCAATGTCGCGCGTACTGGTGGCGTCAAAGCCCTTTTTGCGAAAAAGCCTGGCGGCGGCATTGACCAGCTCAACCCGCCGGTTGCCATCGTCACGTTCGTCAGCCGTTTTACG
Organism: uncultured Polaromonas sp.; assembly: GCA_964371235.1. Lineage (GTDB taxonomy): Bacteria > Pseudomonadota > Gammaproteobacteria > Burkholderiales > Burkholderiaceae_C > Polaromonas. The sequence continues at coordinate 9,278 of CAYJMW010000029.1, forward strand.
CGGACGGCCGCGTGGCCGTTTTGCAGCGGCGGCGGGCGCGGTTTCAGTGATGGCGGGGGCGCGAGGGGCAGATCGCTTGCGCGTGGCGGGTTGGTCCATGGGAACCGACCATAGCAAAGGCGCGTATTTTTAGCAAGCGACTGCTTTGTGAAAACAGGATTGAATTATTAACGCTTGCCTTCGAGTGTTCATCAGACAACACGCCAGCAACTTCACCCGTGTCATCCGTGGCTTGGACCCGAATTGCGATGCGCCCGGTAGCTATGAAGACCCGTCAGGCACAGTGCCAGCCAGGCCACGCCTTCCGCAAAAGCGGCCAGCACATCGCTCGGGTAATGCGCGCCAAGATAGACGCGACTCAGCGCCACCAGCGCCACCATGGTCAACGCGGCAAACGCTATCACCACCCGCCAGCGCCAGGCCTTGATTTTCGAGATCAGCAGCGCAGCCACCACGCCATAAAGCAGGGTTGCGCCCGCCACATGGCCGCTGGGAAAGCTGTACGTATGCAACACCAGCAGCGGGTTGTCAAAGCTCGGGCGGGCGCGGTGAAAGGCAAGCTTCATCAAGACATTGAGCAGCATTCCGGTTGGCACGGTAAGGCTGACGCAGATCAACCCATACCAATCCCTCTTCCAGGCCAGATAGACGGCTATCAGCACCACGGCCAGCGTGACGGGGCCGGTGTCATGCAGGTGCGTCAGCGCCAGCATGGCCCACGTCACCAGCGGCGTGGCGTGGGCGTGGAACCATTGCACCACACGCACATCAACAAGCGTCAGCGGGTCCCCGTTCACCACGTCTTCGGCAATCCCGCCGAACAGCCAGGCGGCGGCGATCAGAACCGCGGCGCCTGCCGTCAGTTCCAGCCCCAGATAGCCGCCCGAAGGCAGTCTGGCCTGCACGAACGCGATTTGTGCCGCAAAGCGAATGCGCAGCCGCTCAAGAAAACGCTGCCCGTGCAAGCTCATCGCTCTTCAGTCCACAAAGAAATCCGGAATGAAATGCTTCGTTCCCGGCGTCACCGAATATTTTTCCAGGTCGGTCACGCCATGGGCGGCGAGCAATTCGTCGTCGATGTAAAAATTGCCGGTGTTCGTGCTCGGGCTGGTCAGGATGAAATACGCTGCGTCGGACAGAATTTCGGGCTTGCGGCACAGCTTCAAGTCCACGCCCGGAATCATCTGCAGCGCGGCGGTGGCAATGGCGGTGCGCGGCCACAGACTGTTGACGGCGATGCCGTATTTCTTGAACTCGCCCGCGTGGCCCAAGGTGCACATGCTCATGCCGTACTTGGCCATGGTGTAAGCGGTGTGGTTCTCGAACCAGTGCGGCTTCATGCTCAGCGGCGGCGACATCGTGAGCACCTGCGGGTTGCGCCCGGCCTGCGCGGATTTTTTCAGCTCGGCCAGGCAGGCCTGGGTGCACAGGTAGGTGCCGCGCGCGTTGATGCCGCTCATCAGGTCGTAACGTTTCATCGGCGTGTGCTCGGTGTCGGTGAGGCTGATGGCGCTGGCGTTGTTGACCAGGATGTCGATGCCGCCAAAGGTGGCAACGGCGCTGGCCACTGCCGCCAGCACCGCGTCTTCGTCGCGGATGTCAACGGCCAGCGGCAGCGCCTGGCCGCCGGCCGCTTTGACGGCTTCCGCCGCGCTGTAAATCGTTCCCGGCAACTTCGGGTTGGGGTCGGTGGTTTTGGCCAGGATGACGATGTTGGCGCCATCGGCTGCCGCGCGGGTGGCAATGGCCAGACCAATGCCACGCGAGGCACCGGTGATGAACAGGGTTTTACCCTTGAGACTCGATTGGGAATTCATGATGGCTCCTTGAACGCTATGAAATAGATAGCTATATATGCCCTGTTTATATGGGCTAGAGGCAGATTTTTATCTCAAACTTTAGAGAAATCGGGTTTGCGTTTGGCCATGAACGCCGTGAACGCTTCGTGCGCCGCCGGCTCCTGCAGCATGCGGCCAAAGCTTGCGCCCTCTTCGGCCATGCGCTCGGCCACGATGCCAGCGTTGCCTTTCTTCATGAGGCGTTTGGTCTCTAACAGCGAGGTGAGCGGTTTGGCCGCCAGCTTGAGGGCCTGCCGCTGGGCCAGCGCATTGGCTTCCAGCGGCGGAACGATGCGGTTGATCAAGCCGATCTCCAAGGCGGTTTCAGCCGTAAAGGGTTCGCCCAGCAGCAGCGCTTCGGCCGCGCGCGGGTAGCCCATGAGCTGCGGCACCAGAAAGCTCGATGCCAGTTCAGGGCACAGGCCGAGGTTGACAAAGGGCATGGAAAACGCCGCGTTATCGCCCGCATAGATCAGGTCGCAATGCAGTAGCAGGGTGGTGCCGATGCCGACCGCCGGGCCGCACACCGCGGCAACGAGGGGCTTGGGAAAGCTGCTGATGCCGCGCATAAAGCGAAACACCGGCGAGTCCTGCGTGGCCGGCGACTGGGTCAAAAAATCGCCAATGTCGTTGCCGGCCGAAAAAATGCTTTCATGGCCCTGGATCACCACCGCGCGCACGGCCGCATCGTGATGGGCCGACTCCAGCGCGTCGGCCATGGCCCCGTACATGAGGGAGGTGATGGAATTTTTCTTGTCCACGCGATTGAGCGTGACGGTCATCACGCCGTTTTCAGTGTGAACCAGGATGTCTTTGAATGGATGGCTCATAAACAATTTTTGAAGTTGAAAAAATCAGGGGTTAGGGCCCGTTCGGGAATGAGTTGTGCATTTGGCCGTCGGATTCGGGATGCGATGCTAGGCGCGAAGCGTGCCGTGTGGCTATGCCACACAAGCGATTCGCAACAACGCAGCGCGCCCGAAGCTGGCGAGTCAAATGTGCAAGTTATTTCTGAACGGGCCCTTAGCGAAAACGCGGCAAACATTCAGGGGCTCAGCGCTTCGCGCACAAAGTCCAGCCGGTCCTGGCCCCAGTACATGGTGTTGCCGACAAACATGGTTGGCGCGCCAAAGATCCCGCGCGCCACGGCCGCCTCGGTGTCGGCGCGCAGCCGGTCTTTTACCGCGGGCTCGGCAGCCAGCGCCATCAGCCCGGCCGCATCCAGGCCGGCAGCGGCCAGCACCTCGGCGAGCGTGGCCGCATCCCCCAGGTTTTTGGCGTTGATCCACATCGCTTCAAACATCGCCTTGACAAAGCCATCAAAGCGCGGGTCGGCGCGCATCTGCAGGCCGCTGGCGACGCGCATCAGCGTGATGGTGTTGACCGGGAAAAACGGGTTGTGCCTGAAAGCCACGCCATAGCGCATGGCAAAGCGCCCGAGGTCGTCAAACAGATAACTGCCCTTGAGCGGAACAGAGATCGGCGCGCGGTTGCCGGTGGCCTGGAACACACCGCCGAGCAGCATCGGCTTGTAGTTCAGCGCGGCCCCGCTGCTAGCGCAGATTTTGGGCAACTGCGTCCAGGCCAGATAGGCCGCCGGGCTGCCAAAGTCAAAATAAAAATCAACGGATTTTGACATGGTGGCTTCCTAAAATTTTTCAGTCCATGGCCGCAGGTCCAGCTCGTGGGTCCAGGCGTCGCGGGGTTGCTGGTGCAGCATCCAGTAGCTGTCGGCAATGTGCTCCGGATTGACAATGCCCTGCTGCTCTTTGAGCGCATAGCGCTCGGGAAAATTGTCGCGGATGAAGGCGGTGTCAATGGCGCCGTCGATCACCACATGCGCCACATGCAGGCCACGCGGCCCGAGTTCGCGCGCCATGCTTTGCGCCAGCGCCCGCAGCGCCATTTTGGCGCCCGAAAAAGCGGCAAAATTGGCGCTGCCGCGCAGCGATGCGGTGGCGCCGGTGAAGATAATGGTGCCGCGCCCGCGCTGCACCATGCGTTTGGCCACTTCGCGGCCATTGAGAAAGCCGCCCAGGCAAGCCATCTCCCAGATCTTGAAATACTTGCGAGCGGTCTCTTCCAGGATGCTGCTGGGCGCGTTGGCGCCAATGTTGAAGACCAGCACCTCGATCGGGCCAATGCTGCTTTCGATCTGCCCGATCAGCGCAATGACTTCTTCTTCCTTGCGGGCGTCGGATGCAAAGCCGTGGGCCGTTCCGCCCTCGTCCCTGATTTGCGCCAGCAGCGGCTGCAGCTTGTCCAGGCTGCGCCGCGTGACGCAGGCGGTGTAGCCATCGCGCGCAAACCGCCGCGCGATGGCGCCACCGGTGGCATCACCCGCGCCTATGACCAGTGCAACACCGGGATGAGGCGACGTGGAGGTGCTCGATGGCTTCATGCGGTCTCCTGACTAGCGGTTGTTATAAACAATTTGATTCGTCATGACCAGCAGCGTACCGCTTTCGCTCCAAAGCTGCCCAGATGATCGGGTGGCGCGAGTGCCCGGCAGCATCAGGGGGATGGGCGTTCATGCTCGAAGTATGCAGGGGCTGGCCGCTTCACGCAGTCGTGCCGGTGACGCTGGCCGCAGGCTGGGCAGCCGCCAGCCGCATGCGCTCGATGCCTTGAACCATGCGCGGCCACAAGTTGTGGCTGAACTGCTGGCGGAAAAAGCCGAAATGCCCGATACGCCTGACGCCGGCATCAGCCGGCGCGATGCGCTCAAAGCTGCGGTCGGTGCCGCTGTACAGACTGAACAGGTGTTGCGTGCCGCGCCAAGTCATCAGCTCATCGTCGGTGATGGACAGCGCGAGCACGGGAAACGTCGCCCGCGCATAACTCTGGCGCGCGCCCTCGCCTTCGGCACCCACGCTGTAGAGCGGGTCCAGGCACCATCTGCGCCACTGCAAAATCACCCCGGCCGGCAAGTCGCCGACTTTTTTGAGTTTGCGCCCCGGGAAATAACCAAACAGGCGCGTCGCCAGCGGCACCAGCACATACCAGAAATAAAGCACCATGCGCTTGAGTTGCGGCGCGTTGTCGCGCCAGTAGCCGCTGCCCGAGGCAATGCTGACCAGGCCGTCCACCTTGTGCTGGTTTTTCAGCAAACCCGGCAACTGCGCGCCCAGGCTGTGGCCCAGCAGGTAGAGCGGCGCCTGTGGCAAGGCCGCGCTGGCGGCATCAATCACCGCCTCATAGTCGCTGACCCAGTCCAGCAGGTCCGCCTTGTAACCGCGCAGGCTGCCGTCTGGAGTATCGGGCAACGATTCACCCGAACCGCGGTAGTCAAAGGTGGTCACGCGAAAACCCTGGCCCGAGAGCCATTCGGCAAGAGGCGCGTAAAAATCCTGCCGGACACCCATCGCGCCGCCAATGACCGCGCTGGCATGGGCGGGCCCTGCGGGCTCATAGACGCGGGTGGCAAGTTGCGCCGCGCCGGAACTGAGTGTCTGCATGTGCATGGGGGTCTCCTGTTTGCATGCTGCCCTGAACCTTGGGCTATTTCAATTTGCTACTTAATGGATAGCATGGCTCGCTTATCTGGATTGGGCCAAAGCACCAAAATGCTTCAAGAAATCATTAGACCCGCTCGAAAATTCCGGCCGCGCCCTGGCCCATGCCAATACACATGGTGACCATGCCGTATTTCAACTGATGCCGTTGCAGCGCATGAATCACCGTGGCCGAGCGAATCGCGCCGGTGGCGCCGAGCGGATGGCCCAGCGCAATCGCGCCGCCCATGGGGTTGACCTTGGCGGCGTTCAAACCCAGCGTGTTGATGACGGCCAGTGACTGCGCCGCAAAGGCCTCGTTGAGCTCGAACCAGTCGATGTCATCGAGCTTGAGGCCGGCATGGCGCAGCGCCGCCGGAATCGCTTCGATCGGGCCTATGCCCATGAGATGCGGCGGCACGCCCCGGGCGGCAAAGCTGACGAAGCGCGCGATCGGCTTGAGGCCGAATTGCTTGACGGCTTTTTCGCTGGCCAGCACCAGCGCGCCGGCGCCGTCGGACGTTTGCGAGCTGTTGCCCGCGGTGACCGAGCCGCGCGCGGCAAACGGGGTTTTGAGTTTGGCAAGGCCTTCGAGCGTGGTGTCGGGGCGCGCGCCTTCGTCCAGGCTGACGGTTCGGCTCCTGGCAATGACTTCACCGGTTTGCAGATTGGCGCTGCGGTCAGTCACTTCAATCGGCGTGATTTCAGCAGTGAATTCGCCCGCCTGCTGCGCCTTGAGCGCCTTCATGTGGGAGGCGTAGGCAAACTGGTCTTGCGCCTCGCGCGAGACCTTCCATTGCTGCGCCACCTTCTCGGCCGTCAGGCCCATGCCGTAGGCAATGCCGACGTTCTCGTCGTTGGCAAACATGGCGGGCGAGAACGACGGCGAGTTGCCCGTCATCGGCACCATGCTCATGCTTTCAGTGCCAGCGGCGATCATCACATCGGCTTCACCGACGCGAATGCGGTCCGCCGCCATTTGCACAGCCGACAGGCCCGATGCGCAAAAGCGGTTGACGGTGATGCCGCCGACACTGGTGGGCAAGCCCGCCAGCACCGCGCCGATGCGCGCGATGTTCAGGCCCTGAGGGCCTTCGGGAATGGCGCAGCCGCAAATGATGTCTTCAATTGCCTTGGGGTCCAGCGCCGGCACTTGCGCCAGCACCCCCTGCAGCACCTTGACCAGCAGGTCGTCAGGCCGGGTATTGCGGAAAAACCCCCGGTGCGAGCGCCCGATGGGCGTGCGCGTGGCGGCAACGATGTAGGCGTCTTGAACTTGCTTCATGCGTAACTCCTTGGAAATCCATTCAGGGAACACCGCGGAACCGGCTTTGCCGGGCCGCTGATGTTGCCCCCTTGAGGGGGAAGGCGTAGCCTTCGGGGGTGGTTCAATTTCTCACCGGCTTGCCGGTGCTCATCATGCCCATGATGCGTTCCTGCGTCTTCGGGTTCTCAAGCAGCGCGCCGAAGGCCTTGCGTTCCAGCGTCATCAGATACTCCTCGGTCACCTGCGTGCCGGCATCGACGTCGCCACCACAGACCACATTGGCAATCTGGCTGGCAATGTGATAGTCGTAAGCGCTGATGAAGCCGCCGTCGCGCATGTTGACCAGCTGCCCCTTGATGGTGGCCAGTCCGTTGCGGCCCGCTACCGGGAAGGTCCGCTTGTGCGGCGCGCGGTAGCCGGAATTGAACAGGGCGCGCGCTTCGCCCAGTGCCACAAACAGCAGCTCGTCCTTGTTGGGAACGATCACGTCGCTCTCTAACAGGTAGCCGATCTTGCGGCTGTCTATCGCACCGGTGCCGACCTTGGCCATGGCGGCGGCGGTGAAGCCCTCTGTGAGGAAGGGCAGCAGGTCCTTGCCCGATGACGTGGCAGCGTTTTCAGCGGCGCGGCGCGCAATGTAGGCCAGGCCGCCACCGCCGGGAACCAGCCCAACGCCAACTTCAACCAGGCCGATGTAGCTTTCCATGGCGGCAACGCGCCTGGCCGAGTGCACCGCCATTTCGCAGCCCCCGCCCAGCGCCAGCCCCCGAACGGCTGACACCACCGGAACGGCGGCATAACGCAGCCTGAGCATCGCGTCCTGAAAATCGGCATCGGCGCTTTCAATCGCCTTGGCGCCACCCATCATGAAAGCGGGCAGCATGGCTTGCAGGTCGGCGCCGGCCGAAAACATCTCGTGATTGGACCAGATCACCAGGCCCTTGTAGCTCTTTTCGGCCAGGTCAACACCCAGGACCAGGCCCTCGATCACATCGGGGTTGATGGCGTGCATTTTGGTCTTGATGCTGGCGATCAGCACATCGCCTTGCTCGCCGTCAAGCGTCCACAGGCGAATCGAGTCATCCTCGTGCAGCGTCGTTCCCGCGGTTTCAAAAGCCGGCGCCTGGGCGCCCAGTACGTCTTCGGGAAAAAGCTGGCGCGCATAAACCGGCAGGCTGCGCCGGGGAATGAATTTCCTGGCCGAGGCGCTCCACGAGCCCGCCGCGGTATGCACACCGCCGGCGTCGGCCACCGGGCCCTTGAAAACCCAGTCCGGCAACGGGGCCTTGCTCAATGCCTTGCCCGCATCAATGTCTTCCTGGATCCAGTTCGCCACCTGCAGCCAGCCCGCCTCCTGCCACAACTCGAACGGGCCCTGTTTGCTGCCAAAGCCCCAGCGCATGGCGAAGTCTATGTCGCGGGCGGTTTCGGCAATGGTCTCCAGATGCACGGCGGCATAGTGAAACTGGTCGCGCAAAACGGCCCACAAAAAACGCGCCTCGGCGCCTTCGGCTTCGCGCAACAGCTTGAGGCGCTCGCCCGCCGGCTTCTTCAGCATGCGGCCGACCACGTCGTCGGCCTTGGCGCCGGCTGTGACGTACTCCATGCTTTGCGGGTCCAGCCGCAAAATGTCGCGCCCCACTTTTTTGTAAAAACCCGCACCGGTTTTCTGGCCCAGACTCTTGGCTTCGAGCAGCCTGGCGAGCACTGGCGGCGTGCCATACATGCCCGAGAACGGGTCGGGCGTCTTGCCCGCGCCGAGGTTGTCCTGCAGCGTCTTGATGACGTGCGCCATGGTGTCGAGCCCCACCACGTCGGCGGTGCGGAAGGTGCCCGAGCTGGCGCGGCCCAGTTTCTTGCCGGTCAGGTCATCGACCACGTCGTAGCTCAGGCCAAAGGTTTCGGCCTCCCTGATGGTGGCCAGCATGCCGGCGATGCCAACGCGGTTGGCAATGAAGTTGGGCGTGTCATGGGCGCGGATCACGCCCTTGCCCAGCGCGCTGACGGCAAAGGCTTCCAGGTCATCAAGCACCCTGGGCTCGGTGGTGGGCGTATTGATGAGTTCGACCAGCGCCATGTAGCGCGGCGGGTTGAAAAAATGGATGCCGCAAAAACGCGGCTTGATGGACTCGGGCAGCGCCTGGCTCAGCGTGGTGATCGACAGGCCCGAAGTGTTGCTGGCAACAATGGCGCCTTCGGCAATGAAGGGCGCAATCTTGTGGTACAGCTCGGTCTTCCAGTCCATGCGCTCGGCGATGGCTTCGATGATCAGGTCGCACTCTTTCAGAACATCCATGTGCTCTTCGTAGTTGGCCTGGCCGATCAGGCTGGCATCTTCGGCCACGCCCAGCGGCGCGGGCTTGAGCTTTTTCAGGCCTTCAATCGCCTTGATGACGATGCCGTTCTTCGGGCCTTCCCTGGCGGGCAGATCAAATAGCACCACCGGCACCTTGCAGTTGACCAGATGGGCGGCGATTTGCGCGCCCATCACGCCTGCGCCGAGGACAGCGACTTTCTTGACTTGAAAACGAGCCGTTAGGGAAGTTTCTATAAAACGCGACATGTTTTTCTCTCTTTATCAGTTGCGGGAGGCTGAGGATTCCAGCGCCATGAGCGGTGTTGCAAGGGCGCGGTCAATCAGGCCAGCGCCGCGTCGGTGTCCATCAACGAGCGGCTGCCGCTGCGCGCCGTGCGCATGAGCATGGCGGTTTCCGGGAACAGCCTGGCGAAGTAAAAGCGCGCCGTCTGCAGCTTGGCCAGGTAGAAGCTGTCGGTATTGCCGGCGGCAATCTCGCGCAGCGCCACTTGCGCCATGCGGGCCCAGAAGTAACCGAACGCCAGGTGACCTGCGACCCGCAAATAGTCCACTGCGGCGGCGCCCACCTCGTCGGGATTCTGCAGCCCCTTGAAGCCGAGCTCGGTGGTGAATTTGGTCATCTGATCGGCCAGCACGGCTAGCGGATTGATGAACTCGGCCATCTTCTCGTTGACGCCTTCTTCCGCAATCAGTGCACCAATCAGTTTGCCGAATTTTTTCAAGGTGGCGCCGTTGTTGCCCAGCACCTTGCGGCCCAGCAAATCAAGCGACTGGACCGTGTTGGTGCCTTCGTAAATCATGTTGATGCGGTTGTCGCGCACAAACTGCTCCATGCCCCATTCCTTGATGTAGCCGTGACCGCCAAAGACCTGCATGCAGGCGTTGGTGGCAATGTGGCCGTTGTCAGTCAAAAAGGCTTTCACGATGGGTGTGAGCAGCGCGACGATTTCGGCCGAGTCCTGGCGCACTTTTTCATCCGGGTGGTAAAGCTCCTTGTCCAGCAGCAGCGTGCAGTAAATGGCCAGCGCGCGGCCGCCTTCGGCGTAAGCCTTGGCCGTCAGCAGCATCTTGCGCACGTCGGGATGCACGATGATCGGGTCGGCGGGCTGGTCCTTGGCTTTTACACCCGACAGCGAGCGCATCTGGATGCGGTCCTTGGCATAGGCCAGAGCGTTCTGGTAAGCCACCTCGGTCAGTCCGAGTGACTGGTTGCCCACACCCAGGCGCGCGGCGTTCATCATCACAAACATCGCGGCCAGGCCCTTGTTCGGTTGGCCGACCAGCGTGCCGGCGGCGCCGTCCAGCACGATCTGCGCCGTGGCGTTGCCGTGAATGCCCATCTTGTGTTCCAGGCCGCCGCAGTAAATGGAGTTGCGTGCGCCCAGCGTGCCGTCCGCGCCGACATTGAATTTGGGCACGGCAAACAGGCTGATGCCTTTGCTGCCCTGCGGTGCATCGGGCAGGCGCGCCAGCACCAGATGCACGATGTTTTCGGCCATGTCATGCTCGCCGGCACTGATGAAAATCTTGTTGCCGGTGAGTTTGTAGCTGCCGTCAGGCTGGGGCTCGGCCCTGGTTCGCAGCAGCCCCAGGTCGGTGCCGCAATGCGGCTCGGTCAGGCACATGGTGCCGGTCCATTCGCCGCTGACCAGCTTGGGCAGGTAGAGCTTCTTCTGCGCGTCGGTGCCATGCGCGTGCAGCGCTTCATAGGCGCCGTGCGACAGGCCGGGGTACATCGTCCAGGCCTGATTGGCCGAGTTCAGCATTTCGAAAAAGCACTGACTCACCACCAGGGGCAAGCCCTGGCCGCCGTATTCGGGGTCGCAGCTGAGCGCCGGCCAGCCACCCTGCACATACTGCGCATAAGCCTCCTTGAAACCTTTCGGCGGCGTCACTTCATGCGTGGTTTTATCAAGTGTGCAGCCTTCCTCGTCGCCGCTGATATTGAGCGGAAAAGTCACTTCGGTCGCAAACTTTCCGCCTTCCTCAAGCACCGCATTGATGGTCTCGGCATCGATGTCGGCATGCCGGGGCAAGGCCTTGAATTCATCGGTGACCTTGAACACTTCGTGCATGACGAATTGCATGTCGCGCAAAGGCGGGGTGTATTGGGGCATGGGGGTCCTTTGGCTTTAAATGGATTTTGGGAAAGGTGGCTTTGCCGAAATTTTCTTCGGCGAAGCAGGCGCGCGCGGGCTGCCATAACGCGCCAGGATATTGGCAAAACCGGTGTTGGCCCGGTCCGCAGAACCGGGGGACTTCAAAAATCGGGCTTCGTAGTGCAGCGCCAGAATGAGGCCGTGAATCTCGAAGGCGATCTGCTCCTCGTCGGCGTCGGCACGCAAATCACCAACCTCCTTGGCTTGCACCACGGCGCGGTGCATCGCCGCCAGCCAGGTCTGCACCGAGCCTGCCAGCGCATCACGCACCGGCCCGGGCCGGTCGTCAAACTCGACGGCGCCGCTGATGTAGATGCAGCCCGAATCGATTTCGATCGAGGTGCGGCGCATCCAGTTGTGAAACAGGGCGCTCAAGCGCTGCAAACCGCGCGCCTGCTGCAAGGCCGGGAAGAACACCTCTTCCTCAAAGCGGGCATGGTATTCGCGGATCACCGAAATCTGCAGCTCTTCGCGCGACCCAAAATGGGCAAACACGCCGGATTTGCTCATGTGCATGACTTCGGCCAGCGCGCCTATGCTCAGCCCTTCCAGGCCAATCTGCGTGGCCAGCCCCAAAGCCGCATCGACAATGGCCGCCTTGGTCTGCTGGCCTTTGTGCTGGCTTTTATGCGGCCCTTTGGGCGCTGTTGCATCCAGGATCGCGCCGCGACCGGATTTGACAGGGAGGGGAGCGACGGACATGGTGTTGAAACAATAAAAGAACGACCGTTCTATTTTGCATCAATTTGACGAGCGCCTCCGCTCAGGCGCTGAGATACCCCCTGTTTTAGGGAACAGGCCCTAACCAGGCTGCGGGTAAACCCGCAGCTGTGGGTGCCGATGAAAACCTGATTGACGAGCCGGTTTGGTTCAGTTCTACAACTTGAAGGGCACGACCACCTGCCGCTGCTCGCCCAGGCCTTCGATGCCGAGCACCATCCGGTCGCCCTTTTCCAGGTACAGCGGCGGCTTCATGCCCATGCCCACGCCCGGCGGCGTGCCGGTGGTGATCACGTCGCCCGGCTCCAGCGTCATGAACTGGCTGACATAGCTGATGATCCTGGCCACGCTGAAGATCATGGTGCGGGTGGAACCGTGCTGCGCACGCTTGCCATTGAGATCGAGCCACAAGCCCAGTTTCTGCGGATTGGGGACCTCATCACGCGTGACCAGCCAGGGGCCCAGCGGGCCGAAGGTGTCGCAGCCCTTGCCCTTGTCCCAGGTGCCGCCGCGCTCAAGCTGGAACGCGCGTTCGCTGAGGTCGTTGACGGTGCAGTAGCCGGCCACATGACCGAGCGCATCTTTTTGCGACACGTAACGCGCGCGCGCACCAATCACCACGCCAAGCTCGACCTCCCAGTCGGTCTTGACCGAGCCTTTGGGCAGCATGACCGGATCGTTCGGCCCCTGGATGCAACTGGTGGCCTTCATGAATACCACCGGCTCTTTGGGAATCGGCAGTCCCGCCTCGGCCGCATGGTCGGCGTAATTGAGCCCAATGGCGATGAACTTTCCGACACCGCTGACCGGGCTGCCCAGGCGAGGCGAGCCTTTGACCCGTGGCAGTTTGTCGGTTTTCAGCTTGCGCAGCCTGGTCAGCGCCGCATCACCGAGCTGGCCGGGGCCGATATCTGCGATGAGCGCGCTCAAGTCGCGCAGCCTGCCGTCGGCATCAATCAGACCAGGTTTTTCCTTGCCGGGGTTGCCGTAGCGAACAAGTTTCATGGGGCGTCCTTTTTTTACCCAAAATGCACAATGAAAATAGCCTTTAGCCCAAGAGAAATGGGCATGAGCCGCTACCATTTTCATAGTAGAGACAAGAGCGACCCAAGGTCAATCAGATCAGGCTCAAGCCAGAATTGTCGCCAGGCTGGCTTCCAGGTGCTCGGACGGCAAGCGTTTGAAGCCGGATCGGGCAAAGCGCTGCAGCCGACCGACGATAAAGGCCACGATCACCGACGCGCGCACCTGCGCATCGACCGTGGGGGTGGCCGCTCCCGCAGCCGCGGCGGCGTCACGCAGGCTTTGTTTGAGACTGGACTCGAGCTTGTCAAAGAACTGGTTCATGCGCTCTTGCAGCCGTTCGTTTTCAAACACCAGCGCATCACCCACCATCACGCGCGTCATGCCGGGGTTCCTTTCAGCAAATTGCAGCACCATGACGACCAGCTTGCGGGTGCGCGCCGCAGGCTCGCTCTCGCGCTCGGCGATCTGGTTGACCAGCGTGAAAACGCTTTGCTCAATGAATTCGATCAGGCCCTCGAACATCTGCGCCTTGCTGGCGAAATGGCGATACAAAGCTGCTTCACTCACGCCCAGCCTGGCCGCCAGCGCCGAGGTGGTGATGCGTTCCGCGCCCGGTTGCTCCAGCATGGCAGCGAGCGCCTGCAGAATCTGGACCCGACGCTCTCCCGGCTTGGGGCGCTTGCGCGCCGCGGTCTCCGCGGAAACTGTCGCAAGCGGCGGGCTCAGTTCGGGTTCGGGCGCAAATTCGGACATAGGGGCGACGTGCAAGGAATGAAGAATGTTTCAAAAAACCGGGAATCGTTGCAATTGATTCTCGCACAGCCGAATGACGGTTTCGGGGCCACCGTATGCGGGTATTTGGCTATGGCGCCGGTCGCAAAGCCGTGGATACGAAGCCGCATGGCAAACACAGCCTGGCTCTACAAGCTCAGATGCACCCGCAAACCGCGTGGGCCGCTGGCATCCGTTCCTGCGTGGGTGTCACCCAGCTCAAGCTGCGAATGGTGGGCGCAGGCAATTTCGTCGGCAATGGCCAGGCCCAAGCCATTGCCCTCGCCGTCGGTGCCGCGCACCCGGTAAAAGCGCTGCAAGGCCTTGGCGCGCTCCTGCGGCGCAATGCCGGGGCCATCGTCTTCCACCTCCAGAAATACCCCGGACCGGTGCCCGGCCGCATCGCCACCAGCGCTCTCAGGCGCGGCCAGAAAACCAGGCAGGGGGCCACAACGCAGCGTGACAATGCCGCCGGTCGGCGTGTATTTGATGGCGTTATCCAGCAGGTTGCACAACAACTCGCGCAGCAGCCACTCGTGGCCGTTGGCCTGCGCAAGGTCGGCATCAAGGCCCAAGTCGATGCCCTTGCGCGCGGCTGCATCCAGGTAGAGCGGCAAAATCGACTCGCACAGGTCTTTCAGGTCCACCCGCTGCGTCGGCTGGGAGGCCACGGACGAAGCGTCGGCGCGCGACAAGGCCAGCAACTGATTGGCAAGCTGCGAGGTGCGCCGGGTGGCGCTGCGCAGCCGGATGATTTTCTCGGCCGCCAGTGTGACGGAGCCGGCTTCGCCCGGGCCCTGCGCGACCCGCGCCGCCTGCGCCCAGGCTTCGACTTGCGCCTGCAAGCCCGCCAGCGGCGTGCGTAACTGGTGCGCGGCGTCGGCGACAAAACGGCGCTGCCCCTCGGCCTGGTCATTGACCAGGCCAAACAGGCGATTCAGGGCAACAACCAGGGGCCGCACCTCGGTCGGGGTCGTGAGCGGGTCGATCGCGCTGAGGTCGCGCGGGCTGCGCCGCGCCACGGCATCTTTCAGATCAAGCAGCGGCTTGAGCGCCCGCGTCACGGCCCAATTGACCGCAAACCCGGCCACCAGCACCAGTATGAAATTGGGCAGCAGGACCTTGAACACAATCGACTGCACCCATTGCTGGCGCGGGTCCGAGCCATCAGCCAGTTGCACGATCATCTCGCCGGCTGCGGTACTGACGCGCTGCGTCGCGATGCGGTAGGTGACGCCGTTGTCCTCCATGCTGTGGAACTCGGGCGCGTAAGTGGCCGGTATAACCCCGGCGATCCAGGGCTCACCCGCGAAAAATCCGCCGCCCGAGCTGGAAATCCGAAAGCCGACAGCGCTGCTGCGCCCCCTGAGGAAGTCTTGCACCGCCGGCGCCAGCAAGAGGGCGGGCGAGCTGTTTGGCGTCAGGCCGGGCGCCAGCACGGAGTCGGCCAGCAAGGGAATCAGCCGCAGCAGTTGCTGGTCTTTTTGCAGCGCCACGTTGCCGGCCGTCTGATAGGCAAAGTAGATGCTGAGCAAGGCAAAAAAAACCAGCGGCAGCAGCAGCAGCAGCAGCAATCTGCGCTGCAGGCCCGACTTCATGGCGGCCGGCAGCAGTCGATTGGCCGGCGCGCGCAGCGCCGTGGCATGCATGCGCGACGTCAGGCGGCTGACCCAGGCGCGTCCCCGGGAAGCCGGGTGCGCCGGCCTATTCGGCGCCGGCATCGGGCAAGGCCTCGAGCAGCTCCAGGCGGTAGCCAAAGCCGCGAATGCAGCGCACGCCAATGCCATGCGGCTCGAGTTTGCCACGCAGCCGGGACATATAAACTTCAATCGCGTTGAGCGTGATTTCCTTGTCCCAGCCAGTCATGGCCTGAAGCAGCTTGCTCTTGCTGGCCGGTTTGGGCGCATTGATCAGCAGGTACTCCAGCGCCGTCCACTCGCGCGGTCCGAGTTCGATCAGTTGGCCATCGGCGCGCGCTTCGTGGTTGGCCGTGTCCAGCTCCAGCGCGCCAAAGCTCAGGGTCGCGCTGGTGGCCGCCTGCGAGCGACGCAACAGAGCCCGCAGACGTGCCAGCAGTTCGGGCAGCTCGAACGGTTTGAGCATGTAGTCGTCAGCACCCAGATCGAGCCCCTGAACGCGGTCGCACAAGGCATCACGCGCTGTCAGAATCAGCACCGGCATGGTCAGCCCGCCGCGCCGCAGGCGGCGGGTGAGTTCGAGCCCGTCGAGCTTGGGCAGGCCAATGTCAATGATGGCGGCGTCAAAAGTTTCACCCTGCAAAACGGCTTCGGCGCGCTCGGCGCTGCCGACCCAATCGACCGCATAACCGGCATCGCAAAGCCCCAGCTTGATGCCGCTGGCCACCATCACATCGTCTTCAACCAGGAGCAGTCTCATGGGTTGACCTTTGAGAATTGCGTTATCCTCTCTGCCTCTGGGAGAGGGAGAAAATATCAATGCGACCTGATCATGGTGCCGTAGGCCTGATCGGTCAAAATTTCCAGCAGCAGAGCATGCGGCACGCGGCCATCGATGATGTGCACCGTGTTGACGCCGCTCCTGGCCGCGTCAAGCGCGCCCTCCAGTTTGGGCAGCATGCCGCCCGAAATCGTGCCATCGGCAAACAGCTCGTCAATCTCGCGCGCGGTCAGGTCGGTCAGCAATTCGCCCGCCTTGTTCAGCACACCGGGGGTATTGGTCAGCAGCACCAGTTTTTCGGCCTTGAGCACCGTCGCCAGTTTGCCCGCCACCACGTCGGCATTGATGTTGTAGCTTTCGTTCTGCTCGCCAAAGCCAAGCGGGCTGATCACGGGAATGAAGGCATCGTCCTGCAGCGCCTTGACCACGCTGGGGTCAATACTCACGATGTCGCCGACAAAGCCGATGTCGTGCTCCTTGGCCGAATCGTCCTTGTCCAGCATCTTGAGCCGTTGCGCGCGAATCAGGCCGCCGTCGCGCCCGGTCAGTCCCACCGCCTTGCCGCCGGCCTGGTTGATCAGGCCCACAATGTCCTGCTGCACCTGCCCGGCCAGAACCCACTCCACCACTTCCATGGTTTCGTCGTCGGTCACGCGCATGCCCTGAATGAAGCGCCCCTTCTTGCCGAGCCGGTTCAGCGCCACTTCAATCTGCGGGCCGCCGCCATGCACCACTACCGGGTTCATGCCGACCAGTTTGAGCAGCACCACATCCTCGGCAAAATCGGCCTGCAGCGCCGGGTCGGTCATGGCGTTGCCGCCGTATTTGATGACGATGGTCTTGCCGTGGAACTTGCGGATATAAGGCAGCGCCTGCGCCAAAATTTCTGCCTTGTCGCGCGGTCCGACGTGGGACAGGTCAGGATCAGTGGCAACAGAAGAAGAGTGGGTCATTGCGGCTCGCCTTGCACATGGAATAGTACTAGCGGTGAATTGTGCCGCATGAACGCCACAACGGGCCAAAATGCCAAGGGCGTAGCTACCACGACGCAACAGCCTGCCGCGCGGAAGATCTGCAGGGAACTCCTTAAACGCTATATAATTAATAGCAAACTATTAAATAAATACGTGGGCTAAATGCCAAAAAGACTTATATTAATTAAGACTTTTTGGGGTCAGAGCCCAAATTTTCTCAGCCAAAGGCTGACCCTTCGGGTGCGACGCATGGCGTCGCAGAAAAATTGGTGTCTGACCCCAATAAATCTCCACTAAATGCAGCAGGCGTTAACGACTTCACGCACGAGCGCATCCGGCACGCTGCGCAGGGTGGCCTTGCCCGGCCCGTCGATCAGCACAAAACGGATCTCGCCGGCCTCCGCCTTTTTGTCGATGCGCATCAGCTCCAGGTAACGGCCGGCATTGTCAGTGGGAGACAGGATCGGTGCCTTGACGGGCAGCCCCGCGCGGCCAACGAGCGTGGTCAGGCGCTCGACAAACGGCGCCTCCACCAGGCCCAGGCGCTGCGACAGGTGCGCCGCCATCACCATGCCGCAACCGACGCCCTCGCCGTGCAGCCACTCGCCATAGCCGAGCCCCGATTCGATGGCGTGGCCGAAGGTATGGCCAAAATTCAGGATCGCCCGCAAGCCTGCCTCGCGCTCATCCTGGCCGACAACCCAGGCCTTGATCTGGCAACTGCGCTCAATGGCATGCGCCAGCGCGGCCGGTTCCTTGGCCAGCAGCGCATCCAGATTCGCTGCTATCCAGTCGAAAAACGCCATGTCGGCAATCGGCCCGTATTTGATGACCTCGGCCAGCCCGGCGCTCAGTTCGCGCGGCGGCAGCGTCGCCAGCACATCCAGGTCACACACCACCAGCAGCGGCTGGTAAAACGCCCCAATCATGTTTTTTCCGAGCGGATGGTTGATGGCGGTTTTGCCGCCTACCGAGGAATCAACCTGCGCCAGCAGCGTGGTGGGCACCTGCACAAAGGGTACGCCGCGCATGTAGCTGGCTGCGGCAAAACCGGTCATGTCGCCCACCACGCCGCCGCCCAGCGCGAACAGCACGGTTTTGCGGTCGCAGCCGTTTTGAAGCAGCGCATCAAAAATCAGCTGCAAGGTCGGCCAGTCTTTGTAGATCTCGCCGTCGGGCAAGGTCAGCAACAGCACCTTGCCATAGCGCGCCTGCAGCGCCTGCATGAGTTGCGCCGCGTACAAGGGCGCCACGGTCGTGTTGGAAACCACCAGCGCCGTCGCCGCTTCAGGAAGTTGCTGGTAGCTGAGCGCGCTGCCCAGCAACTGGCTGCCAATGACAATCGGGTAGCTGCGCTCGGCCAGTTGAATTTGAACCTGCGCCGCCGCGGGAAAAGAATTTGCGTGCATGATGGCAAGTGTAGAGGCACTCGTCAGCCCGGCGAAGACGATGGATTTACAGCGCCGGAATGATTCCCGCCAGTTCCAGTTGCATGATGATCATGTTGACCAGCGTGGCGACGGAGGGGCGACCGGTCTCAATCACGAAGTGGGCGGTTTCGCGGTACAGCGGGTCGCGCTGCGCAAACAGGTCGCGCAGCCGCTGCATCGGGTCGGCCACCTGAAGCAGCGGTCGATGGCTGTCATGGCGCAAGCGTCGAAACAGTTCGTCGGGACTTGACTTGAGGTAAATGACAAAGCTGCGCTGATGCAGGCGCTGGCGGTTGATCTCGCGCAAGACCGCGCCGCCGCCCGTGGAAAGCACCCCGCCAGCGGCCCCGGTCAGTTCATCAATGACCTCCTGCTCGGCATCGCGAAACGCGGCTTCGCCCTCGCGCTCAAAATAGTCCCGGATGGCGCAGCCGAGGCGGCGCTCAAGCAGCGCATCAGAATCGGTAAACGCAAGCCCGAGGCGCCGGGCGAGCTGCCGCCCGACGGTGGTTTTTCCCGAGCCCGGCAGGCCGACTAATGCAATCACGCCCCGGGGTGCTTATTTCAAGACAGTTACCTTGAAACTCACATTGCGTGTGGGCGGTCCGCTGTCGACGACGGTAATCGTCACCGGGTCATCGTGTGCAACAACAGCAGGAATCGGGTCCGTCGTGCAGGCAGGGGCAGGGGGGGCGCCGCACCCGGCAGGAACACCCGGAACAGCCGGAGCAGCGGCAACCCCGGTCGGTGCCAGGCCAGTCACGGTGATGACACCGCCGCTATAACTGGCCGTGGCCTTTGTTGGATCCGAGGACGTCAGCGACACCGTGCCTGTGTCCGACAGGCCAGAAAGGATCAGCTTGACACTCGTACCGACAATCACCGTGACGGGATTGGCCGAAACCTTCAAACCGCAGCCAGCAGGGTTGTCAACGATGCTGACCACGGAAGTGGCAAAACCTCCTCTCGAATCAACCACCGTAATGGTCACGTCTGCATTCGCAGGAACACATCGTTCACCATTGGAACCAGTAGTGACAGTCACGGTATTCCCGGAAATGGCTGCCTTCAGCAAATTCGGGTCGGAGCTCTGGACGGTGAACGGGCCAAACCCGCCAAGTACAGTAAGGGCGATAGGCAGCGTCGAATTTTCGGAGACGGTGAGCGCCGCCGGAACCAGATTGAACTGCGGCGAGCCCGTGATCACTTCAACGTTTATTATTGCCTGCTGATTGAGCGCATCAACGACCACCACATCAATTTTGCTGACGGCCATGAGGGTCAACAGCAAGTCGCTGCCGTTAACTTCCGCCAAAACACCCAGCTCAAGAGTGGAAGCCCTATAGGGTGGCGTTCCGCCGGTAATCAGCACCTTGATTTTGTCACCGACAAAGGATTTCACGGTAGTCATGGACAACTTCAAAGGATCCCCAACGGTGACTGCAATCGATGTGCTCCCTGCGTTGTGATCGCGAATCGTTATATTGGCAGTGCCTTGACCCACCGAGTTCAGTATCAGGGTTTCTCCATTAACCGAGGCAGTGACAATTTGAATATTGCTGCTGCTGACCGAATAAGGCGCAACTCCACCCCGAACTGAGTACTGCTGTACCGCGCCTATCGGCATGTTCAACTGAGCCGGTGCGGTCGTAAAAACAGTAGGCGTGTTGGGGTTTGATCCCGCCGATCCGCCTCCGCCGCCGCAGGCAGAGAGCAGCGCAGCAATCAGCAAGGTCGTCAGATAGGACAAAAAGCGCATGGTGGAACTCCTGAATTATTGAATCGGAAGAATTATCGGGCAGCGGAACGGTCCGAAATCATCTTCGGCGTGATGAACACCAGCATTTCCTGCTTTCTTGAAGAGCGAGTGCGGCTCTTGAAGAGATTGCCCACGTAAGGCACGTCACCGAGCAGTGGCACCTTGGTTTCGTTGGATGTCTCGTCGAGCGTAAAGATGCCGCCAATCACGACCGTGCCGCCGTTTTCCACCAGCACCTGGGTCTTGACGTGCTTGGTGTCAATGGCGATGCCGGCGGCGGTGGTTTCACCGCGGCTGTCCTTGTTCACGTCAAGGTCGAGGATGATGTTGCCCTCTGGCGTGATTTGCGGCGTGACCTCAAGCTTGAGATTGGCCTTGCGGAAAGCCAGCGACGTGGCGCCGCTGGAAGTGGCGATCTCATAGGGAAACTCGGTCCCCTGCTCGATCAGGGCCTTGGTCTGGTCGGCCGTGACGATGCGCGGACTGGAAACAATCTTGCCCTTGCCGTCGGCTTCAAGGGCAGACAGTTCAAGATTCAGGAAGCGGTTGGCCGTTGCATTGAAAATGGAAATGGCAAACGAGGCGGCGGCGTTGGCGACGCCCAGGCCCGAGGCCGGCAGGTTGACAAAATTGCTGGAGGTATCGACCGTGCCACCGGCACCCGAGGAGCCCACCACGTTGCCGTAGCTGGTGCCGAATACCGCGCGGTTATCGCCGCGGAGCTGGTAGCCGCCATCTCCACCGCGCTGCGCCCGAAGGTCCACTCCGCCCAGTTTTACGCCCAGGGATTTGCCGAAGGTGTCGGTGGCCTCAACGATACGCGCTTCTATCAGCACCTGACGCACGGCAACATCAAGCTTGGCAATCAGGCTTTGCACCTGTTCCAGGATGAGAGGAATATCGGTCACAAACAACTGGTTGGTGCGCGGCTCGGCAATCACGCTGCCGCGCCTGGACAGGATGCGCGCACTGGCCGGGCCGCTGCCGGCCGCAGTGAGCTGCACCGCAATATCAGCCGCCTTGGCATAGTTGATCTGGAATGATTGTGTGCGAACCGCTTCGAGGCTTTGTATGGCGTTGCGCGATTCCAGATCCTGCTTGTCCTTGGCAGCCAACTCGTCCTTGGGTGCGATCAGCAAGACGTTGCCGGCCTTGCGCATTCCCAGTCCCTTGGCCTGCAAAATAATATCCAGCGCCTGATCCCAGGGAACATCCTTCAGGCGCAGCGTGACACTGCCCGTGACGGTGTCGGATGTCACGATATTGAAGTTGGTGAAATCTGCAATGACTTGCAGCAGTGAGCGAATTTCAATGTTCTGGAAGTTCAATGACAGCTTCTCGCCGTTGTAGCCAGGCCCCTGAGTGAGCTTGTTGGCATCAACCTTTTGAAGCCGCACTTCAAGCACAAACTGGTTGTCGCTTTGATAGGCGCTGTGCTCCCACTGGCCTTTGGGCTCTATGACCATGCGGACCTTGTCACCGGTCTGGAAGGTCGTGACGGTTTGCACCGGCGTGCCAAAGTCGGCGACGTCCAGGCGGCGGCGCAGCCCTTCGGGCAAGGCGGTTTTCAGGAACTCAACCACCAGCGTCTGGCCCTGCTGACGAATGTCAACGCCGACCTCGTTATTGGCCAGCCCGACGACGATGCGGCCGGTGTTGTCAAGCCCGCGGCGAAAGTCGATGTCTTTGAGCGGCAGGATATCGCGATTGCGGCTCTCGGCAAATACCGGGGCGGCGGCGGCAGAAGGCGCAGCCACGGCCACCGGTTCGAGAATGATCAGCAGGGACTTGCCCTGGATCTCGGCCTTGTAGGCGGCTGGCGCCTTGAGGTTGAGCACCACCCGGGTCCGTTCACCGACCTGAACCACGTTCGCCGAACGCAGATTTCCCAGATTCAGATCCACCGCCGAGCGGCTCAGGGTACTGCTGACGCCCGGGAAATCAAGGGCAATACGGGCGGGCGCCTGGATGCTGAAACCGGTGGGCACACTCGTCAATGGTTGGGCCAGTTCAATCCGGATGACTTCCGAGCCGCCTTGCACCGAGCCGGAAACGGCCTCAATGACGTTTTGTGCCTGCACCGCGAACGGCAGGGTGCTTGCCAGCAATGTCACGCTCAGTGAAGCGTGGCGCAACACACGCCCAAGCAAACGCCGCAGGCTGCCTCCCGTCACTGCAGCCTCTGATACCCGTATTTGCTTGTTCATTTTGATCCCTCTAAAAGCTGTAAAGTCGCCGGTCGCTCAATCCATTCGCCCGTTGCGTCTTGCACGATTTCACGCAAGGCAAGACTGGTTTCGGTCACCTTGGTAATGCGGCCATAGTTCTGGCCCAGGTAGTTGCCCTCTCGAACCTGGTAAATCAGGTTGTCAACGCGAACCAGCGCCACCGGCTGGCCGACTTTGATCAGGCTGCCCACCATGACCACCGCATCCAGCGGAGTGGACTCGAGCGGTTCCTTGCGCCGACTGAGTTCGGGAGCAATGAGTCCCGCATTGGCCGTTGCCTGGTTGGAATCGCGCTTGAGGGCTTGCGTCAGTTTCTCGCGGCTGAATGGCTCGACTGCAGCCTCCTGGTCATAGGCTTGCGGCGTGAACTTGCCAGGCGCGGATATGGGTGGCACCTTGGGCCGGGTTGCATTGCGCTGCTCAGCCATCCAGTGTTGCAGTTCTTCCTGATCGGATGAGCCGCAACCCGAAATCCCAAACAAGACCAGCAGCAGGCTGGCAACCAGCGCGGAATTGGCGAGCCTCATTTCTTGCCTCCCTTGACGGGAGCGGCCTTGCGCTGCTGGGCCACCTCGTCATTGTCCAGGTAACGGAAGGTTTTTGCGGTGGTGTCCATGACCAGTTTGGCATCCTTGCCGGGCACAATGCTCAGGTTGTTGAGGGTCACAATGCGGGAGAGGTGGGCGATGTCAGATGCAAAGGCGCCCAGCTCGTGGTAATTGCCCGTGACGCGCACCGCAATCGGCAACTCCGCGTAATACTCTTTCACACTCACCTGGCCCGGCCGGAACAACTCAAACTGCAAGCTGCGGCCCAACCCGGCCTGGTTGATGTCCGACAGCAGCGCGTCCATCTCAGCCTTGCTCGGCAATTGCTTTTCAAGCTGCGTGACATATTGCAGAACCTGCTCACGCTGCTTCTTCAAGGCCTCAAGGTTGACGGCTAGCGCGAGTTTCTTGCTGAACTCCTGTTTGAGTTGGGTTTCCCTGGCCATCTCAGCCGTCAACTCCTCCTCTGATGCCTTCAACCAGGCAAACCAGAGGGCAACCACGACCAGCGCTGTGACGGCAACACAAAGAAGGTAACGCGGCAAGGCCGGCCACGAGGGCGGGTCGTTCATGGTGAGGCCGCTGAACTGGGCCTTGATACTGCTCTGGACTGCAGAGAAATCAACAGAAGTTTTGGGTGTTTTGGCCATGGTCAATCTCTTTCAGGCTGGCGTCACACCTTGGGCGAAGCCGGCGGCGCAGCCTTGGCCTTGGCGCCGCTTGGTCCGGAACTGGCTGCGGCGGGACCCGGCGCCTGGGGATCGCTCGGCCGCTTGAGCCCGACACGCATGGAAAAATTGGAGACCCGCCGCTTGTCGCTCGCTGACAGGGCAACGCTGCCGGCCGTAATCTCGATCAGTTCGGGCTTGGTGAGCCACGGGCTGTTGTTGGCCAGATTGCGCAGCAGCTCTGAAACCCGCTCGTTCGATTGCGCCACACCGGTAATCTGGACCGTCTGGTTATTTTGCTTCATGGTGTTGATGTACACGCCATCGGGCAGTTGCCTGACCAGTTCGCTCAGCAGGTACACCGGCAGATTGCGGTTTCCCTGCAAATCTTCCACCGCAGTTTGACGGGCCCGCAGCGCGGCAATTTCGGCCTGCAAACCGGCGATGTCCTTGATCTGCCCATCGAGGCGGGTGATTTCTGTTTTCAGAAAGTTGTTTTTCGCCCGCTGGTTTTCTATTTGAGTCAGATACCAGGAATACACGGCGCCACAAATCAGGAAACCGGCCAGCGCCGCAATCCCCAGCGTTGTAAAGAAAACTTCCCGCCTGCGCTTGCGCGCGGCTTCCCGGTGCGGGAGCAGGTTGATCAGAATCACTGCAGAAACCTCCGCAAAGCCAGGCCGCAGGAGGTCAGATAAGACGATGCCTCGCGCCGCATCTTGTTTTCCCGAATGCTGTTGCCGAGCTCCATTCCTTCAAAGGGATTGACCAGCAGGCAGGCAAACGAGGTCTGCTGCGTCACGGAATCGGTCAGCCCGGGCAGTGCCGATGAGCCGCCTGCCAGCATCACGTAGTTGACCTTGTTATGCGGCGTGCTCGTAAAGAAGAACTGGAGCGCACGGCCGATTTCCTGCGCCATGCTCTCGACAAAGGGCTTGAGCACGCCCGACTCATAATCTTGCGGCAAATCACCGCTGCGTTTCTTGCTTTCCGCCTCTTCAGGCGAGAAACCGTACTGACGCACAATCAGTTGCGTCAGTTGCGCGCCGCCAAACGCCTGGTCCCGCTCATACAGCACCTCATCATTGCGCAGAACCTGCATGCTGGTGGTTAACGCGCCCACTTCAAACAGCGCGACCAGCATGTCCGCCCCCCGGTTGGGCAGGCTTTCAATCAGGCGCGCCGCGGCCAGGCGCGACGCGTAGGACTCAACGTCCATGACAATGGGCTTGAGTCCGGCAGCTTCCGCAAGGCCCTGCCGGTCCTGCACTTTTTCCTTGCGCGAGGCGGCAATCAGCACTTCAACGTCGCCACCGGACGTGGAACTGGGCCCGACCACGCAAAAATCGAGGCTGACCTCATCGAGCGAGAAAGGAATGTATTGATTGGCCTCTGATTCGACCTGAATTTCAAGTTCGGCATCGCTCAGGCCACCCGGCAGGATGATTTTTTTGCTGATGACTGCCGACGCGGGCAACGCCATGGCCACATTTCGGGTATGCGTCCCGCTCTTTTTGACCAAGCGACGCACGGCATCGGCTACTTCGTCAAATTTCTCGATATTTCCGTCCGTGATCCAGCCACGCTCCAGCGGCTCGATGGCGCAGCGCTCGAGCACCAGGGTGCCGTCTTTGTCGCGGCTCAACTCCACCAGCTTGACGCTGGACGAACTGATATCAAGACCCAGCAGCGGAGGTTGTTGCTGGCTGAATAACGACCCCAAAGAGATCAAGGTAGTCCCCAAATGACGGCTAATAGGTAGCCTTGCATACTTAAGAAATCACTTGAATAGTAGCAGCAAGCCCCTTGTACAGTAACGATTTTTCCTGTTTCTTACACCCGGAACGTTGTCAAAAGCAGACGGTCTGCCTGAACCGGGCTTGGGCAAACCGGGTCAAAGCTGTGTCTGAAAACGTAATAGTGTGATGTTCTTAAGGATGCCCGATACGTCCGGGTCGTCGGGATTTTTATAATGATGACGACCTAATACGATTGCCTGCATGCCTTCCACACCCAACTCGCCTGATTCAACCCGCCCTGCAACGCAGCTGTCCTGGCAGCGCTGGCTGCTCAAGTTCGCTGCCTGGAGCGCAGGCATTGCGCTGGCAGGAGTCGTCGGCATCTTGCTCTTTGTGGCGATTGCATTGTCAGTGGCCTATCCGAATTTGCCGGATATTTCGGACCTGGCGGACTACCGACCCAAGCTGCCGCTGCGCGTTTTTTCAGCCGATGGCGTGATGATTGGCGAGTTTGGCGAAGAGCGTCGCAATCTCACGCCCATCAAGGACATCCCGAAGGTCATGAAAGACGCCGTGCTGGCGGTTGAAGACGCACGCTTCTTCTCGCATGGCGGCGTCGATTACCTGGGTGTGATCCGCGCCGCCCTGGCCAATCTGGGGCGCGCGAAAAGCCAGGGGGCATCGACCATCACCATGCAGGTGGCCCGCAATGCCTATCTGTCGGCGGAGAAAAGTTATACCCGCAAGATATATGAAATCCTGCTCACCTTCAAGCTGGAGCATTTGCTGACCAAGGACCAGATTCTCGAGATCTACATGAACCAGATTTTTCTGGGCAATCGGGCCTATGGCTTTGCGGCCGCCTCCGACGCCTACTTTGGCAAGCCGCTCAAAAGCATCTCCATTGCCGAAGCCGCCATGCTGGCGGGCCTGCCCAAGGCGCCGTCGGCCTACAACCCCATCATCAATCCCAAACGCGCCAAAGCCCGCCAGTACTACGTGATTGATCGCATGGAAGAAAACGGCTTTATCACGGCAGTCGAGGCGAAGGACGCCAAAGAGGAGGAGCTCAAGGTTAAAACCGGCCCCGACGCAGGCCGTGTGCATGCTGAATATGTTGCGGAAACCGTGCGGCAGCTGATCTTTAACCAGTATGGCAATGAGACCTATACCCGCGGGCTCAATGTTTTCACTACCTTGCGCGCAACCGACCAGGCGGTGGCGTACAAGGCCTTGCGCAAGGGCATCATGGACTATGAGCGGCGCCAGATTTACCGCGGACCAGAAAAATACATTGATCTGCCAGCCAATCCGCAGGAGTTGGAAAATGCGATTGACGATGCACTGGCCGACAACCCCGACAATGGCGACGTGATGTCGGCCGTGGTGCTACAGGCCAGCCCGAAGCGGATTCTTGCGATACGGCAGAACAGCGAATCGGTTGAAATCACCGGAGACGGCCTCAAACCCGCACAGTCCGGCCTGGCCGACAAGGCCGGCCCCAATATCAAGATTCGCCGGGGCGCCTTGATCCGCGTGGCCAGAACACCAAAAGGCAGTTGGGAGATTACCCAGTTGCCTGAGGTTGAAGGCGCTTTCGTGGCACTCGATCCGCGGGATGGTTCCATCCGCGCGCTGGTGGGCGGATTTGATTTCGAAAAAAACAAGTTCAACCATGTCACACAGGCCTGGCGCCAACCGGGTTCCGGATTCAAGCCCTTCATCTATTCGGCTGCGCTGGAAAAGGGCTTTACACCCGCCACCATTGTGAACGACGCGCCGCTGTTTTTTGACGCCGGTGTGACGGGCGGCCAGCCGTGGGAACCCAAAAACTATGACAGCAAATACGAAGGACCCATGACGGTGCGGACCGGCCTGAAGAAATCAAAAAACATGGTTTCCATCCGCATCCTGCAGGCCATAGGCGCCAAGTACGCGCAGGACTGGGTCACCCGTTTTGGTTTCGAAGCGGAAAAACATCCCGCTTACCTGACCATGGCGCTGGGCGCAGGTTCCGTCACCCCCATGCAAATGGCAACGGCGTTTTCAGTTTTTGCCAACGAAGGCTACCGCATCGAGCCCTACCTGATAACAAGGATCACCGACCAGCGCGGCAAGGTACTGCTGGACACCAAGCCGCCTGTCCTGGCTGAGTCGGCCAGAGTTATAGATGCGCGCAATGCCTTCATCATGGACAGCCTGCTGCAGGAAGTCGCACGTTCAGGCACGGCGGCGCGGGCGCAGGCCACCCTCAAACGGTCTGATCTTTTTGGCAAAACCGGTACCACCAATGACTCGATCGACAACTGGTTCTCTGGCTTCCAGCCCACTCTGGCGGCCGTGGTCTGGATGGGCTACGACACGCCGCGCTCGCTCGGCGAAAGTGAAACCGGCGGCCGACTCAGCTTGCCAATCTGGATCACCTTCATGGAACACGCCCTCAAAGGCGTGCCGGTGACCGATTACAAAGCGCCTGAAGGCGTTGTGAATTCCGGTGGCGAGTGGTATTACAGCGAATACGCCAAGGGCGCCGGCGTCAGCACCCTGGGTCTGCAGGACCCTTCGGCGGCGGGCCAGGCCGGCGGTCCGATTCAGGTTCTGCCGCCTTCCGAAGACCGCAAACGGATACTGGATATGTTCAAAAACTGAACAGAACCGTGCCTGACGGCAAGTGCAGTATTGCACGCTTGATGGAACAAATAAAAACGATGAATTTTGGGTCAGGGCAAGGCGCAAACCACAGCGATACCCGCAGGTATCGCGCGGATTTGCAACGCGGCCATGGCGCAAAAGACGCGTTTTTATGTTCCAGATAGCGTGCAACACTGCACTGGTCAGGCCGGAGCCGTAAATACCAGCGGCCGACCCGCTTGCGCACTGGCATTGCGCGACAGGGTGGCGAACAACTCGCTGCCATCCTTGGTGTCAATCCAGCGGCCACCATTGGATTGATAGTGAAAACCGCCCGCTTTGGCGGCCACCCAGATTTCCTGCAGGGGCTTTTGCAGATTGATGACGACCTGGCTGCGGTTTGGAAATGTCAGCGTGATCATGCCGCCGGTGCGCTGGTTGTCAATGTCGGCATCGGTTTCATCGTTGATCCGGTCGCAGGCCAGTTCGATCGCCTTGAGCGCAAGCTCGGCCAGGTCCTGATATTCAAGGTCCGTCATTACAATCCTGTGATGGTTTTGTCTTCCCGAATTTTAGGTGGCCTTCGCGCCTGCGTTGGATCCCATGGCCGCAATGCTGTCTTGGCCGGCGCAATAGCACTCGCCGGGTGTGGCCAAAAAGGCCCTCTGTTCCTGCCCGCGCCGCCCATGGCGCCACCAGCGCCAGCAACCGCCACGACAAATTCCGGCGCGGCGCCAGCAGCGGTGTTGCCGGCTTCGCCCGCCTCCGCCCCCCGATGAACACCTTTGCAACCCGCGCATGACACCCGACATCCTCCCCGGCCATCCCCATTTTTCATACCGTGACAGCGCGCTGTTTGTTGAAGACCTGCGCCTCGGTGAACTGGCCCGAACCCACGGCACGCCGCTGTTTGTCTATTCCAAAGCCGCCATGCTGTCGGCGCTGGCGGCTTACCAGCGCGGTTTGGCGGGGCGCGAGGCACAGATCTGCTACGCCATGAAGGCCAATTCCTCGCTCGGTGTGCTGCAGGTGTTTGTAGAGGCCGGGTGCGGCTTTGACATTGTCTCTGGCGGTGAGCTGGAACGCGCCGTGGCCGCTGGCGCTGACGCCCGGAAAATTATTTTCTCTGGCGTCGGTAAAACGCGCGCCGAGATGCGGCAGGCGCTCGCAGCCGGCATTGGCTGCTTCAATGTCGAAAGCGAGGCGGAACTCAATGCGCTTTCTGATGTTGCAAGCGCGATGAATCTGCGCGCACCGGTAAGCATTCGGGTCAATCCGAATGTTGACCCCAAAACGCACCCGTACATTTCCACGGGTCTGAAGGGCAACAAGTTTGGCGTGGCGCATGAAGACGCATTGCGCATTTACCAGCGGGCTGCATCGCTCAAGGGCTTGCAGGTCGTCGGCATTGACTGCCATATCGGCTCGCAGATCACCGCTGCTTCCCCGTACCTCGATGCGATGGACCGGGTGCTTGACCTGGTCGCCGCGATAGAGGCCGTGGGCATTGCGCTGGCACACATCGACTTTGGCGGCGGGCTGGGCATCAACTACAACCATGATGCCGCGCCCGCGGCTGACGCATTGTGGCGGCAGTTGCTGGCCAAACTTGACGCGCGCGGTTACGGCAAGCGAAAACTGATGATTGAGCCGGGCCGCTCGCTGGTCGGCAATGCCGGTGTCTGCCTGAGCGAGGTGCTGTACCTCAAACCCGGCGAGCAGAAAAATTTCTGCATCATTGACGCGGCCATGAACGACTTGCCGCGACCCGCCCTGTACCAGGCATTTCATGCCATTGTTCCCGTCACACTGCCTGAGCAAGGGGCTGCGGCTACCGTGGCGGCCTGCTACGACGTGGTCGGCCCGGTCTGTGAAAGCGGTGACTGGATTGGCCATGACCGCGTCCTGCACGTTGCCGCGGGCGACTGTCTGGCGGTGATGTCAGCGGGGGCCTACTGCATGAGCATGGCCAGCAACTACAACACGCGCGGACGCGCCGCCGAGATTCTGGTCGATGGCGCTCAGGCGCACCTGATCCGGCGCCGGGAAACGGCCCAGGACCAGATGCGCCAGGAGCAACTGGTCGGCCCCTGACACCCGCAGGGCCGCACTTGCGGCACCCGCCCGGGAACGCTTGACGCTATTATTATGATAGCTTAGTACGCCGGTTGTATATGGGCTGAGGCCTTTTTTTGCTTATGAATTGTTGCACACGCCAGCCCAGCAACAAGGCAATGATCGTGGCATAGACAAACACTTCGGCAAAGTCGTTTTTGCCAGCCCGCATCCAGAAAAAATGCAGCAGGGCCAGCCCCGCCACCAGATAGACCAGCTTGTGCAGCCATTGCCAGCGCTTGGCGCCCAGGGCCCTGATGGCGCGATTGAACGAGGTAGCGGCCAAAGGCGTGAGCAGCACAAACGCCGAAAATCCCACCAGAATGAAGGGCCGCTTGGCAATGTCTTTGGCGATGGCGGGAACGTCAAAGCTCATGTCAAACCCGCTGTAGCTCAGCAGGTGCATCACGACATAAAAATAGACAAAAAGCCCCAGCATGCGCCGAAAGCGCGCCAGCGCAGGCGCGCCGGAGATGACGCGCAGGGGCGTGATAGCCAGCACGATGCAGAGCAGGCGCAGCGTCCAGTCACCCAGGGAACGGATCAGCGCCTCGGCCGGATTGGCCCCCAACTGGCCGCTCAGCGCAGCGTAAAACAGCCAGCAAAAGGGCAACAGGCACGCAATAAACACGAGCGGTTTGGCCAAGGGATGAAGAAGGAGTTTATTCATGACCGCGGTGCGGCGCGGAAGACAGGCAGCACGGCGCAAGGTCGCGCATCACCCGTGCCGGGATTCAGAATAGCTTCTTGAGGTCCATGCCCGCATACAACTGGCCGACCTGCGCCTCGTAGCCATTGAACATCAGGGTTTTGCGCTTCTTGGCGAACAACCCGTCTTCGCCAATGCGCCGCTCCGTGGCCTGGCTCCAGCGCGGATGATCCACCGTGGGATTGACGTTGGAATAAAAACCATATTCGCCGGCGGCTGCCTTGTTCCAGGCGGTGCGCGGCTCTTTGTCGGTAAAGCGGATTTTGACGATGCTCTTGCCGCTCTTGAAACCATATTTCCAGGGCAGAACCATTCGCACGGGCGCGCCGTTCTGGTTGGGCAGCACTTCACCGTACATGCCAAAGGTCAGCAGCGCCAGCGGATGCATGGCTTCGTCCATGCGCAAGGCCTCCACGTAGGGCCATTCGAGCACGCGAGAACCCACATACGGCATGGTCTTGGGATCAGCCAGGGTAACGAATTCGACGTATTTGGCGCTGCCCAGCGGCTCCACCTTTTTGATCAGTTCAGACAGCGAATAACCCACCCACGGAATCACCATGGACCAGCCCTCGACGCAACGCAGGCGATAAATCCGCTCTTCCTGCGGGCTGAGCTTGATGAGGTCTTCCAGCGTGTAAATTCTGGGTTGCCTGACCAGCCCCTCGACGGCGACCGACCAGGGCTTGGTCACCAACGTGTGGGCGTTTTTGGCCGGGTCGGCCTTGTCGGTGCCAAACTCGTAGAAGTTGTTGTAGCTGGTCGCGTCTTTGTAATCGGTGATTTTCTCCAGCGTCACCGCGCCGGCCACGGCTGATTTTCCACCCGACAAAGCCGCCAGCTTGCCCGGCCGTTGCGCCGACTGCGCCAAGGCTTTGCGCCCGGCCCAGCCTGCCAGCACAGCGCCCGCGGCACCCGTGGCCATCAGCTTGACAAGGTCGCGGCGGCCCTGGTAAATGCCCTCGGGCGTGATCTCGCTGGGAACCGGATGGTCAAACCCGCTGGCATTGGTTCTGATGAGCATGGTGAAGTCCTTGAAATTTGCTTGTGGGTAAGTCTGACGACGCGGCGTCTTCTTACACAGATTCAATCACAAGGAGTCACCTGCCGTTACAAGGTTCCGTAACTGTGCGGGACTGACAGGAACAGCTTTGCGGGAAACGCCGTGACAGTTCGATCAGATCGCAAGTCTCCCAGCAGTACCGGACCGGGAGGAAATGGAATAAGAAACAAGTCGCGGGTTCACCAACGAGGCAAACCACCCCCGCTCAATGCAAGCCGGCAATGTAGTCGGCCAGCGCACGGATTTCGCGGTCATTGAGCTTGGCCGCGACTTGGGCCATCTGCTGGCTGCTATTGCGAACACCATCGCGGAACGCGGTCAGTTGCGCGGCGGCGTATTCGGCATGCTGGCCGCTCAGGCGCGGATACTGCGCTGGAATGCCGGCGCCGTTGGGGCTGTGGCAGCCGGCGCAAGCGGGAATCTGGCGATCCGCCACGCCGCCGCGGTAAATGCGCTCACCCAGCGCAATCAGGTCCTTGTCCTTGGCAAAACCCGGTTGGGCCTTGTTGGCGCTAACCCACCAGGCGATATTTTTCATGTCCTGATCGGAAAGCATCGACGCGAAGCCCAGCATGATGGGGTTCTGGCGCTTGCCGGCCTTGAAGTCCTGCAATTGCTTGACCAGATATTCAGGATGTTGCTGCGCCAGCCTCGGGTTTACCGGGATCACGGAATTCCCGCCAACGCCATGGCAAGCGACGCAGACTGCCGTAAAGCTGGCCTCTCCCTTGGCCAGATCAGGCTTTGTCAGGGCGACGGGTGCAGCGGCAGCGGGGGCTGAAGCGGCACCCTGCGCAGGCGCAGCGTCGCCGGCAGCAA
>CAYJMW010000030.1:0-41593 GCA_964371235.1 uncultured Polaromonas sp.
TGGTGTGGTCGATTCAGGACGCGTCGTACATCCTGGCGCACCAGGCGGCGCGCCTTCTTGATGAACCCGAGGCGTGGGCCCCCACGCTTGTCGCTTCGCGTACTGCGCTGCCCCCCGAGGGGGCTGTGCTTGCTTGGGGCGGCCCGGCGCTGCGCACGCCGTCGGTCGAGAAGCTGGCGGCTCGCCTGGGCGTGAGCGACCGTCATTTGCGCCGCATCTTCGAGGCGCAGTTCGGCGTGTCGCCGCTGCAATACCTGCAAACACGGCGGCTGCTTGGCGCCAAGCAACTGCTGGCTGATACCAGCCTGCCGATCACCCAGGTCGCGTTGATCAGCGGCTTTGCCAGCGTGCGGCGCTTCAATGCCGCCTTTGTGGCGCACTACCAGCTCAACCCGACGCAACTGCGGCGTCAGGGCGCTGTCGGCGCTGTCGGCGCAAGTGACGGCATTACCGTGCGGCTCGGCTACCGCCCGCCCTATGATGTGGCGGCGCTGCTCGGATTTTTCAGCAAGCGATGCCTGCGCACGATTGAATTTGTAGCCGCTGATGCGAAGCAACCCGGCATTGGCAGGACATTGTTTGTGGAGTCCGGCGGCAAGGTGCATCGTGGCTGGTTGCTGGCCAGTTTTGATGAAACGCGTTGCCAACTCGTGCTGCGCATTAGCGATTCGCTGCGCGAGGTGTTGCCGCTGGTGATTCGCCGGGTGCGCGCCATGTTTGACCTGGACGCCGACCCGGCCGCGATCAACAGCGTGTTGCACGCTGCCTTTCCGGGGGGAGACGGGCTGCGCGTTCCCGGTGCGCTCGATGGTTATGAACTGGCCGTGCGCGCCGTGCTGGGCCAGCAAATCACGGTGGCGGCGGCGCGCACGCTGGCCCAGCGCATGGTCGAACGCTTTGGCGAGATGATCGAAACGCCCTGGCCCGAGCTCAGCCGGCTGTTTCCTGCGCCCGCCGTGCTCGCGCAAGCCAGCGGCGACGCGCTGGGCCAGCTTGGCATCGTCAGGCAGCGCCAGGCCGCGATTGTCGGCATTGCCCGGGCCGTGCTTGACAGGCGCCTGCAACTGCATGGCGGCGCCGACATCAACGCCACCCTTGCCACACTGAAAGCGCTGCCCGGCATTGGCGACTGGACAGCGCAATACATTGCGATGCGCGCACTGCGCTGGCCCGATGCGTTTCCGGCGGGCGACGGGGCACTGCACAAGGCGCTGGACGTACAGGGGCTGAAAAATCCGGCCCGGCAGGCCGAGCTGGCATCGCTGGCATGGAAACCGTGGCGCAGCTATGCGGTGATTCGCGCCTGGAGCGGCGCGCTGGTCGCCGCGCCTGCCATGCCGCCTGTCACCGCCGCCGCGGTCGGCAAGGCGTTGCGCCAAGCTGATAGAAGTCCTGAATTGATAGCTGTAAATGCCCATTCCATAAGGGCTAGAGCCATAAAACACCCTTTAAAACCGTAAACAAACAGGCCCTGGCCAAATCAGGGACACTCGAGGTGACACCATGAAATTTGCTAAATCCATCGTTCAAACGACCTGCCAAAGCCCGCTCGGCGTCATCACCCTCGCGGCCACAAGCAAAGGCCTGGCGGGGCTGTGGTTTGTGGAAGGCCAGCGCTATCTTCCCCCTGAGTTGACAGGGTCAGATCAGAGTGCGCCGCGAAGGGCCGCCCCCCCGGGGGGGGACCCTTCGACAGGCTCAGGGCGAACGGAACACCACAAGCGTGGGGGCCATATCGGTTGGCCCGAAGACACCGAACATGCGGTGCTGAAACAAACCAGCCAGCAGCTCGCCGAGTATTTTGCGGGCCAGCGCAAGCGCTTCGACGTTCCGCTTGATCTGGCCTGTGGCACGGCCTTTCAGCAGTCGGTGTGGCAGGCGTTGCTGGCCATCCCGCAGGGCAGCACCGAGAGCTACGGCGACGTGAGCCGGCGTATTGGCAAACCGGGTGCCGCGCGGGCCGTGGGCGCTGCCGTCGGGCACAACCCGGTCAGCATCATCGTGCCGTGTCACCGCGTGATGGGCAGCGACGGTTCGCTCACCGGCTACGGCGGCGGACTGGATCGAAAAATCGCCTTGCTCCGGCTTGAAGGTGTTTATCAGGAGAATTTGCTTTGAGTTCCAGGCCTTCCAGCATTGCGGCGCCCGCGGGTGCTGCCTCCACTCTTGCCAACTCCCGGCGCTGGGGCGTCGATTTCGTTTTGCTGGCTGCCATGTGGGGCGCTTCGTTTCTCTTCATGCGCATCAGCGTGATTGAGTTTGGCCCGCTGCCGACGGCTGCCGTGCGGGTGGCCATTGCCGCTGCGTTTTTGCTGCCCATCGTTTGGCTGCGCGGCTTGTTGCCGCAACTCGGCAAGCACTGGCGCAAGACCTTCTTTATCGGCCTGCTCAACTCAGGCATTCCGTTTGCGCTGTTTTCGTTTGCGCTGCTGTCGATCAGCACCGGGTTGTCGGCGATTTTAAACGCCACCGTGCCGATGTTTGGCGCGCTGGTGGCCTGGGCCTGGCTCAAGGACAAGCTCAATGTCTCGCGCGTGCTGGGGCTGGTCATCGGCTTTGCGGGCGTGGCGCTGCTGGCGTGGCGAGCCAGCGGACCAGGAGCCAGCTTCAAGCCCGCGCTAGCCGCCGTGGCGCCCGGCTGGGCCGTGCTGGCCTGCCTGCTCGCCGTGGTGTGCTACGGCATTTCGGCCAGCTACACCAAACGTTATCTGGCCGGCCTGCCGCCGCTGGTGACGGCCGCTGGCAGCCAGGTCGGTGCCACGCTGGGCCTGGCGCTGCCGGCGCTGTGGCTGTGGCCCGCGCGCATGCCGGGCAGCCCGGCCTGGCTGGCGTTGCTGGTGCTGGGCGTGTTCTGCACCGGGCTGGCCTATATCCTGTTTTTCCGGCTGATTGAAAACGCCGGTCCGGCGCGCGCGCTGTCGGTGACTTTTGTGGTGCCGGTCTTTGCGGTGTTGTACGGCGTGCTGTTCCTCGGCGAAAGCGTCACGCCGTGGATGCTCGGGTGCGCAGCGGTCATTGTGTGCGGCACGGCCTTGTCCACCGGGCTGCTGCGGCTGGGACGGCGCCAAACCCCCAAGCCATAAACCAGCGCGCACAGGCGGGGCAGCGCGCTGCGCTACTGCAATGCCCCCGCCACCACATTGATGCTCAGCGCCAGTATCAGCATGTTGAAGCCGAACGAAAGCACGCCATGCACCAGCGTGAGCCGGCGCATCTCGCGCGAGGTGACCTGCACGTCAGACACCTGCGAGGTCATGCCAACCACATGGGCGTAGTACAAAAAATCGAAATAGTCCGGATCGAGGCCGCCGGGGAACTGCAGGCCCGGCCCACCCGCGTCCTTGAGTTTTTCTTCCTGGTAATAGCGGTGGGCATAGCGAAACGCAAAAACGGTCTGGATGAAAAGCCACGAGGCAGCCAGCGCCGCCATCGACAGCGCAATATGAAGCGCGCGCTCGGCGCCCGAAAGGTTGCGCGACTGCTGCATCAGGATGACAATTGCCGCCACGCACGCCAGCGCGGCCAGCAGCATCAGCAAAAACAGCACCCCGCTCGGTTCGTCCTGCGCCTGCGCCCGCGCCCGCGTGCGATTCGCATCAAAGCGGGCGCACAGCCACCAGGCCAGCAACAGATAGACCGCAATGCCGACGCACCATCCCAAAAGCCCGCGGTAGGGCCAGACCAGCGGAATCGGCAGCGCCGCGGCAGCCAGGCCCGCCAGCAGGCCATAGAGCAGGCGCTGCAGACCGTTGGTTTCAGAAAGATGATTGCGCATGGTGCTTATTGTGGGGCCAGTACTGCGACCGGCCGTCGGGCCAGGCGGGACTGCCGGGGAACTTGATCCAGGGCAAAGCCCGACAGGCTGATAAAGTGAACAAGTGGCAGCCGCTGGTGCGCCAACAATAACGACAGGAAGCCCCCATGACTACTCCCCTGATGATGGATTCGATCGATGCCGCCGTGGATTACGTGCTGGACACCACGCCGGGCGACGTGGTGCTCGGCATTCCGCTGGGCGTGGGCAAACCCAATCCGTTTGTGAACGCGTTGTACCGCCGCATCAAGGCCAGCCCGGAGCGCAAACTCAGGATCATCACCGCGCTGTCACTCGAAAAACCAGTTGGCAAGAGCGAACTGGAGCGCAATTTCCTGACGCCACTGGTCGAGCGCGTGTTTGCCGACTACCCGGATCTGCAATACGTGAAAGACCTGCGCGGCGCCGGCCTGCCGCCCAACATCGGGGTCTGCGAGGTCTTCATGAAAACGGGTGATTACCTGAACAACGCCGTGGCGCAACAGAGCCACATCTCGACCAACTACACCTACATTGCCCGCGACATGCTGCTTCAAGGCATGAACGTGATCGCCCAGGCAGTGGCCGCGAAGGACGACCCGAGTGGCCTGCGCCTGAGCCTCTCAAGCAACCCGGACGTGATTCTGGAACTGATGGAAAAGTCTCGCGCGTCCGGCCACAAGATTACGGCTGTTGGTGTCATCAACCGGCAAATGCCCTTCATGCCCAACACGGCTGAAGTCAAGCCGGAGTTCTTTGACCTGGTGGTCACCGATCCGGCGGGAACGCACACGGTATTTGCGCCGCCCAACAACAAAGTTGGCTTGGCCGACCATGCGATCGGCCTGCATGCCTCCAGCCTGGTGAGCGACGGCGGTACGCTGCAAATTGGCATCGGTTCGCTGGGCGACGCGATTGCGCAGGCACTGATTGTGCGGGATCGGCACAGCGCCGAATACCGGCGGATTCTGGAATCGATCTGCCCCGACGGTCTGGCACGGCGTGATCTCGGCCGGTTTGACCAGGGCCTTTACGGTTGCTCCGAGATGTTTGTCAACGGCTTTCTCAAGCTCATCGAGGCGGGCATCATACGTCGGGAAGTGTTCAGCGACACCGTGCTGCAGCAGTTGCTCAACCAGGGGGCCATTGCGGATGCAGCAGTGACCCCGCAAACCTTGCGCGCGCTACTCGATGCCGGGCGCGTGCGCTCGCCGCTGGCCGCGGCTGACCTCGCCTATCTGCAGCGCTTTGGCATCCTGCGCCCGGGCGTCGCGCTTGACGGCGGGCAACTGGTGCTGGGTGAGCAGCGCTGCAGCGCCGATTTGCTGCAGGACGATGCGTTCAACTGCGTCTGCCAGCACATGCTGGGCTCGCGCCTGCTCGGCGGCATCCATATGACCGGTGGTTTTTTCCTCGGTCCGCGCGATTTTTACGAGCGCCTGCGCAGCATGCCGACCCAGGAGTTGGCCAGGATCGACATGACGCGCATCGACTTCATCAACCAGCTCTATGGGCAGGAAGACCTCAAACGGGCGCAGCGTCAGCGCGGCCGCTTCATGAACACCACCATGATCGTCACGCTGCTGGGCGCCGCCGCCAGCGACGCGCTGGAATCCGGCCAGGTGGTCAGCGGCGTGGGCGGCCAATACAACTTTGTCGCCATGGGGCACGCCCTGCCCGATGCCCGGATCATCATGATGCTGCGCGCCACCCACGACAACAAGACTGGCCTGAGCAGCAGCATTGTGTGGAGCTATGGCCAGGTCACCATCCCGCGCCATCTGCGCGATGTGGTCATCACCGAGTATGGCGTGGCGGAACTGCGCGGCCAGCCCGATGGTGAGGTCATCAAGCGCCTGATCGCCATTGCCGACTCACGCTTTCAGACGGAGCTGGTCGGGCAAGCCAAGGCTCACGGCAAGCTCGATGCACACTACGAAGTGCCGGAGCGCTACCGCCACAATCTGCCCCAGGTGCTGGAAGGCAAGCTGCGACCGTGGGCCGAAGCCGGTCTGTTGCCAGATTTCCCGTTTGGCACCGATCTCACGGCAGATGAGTTGCAGATCGTGCGGGCTCTCAAGAAACTCAAGCACGCGAGCGAACACCCGGCCGAACTGCTGTCGCTTGCGTTCAAAAGTTTCCGGGAAGGCAAGGAGATGCCGCCCGCTTATTCAGAGCGACTCGGCCTGGCCGATGCCCACAGCCTGAAAGACACCGTGCTGCGCCGCCTGCTCGCGGGCAACCTGTGAGCAAGTGCCGACCCCGGTTCACTCTTGATCCACCCGCGCCCTTGGGCCTGGTCGGTATCAGTAGGTTTCCAGGTGCAACCGGCCCTGCAGTCTGAGCGCTGCGCCAACGGCCTCCCAGGACAGGCCGGATTGCTGCGCCACGTCGCGCAGCGCCAGCACCACACCTTCTTCCATGCTCTTGAGCCCGCACACATAGAAATAGCTGTTTGGGTCATTGAGCAGGGCCGCGATGTCGGCGGCTCGCTCGCGCATCACGTCCTGCACATAACGCTTGGGTTGGCCCGGCGTGCGCGAGAAGGCAAAGTTGATGTCGATGAAATCCTTGGGCAGGTTTTGCAGCGGGCCAAAGTAGGGCAATTCTTCCTTGGTTCGGGCGCCGAAGAACAGCATCAGCTTGCCGCCCTCGAACTTGCCGGAAACGGGCCCCCACGCTCCGCCGCTGCGCGGGTCGCTGCCCCCCGAGGGGGCTGTGGTGGCTTGGGACGGCCCGGCGCCACCACGCTGCAACCGCCGCCGCCATTCGGTCATGGCGCGCATCGGCGCGCTGCCGGTGCCGGTGCAGATCATGACGATGTTCGAACGCGGGTGGTTCGGCATCAGGAAGGTGGCGCCGAACGGGCCGATGACCTGCACCTTGTCGCCCACCTGCAGGTCGCACATGTAGTTCGATCCGACACCGCGCACCGGCTGGCCCTGGTGATCTTCCAGCACCCGCTTGATGGTGAGCGACAGGTTGTTGTAGCCGGGCCGCTCGCCGTTGCGCGGGCTGGCGATGGAATATTGCCGCGCATGGTGTGATCTGCCGCTGGCGTCAAAGCCGGGCGGAATGATGCCGATCGACTGGCCTTCGAGCACCGGGAACGGCACTGCGCCGAAGTCCAGAACGATGTGGTGCGTGTCGTACTCGCGCCCCACCTCGGTGACGCGCACATTGCCGGCCACGGTGGCGGTGATTGATTTCCCGGCCGCCTTGGGTCCGTAGAGATTGACGTAGGGATGGGCGGCTGACCAGGGCGGCAGCGTGGCGCCGTATTGGGCGCTATTGAAAACCATTTCTCCGCTCGCGGCGGCAAGTGACAGTGGTGATGCCGGCAGCTCGGCGGGCGGCGCATCAGCAGCCACCTCCGCCGCCCCGGGCTGCCCGGGCATCAGCTCGGGCGGCAGCTCATCCCAGCCCAGTTGGGCCTCCAGGCTATAGGCCTTGCTGCGCGGCAGGGTTCGCCAATTGTCAATCGAACCGGTCGGACACGGCGCGATGCAGGCCAGGCAGAACTTGCATTTGTCAACATCGACCACGTAGTTGCGCGAGTCATGGCTGATCGCACCCACCGGGCAGGTGGCCTCGCAGGTGTTGCAGCGGATGCATATCTCCGGGTCAATCAGGTGCTGCTTGATGGCGAGCGTCTCGCGCATGTCCATGACAATTTCCGGTCAGTTGAAACGCACGTACTCGAAGTCCGCAGGCTGACGGTTGATGCCCAGCATCGGCGGCGCAATCCAGTTGGCAAACTTTCCGGTATCGACAACCCGGCCCATCAGGCTGCCGACGAAGGCGCGGTCGGTGTCACTCGGCAGCCAGTTGTCGACGTTGGCCTTCCACTCGGCGTCGCTCAGCACACGGCCCTCCGGCGACACCTTGACTTGCGCCAGCGCGCCGATGTTGCGGTGGAAAGCCTTGTGCGGCACCTTCAGCCTGAAGGGGATCCCGGCCTTTTCGATCACCTTGTTCCAGCGCTCGACGCCGCCGATGGAGTCCTTGATGTAGTCGTCGCGCAGCACTTCGTTCAGCGCGTTGAGCATGGGCACTTCCTTTTCGACCAGTTGGCCGCCCTGCATCGCCAGCACCTTGTAGCTGCCGCCCTTGAGGATGTGGTCGTCCATGCGTTTGCCTTCCTCAAAGCGGCCCTTCAGGCCCGTGCTGTAGAAGGTGGCGGCGTTGCTCGACTCGTCGGCGCCAAACAGGTCGATGGTGACGCTGAAATGGAAATTCAGGTAACGCTGAATGGTGGGAAGGTCGATCACGCCGGCCGCGCGAAGCTTGGCCGGGTCGTCGGTTTTCAGTTCGTTCATCACCTGGCAGGTGCGCCCGATGATGCGTGAGATGCCACTTTCGCCCACGAACATGTGGTGTGCTTCTTCCGTCAGCATGAACTTGGTGGTGCGGGCCAGCGGATCAAAGCTGCTCTCGGCCAGGGCGCACAGTTGGAACTTGCCATCACGGTCGGTAAAGTAGGTGAACATGAAAAAGCTCAGCCAGTCAGGCGTTTCTTCATTGAAGGCCTGCAGGATGCGCGGGTTGTCCTGCTGGCCGCTGCGGCGTGCCAGCAGCGCCTCGCCTTCTTCGCGGCCATCGCGGCCAAAGTACTTGTGCAGCAGGTACACCATGGCCCACAGGTGGCGTCCTTCCTCGACGTTCACCTGGAACAGGTTGCGCAGATCGTACTGGCTGGGCGCTGTCAGGCCCAGGTGGCGTTGCTGTTCCACCGAAGCCGGTTCGGTGTCGCCCTGCGTGACGATGATGCGGCGCAGGTTGGCGCGGTACTCGCCGGGGATGTCCTGCCAGGCGTCCTCACCCTTGTGGTCACCAAAGTGAATCTTGCGGCCGGCCTCGGCCGGGTTCAGGAAAATGCCCCAGCGATAGTCGGGCATCTTCACATGGCCGAACTGCGCCCAGCCCTGCGGATCAACGCTGATGGCGGTGCGCAGGTAAACGTCGAAGCCCTGCGAATCATCGGGACCCATGTCGCCCCACCATCTGAGGTAGTTGGGTTGCCACTGTTCCAGAGCGCGCTGCAGGGTGCGGTCTTCGCTCAGGTTGACGTTGTTGGGAATCTTGTCGCTGTAATTCATCTCTGACATGAGGGTCTCCTTGGGTAATCAGTGAGGTTGGGCGTGCGGGTTTTATTCAGGGGCGCCGCGGAACCGGCTTTGCCGGGCCGCTGGCGTCGCCCCCTTGAGGGGCTGAGGGCTGCGGCTCCGAGCCTGCC
Organism: uncultured Polaromonas sp.; assembly: GCA_964371235.1. GTDB lineage: Bacteria > Pseudomonadota > Gammaproteobacteria > Burkholderiales > Burkholderiaceae_C > Polaromonas. The sequence continues at coordinate 9,030 of CAYJMW010000030.1, forward strand.
CTGCGCAGGGTCGGACAGCCCGAAGAGCGACGGGCTCTGACCGTGGCACGGGGCGACCGGAGGTCGACTCAGGGGTGTTCGTCATACCCTGTTCCAGTCAAAGGCGGCTTTTTCGCCCTTGCCATAAACCTTGAGTGCACCTTTTTCGCCAACGGCGTTGGGGCGCTGGAAGATCCAGTTCTGCCAGGCGGTGAGCCGGCCGAAGATTCGGGTGAACATGTTTTCCGGGCCATTGAAGCGCAGGTTGGCTTCCAGACCCGTCAGCGCGTCGGGTGACATCGAGACGCGCTCTTCAATGGCAATGCGCACCTCGTCGGCCCAGTCAATGTCATCGGGGTTGGAGGTCACCAGACCCAGTGCAAAGGCGGCATCGGCGTCCAGCGCCTGGCCAATCTTGCTGCGCACGGCAGCCAGCGCGGGCTGTTCGTCATAGAAACGGCGAGCCAGGCGGCTCTGTCCGGTGACCATTGGGTACAGGCTAAAGTTGGTCTCGGTCACCGTGATGCGGGGCGTGCGCGCTGCGTCGTCGGGCAATGCCAGCTGGTAGCTGCGGTCGCAGGCCAGGGCCAGTTCCAGCAAGGTGCCGGCAAAACAGGAACCCGGCTCGATCAGGGCAAACAGGCTGCGCGAGGAGACATCCAGACGGCTTAGCGTGCGGCGCAGCAGGCCGATGGTTTCGCGGACCAGCCAATGGTTTCTGTGCGCCAGCAGCGTGGCATCCATCGCCAGCACGGCGCTGGCATCGCCTTCAGTTTTCACCAACCAAGTGCCGATGCCGGTTTCATTGGTTCGCATGGCCAGGATGGCATCTTCCAGTTCACGCGCCATCGCCAGCGGATACCAGGCGGCAGCCGCCGACTCAATCCCGGCAATGTCCGCCGGCTGCGCGCCAGTTGGCCCTTTGACGGTGAAGGTGGCGGTGCGCTTGGCCCGGTCGATCTCAACCGTCACATGGGGGTAGCGCAAGGCATCCGCCTCCAGTGTGCGTTGCAGCGGTGTCAGGGCCACGCCCTTGGCGTTGGTGGGGCGATCGCTCCTGGCGGCCAATTGCAGCGCGCGCTCCTGCACTTTTTGAGCAAACACGGCCGGCTTGGCAATGGCGTCCACCAGGCGCCAGGCCACCGCCTTGTCGCCACGCACGCCCTCGACGCTGGTGCAGAACAGGTCGGCCAGATCGTGGCGCACATGGCGCTTGTCGGTGATGCGGGTCAGGCCGCCGGTGCCGGGCAGCACGCCGAGCAACGGCACCTCGGGCAGGCTCACGGCCGATGATCGGTCATCGACCAGGATGATCTCGTCGCAGGCCAGCGCCAGCTCGTAACCACCACCGGCACAGGCGCCATTGACCGCCGCGAGAAACTTCAGCCCGCTGTGGGTCGATGAGTCTTCCAGGCCATTGCGCGTCTCGTTGGTGAACTTGCAAAAATTGACCTTCCAGGCATGACTGCTCACGCCCAGCATGAAAATGTTGGCGCCCGAGCAAAAAACCTTCTCTTTGGCGCTTGTCAGCACCACGGTGCGCACCTCGGGATGCTCAAAGCGGATGCGGCTGATGGCGTCATTCAACTCAATGTCAACGCCCAGGTCGTAACTGTTGAGCTTGAGCTTGTAGCCGGGGCGCAGGCCGGCATTCTCGTCAAAATCCGCTTTTAGCGTGGCCACCGGACCATTGAAGTCAAGCTTCCAGTGCCGGTACTGCGACGGGGTGGTCTGGTATTCGACGCGGCTGGGAAGGGTCACGGCTTGTTCTCCTTAAGCTGAAGCATAAAAATGCATAAATCGATTTCGATATACGCATCATAATACATATTTTAAAAATTGAGATGCATTTTTATGCATTTTTCAAAATAATTCATATTGCCAGCTGCAGTACCTTCCGGACGATCTCCCGCAAGGCGAGAAATGTCGGTGCCAGTGGCTGGGCGCTGGTGTCGAGTTTGAACTGGGCCTTGGAATAAAAAGCTGCGCGGCCTGTCAGGATGCCCTTCAGGTCTTCCATGGCCTCCCGGCTGGCCGCCATCGGGCGCAAGTCACCCTGCGCCGTCACGCGCTTCATGTGGTCCTCGGGGTCGGCGTGGAGCCAGACCGTCGTGCAATGTGCGAGCAACTGGTTGAAGGTGGCCGCATCCGACACCAAACCGCCGGGCGTGGCGATCACTGCCTCAGGGTAGATCTGGATCGCCTCTTCGAGAGCGCGCCGCTCGTACCTGCGATAGGCATTCATTCCGTAAAGCGCCTGTATCTCGGCAATACTGCAGCCGGCAAACTTCTCGATCTCGCGACTCAGTTCAACGAAGGGGAAACCCAGGTCGTCGGCCAGCATCAGGCCCAGGGTTGATTTGCCCGCGCCGCGCAGGCCGATCAGAGCCACGCGCGGGCTGTGTGCCGCATTGCCGCCGCCGGTACCCAGCATTTCGCCGATGGCGACCCGCACGCGCTGCAATGTGGTTTCGTCGCGCTGCTCAAGCAATTCGCGGATCAGCAGCCATTCGGGTGACGAGGTCGTGACGTCGCCAATGAGCTCACCCAGTGAACACTGCAAGGCGCCAGCCACTTGCAGCAATACCAGGATGGAAGCGTTGCCCAGGCCGTATTCCAGGTTCGCCAGGTGTCGCTCGGAGACATCGGCCGCCAATGCCACGGCCTTGCGCGTCATGCCGCGCCGCGCGCGCAGGGCACGCACCCGATCACCAAGCGCCGCGAGGAAGGGATTCTTCTCCTCCGCCAGCAGGCCGTCGGCGGGGTTGGCTGGCTCTGTGTAGGGGGCAATGTCTGGTTTCGCCGGGCTAGTTGTTAACCCGGATAAATGCAATATAGTGCTTGACATGATGTTCATAAGACTTTATTGTTCCTGCTTGCACAATAATTCATCTTGTCTAAAAGTGCAAGCTGAATCGAAACAATGGAGACTGAATCATGTCACCCGCCCAATTTCGGGAACAGATTGCTGAACTCGGCACCCAGTTGGCGGGGCGCCCCCTTGATGCCGATCTGGACGCCTGGCTCAATACAGAACACGGTGTCGGCACCGCGACTTATGACCGCCTGAAGCAAAGCTGCGAGGCGGGTGTTGCCGCCGGCTGGCTGTGCGAGCGCGAAGGCGGCGGCATCCGCTACGGGCGCATCTTCAAACCGGCGCCGGATCTGGGCGGCTTCTCGGTCGATGTGGTTGACATGAAAGACATTGCCGGCCCGCACCACGCGCACCCGAACGGCGAGATCGACCTGATCATGCCGATCGGTGACGGCGCCCGGTTTGACGGCCGCCCGGCCGGCTGGCTGGTCTGCCCGCCGGGCAGTGCACACCGGCCGACTGTCTCTGGCGGGCGAGCGCTCGTGCTTTATCTGCTGCCAGAAGGCCGCATTGACTTTACCCGCTGATATGGCCCTCACGCTTGCCACTGCGTGTGCTGCGCTGCCCCCCAAGGGAGCTGTGCTTGCTTGGGGCGGCCCGGCGGCGTCACGATGACTCATCACGAAAGAATGACATGACTGAACTGCTTTCCAATTTCCTCGGCGGCCATTGGCAGGCCGGGAGAGGTGCCGGCACGCCGCTGATTGACCCCGTGCTGGGCAACGAACTGGTGCGCGTGGACGCGACCGGACTGGACCTGAAAGCCGGCTTTGCCTTCGCCCGCGAACAGGGTGGCGCCGCACTGCGCGCGCTGACTTACCGCGAACGCGCTCGCCTGTTGGGGGCCGCTGTCAAGGTGCTGCAAGCCAATCGCGATACCTATTACGAGATCGCCACCGCCAACAGCGGCACGGTCAAGAATGACTCGGCGGTGGACATCGACGGTGGCATCTTCACGCTGGGCACCTACGCCAAGCTCGGCGAGTCGCTCGGTGACCGCAACTACATGCTGGACGGTGAAGCGGCGCGCCTGGGCAAGGATCCGCTGTTTCAGTCCCAGCATGTGCTGGTACCCACGCGCGGTGTGGCGCTCTTCATCAATGCCTTCAACTTCCCGAGCTGGGGCTTGTGGGAAAAAGCGGCGCCCGCCTTGCTGTCGGGTGTGCCGGTGATTGTGAAGCCGGCCACCACCACCGCCTGGCTGACCCAGCGCATGGTCAAGGACGTGGTTGATGCCGGAATCTTCCCGCCGGGCGCGCTGTCGGTGGTCTGCGGCAGCTCCGCCGGCCTGATGGACGCGTTGCAGACCTTTGACGTGGTGTCGTTCACCGGCTCGGCCGAAACGGCGGCGGTGATTCGCTCCCACCCGGCCGTGGCGCAACGCTTTGTGCGCGTCAACATTGAGGCCGACAGCGTCAACTCGGCCTTGCTCTTGCCCGATGCCGTGCCCGGCAGTGAAGCCTTTGATCTGCTGGCGAAAGAGGTGGTGCGCGAAATGACGGTCAAGTCGGGGCAGAAATGCACCGCGATCCGCCGCATCTTCGTGCCCGAGGCCAGTTATGGCGCGGCGACAGAAGCCATTTCCGAACGCCTGGCCAAGACCACGGTGGGCAATCCGCGCAATGAATCGGTGCGCATGGGCGCGCTGGTCAGCCGCGCGCAACTGGTCAGCGTGCGTGCAGGGCTGGACTATCTGAAGCAACAGGCCGAAACCCTGCACGACGGCGCCACGCACGCGCTGGTTGACGCCGATCCGGCGCTTGCCTGCTGCGTCGGTCCCACGCTGCTGGGCACGCGCCATCCACAGGGCAGCGACGGCGCCGACCGGGTCCATGACACCGAAGTTTTCGGCCCAGTCGCCACGCTGCTCCCGTACCGCGACAGCGGGCACGCGCTGGCCATGGTGCGTCGCGGCCAGGGCTCGCTGGTGGCCTCGCTTTACGGCAGCGATCCGCAAACACTGGCGGCCACGGCGCTGCAACTGGCCGACAGTCATGGCCGTGTCCATGTGATCTCGCCCGACGTTGCGCAACTGCACACCGGCCACGGCAATGTCATGCCGCAGTCGCTCCATGGCGGCCCGGGCCGTGCCGGCGGCGGCGAGGAATTGGGGGGCCTGCGCGCGCTCGGTTTCTACCACCGCCGCAGTGCCGTGCAGGCCAGCACCGCCGTGCTCGCGGGCTTGTCAGGGCCAGCGCAATAAAGTACAAACACAAGAGGAGAACAACTTGACAAACTACGCCAACATCCAGGCACCCGGCCCACACTTCAATTTTGCGCAGCACCTGATCGCGCGCAACCTGGACCGCGCAGCCAAAACGGCCTATATCGACGACCAGGGCAGCCTGAGCTATGGCGATCTGGCCGACCGCATCCGCCGCCTGGCCGCTGCGCTGCTGGCCTCGGGTGTGCGCCGCGAGGAGCGCGTGCTGCTGTTGATGCACGATTGCTGCGACTGGCCGGTGAGTTTCCTGGGCGCAATGTATGCGGGCATCGTCCCGGTGGCCGTGAACACGCTGCTCACCGTCGAGGACTACGTTTACATGCTCAAACACAGCCGGGCCCAGGCGGCCCTTGTGTCCAATGCCTTGTTGCCGACGCTGCAGGCTGCCCTGGCCCAGGGTGGCCACGAGGTCAGGACCGTCATCGTCTCGCGTCCGCAAGCTGCCTTGCCCGCTGGCATGGTGGCGCTTGACAGCCTGCTGGGACAACAGGCGCCGCTGGCTGAGCCGGCCGGCACCGGTCCCGATGATCCGGGTTTCTGGCTCTACTCGTCCGGCTCCACCGGGCAACCCAAAGGCGCGCTGCACAGCCATGCGAACCCGTACTGGACGGCCGAGCTGTACGGAACGCCGGTGCTGGGCATCACCGAGCGTGATGTGTGTTTCTCGGCCGCCAAACTCTTCTTCGCCTACGGATTGGGCAATGCACTGAGCTTTCCCTTGAGCGTGGGCGCCACCACCCTCCTGATGGCCGAACGCCCGACGCCTGATGCGACCTTCAAGCGATGGCGCGGCGAAGTGGGCGGCCAGCGTCCGACCGTGTTTTTCGGTGCCCCCACCGGCTTTGCCGGCATGCTCGCCTCACCCGCACTACCCGCCAAAAAAGACGTGGCGCTGCGGCTGGCCTCGTCCGCTGGCGAAGCCTTGCCCAGCGACCTGGGCGAGCGATTTACCGCCCACTTCGGGGTCGAAATCATCGACGGCATTGGTTCCACCGAGATGCTGCACATCTTTTTGTCCAACCGTCCGGGACAGGTGCGCTACGGCACTACCGGCTGGCCGGTACCCGGTTACGACATCGAACTGCGTGGCGATGACAATCGACCGGTGCCTGACGGCGAAACCGGTGACCTCTACATTCGGGGCCCCAGCGCGGCCCTCATGTACTGGGGCAACCGCGAAAAGTCGCGCGAAACTTTTCAGGGAGCGTGGACCAAAAGCGGCGACAAATATGTGCGCAACGCCGACGGCAGCTATACCTACTCGGGTCGCTGCGACGACATGCTCAAAGTCAGCGGCATCTATGTGTCGCCGTTCGAGGTAGAAGCCACGCTGGTGCAGCACCCGGCGGTGCTGGAGGCCGCCGTCATTGGCGTGCCCGATGACGAGGGACTCACCAAGACCAAGGCCTTTGTCGTGCTCAAGTCGGGTGCCCAGGCGACCGAGGCGGACCTCAAGGCGTTTGTCAAGGAGCGGCTGGCGCCCTACAAATACCCGCGCCAGATCGAGTTCGTGACCGACCTGCCGAAGACCGCCACCGGGAAAATCCAGCGCTTCAAGCTGCGTGAACAAGAGGCGGCGGCCCGGTAAGCCAGGCCGTGCCGCTCGCCCTCGCCAGGATTGACTTGGTCACCATCACCCCGGACGGCAAGAGCATGCAGCAACTGCGGCTGCCGTAAGGTGGTCGCCATTGCGCGCTTTGACCGGCTCGACGCCCTGCGCGGTGTGGCCATCGTGTGGATGACGGTTTATCACTTCTGCTTTGATCTGAACCACTACGGCTGGATCAGCCAGGATTTTTACCGCGACCCGTTCTGGACCTGGCAGCGCACGGCGATCGTCAGTCTGTTTTTGTTGTGTGCGGGCGCGGGCCAGGCCGTTGCGCTGCAGCAGGGGCAAAGCTGGCCGCGCTTTTGGCGGCGTTGGGGGCAGATTGCGGGCTGTGCCTTGCTGGTGAGTGTTGGTTCTTACCTGATGTACCCCCAGAGTTATATTTACTTCGGAGTCCTGCACGGCATCGCGCTGATGCTCATTATTGTGCGGCTGACGGCGCACTGGGGCTCATGGTTGTGGTTGCTCGGTGGAGCAGCAATCGCCATGAAATTCATCGCCTTTTACGCGCTGTCCATGAGTGCAGCGCTGCAATTTCTGAACGGAAAAACTTTCAACTGGCTGGGCTTGATCTCGGTCAAACCCGTTACCGAAGACTATGTGCCGCTGTTTCCCTGGCTGGGTGTCATGTGGTGCGGATTGGCGGCTACGCAGTGGCTGTTGCAGCACCGGCCCGCTCTGCTCACGGGTTCAATTCCCGCTGCTGCGCGCTGGCTGGCATTTCTCGGCGCCTGGAGTCTGGCGTACTACATGCTGCACCAGCCGATCATGATCGGCCTGTTGGGAGCCCTCAATATATTGGGGGTCAGATTCCAATTATCATGAGGCGAACTTCACGCTTCGCAACTCATGGCCCGCCTTCCCCGCCTCACCGTCCCTGGTTATCCGCACCACATCATTCAGCGGGGAAATAACCGGCAGGCGATATTTTCGTCCCCTGCGGATTACCAGATGTTCCTGGGTCTGCTCGATGAGAATGCCCGAAAATTTGGCGTTGCCTTGCATGCCTATGTGTTGATGAGCAACCATTTTCATTTGCTCGCAACGCCAGGAACCGATGATGGACTGCCGAAGATGATGCAGGCCGTCGGCAGGCGGTATGTGCGCTATTTCAATGACCGTCAGCATCGCTCGGGCACCTTGTGGGAAGGGCGTTACCGCGCGACATTGATTCAAACAGAACGCTACCTGCTGGCCTGCATGGTCTATATCGACCTCAATCCGGTGCGTGCCGCCATGGTGGCGACAGCAAGCGACTACCTTTGGTCCAGTCACGGTCATTACGTCGGCCTGCGGGTTGACCGGATGGTGACGCCGCATCCGCTGTTCTGGGCGCTTGGCAATACACCATTTGCGCGTGAGGCGGCCTATGCCGCATTGGTGCGGGCCGGCATCTCACCAGAGCAGCACGATGCGCTGACCCGGTCAGCCCTCACGGGGTGGGCTTTGGGGGAGGAAGGTTTCGTGGCTGATTTACAAAAACGGACCTTGCGTCGGGTTAACAAGGTTTCGGCCGGACGCCCCGTCAGCAAACCACCGGCGAGTCAGAAATGAAAGTCCCGCCATCAAAGGGGGGAGGGGGAGTCTTGGCGGTGCTTGCCCTGTTAACCTGTCCCTAATTAAAAAATGATTAAATAGTAAGGACTTTAATTGGAATCTGACCCCAATTAAAGTTCTTGGCAATATTGTTGCGGTGCACTATGCTTGCGTCATCTTCAAGAAATGACCAGGAATTTCCATGACCACGGCTGCTGAAATCAGGCACTTTGAACAACACGGTCTGTACGACGGCGCGCGTGAACACGATGCGTGCGGTGTCGGATTCGTTGCGCACATTAAGGGCCACAAGACTCACGCCATCGTCCAGCAGGGCCTGAAAATTCTTGAGAACCTGGATCACCGTGGCGCAGTCGGCGCCGACAAGCTGATGGGGGACGGTGCTGGCATCCTGGTTCAGCTACCTGACGCGCTGTATCGCGAGGAAATGGCCAAACAGGGTGTTGATTTGCCGCCACCCGGCGAGTATGGCGTGGGTATGGTGTTCTTGCCGAAAGAGCACGCCTCGCGCCTGGCCTGCGAGCAGGCGCTCGAACGCGCTGTCAAGGCCGAGGGCCAGGTCCTGCTGGGCTGGCGCGATGTGCCGGTAAACCGCGACATGCCGATGTCGCCCACGGTCCGGGCCAAGGAGCCGATCCTGCGCCAGATATTCATCGGCAGGGGTACTGACGTGATCGTGCAGGATGCGCTGGAGCGCAAGCTGTATGTGATCCGGAAAACTGCCAGCGCGGCGATCCAGAACCTGCGCCTGACGCACAGCAAGGAATACTACGTGCCCAGTATGTCCAGCCGCACCGTGGTCTATAAGGGCTTGTTGCTGGCCGATCAGGTGGGCACCTACTACCGCGACCTGACCGACACTCGCTGCGTTTCAGCCCTGGCCCTGGTGCATCAGCGCTTTTCGACCAACACTTTCCCCGAGTGGCCGCTGGCACACCCATACCGCTACGTCGCGCACAACGGCGAGATCAACACTGTCAAGGGCAACTACAACTGGATGAAGGCGCGCGAAGGCGTGATGTCTTCGCCGGTGCTGGGCGCCGATCTGCAAAAGCTCTACCCGATCAGCTTCGCCGGCCAGTCCGATACCGCCACCTTCGACAACTGCCTGGAGTTGCTGACGATGGCCGGTTACCCGATCAGCCAGGCCGTGATGATGATGATCCCCGAGCCCTGGGAGCAGCACGCCACCATGGATGAGCGCCGCAAGGCTTTTTACGAATATCACGCTGCCATGCTGGAGCCGTGGGATGGCCCGGCATCGATCGTGTTTACCGACGGCCGTCAGATTGGCGCCACGCTGGACCGCAACGGACTGCGGCCGTCACGCTATTGCGTCACTGACGATGATCTGGTCATCATGGCCTCGGAGTCGGGCGTGTTGCCCATCCCCGAGCACAAAATCATTCGCAAGTGGCGTTTGCAACCGGGCAAGATGTTCCTGATTGATCTGGAACAGGGCCGCATGGTCGATGACGAAGAGATCAAGGCGACGCTGGCCAACAGCAAGCCCTACAAGCAGTGGATTGAGAACCTGCGCATCAGGCTCGATGATGTTTGTGAACCGCCGGCAGGGGCCGCGAACCGGCTTGGCCGGGCGCAAGGCGCCGCCCCCGGCGAGGGGGGAGGCGAACCACACGCAGTGGGGAGCCACGGGGGAGTGTCATTATTAGATCGCCAGCAGGTCTTTGGCTACACCCAGGAAGACATCAAATTCCTGTTGTCGCCCATGGCGATCAACGGCGAGGAGGCCATCGGCTCCATGGGCAACGACAGCCCGCTGGCCGTGCTGTCGAGCAGGAACAAGCCGCTTTACAACTATTTCAAGCAATTGTTCGCGCAGGTCACCAATCCGCCGATTGACCCGATTCGCGAAGCCATCGTCATGTCGCTGGTGTCTTTTGTCGGCCCCAAGCCCAACCTGCTGGACATCAACCAGGTCAATCCGCCGATGCGGCTGGAACTCAGCCAGCCCGTGCTCAGCAGCGCCGACATGCTGAAGCTGCGCAATATCGAAGCGCACACCCAGGGCAAGTTCAAGAGTTATGTGCTTGACATCACCTACCCGCTGGCCTGGGGCCGCGAAGGGGTCGAAGCCAAGCTCGCCTCGCTCTGTGCCGAAGCAGTCGATGCGATCAAGGACGGCAAGAACATCCTGATCCTGAGCGACCGCGCGGTCAGAGCTGCACAGGTCGCCATTCCGGCGTTGCTGGCACTGTCATCGATTCACCAGCACCTGGTGAAAGAGGGCTTGCGCACAACTGCCGGCCTGGTGGTCGAAACCGGTTCGGCCCGGGAAGTGCATCACTTTGCCTTGCTGGCCGGCTATGGCGCCGAGGCGATTCATCCCTACCTTGCCATGGAGACGATGGCCGAACTGTCGCGCGGACTGCCGGGCGACCTGAGTGCCGAGAAAGCGGTTTACAACTACACCAAGGCCGTTGGCAAAGGTCTGTCCAAGATCATGTCCAAGATGGGTGTCTCGACATACATGAGCTACTGTGGCTCGCAGTTGTTCGAGGCGATTGGATTGAGTCGCGCGACCGTTGACAAGTTCTTTGCCGGAACGGCCAGTCAGGTTGGCGGCATGGGTGTGTTCGAGATTGCCGAGGAGGCCCTGCGCATGCACAAGGCGGCTTTCAGCGACGACCCGGTATTGGCCAATGTGCTGGATGCCGGTGGCGAATATGCCTGGCGCGTGCGCGGCGAAGACCACATGTGGACGCCCGATGCGATTGCCAAACTGCAGCATTCCACGCGTTCGAACAACTGGAACACCTATAAGGAATACGCCCAGATCGTCAATGACCAGAACCGCCGCCACATGACGCTGCGCGGTCTGTTCGAGTTCCGGATTGATCCCGCCAAGGCCATCCCGATTGACGACGTCGAGCCCGCCAGTGAAATCGTCAAGCGCTTTGCCACCGGCGCCATGTCGCTGGGCTCCATTTCGACTGAGGCGCATGCCACGCTGGCAGTCGCCATGAACCGCATCGGCGGCAAGAGCAACACCGGCGAGGGCGGCGAAGATCCGAATCGCTACCGCAAGGAACTCAAGGGCATCCCGATCAAGAAGGGTGAGACGCTGAAAAGCGTGATCGGCGAGCGGGTCGTTGAAGTGGACATGCCGCTGCAGGACGGGGACTCGCTGCGTTCGCGCATCAAGCAGGTCGCTTCGGGCCGCTTTGGCGTCACGGCCGAGTACCTGGTGTCGGCCGACCAGATTCAGATCAAGATGGCGCAGGGCGCCAAGCCGGGCGAAGGCGGCCAACTGCCGGGCGGCAAAGTCAGTGAGTACATCGGGCATCTGCGCTACTCGGTGCCAGGTGTCGGACTGATTTCGCCGCCGCCGCACCATGACATTTATTCGATTGAAGACCTGGCGCAACTGATTCACGACCTGAAAAACGTCAATCCGCACGCCAGCATCAGCGTCAAGCTGGTCAGTGAAACTGGGGTGGGCACGGTGGCCGCGGGCGTGGCCAAAGCCAAGGCCGACCACGTTGTGATTGCCGGCCATGACGGCGGCACTGGCGCCTCGCCATGGTCGTCCATAAAAAATGCGGGTTCACCCTGGGAAATTGGTCTGGCTGAAACCCAGCAGACGCTGGTGCTCAACCGCCTGCGCGGCCGCATTCGCGTGCAGGCTGATGGCCAGATGAAAACCGGACGCGACGTGGTTATTGGCGGACTGCTGGGCGCTGACGAATTCGGTTTTGCCACGGCGCCGCTGGTGGTCGAGGGCTGCATCATGATGCGCAAATGCCACCTCAACACCTGCCCGGTGGGTGTGGCCACGCAAGACCCGGTATTGCGCCGCAAGTTCAGCGGCAAACCCGAGCATGTGGTCAACTATTTTTTCTTTGTCGCTGAGGAAGCGCGTCAGCTCATGGCGCAGTTGGGCGTGCGCACCTTTGATGAACTGATTGGCCGCACCGACCTGCTCGACACGCAAAAAGGCATCTCGCACTGGAAGGCCAGCGGACTGGACTTCAGCCGGCTGTTCTATCAGCCCAATGTGCCCGACGACGTGCCGCGCCGCCATGTCATGGAGCAAGACCACGGGCTTGAAAAAGCGCTGGATATCCGCCTGATTGAAAAATCCAGGGCCGCGCTGGAAAAGGGCGAAAAAGTGCAGTTCATCGAGGTGGCGCGCAACGTTAACCGCACCGTGGGCGCCATGCTCTCGGGCGAGCTGACGCGCATGCACCCGAACGGCCTGCCCGACGACACGCTGCGCATCCAGCTCGAAGGCACCGGTGGACAGTCCTTTGGCGCCTTCCTGGCCAAAGGCATCACCCTGTATCTGATTGGCGACGCGAACGACTACACCGGCAAGGGGCTCAGTGGCGGCCGCATTGTGGTGCGCCCGAGTATCGACTTTCGTGGCGATCCCATCAGAAACACAATTGTTGGCAACACGGTGCTTTATGGCGCAACGCAAGGTGAAGCTTTTTTCAGCGGCGTGGCGGGTGAACGCTTTGCCGTGCGGCTGTCGGGCGCCACGGCGGTGGTTGAGGGCACGGGTGACCATGGCTGCGAATACATGACCGGCGGCACCGTGGTGGTGCTTGGCAAGACCGGCCGCAACTTTGCCGCCGGCATGAGCGGTGGTGTGGCCTATGTGTATGACGAAGACGGGCAGTTCGCCAGTCGTTGCAATACCGCCATGGTGTCGATGGACCGGGTGGTGACCACTGCCGAGCAGCATACCCACGACAGATCAGGCTGGCATGGCGAAGAAAGCGATGAGACGCAACTGCAACGCCTGCTGCGCGACCACCACCGCTGGACCGGCAGCAAGCGCGCGCGCGAGTTGCTCGACAATTGGGCTGAGGCGCGGCTGAAGTTTGTCAAGGTGTTCCCCAACGAGTACAAGCGCGCCCTGCTGCAGCGCCTGGAACGGCGTATCGAAGCGGCGACCGAGACCACGCGCAGCCAGGTCGCCACCAACCAGGAAGCCGTGGCGGCGAAGTAGAACCGCTATTTTATTGATAGCTGTCAACCAAGGTTTTACCTGGGCTAAAGGCAAAATATGCTTAACAAAATTGCGATATTCATCAGGATCTGACATGGGAAAAATAACCGGCTTCATGGAATATGAGCGCATCGAAGAAGGCTATAAGCCCATCCCTGAGCGCCTGAAAAATTACCGGGAGTTCGTCATCGGCCTGGACGATGCGCAGTCCAGCAGGCAGGCCGCACGCTGCATGGACTGTGGCACGCCGTTTTGCAACAACGCCTGCCCGGTAAACAACATCATTCCCGATTTCAACGATATGGTGTACCGTGGCGACTGGAAAAACGCGATTGACACGCTGCACAGCACCAACAACTTTCCGGAGTTCACCGGACGCATTTGTCCCGCGCCATGCGAGGCGGCCTGCACGCTGAACGTGAACGATGACGCGGTGGGCATCAAATCCATTGAGCACGCGATCATCGACCGCGCATGGGCCGAAGGCTGGGTCAAACCGCAGTTGCCCAAACATAAAACCGGAAAGAAGGTGGCGATTGTGGGATCCGGGCCGGCTGGCCTGGCTGCGGCGCAGCAACTGGCCCGCGCCGGTCACGCAGTGACGGTGTTTGAGAAAAATGATCGAATTGGCGGCTTGTTGCGCTACGGCATTCCTGACTTCAAGATGGAGAAAGTACATATTGACCGGCGGGTTGAGCAAATGCAGGCCGAAGGCGTGAGCTTTCGCGCCGGCGTGCTGGTGGGGAGTTTGCCCAAGGGCAGCAAAGTCACCAATTGGGCCAGGGAAACGGTTCCAGCCGAGCAACTTCAAAAAGACTTTGATGCGGTGATCCTGAGCGGCGGTGCAGAGCAGTCGCGTGATTTAACCGTGCCCGGTCGCAATCTGGACGGTGTGCATTTCGCCATGGAGTTTTTGCCGATGCAGAACAAGGTCAATGCGGGCGACAAGGTCAAGGGCCAAATCCGGGCCGACGGCAAGCATGTGATCGTGATTGGCGGCGGCGATACCGGCTCGGACTGCGTTGGCACCAGCAATCGTCATGGGGCGGCCAGCGTGACCCAGTTCGAACTCTTGCCGCAACCCCCGGTTGAAGAAAACCGGCCCATGACCTGGCCCTACTGGCCGATCAAATTGCGCACCAGTTCCAGCCACCAGGAGGGCTGCGAGCGCGAGTTTGCCATATCGACCAAGGAGTTGATCGGCGAGAAGGGCAAGGTCACTGGCCTGAAAACTGTTCGCGTGGACTGGCAAGACGGCAAGATGATCGAAGTGCCCGGCTCGGAGCAAACCCTCAAGGCCGATTTGGTCCTGCTGGCCATGGGTTTTGTCGCGCCAGTTGCCTCGATGCTGGAGGCCTTCGGCGTTGAAAAAGACAATCGCGGCAACGCCAAAGCGAGCACTGACTTCATCGGCGGCTATGCCACCAGCGTGCCCAAGGTGTTTGCCGCGGGGGATATCCGGCGCGGGCAGAGCCTGGTCGTATGGGCAATTCGCGAAGGCCGCCAGGCGGCGCGCGCGGTTGACGAGTTTTTGATGGGTTTTAGCGATTTGCCGCGCTGACGCCGTGCTGCGTCCTTCACAAATCGCCCAAGGGCGGACTCATAAAACACAAGCTGACCGCTTGCGTAGCGCGAAGGCCGCCAGGCGGCGCGCGCGGTTGGCGAGTTTTGATGGGTTTTAGCGACCTGCCGCGCTGAAAAGCATAATCCCGTATGATGCACAAGCCGGATAAACCCGGCTTTTGCTTTTTTATGGCCTCACCCCCCACTGAATCCCTTGTTGAACTTCGTCACCTGACCTTTGGCTACGGCGAGCGCGTTATTCTGGACGATGTCTCGCTGTCCGTGCCGCGTGGCAAGGTGACGGCCCTGATGGGTGCGTCCGGCGGCGGCAAAACCACGATCCTGCGCCTGATTGGCGGCCAGAACCGGGCTCAATCGGGTGAACTGCTGTTCGACGGCCAGGACGTGACCCCCATGAACCAGCAGCAGATTTACGCCGCCCGGCGCCGCATGGGAATGCTGTTCCAGTTTGGCGCCCTGTTTGCCGATCTGAGCGTGTTCGAGAACGTGGCTTTTCCGCTGCGCGAGCATACCGATCTGCCCGAAGCCCTGATCCGCGACATCGTGCTGATGAAGCTCAATGCGGTGGGCCTGCGTGGCGCGCGTGACCTGATGCCCAGCGAGGTGTCGGGCGGCATGGCCCGGCGCATTGCGCTGGCACGTGCGATTGCCCTCGATCCCGAGCTGGTGATGTACGACGAACCATTTTCGGGACTTGATCCCATCTCTTTGGGAACTGCGGCTCAACTGATCCGTCAACTCAACGACTCGATGGGCCTGACCAGCCTGTTTGTTTCGCATGAACTTGAGCGGACCTTCGGGATTGCCGACCATGTGATTATTCTCGCCAATGGGAAAGTTGCCTCGCAAGGCACGCCCGAACAGGTACGCAAAAGCACTGAGCCCCTGGTGTCCCAGTATGTGAATGCGCTGCCGGACGGACCGGTCCACTTTGACTATCCCGGTGTCACGGTGGGGGAAGACTTCGGCCTTGCCCTGAAGCCGCTGGCGCAGCAGCCCGGAGTGTCAGCATGAGCTGGTACAGGCCCGCCGACATTGGCTTTGCCACCCGCGGCAAACTGGCTGATCTGGGGCAGGGCGCCCGGCTGTTCATCCGGCTGCTGGCAAGCTTCGGTTCGAGCTTCAGACGCTTTGGCCTGGTGCGCGACCAGATTCATTTTCTGGGCAATTATTCGCTGGCGATCATCGCCATTTCTGGCCTGTTTGTCGGTTTTGTGTTCGGCCTGCAGGGCTATTACACGCTGCAGCGCTATGGTTCCTCGTCCGCGCTGGGTTTGCTGGTAACGCTGACGCTGGTGCGTGAGCTCGGGCCGGTCGTGACCGCGCTGCTGTTCGCCGGACGGGCCGGGACGTCGCTGACGGCGGAGATAGGCCTGATGAAAGCCGGCGAGCAGATCAGCGTCATGGAAATGATGGCGGTCGATCCGGTGCAACGCATCCTGGCGCCGCGTTTCTGGGCCGGTGTCATTGTCATGCCCCTGCTGGCCGCCGTGTTCAGCGCCATGGGCATTATTGGCGGCTGGGTGGTGGGTGTGCTCATGATCGGTGTCGATGCCGGTTCTTTCTGGAGCCAGATTCAGGGCGGTGTCGATGTCTGGCAGGATGTGGGAAACGGCATTGTCAAGAGCATTGTGTTTGGCTTTACGGTCACCTTTATTGCCTTGCTGCAGGGATTCGAGGCGCAAGCCACACCGGAAGGCGTGGCCAGCGCGACTACGCGCACGGTGGTCGTGGCGTCGCTGGCGGTTCTGGGTCTGGATTTCATCCTGACCGCGATGATGTTTACGACTTAAGGAAGTTTGATGCAACGCTCAAAGAATGATGTGTGGGTGGGCTTGTTTGTCCTGATCGGGGCTGTGGCCATCCTGTTTCTTGCGCTGCAGGCGGCCAACCTGCTGAATCTGAATTTCCAGTCCACCTACCGGATTGAAGCCCGCTTTGATAATATTGGCGGTCTCAAGCCCAAGGCGGCGGTGCGCAGCAGCGGCGTCGTGGTTGGCCGCGTGGAGAACATCACGTTCGACGACAAGACTTTCCAGGCGCGGGTCAGGCTCGCCATGGAGGGCCGGTATGCCTTTCCCAAGGACAGTTCGCTGAAGATTCTCACCAGTGGTCTGCTCGGTGAACAATACATCGGCGTGGAGCCCGGCGGGGCCGACAAGAATCTGGTCGCGGGGGACGTTATCAATCAGACGCAGTCGGCTGTGGTGCTTGAAAATCTGATTGGCCAGTTTTTGTTCAGCAAGGCGGCGGACGGCGGTTCTGCATCAGGCGCTGCGCCGCCGTCAGGAAGTACAGAAAAAAAATGACAGCAAAAATCACGATGAATCGGCGCCTGGAGTACGCCGCGGCAGCCCTGGCGCTCATGCTGCTGCAGGGCTGCGCCACCGGGCCCAGCGCCAATCCTGCCGATCCGCTGGAGCCGTTCAACCGGACCGTGTTCAACTTCAATGACGGCGTGGACCGGGCCATCATCAAGCCAGTGGCGACCGCCTACCAGGACGTCACGCCTGAACTGGTGCGCCGGGGCGTCACCAATTTCTTCGGTAATATTTCAGATCTCTGGTCGCTGGTCAACAACGTGCTGCAGTTCAAGCCGGCAGCCTCGGGAGAGACCTTGTTGCGGGTCGGGATCAATACATTCTGGGGACTGGGCGGCGTTCTGGATGTTGCCAGCGAGATGAAAATCGGCAAGCACACCATGGATTTCGGCCAAACCATGGGCTATTGGGGCGTGGCCTCAGGTCCCTATCTGGTGCTGCCCTTGCTCGGGCCGTCTTCGGTGCGTGATTCCATCGGCACGCTGGTCGATATGCAAGGGAATCTGGTGAACCGGGTTGATGACGTGCCGGTACGCAACTCCCTGATTGGCTTGCGCGCGATCAACACGCGGGCGAGGTTGCTGGGCGTTGGCGATGTCCTGGAACAGGCGGCCCTCGACAAATACAGTTTCGCACGCGACATCTACCTGCAACGCCGCCGCAACTCGATTGGCGGCGCGGTGGCCCCGACCGAGGAGCGTTTCGACTTACCCGAAGCGGCCCCTGGTGTGGGGGAGCCTGCCGCGCCGGCGTCGGCAGCCCAATAAGTGGAGCCGTTGCAGACAACTTTTACAAGGTGGCTGCAAAACTTCACCTCGCGCCGCAAACCCATCCCGCAAAATACTTGTACCCCCCGGCTTGTTGGCAAGCACGGGTTCTGCTTTTGAAAGAAAAAAAATCATGAACCGTAAAATTCTCGGCTATCTGTTTACGGCTTTGCTCGGTGTGGCACTGCTCGCGGCAAGCACTTTCGCGCGCGCTGCCGAAGAAGCACCAGATGCGTTGATCAAGCGCGTTTCGACTGAAGTGCTGGACTCGATTAGGGCCGACAAGGCCATCCAGGCGGGTGATCTGGCCAGGGTGATAGCGCTGGTGGACAGCAAGGTCATGCCCAATGTTGACTTCAAACGCATGACGGCCGCGGCCGTTGGCCGCAATTGGCGCCAGGCCACGCCCGAGCAGCAAAAGCGCCTGCAGGAGGAATTCAAGATCCTGCTGATCCGCACCTACTCTGGCGCGCTGTCACAAGTCAATGATCAGAGGCTCAATGTCAAGCCTTTGCGCGCTGCGCCGACAGATACCGAGGTTGTGGTGCGCACCGAAGTCGTCGGTCGCGGTGACCCGGTCCAACTCGACTACCGCCTGGAAAAAACCCCTGCCGGATGGAAAATCTATGACCTCAATGTGCTGGGCATCTGGATGGTGGAAACCTACCGCACCCAGTTTGCCCAGGAAATCAGCAGCAAAGGGGTGGACGGGCTGATCGCTTCCCTGGTTCAGCGAAACAAGACCAACGCCGGCGACAAGAAGTCCTGAACAGGAAACCAGCGTGCTGATTCTGCCTTCTGTATTGACGCATGTCGTGGCAGCGCAATTGGCCCGTGGCCTTGAGCAGGCGGTGCTGGCCGAGCCGGGAGAGGTGGTGGCTGATGCCAGCGCCCTGCAACAGTTTGATTCGTCCGCGCTGGCGCTGTTGCTGGAGTGCCGCCGCCTCGCATTGGCCGGTGGCAAAGCCTTTTCGGTGCAGCGAGCGCCCGAGCTCCTGCTTAGGCTGGCGAGCCTCTATGGCGTGGCAGAGCTGATTTCTCCTCCGGGTTCTGCGCCCGCCTGAACTTCAGATTCGCCGGTCTGGCTGCTCATCTGGTGCGCCGCGAGGGGCCTTGTGCAGTGCCGGCAAATCAAAGGGCCGCGAGCCCTTAAAATAGCGGGCTAATGCCAGCGATCTCTTTTCAGTCCGTCTCCAAGATATTTACATCCGGGCGAAATCAAGCGGGTTCTGTGGTCCGGGCGCTTGATTGCGTGAGCTTTGACATTGAGCAAGGCGAGTTTTTCGGCTTGCTGGGCCCGAATGGCGCGGGAAAGACCACGCTCATCAGTATCCTGGCGGGCCTGTCGCGAGCCAGCAGCGGCACTGTCAAGGTGCATGGTTGTGATGTGGTGGCAGATTACGCCCAGGCCAGGCGAAAACTCGGCGTGGTGCCGCAGGAGTTGGTGTTTGACCCCTTTTTCACGGTGCGCGAGACCTTGCGCATTCAATCGGGCTATTTCGGCATCAGGCGCAACGATGCCTGGATTGACGAACTGCTGGTCAGCCTCGGGCTGGCGGACAAGGCTCATGCCAACATGCGCCAGCTTTCGGGCGGCATGAAGCGCCGCGTGCTGGTCGCGCTGGCGCTGGTGCACAAGCCGCAGGTCATCGTGCTCGACGAACCCACTGCGGGCGTCGACGTGGAATTGCGCCAGACCCTGTGGCAGTTCATTGCCAAACTCAACAAACAGGGCAGCACCGTTTTGTTGACCACGCATTACCTCGAGGAGGCAGAAGCCCTGTGCGGCCGCATCGCCATGCTCAAGCACGGGCGGGTTGTAGCCCTGGACCAGACCTCGGCGCTGCTGAAGGCGGCGTCATCCAACGTACTGCGTTTCAAGATTGACAGCGAATTGCCCCCCCAATTGGCGGCCCGGGCCAGGATCACCGGGCGCATCGTTCAGTTCCCCGCGAACAACGCCCATGAAATCGAGCACTACCTGGCCGCCATTCGCGAGGCCGGACTGGTGGCCGAGGACGTTGAAATCCGCCGGGCCGATCTGGAAGACGTATTTCTCGATGTCATGGCTGAAAAAACCATGGACGAACCGGTGCAAATTGACCTTGCGGGAATCGTGGCATGAGCGCCGACAATCAGGTCGCGAGCGTGGCGGGCCCTCTCGCCAGTGGCTGGCAAACCCTGTTCTACAAGGAAACGCTGCGCTTCTGGAAGGTCGGTTTCCAGACGGTTGGAGCCCCGATATTGACCTCGGTGCTGTACATGCTGATTTTTGGCCATGTGCTGCAGGGCAAGGTGCTGGTGTACGGGCAGGTCAGCTACATCGCTTTTCTGGTGCCCGGCCTGGTGATGATGAGCGTGCTGCAAAATGCCTTCGCCAACAGCTCTTCGTCGCTGGTTCAAAGCAAGATCATGGGCAGTCTGGTGTTTGTGCTGCTCACGCCGCTGTCGCACTGGCACTGGTTTCTCGCCTACGTGGGCTCGTCGGTGGCGCGCGGCCTGATGGTTGGCGCGGGCGTGTTTGCCACGACCGTGTTTTTTGCCCAGCCCGGCTTCGTCGCTCCGCTCTGGATTGCGGTGTTCGCGCTGCTCGGTGCCGGCATGATGGGCGCGCTGGGCGTGATCGCCGGGCTGTGGGCTGAAAAATTCGACCAGATGG
This sequence comes from uncultured Polaromonas sp., assembly GCA_964371235.1. Taxonomy (GTDB): domain Bacteria; phylum Pseudomonadota; class Gammaproteobacteria; order Burkholderiales; family Burkholderiaceae_C; genus Polaromonas. Next base: position 29,583 of record CAYJMW010000030.1, read on the forward strand.
CCGCGTTTCAGAATTTCCTGATCATGCCCATGACATTTTTGAGCGGCGTGTTTTATTCAATTCATTCCCTGCCGCCTTTTTGGCAAAGGCTCAGTCACCTGAACCCGTTTTTCTATATGGTTGACGGATTCCGCTACGGATTTTTTGGGGTCAGCGATGTCTCACCCTGGCTGAGCCTGGGCATTGTGCTGGCCGCATCGCTTGGTGTCAGCGCCGTGGCAGTCAACATGCTGCGTACCGGCTACAAGATCAGAAACTAAGGAACTGCAAAATCATGACGAGCGAAGAACTTCAAGCCATTATTGCCGCCGGCCTGCCGTGTCAACACATTGAGCTGACCGGCGATGGCAGGCACTGGGATGTCACCATCGTCTCCAGCGCGTTTGAGGGCCTGCGCCTGATCCAGCGCCACCAGCGCGTCTATGCCACGCTGGGCAGCCGCATGCAAAACGATGAGGTGCATGCCTTGTCGATCAAGGCCTGCACGCCCGCGGAGTGGGCAGCCTATGGCGCGTGATCGTCCAGCGCCACAAGCATGAAGTAAGGACCCCATGGACAAGCTACGCATCAAAGGCGGCAAATCGCTGGCCGGAACGGTCGATATTTCCGGGGCCAAGAATGCCGCGCTGCCGGAGCTTTGCGCGGCCCTGCTGACAGCCGATACCGTCACGCTGGAAAACGTGCCCCATCTGCAGGATGTGGCGACCATGCTCAAACTGATCCGCAACATGGGTGTTGCTGCCGAGCGCAACCCCGGCGCGTCCGGCGCCGTGACCCTCAATGCAGGCGCCCTGAGCTCACCGGAAGCGCCCTACGAGCTGGTGAAAACCATGCGCGCCTCGGTGCTGGCGCTGGGGCCGCTGCTGGCGCGTTTCGGCGAAGCCACAGTCTCGCTGCCCGGCGGCTGCGCCATCGGCTCGCGCCCGGTGGATCAGCACATCAAGGGCTTGCAGGCCATGGGCGCCGAGATCAACGTTGAACACGGCTACATGCTGGCCAAATTGCCGGTGGGCCAAAAGCGCTTGCAGGGAGCGAATATCACCACCGACATGGTCACCGTCACGGGAACTGAAAATTTCCTGATGGCGGCCAGCCTGGCCGAGGGTGAAACGATTCTTGAGAATGCGGCGCAGGAGCCCGAGATCGGCGACCTGGCCGAAATGCTCATCAAGATGGGAGCCCATATCGAAGGCCACGGCACCCGGCGTATCTGCATTCAGGGCGTGCCAAGCCTGCACGGTTGCACCCACAGGGTAGTGGCAGACCGGATCGAGGCGGGGACCTTCTTATGCGCGGTTGCGGCTACCGGCGGCGACGTGGTGTTAAGGCATGGCCGCGCTGATCACCTTGAAGCGCTCATTGAGAAGTTGCGCGAGGCGGGCGCCACGGTCACGGCGGGCGACGGTTTTATACGCATCCAGGCCCAGGGCCGAATGAAGGCGCAGTCCTTCCGCACCACGGAGTACCCCGGTTTCCCCACCGACATGCAGGCCCAGTTCATGGCGCTCAACGCGATTGCGCAAGGGCCCAGCACGGTGACCGAGACGATTTTTGAAAACCGCTTCATGCACGTCAACGAAATGGTGCGCCTGGGCGCGAAAATCCAGATCGACGGCAAGATGGCGGTCATGGAAGGCGTTGAAAAACTCTCGGGCGCGACCGTCATGGCCACTGATCTGCGGGCTTCGGCCAGCCTGGTAATTGCCGGGCTGGTCGCCGAAGGTGAAACGCTGGTGGACCGCATTTACCACCTGGATCGTGGCTACGACCAGATGGAAGCCAAGCTGCGCGGCATCGGCGCCGCCATCGAAAGAATCAAATAATGATTACTCTAGCCCTATCCAAAGGACGCATCTTCGATGACATATTGCCGCTGCTCAAAACAGCCGGTATCGAGGTGCTGGACGACCCGGAAACCTCGCGCAAGCTGATTCTGGACACCAATCAGCCTGATCTGCGGGTGGTGCTGGTGCGCGCCACCGACGTGCCGACCTATGTGCAATATGGCGGCGCTGATCTGGGCGTGGTCGGCAAGGACACCCTGCTCGAATCGGGCAGCCAGGGCCTGTATCAGCCGCTGGATTTGCAGATCGCCAGGTGCCGCATCAGCGTGGCGGTGCGCAAAGGGTTTGACTACGCCGCCGCGGTGCGGCAAGGCTCGCGCCTGAAAGTGGCGACCAAGTACGTGACGATTTCGCGCGACTTTTTTGCGACCAAGGGCGTGCATGTGGACCTGATCAAGCTCTATGGCAGCATGGAATTGGCGCCGCTCACGGGGCTGGCTGATGCCATCGTTGATCTGGTGTCCACCGGCAACACGCTCAAGGCCAACCATCTGGTGGAGGTTGAGCGCATCATGGAGATCAGCTCGCATCTGGTGGTGAACCAGATCGCGCTCAAACTCAAGCGCGAGCCCATCCGCAAGCTCATTGATGCTTTTTCCCGGGCTGTTGCCCAATAACCCACTCCTGGAAATGCTATGGATCTGGTAGCTGCTCCCGCCCGTCTATCAAGCGCTGCAAGCACTTTTGATGTTCAATTCAAGGCGCGGTTGCACTGGTCCGCCGAGGCCGATGCAGCCATTGAGCAGCGCGCCGCAAGCATTCTGGCCGACGTCCAGCAGCGCGGCGACGCGGCGGTGCTCGAATACACCGCCCGTTTTGACGGCTTGAGCGCTGCCTCAGTGAGCGCGCTCGAACTCACGCAGGCTGAACTGAAAGCCGCGTTTGACGCCATTCCCACGGCCCAGCGTGACGCCCTGCAAGCCGCTGCAAAGCGCGTGCGCAGCTACCATGAAGCGCAAAAAAGGGCCAACGGCGAAAGCTGGAGTTACCGCGACGAAGACGGCACATTGCTGGGCCAAAAGGTCACGCCGCTTGACCGCGTGGGCATTTACGTTCCCGGTGGCAAAGCCACTTATCCGTCAAGCGTGTTGATGAACGCCATTCCGGCCCATGTGGCGGGGGTGGGCCAAATCATCATGGTGGTACCCACGCCGGGTGGCGAGAAGAACGCCATGGTGCTGGCCGCCGCTTACGTGGCAGGCGTGAGCCGCGCCTTCACCATCGGCGGCGCGCAGGCCGTGGCCGCGCTGGCCTACGGCACCGCCAGCGTTCCCGCCGTTGACAAGATCACCGGCCCGGGCAATGCCTACGTGGCCGCTGCCAAACGCCGCGTTTTTGGCACGGTGGGCATCGACATGATCGCCGGGCCGTCCGAAATTCTCGTGCTGGCAGATGGCACGACGCCCGCCGATTGGGTCGCCATGGATTTGTTCAGCCAGGCCGAGCATGACGAGCTGGCGCAAAGCATTTTGCTGTGTCCTGACGCGGCCTACATTGACCAGGTGCAGGAGGCCATCAACCGCCTGCTGCCGCAAATGCCGCGCGCCGCCATCATTGCCAAATCGCTCAATGGGCGGGGCGTCCTGATTCACACCCGCAGCATGGAAGAGGCCTGCGCCCTGAGCAACCGCATCGCACCCGAGCACCTTGAAATTTCAAGCCGGGAGCCGCATCGCTGGGAACCCCTGCTCAAACACGCCGGCGCGATTTTCCTTGGCGCCTACACCAGCGAGTCTTTGGGCGACTACTGCGCCGGCCCGAATCACGTGCTGCCGACCAGCGGCACCGCGCGCTTTTCCAGTCCGCTCGGGGTGTACGACTTTCAAAAGCGCAGCAGCATCATCGAAGTAAGCGAGCAGGGCGCGCAAACCCTGGGGAAAATTGCCTCGGTGCTGGCGCATGGCGAAGGCCTGCAGGCGCATGCGCGGGCGGCTGAAATGCGTCTGCATGGGCCTTCGTAACACTAGTTTCGTGTTGCAAGAAGTTCGTGTAAACTGAAGCCATGAAAAACATCACCGTCACCATGGAAGAGCCCGATGCGGAGTGGATTCGCATCGAAGCGGCCAAGCGCAACAGCAGTGTATCCCGCTTGCTGGGTGAACATGTTCGCGAGATGCGCCAGCGGCAGGATGCCTATGAGCGCGGCTTGCAAGACTGGCTGGGTAAATCGCGTACCTGGAAGTCCGACGGCAGCCGCTATCCGAGCCGCGTGGATACTTACGAGCGCGGCCAATGAGCAGCGTGTTTGTCGATGCCAACATCCTGCTTTACAGCGAAGACGGTGCTGATGCGCGCAAGCAGGCGATTGCCTTGCAATGGCTGGAAGTGCTGTGGAGAAAGCGCATCGGGCGCGTGAGTACCCAAACGCTGAACGAGTTTTATGTCAATGCCACGCGCAAGCTCAAGCCATCCATGCCGGCCGGTGATGCGCGCGCTGAAGTGCGGCGCTATTCGCTCTGGCAGCCTTGGCAAATTGATCAGCCTACGCTTGAATCGGCTTGGGCGATCGAGAGCCGTCATGGCTTGCATTATTGGGACTGTCTGGGGCTTGCCGCGGCCCAGCATCTGGGCTGCCAATACATGCTCAGTGAAGACCTGAACCACGAGCAGCATTACGGCGCCGTGCAAGTGATCAACCCCTTCAAAGCCGATATTCATATTCTGGACCCGCTGTGAAAAACGACCCGACAGCCCGCATCCGGCGCGACATCCAGTCCATGCACGCCTACGCCATTCAGGACTCGGCCGGCATGGTCAAGCTCGATGCGATGGAAAATCCGCACCGCCTGCCCGCTGCCTTGCAAGCCCACCTCGGGCAGCGGTTGGGCGCGCTGGCGCTGAACCGTTATCCCGATGGCCGGGTCAACGATTTGCGCCATGCGCTGGCCGGGTACGCCAACATGCCAAAGGGCTTTGACATCATGCTCGGCAATGGCTCGGACGAGCTGATCGGCCTGCTGGCCATGGCCTGCGATGTGGCCGGCGCTGCGATCCTTGCGCCGGAGCCCGGTTTTGTGATGTACGGCATGAGCGCGAAGTTGCAAGGCTTGACGTTCATCGGTGTGCCCTTGACGGCCGACTTTGAGCTTGACGAGGCCGCGATGCTGGCCGCTATTCGCCGGCACCAGCCTTCCATCACTTACCTGGCCTACCCCAACAACCCCACGGCCAATCTGTGGGACGACGCAGCGATCGAGAACATCATCAACGCGGTGGGCCTGCAAGGCGGACTGGTGGTGATGGACGAGGCCTATCAGCCGTTTTCCAGCAAGAGCTATCTCGACCGCATCACCCGGCACCATCACGTGCTGCTGCTGCGCACCCTGAGCAAGTTCGGGCTGGCGGGGGTGCGCATCGGTTACCTGATGGGCCCCAAAGCGCTGATTGCCGAAATCGACAAGGTGCGGCCACCGTACAACATCAGCGTGCTCAACTACGAGTGCGCGCTGTTTGCGCTGGAACATTGCGACGTGTTTGCCAGCCAGGCGCAGGAGCTGATCGCGCAGCGCGCGCTGCTGCTTGCCGCGCTGGGCGCCATGAAGGGCGTCAAAGCCTGGAAAAGCGATGCCAACATGATTCTTGCGCGCGTGCCGGATGCCGCCAAAACCTTCGAAGGAATGAGGCAGCGCAAGGTGCTGGTCAAAAACGTTTCTAAAATGCATCCATTGCTGGCCAATTGTTTGCGCCTGACGGTCGGCACTGCCGAGGAAAACGTGCAAATGCTGGCGGCGCTTGAAAAATCCCTATGACCACCCCCACTCCTGCCCCGCTCACCGCTGCGCGCACCGCGCAAGTCACGCGCAATACGGCCGAGACCCGAATCACCGTCAAGCTCAACCTCGACGGCACCGGCCAGTCCAGGCTGTCCACCGGCATCGGTTTTTTTGACCACATGCTTGACCAGATCGCCCGCCACGGCCTGATCGATCTGGAGATTCACGCCGAGGGTGACCTGCATATTGACGGCCACCACACGGTGGAAGACGTCGGTATCACGCTGGGGCAGGCCGTGGCCCAGGCCGTGGGTGACAAGAAAGGCTTGCGCCGCTATGGCCACGCCTATGTGCCGCTGGATGAGGCCTTGTCACGCGTGGTGATTGATTTTTCGGGCCGCCCCGGTCTGGACATGAATGTGCCCTTCAAGAGCGGCATGATTGGCACCTTTGACAGCCAGCTTGCCTATGAGTTTTTTCACGGCTTTGCCAACCATGCGTTTGTGACGCTTCACATTGACAATCTCAAGGGCGACAACGCCCATCATCAGGCCGAGACCGTGTTCAAGGCCTTTGCCCGCGCACTGCGCATGGCGCTGGAAATTGATCCACGTGCCGCCGGGGTGATTCCCTCGACCAAGGGCGCACTGTAGGAAAATCCCGAGAGCGCCGAAAGTCAAGAATGTTTTAGGTGCCTGGCCCATATGGAATGGGCTCAAGCAGCTATAAAAATAATAGTAAACTTCCCTACGAATGGCTCAATTGAAAACAGTTGCTGTCGTCGATTACGGCTCAGGAAATTTGCGTTCGGTGTCGCAAGCCGTTGCGCATGTGGCCGCAGGTAGCGGCTATGAGGTGGTGGTGTCTTCGCGGGCGCAGGACGTGCTGAACGCCGCGCGCGTGGTGCTGCCCGGCCAAGGCGCCATGCCCGACTGCATGCGTGCCCTGGCCGAATCCGGTTTGCAGGAGGCCGTGCTTCATGCGGCGGCGCATAAACCCCTGTTTGGCGTGTGCGTGGGGATGCAAATGCTGCTCGATAGCAGCCACGAAACCCTGCTGGACCAACCAACGCCCGGTCTGGGACTGATTCACGGCGACGTCGTCAAGTTTGACCTGGCCGGGAAAATCCAGCCCGATGGCAGCCGCTACAAAGTGCCGCAAATGGGCTGGAACCAGGTTTATCAATCGACCCCGGCGCACCCCATCTGGGCGGGCGTGCCCGATGGCGCGTATTTTTACTTCGTTCACAGTTTTTATGCCCGACCGTCGGATGCACGCCACATCGCGGGCGAGGCCGACTACGGCGGGCGCTTCGCCGCGGCGATTGCACGCGATAATATTTTCGCTACCCAGTTCCACCCGGAGAAAAGCGCCGAAAACGGACTGGCCCTGTACCGAAACTTCCTGCACTGGAATCCTTGAGCCCACGCAGTGAGTCCGAAGCACCAACGTTGATCTGCAAATTGCCAACTTCCCTGTTTTTTTGAATGCATCATGCTACTTATCCCCGCGATTGACCTGAAAGACGGTCACTGCGTTCGCCTCAAACAGGGCGACATGGATCAATCCACCACTTTCAGTGAAGATCCGGCCGCCATGGCGCGCAGTTGGGTTGACAAGGGCGCGCGCCGCCTGCATCTGGTGGACCTGAACGGCGCGTTTGCGGGCAAGCCCAAAAACGAAGCGGCCATCAAGCGTATCCTGGCGGAAGTGGGCAGCGAGATTGACGTGCAGCTCGGCGGCGGCATCCGCGACCTCGACACCATCGAGCGCTACCTCGACGCCGGCCTGCGCTACGTCATCATCGGCACGGCAGCGGTGAAGAACCCGGGCTTTTTGCAGGACGCCTGCACCGCTTTTGGCGGCCACATCATCGTCGGGCTGGACGCCAAGGACGGCAGGGTCGCCACCGACGGCTGGAGCAAGCTGACCGGCCACGAAGTGGTCGATCTGGGCAAGAAATTCCAGGACTATGGCGTTGAGGCCATTGTCTATACCGACATTGGCCGCGACGGCATGCTCAGTGGCATCAATATCGAAGCAACCGTGCGGCTGGCGCAAGCCCTGACCATTCCCGTCATCGCCTCCGGGGGCCTGTCGAACATGGCCGACATCGAAGCGCTGTGCGCCGTGGAAGACGAAGGCATTGAAGGCGTGATCTGCGGCCGCTCGATTTACAGCGGTGATCTGGATTTCGAGGCGGCGCAGGCGCGGGCGGATGAACTGAACGGATAGTTGTTCAATGCTCTCCATCCTCATCACACTCTGGTTTCTCCACGTTGTGGTGTTGCTCACACTAGGCACCAACTTGCTACTGGTGTCCCAACTCGCTGCCGGTGCCACGTTTGGCGCAATCGGGCTGCGCCTTTTGGCGGTCTCCGCCGCAGAAGTGAAGTCCTGAATGAATTTTTCCCACAAACAAGCTAACCCTCCCCATCAAGCGGCAGGCGAAGGCAAGCCGTGGGCTGTCGATCATGTCAAACGGTTCCCATGACTGACGACATCCGCTGGCAGCAACGTCTGGCGAGCTACCAGCGCGCGTTGGTACAGCTTCGAGCTGCGGTCAGTCTTCGCCAAAGCAGGCCGTTGAGTGAGCTGGAGCAGCAGGGGCTGATTCAAGCCTTTGAATTCACGCACGAGCTGGCCTGGAATGTGATGAGAGACTACCTGCGTAGCCTGGGCCAAGAAGGACTGATGGCCTCTCGCGATTCCACTCGTGCTGCCTTTGCGGCGGGTTTAATTGTTGATGGCGAGACCTGGATGGACATGATCATCAGTCGAAACCTTTCTTCCCATACCTACAACGTTGCTACAGCGAACGCACTGACCCTCAAGATCGCCGAAACCTACGCGGCTTTGTTTGTTGAGTTTGAGAAAAAAATGCAGAATGTCTAACGTCATGCCTGCACCTGTGTCTGTTTCGCAAGCTTCGGTCCTTCCAGGCGCTGATGCTGAGTTTGGTTTGTCAGCGCGGGCCTTGGCTTCGCTACGGTCCCTGTTCGCAACCCAGCCCTTGATTCGAAGGGCCATCGTCTATGGTTCACGCGCCAAAGGCAACTATCGCCCGGGCTCTGACATTGACATTACGCTGGATGCGCCCGGCCTTGGTTTCGATGCATACTTGCGCTTGTGTTCGGAGGCTGACGACCTGATGCTGCCGTGGCAGATTGATCTCTCTTTGTTGTCTCAAATCGACAATCCGGATTTGCTTGACCACATTGAGCGAGTCGGTAAACCACTCTGGATCAAAAAAGATTAATCATGCTCGCCAAACGCATCATCCCCTGCCTCGACGTGACCGGTGGCCGCGTCGTCAAAGGTGTCAATTTTGTCGAACTGCGCGATGCCGGCGATCCGGTTGAAATTGCCGCGCGCTACAACGAGCAGGGCGCTGACGAGCTGACTTTTCTGGACATCACGGCCACCAGCGACGGGCGGGACCTGATCCTGCCGATCATCGAAGCCGTCGCGTCGCAGGTGTTCATCCCGCTGACGGTTGGCGGCGGCGTGCGCACGGTCGAAGACGTGCGCCGCCTGCTGAACGCCGGGGCCGACAAGACCAGTTTCAACTCGGCGGCGATCGCCAATCCGCAGGTGATTGAAGACGCTTCCAGAAAATACGGCGCGCAGTGCATCGTTGTGGCCATTGATGCCAAGCGCCGCAGCGAAGAAGACGCGAAAACGCGCGGCCCCGGCTGGGACGTGTATAGCCACGGCGGGCGCAAGAACACCGGGCTCGATGCCGTGGCCTGGGCCAGCGAAATGGCGCGCCGCGGCGCGGGCGAGATCTTGCTGACCAGCATGGACCGTGACGGCACCAAATCCGGCTTCGATTTGGCGCTGACCCGCGCCGTGAGCGATGCCGTCAGTGTGCCGGTGATTGCGTCGGGCGGCGTTGGCAACCTTGACCATCTGGCCGACGGCATCCAACTGGGCGGGGCCGATGCGGTGCTGGCCGCCAGCATTTTTCACTATGGCGAATACACCGTGCAGCAAGCCAAGCAGCACATGGCTGGGCGTGGCATTCCGGTGCGGCTGTAAATTATTTCGTAACTGCTCTGGTGGGAGTAGAGGCTTCCAACGCAAAGACGCCAAGACGCAAAGTACGCCAAGGAGTCAAAAATATCCTCCTTTGCATTCTTTGCGCTTTTGCGTCTTTGCGTTGGAAGTTGGTCTTCGTCGGTGAGCAATCGTGGACAATACAAGTCATGAACTGGCTAGACGAAATTCGATGGGACGACCAGGGCTTGGTCCCGGTCATCGCGCAGGAAGCCGCCAGCGGCGACGTGCTGATGTTTGCCTGGATGAACCGGGCGGCGCTGCAGCAAACCGCCGAGCTGGGTCAGGCGGTCTATTTCAGCCGCTCGCGCGGGCGCTTGTGGCACAAGGGCGAAGAGTCCGGCCACTGGCAGACCGTGCATGAAATCCGGCTCGACTGCGACAATGACGTGATTTTGCTCAAGGTGACGCAACTGGGCCATGAACCAGGGATTGCCTGCCACACCGGTCGCCATAGCTGCTTTTTCCAGCTTTACAAAGATGGCCAATGGGTCGCCACCGAGCCGGTCTTGAAAGATCCCGGCAGCATCTATAAATAATCGGCACTCAAGCAACCATGCCCTCCAACGACACCTTCAAGCGCCTGGCGCAAATCATTGAAAGCCGCAAACCGGCCCAGGGCGGCGATCCGGACAAAAGCTATGTGGCACGCCTGTTGCACCGGGGCCCCGATGCGTTTCTGAAAAAAATCGGCGAGGAAGCCACCGAAACCGTGATGGCCGCCAAGGACATCGACCACGGCGGCGCCACCCCCGAACTCAAAGGCAAGCTGGTCGGCGAGGTCGCTGACCTGTGGTTTCACAGCCTGATTGCACTGGCCTATTACGGTTTGAGCCCGGCCGACGTGATGGCCGAGCTGGAGCGCCGTGAAGGCACCAGCGGCATTGAAGAAAAAGCGCTGCGCAAGGCCCAACACCGCGCTGCCAGCGAGAGCGCTGACAAGCCCTGAAGCGGGACCTGCACCATGCAAACCAATCTGGCTGAATTTGAAAGCAAAACCCCCAACGACCGCCTCGTCATGCATGTGCTGTATGGCCTGCACACGCTGGCCTGGTTCAGCGGCGGCATTTTTGCGCTGATTGCGCTCATCATCAATTACGTCCGGCGCGCCGACGAGTCGGATGCCTTGTATCTTGACCACCACGGCTACATGATTCGCACCTTCTGGTGGACGCTGCTGTGGCTGGTCGTGCTTTCGCCCCTATGGCTGATACTGGTGCTTCCAGGCGCCGTGGCCTACTTTATTGTCTGGCTCTGGTACCTGTACCGCTGCGTGCGCGGCTGGATGCGCTTTAACAGCAACCGGCTCACCTGAACAACTCTTTGCGGACCCATCCCATGAGCCATTCCGAGAACTGTATCTTCTGCAAAATCGCCGCCGGCGCCATTCCCAGCCGCAAGGTGTATGAAGACGATGAACTGTTCGCGTTTCACGATATCAAACCTTGGGCTCCGGTGCATTTTCTGATCATTCCCAAGGTGCATATCCCGTCGATGGCGCAGGTCGGGCCCGAGCACGCGGCGCTGCTTGGGCGCATGATGGTGCTGGCGCCCGGACTGGCGCTGGCGCAGGGCTGCAATCCTTACCCGGAAGGCGGTTTCCGCATCCTGGCCAATACCGGCGCCGAAGGCGGGCAGGATGTCCATCACCTGCATATTCATGTGATGGGTGGCCCCCGGCCCTGGCTAAGAGGCTAGGGAATGGCCCCCACGCTTGTCGCTTCGCGTACTGCGCGAGGCCTTGCAGGCCGCGGCTTGCGAGACACTTCGCCTCTGTCGCCTGTCCAATCCTACTCAAGCAGGATTGGAGCCGCAGGCTCCAGCCCCTCGGGGGCTGGCCTTGCTTGGGGCGGCCCGGCGCTGCGGCCTCCGCCGCGCAGGTAACACGGCACTAACCCGCAGGCCAGCAGGTGTAATCGGCGGCGCGGCGGGCGGGGCCTTTAGAATCAGGCAGGGTGTGTGCAAATTTGCAAAACGTGCAATGACAGATTAGGAGCAAATCATGGGTGGACTTTCTATTTGGCACTGGTTGATCGTGCTGTTGATCGTGGTGATGGTGTTTGGCACCAAAAAACTCAGAAACATGGGCAGCGACCTGGGCGGCGCGGTCAAGGGGTTCAAGGACGGGATGAAAGACGGTGGACAGGCGGGCGCTGACGACAAATCCGCAACCCCGGCCGGTCAGGTCACCAATGCGCAGGCGGCCGACAAGTCTGACAAGACCACCATTGATGTCGAAGCCCGGCAAAAGTCCTGAGCCATGTTGGCCCCCACGCTCGTCACTGCGTGTACTTCGCTGCCCCCCGAGGGGGCTGGCCTTGCTTGGGGCGGCCCGGCGCAGCGGCCGAGTAACCCTCGAAGCGACTCTGCATGATTGATCTGGGCATCTCCAAAC
>CAYJMW010000031.1:0-36580 GCA_964371235.1 uncultured Polaromonas sp.
GAATCGGCGGTCACGTTGCCGGAATCAGTGGTCACGTTCACCGGAATACGCAGCCGTTCAAGATTGGCATCACCGAGCGTGACCAGTGGCTGGCCTGCATGGACCAGGCGATGGGGGAGACCGGCGTGGACGAAGCCTTGCGCAGCCGGCTGCGCGAATCATTTTTCCAGACCGCGGACTGGATGCGAAATTCGTCGGCTTAGGAACCGTTTGGGGGAAGTGTTGCTTCAGTCCGAACGGATTTATGTTGCAGTTGGCAACGGTTTATAGCTATTAATTTAGTAGCTGTCTACGACCGTCCCGCTTGGGCTAGCATCATTTTTTCTTATAAATTTCCGGGAGAAAGGGCGCTAAGCCGGGTTTTCCCCGATTTTATTATGTGAAATATGCCTCAAGCCCTTTGTGGACGGGCACAATAAGCTACTTATTTAATAGCAGATCAGTTCAACTCTGCGCCAGCAGCACCACCAGCGCGCCAGCGCCGCCCTCGGCCGGCCGCGCCTGCACAAAGGCGAGCACTTCGCGCTTTTGAATCAGCCAGCTTTGCACCCGGCCTTTGAGCACCGGGGCTTTGCCCGGCGAGCCCAGGCCCTTGCCGTGCACCACGCGCACGCAGCGCAGGCCGGCGCTGTGGGCGTCCTTGATGAACTGGCCAAGGGCCTGGCGCGCATCCTCGCGGCGCAGGCCATGCAGGTCGAGCTGGCCCTGAATGCGCCAGTCGCCGCGCCGCAGTTTGCGCGCTACGTCAGGGCCCATGCCGGGTCGGCGAAAGCTCAGGGCTTCGTCGGTGCCCAGCAGGCTTTCCACGTCAAACTCGTCCGACAAGGCTTCGCGCATCACGGCCAGCTCGTCGCGCTGCTGCTGCGCGGCAATCGGCGCTGGCGGGGCCGCCTTCAGGCTGGCTTTGTGGCCGGGCCGGTGTTTGGTTGGCAAGGCTTTCACCGGGCCAACGGCGCGTGAAAACAGTTCCTTCCCTGCTTTGGCTTTCGCCGCTTCGGCCAGTTTGGCGGCAACGCGCTCCTGTTCCAGCCGGGCCTGGGCCTCGATCTGGCGCTTGACGGCCTTGAGGTCCTTCAAGTCCTTGAGGGGAGCGTCTCTGGGGCGCTTGGGAGCGGATGGGTGGAGCACAGTGCCGTGGATGCTAAAGCAGTCCCAGTTCGGCCATCGAAACAGCCTGGGTAGCTGTCACTACAAAGTGGTCGAGCACACGCACATCGACCAGGGCCAGGGCGGCCTTGAGTGTTTGCGTCAGCGACTCATCGGCGCGCGAGGGCTGGGCCGAGCCGCTTGGGTGGTTGTGCGCCAGCACCACGCTGGCCGAGTTGAGCGCCAGCGCCCGCAGCACCACCTCGCGCGGATAGACGCTGGTTTGCGTGAGCGTGCCGCGAAACAGCTCCTCCAGCACAATCAGCCGGTTCTGGCTGTCCAGAAACAGCACCGCGAATATCTCGTGGGGTCTGCCGCCGAGCTGCAGCTGCAGGTAGTCGCGCACCGCTTGCGGTGTGGCAAACAGCGTTTTTTCCTTCAATTCTTCTGCCAGCGCGCGGCGCGCCAGCTCCAGCACGGCGACCAGCTCGGCGCGCTTGGCCGGGCCCAGCCCCTTGATGGTCTTGAGCGCGTCGGGTCCGGTATGCAGCAGCCCGGCGACGCCGCCGAAATTTTCCAGCAACTCCTGGCCCAGTTGCAGCGCATTTTTGCCGGGCAGGCCGGTGCGCAGCAGCAGCGCCAGCAGCTCGGCATCGCTGAGCGCGCCGGGGCCGCGGGCCAGCAGTTTTTCGCGCGGACGGACGTCGGCGGGGAGGTCTTTCATCAGCATGGGCAGGCAATCGCGGGGGGTTGGGTTCAGGGGCAGGGCGTATTTTCTACAATAGGGGCAGTTTACAAACACTTGCCAGCCGCCCGGGCTGGCTCCGAAAGTCTCAGGCTCCCCATGCAAACCTCCACTCGCGTTGACCCCCCCGTCATTCAGCAAGGTTCTTTCCTGACCCTGCATTACCGCATGGCCGGGCCGGATGGCGCCAACATCATCAACACCTTTGACAGCCAGCCGGCCACGCTGAGCCTGGGCAGCGGCCAGTTGTCGCCCGCCATTGAGCAGCGCCTGCTCGGCCTGCCGGAAGGCGCGCGCACCACCTTTGAGCTGGCGGCGGGCGAGGCTTTTGGCGAGCGCAACCCGGCGCTGCTGCAATGGGTGGCGCGCAAGCTGCTCGATGAACTCAACGATTCAGATGATCCTTACAAGGTCGGCGATGTGGTGCAGTTCCCCACACCCAACGGCATGGGGCAGTACGCTGGCACGGTGCAGCAGGTCAAAGGCAACGACGAGGCCGTGCAGTTTGACTTTAACCACCCGCTGGCTGGCCAGGCGGTGGTTTTTGAAGTGCAGGTGATTGGCATCTTATGAACGCGGCAAACACCGGCCCGCATGAAATTGTCTTGGCAGAGCCGCGCGGCTTTTGCGCAGGGGTTGACCGCGCCATTGAAATCGTTGAGCGGGCGCTGGGCAAGTTCGGCGCGCCGATTTATGTGCGCCATGAAATTGTTCACAACACTTATGTGGTGAACGATCTCAAGGCCAAGGGCGCCATCTTCATCGAAGCGCTGTCCGACGTGCCGCCTGGCGCCACGCTGGTGTTCAGCGCCCACGGCGTGAGCCGGGCGGTGCAGGAAGAGGCGGTGGCGCGCGGCTTCAATATTTTTGACGCCACCTGCCCGCTGGTCACCAAGGTTCATGTGGAAGTGGCCAAGCTGCACAAGGAAGGCTACGAGTTCATCATGATCGGCCACAAGGGCCACCCCGAAGTGGAAGGCACCATGGGCCAACTCGACAGCGGCATTCATCTGGTGGAGGACGTGGCCGACGTGGCGCGTATTTCGCCTTTGCAGACAGAGCGGCTGGCGGTGGTGACACAAACCACACTGAGCGTTGATGACGCCGCCGGGATCAGGGCCGCCGTGAAAGCGCGCTTTCCTCAGGTGCGCGAGCCCAAGCAGCAAGACATTTGCTACGCCACGCAAAACCGGCAGGACGCCGTCAAGCTGCTCAGCCCGCAGGTCGATATTCTGATCGTGGTGGGCAGCCCGACCAGTTCCAACAGCAACCGCCTGCGCGAGCTGGCGGCCAAGCTCGGCACGGCGGCCTATATGGTCGATGACGCCAGCGAGCTTCAGCCCGAATGGTTTGAAGGCAAAGGCCGCGTTGGCCTGACGGCCGGTGCATCCGCTCCTGAAATTCTGGTCAAGCAGGTAATTGCGCGCATCCGCTCACTCGGCGCTGTTTCTGTGCGCAAGATGAACGGAATTGAAGAGGCCACCAAGTTCCCGCTGCCCAAAGGCCTGAAAGTTGATGCGCAGGGCCACAAGCTGGCGCTCGGCGGCAGCCAGCTCCACAACTGATGAGCGGGAGCGATTGGTTCCGGAATGAAAAGCGATTGGTTCCGGAATGAGTGGTGCAAAAAAAACAGCCCTAAAAGCTGCTTTTACGCACCTTCAAAGCCCATTCAAGCTCCTGCCGTTCTCCTGGCATCTGCCAGTTGCCGTAAAAACCCCTGAATATTGGCCGATCCAGCTGCGTCGGTGTTGATGGCCCGGCTGGTGCCGTCAAAATTAATATTGACGGTGGTGGTTAGGGCGTTGGGCGTGGCGCCAGCGCCTGAATTTTGAGTATTTGCTTTCTGCGCTGCATTGGCCAATACGATCTTGTCGATGGCTTCTTGCAGCGCCGTGCCCCAGTTTTTGCCTTGCGTGGCACCCTCTTGATTCCAACCTTGCCGTTCGCCGTTGTCACTGACGAACTGCTTAGCAATTTTCAATGCGTCCGCCTCAGACAGTCCCTGGCTTTTCGCCTGTTCAAAAACACTTCGCTGAGTTTGGATGAGCTGGTTGACGCGCTGGCCTGCCGTGTTCAGCGAAAAACCTTCCTTGTCCCGATTCAGACGCTTGTTTTCCAGCTCGATGGCTTTCTCGGTGGCCGCATTGGCTCGCTCGAGGGCGGCATTTTTTGCTTCTAGCGATGCGGTTTCAGAGTTGTTCGCCCGGGCCAGCGCCAAAATCTTTTCAGTAAGAATGTCTGACTTTTGTGCCTCAAGTTCTTTCAGGTCGGCGGACTGGCGCCGGGCTGAAAGGTCCTGCTTTTGTGCCTCGGTGAGTTTGCCGATTGCCAGGTATTCAGCTTCTTTTTTGTCGGCCAGATCGCGAATATCTTGCGCTTCGGTGCGGGCGGCGTCGGCTGCGTCGCGGCTGGCTTGCGCTTGCAGGGCGGTGGCCTGGGTGGCGAGCTGCATGACTTTGGTGGTGTCGCCTTGCGCGGTGGCCACTTCTTGCGCGGCCTTGACGCGCTCAAGCTCGACGGCAACATACTCCTTGCCCAATGCTGCGGCGCGCTGGTCGGTAACGAGGTGTGTTTCAGCCTTGGCACTGGCATCGGCCAATGCATCGCGGTAGAGCAGCGTGGCGGCGGCCAGCTTGGTCATGGCGGCGGTAACCTGCTCTTTGGTGGCCTTTCCTTGCTGGTGGAGCAGGGTCAGGCGGGCCACCTCATTGGCAGCCTGGGCAACGGCGGCGCGGTATTCAAAGACGCGGGCTGAATTCTCTTTGGTCGCCTCGGCCTGGGCCTTGCTGGCCTCGGCCTCGATGCGCTTGGACTTTGCGAGTGCGTCGGTGCGCTCGAACTCGGTTTGCATGGCGTCGGCGCTTTTTTGCGCTTCATTAATCTGTTTTTTGGTCGCCTCCGTGACATCGCCGCTTGCCGCCGCTTGCTCGCGCAGCTTGTTGACGTAAGAAGCGGCAATGATGGCCTGGGTGTTATAGGCCGAGGCCTGCTTTTCAGCCATTGCGGCTTGTGTTTGCGCAACGTTGACCGCCACCTGGCGCTTTTCAATTTCGGTGCCATAGATGCCGACCAACTGGGTCAGCACAGCGCCTTCGGCAGTGCGCGCCACTACTGCTTTGTCGATTTGCGCAATGTAGTCGGCCGAGCCTTTTGCCAGATCAGAGTAGCGCTGGCGCACTTGCAGCACACCCTCGCCAACCACCGCCATTTTTTGAGCCAGCAGCTCCTGATGCCGCATGAGCTCTTGCGCTGATGCACCGGCTGCTTGTTGCGCCGGGGCCAGCGCTGTTTGCGCCTGTGTTGCCTTTTCCGTCGATAGACCGACCGCCTTCATGGCAGCGTCAACCGGCAACAGATTTGCCACGTAGTCAACCGCACTTTTTGTAGCCTGGACGGTTTCAAACGCCAGCCCACCAAACGCCTCGCCCGCTTCTTGCGTGGCGCTGTGCAGTTTATTAAATCCCTGTGCCGCAAGAGTAAGCAAACCTGCCAGCCCCTGCGATGCGCCGCCCTCGCCGATCGCAATGGAGGTTTCAGTCACGATGTTCTTGAAGCGCGCCCACTCTGAGATGACGGTCTGCGGCGGCGCCGCGTTGCCATACAAACCATTTAGTCCCTTGGTCAGCGCGGGCAGCAAATCATTGCTGAGCACGCCGCCGGTTGCGACCATCTCATTGAGTTGTTCGACCGTAATTCCGGCACCGTCGGCTGCGGCCTTCAACGCGCCAGGCAAAGCCTCGCCAAGCTGTCCGCGCAACTCCTCCATGGCCACCACGCCCTTGGATGACATTTGGGCAACAGCATTGAGCGCGTTTTTGGTCTCTTCGGTGCTCTTGCCCATCATGCTCATGGCACGGGTGACGGCCTCAAACACATCCCTCGTCGCCGCGCCTTCGAGCGTGGTGCCACGAGTGGCCGCAGCCAATGACTGATAAGACTTCGCCAGGTCAAGTGTCTCCATGCCAAGCGTGTTGGCAGTGACCTTGATAAATTCCATTTCCTGGCGCGCTTTGGCGGCAGAGCCAAAGATTTGCTCGTAGCTCCGGCTGAGCGACTCGGCCGAGGTGATGACGGAGAGAAACTGCTGGACGCTGAACGTGCCAGCCATCAGCGGCCCCAGGACGCGCAACAGGCCGGATGCTGTTTGCGATGCCGCTCCGACCGCCTGCAAGCCGCCCGCAGCCTTGTCACTGGCAAGCGCCGCATCCCTGGCGCCCGCGCTCAGCGTGCCATAGCTGCCAGTCATCCCCTGCGCCTGAATTTTGGCGAGCTGAAGCTCGTTTTTTATGCGCTGCTGCGACTGCGCCAGGCCGTCCGTGCTTAGCCCGTATTGGGTCAGCTTGACGCGGCCCGCATCCAGGGCTTGCGTGCTCGCTATCACCTCGTTCTTAGCGGTTCCGACGGCAGCACGAAGCTGCTCCATGGCGCGCGCTTGCGTCTTCGTTGGCGCATCGGTAGCGGCCAACGCCTTGCCCAATGCCTGCGCCTTGGCCTGCGCGTCAGCCAGCGCCGCTGCCGCATCCTGCGTGCGTTGTTTCAGCTCAAAGAACCCCGCGGCGGCGGCGTTTTTTGCATCAAGCTCCCGAAGCGCCTTGGCTGCGCCCTCTGCTTTGACCCGCAAATCACCATCGAACGTTTTCGCCAACGCCTCGACTTTTGCTGCCAGCGAATTGATCTCCGGCGTGCCGTCGGTTTTGACGGTAATCTTGAACCCTACGGTCTTGTCTGCCATGATGGTGGGTATGAACTACTTGCGCAACGCGCTGTGGCTGTTTGTCATTGGGGTCAGCTTTGGGCTGGGCTGGGGCAGTTCCGGGCTGCTGGTGCTGGGCCTGGCGGGCCCGCTGGCCGTGCTGCTGTGGGGCGCGCTGCGGGCCTGAAGAATCTGGCGAACGCGCATTAGAGTAACGCCATATTTCCGTGCCAACGCCTGATGGTTGTTGCCCCGGGATTCGCTGACAATGAGCCGGGCTTTCTCATCAGCCAGGCGGAAGAAACCCTTGGGTAAATAGACGGCCTGCCCGCCCATGCTGGACGCCAATTGATAGACCTGTGCCACGGCGACTTTAGCCAATACCTGGTCTGAGAGGGATTTCAGGGCGGGAGCATCACGCAAAGTTATGTAATTCAGCTCTGCGATGTCTATCCACACTTCAGGGCTTTTCTTCTCAAAAGTATTGCTCACCAATGCAAGCTGCTCACCTGAAACGCAGCTTATATCGACAGGGATAAATTCAAAAAAGTTCATGGGTGATTGCGCTCAATTGACTGCAACAGCGCCAAACTGGATATCTTTAAGTCCCGCCACGGCGGGCGGCTGTGCGCCTAAAAAGGCCACATGGCGCAAATACCATTTGCCAGGTGTCGGGTTGTTCGGCGCTTGGGGTGGATAAAAACACGCGCTGCGCTTTTTGAAACGACCGGACTGCACCATCTCTGCAAACTGCGGCTCCAGCTGATGCGGGGCAATGGACAGCGCACCGTTGGCGGCATGGGTCACACGCTTCACCCAGCCATAGGCTGGCAGATCGTCTTTTGGGTGGCCGATTGTCAGTGGTGCTTCACGCAGCGACGGGCTGTAGCTGGTGGCCATGCCGTCCAGATCAGCCTCAGAAAAGTAGTGCGCCACGCCCTGATCGTCCAGGTGGCGGCCAGCGCGAAAGACCTCGATGTCTTGCCGCTCCAGCGTCTGCGTGGCCAGCGAAGGCGCAACCGCCTCACTAAAGCGCACCAACTCACTAAAACCAATCGAAGACTCATGCACCCGCGTGAGCGCTTCACAGTAGCTCACCCTGTGGGTTTGGGCGTACCGCTTCGCCGCAATGTCCAACTGTGCGTCAGAAATCTGCCCAGCGCTGGTTTCCGCATAAGCCTGTGGCTGTGCGCTGCTGCGGGTTTCAGCCACCACGTCGCTCAAGGCCTCGGCATAACTGACACGGTGTTGCGCCGCGTAAGCCTTGGCGCGATTGTCCAACTCGCCGTCACTGGGTAAAAAAGTGCTCATAAGTCCTCACTGGTAATACGGCCACTCAGAGGCGTTTTGGGTGGTGGCGGCACCCTCTGTATGCCTTCCCTGCTTTGGGGCGCACTGGACCCGCATCTGCGGGCATTGCTGGCGCGTCCGGCAATCCAAGCTATCCCGCTTAGTCGATTTCAATGCCGGAAGCGCGCAGGCGGCTTACCTCTTCATCAGTCCAGCGCATCACTACGCCCAAAGATGGAACTGGCTCAAAAATGGCTGACGGCCTGGTGAAATCCGCGTACGGCTTGTTTGACTCCAGGCCAAAGCACGGAATGCTCATATGAGTGCCCATCGGTTGAATAGAGGGCACATGGCCTTTTTGGAGAAGCAGATAGCCAAGGGAACTCACCCTTTTGTAGCGCTCAACCAACTCAACAGCCAAAGCAGCATATTCAGCCCCTTCGGCCTCGGCCTCGCTCATCAGGAAGCGGAGCAGCAGCCTTTTGGACTGAACCTGCGAAGATTGAAGCTTTTCCTGAGTAAGTTGCAGCATCCGATTGAGGCCTTCAATGGTTTCCTGCGCGCGCTTGATCGTCGGGCCAATAGTGAGCAGCGACGCCTCGGCCTTGCCAATGGATTCATCCACAACCACGAGGTCATCCGGCGTTTTCATGCCCAAGGTAATCGCCGCCAGCACCACGTTGCGCTCAAGTTTCAGCGGCTCAAGGTCGGGCTCGTTTTCTTTCGCCTTCGCCATCAGCGCCTCTTGTTCAGCGATGGCTTTTTCAAGCCGCTGAACAGCCGCTTGCGTATCTGCAACGACGGCCTGGTGCTCAAGCAGCGCGGCCTTCTCGAGGGAATTTTGGGTTTGGGTTTTCATGGGTTGCCTTTTGAAAAGTGGAAGGGTGAGTGGTTTGATCGATGCTGAATTGTTAAAGCGCTCCTGAAAACTGATTAAACAAAGCGCTTTAATTATTTGCTTCCAGATAAGCAAAAACGGCCACCAGGGCCGTTTTTCCATGCTGCATGGCGCGCCTTTTATCGGCGTTTGCGTGCTACGGGCTTTTTCGCCGTGACTGTAGGGGAAGTAGCGGGCGGTGTTACCACGGGGACACGCTCCTCAAACCTGATTAAAAATCCGTCCGTAGAGCTGGGACACAAGTCGAATGGCAGGTTCCCCCCATCGGTCATCACCTCCGTCCAAGCGCGCAGAACGTACTCCATGTCCGGGTTCGCCTTGACGCAGTTTTGCAGCTTACGGCTCATGTCTTTGAGGGCGCCATCGGTGAGAAGCTCTCGACCGCTCACGACCTGGATAATGGTCATCCAGTCAATGCAGGAAAGAACGTTGTTTTCGTCCTCCTCGGCCTTGTGGCGGTCATCTGCAGAGTTGATGACCCCCTTGAGGGTGGCTGTCTGCGCTGCCAAGAAATAGTAAAGGTCGGAACCGTCGAACAGATTTCTGTCCGCGTCCGTTGAAGTCAGCAATCCAGCAACCAAATTCAGTTGCCTGCGTGCCGCGTCAATGGCGTTGTATTCGTCTTCGGTGATGGTGTAGTTCATTTGATTCATCCTTGAAATGGAGCGGCGCGGCGGGCCGCACCAATATTGAAATAGGTCCAGTCTTGCCAGGCATTTGCCACGGCTTCATGGCGGCCGAGTTGGAAAGCGCGCGCCAGGCGGCGGGCGCGGCGCCTGATCCAGGCGGCGGCAGTGCGGTGCGTGACGTGGGCGTGGGTCATGGCTTGTCCCCGGTGGTGGGCGTGCTGGCGCGGGGCTTGCGGCGAAGCATGGCCTTTAATCCCTCAATTGCTTTTTGCGCCGTCACCACGTCTGCAAATCGCAGGTCTGACACGCCGTATCGGCTTTCCAGCCATCGCCCCATGGCGCGGGCGCTTTCCCGTGCATCGCCGTTCCTGTGCCAGCGCGCCCAAAGCGTGCGGATCAAATCCACTTGCGCGGGCGATGCCATGCCGTAGCGGTCGCCGTACACCGGCGCAACGGCTTTGGGCTTTCCATGGGTGAAACCCAGTTGCTCAAACCGGCGCATGACGGCGCGGAACCCGGCTTCATCAAGCCCGCGTGAACTGTTCACGCCAGCGGTCGCCATCAGCAAGGCGCGATAGTCTTCATCGGTCATGCGCAATTGGTGCGCGGCAACATGAACGATGGCGATTTGCTCGCGTGCCAGCGGTTTTGCTTTAGCGGCCATGTTGCGCACCCCACATACCCCGTTTAAATGACTGTGAAAGGTCTTTAACGGCGTTCGAATGATCAGACCCTATGCATGGGGTGCCTGAATGGCCGTTCGGCGCACTGCGGGCGTTCTGGTGGCTCTTCATGACGTACTCCCCAATTCATTCCAGGCGGCGCGCATCATCTGAACATCCATGGGCCGCTCGAATCCCTGCGCAGCCATGGCGGCTTCCTCCAGGGTATTGACCAATCCGCGCAGCCCGCCCGGCATGCTGGCGATCTGGTGGGCGTACTGGCGTTCCTTGATGCCGCTGATGTTCCAGGCGGCAAGAATGGCCGTTACATCGTCCGTGCCAGGCATGCCGATACGCACCCGGCGGCCCACGCGGGAAAAGAGCTGTGCGAAGTCCGAGCGACGGCTTGCCCCCGTCAGGCGGGCGTACACGCTTTCATTGCCGCTGAGCACAAGGCCCACTTGGGCGGCGTCATGAATAGAGCGCGCTTCCTCCAGGGCTTGCACGCTCAAATGTTGGGCTTCGTCGATCACCAGCAGCCCGCGCGTTCCCGTCAGGGCGCGGATGATGTCGCTTGACAAGGCACGGTTTTGCCAGCCGCTGGCGTGCAATTCCAGGGCGGCCCCGATCTCGCGCAGCATGGCGGCCATGGATGACGCGGCGGGCCGTGCCGTGACGGTCCAGACATTATTGGATGTCTCTGCGTAGCGCCTCAGGGCGGTGGTCTTGCCCACGCCCGCGCCACCGTACACAACAGCGATGGCGGGTCGCGCACGGGCAAACGCCAGCGCGCGGGTAATGGCTTGCCCCGTGGGCGTTTCCACCCAGTGCGGGCCGCTGGCTTGAACCACGGCGGCCTCTGCCTTGCGTCCGGCCAGCCATGCGGCCAGCTTGGAATGCACGGCGGCATTGTCGCCACGGTAGCCGCCTTTGAGCCACTGGGACACCACGGATGCAGACAGCCCGATTTGTTTTGCCAGGTTGCCTTGAGTCAGTCCGTTGTTAAGTGCGGCCGTCACCGCATCGCGCACCAGGGCGGATTCGGCGTCCCCTTGCGGGGCGATCTGCGCCGGGTCCGGCGGCGCTGCGCCACCTACGGTTTCGTGTTTTGCATCAATCGTCATACAATTTCCTCTGTGTTTGGCCGCCCGCTACGTTTCCTCGTGTAGGGCTTGCCGGTTGCACTCGCCCCGGTTTGTGTTGGTTCACATTCCGGGGCACCTCTCAAAACTCCTTCATCCAAAGCGAAGCCGCTCTCCCTTGGCTCTGGCTTCGTCGAACTGCTCTTTTGTGAACCCGATTTCACCGGACGGCGTTGCTGGCGCGGTCTTGGCGGGCCGGTAATCCTTGGTGGGCTTCAGCGGCGCGGCCACTTTGGGGCGCGGCATGATTTCGCCTGTCGCTGGGTCCACATTGGACGGGGCACGCGGTGTTTCCCAGCTTTGGGCCGCGTCCATTTCCCTCAGGCTCTTCACTTTCAGTTTTTCTGCCTTCTTGAATGTGGATTGCGCGCGGGCGTGGGTTTGCTTGGCTTCGCCGTCCATGAAGCCGGTCTTCGCAATCAGCGGAACCATCATCAGGAACTTGTCTCCGTCAAACAAATGCACCGGCTGAGTGGCGTCATTCGGGTCGTAGCGCACCGTGTAGGGGCCTTTGCTGACCAGCGCGGCCAGCCCCTCAGACCAGTAGCGGTTACCCAGGACGCGAACTGCGAAATTCCGGTCAAGCTTCACGCTTTCAGCGGCCATCAGGCAGCACTTCAACTGCTGCGCAGTCGGCTGGCGCAGAACCGTGTTTTGCATCAGGTCTTCGCAAACCTGCATGGGGCTACGCCCGTTCATGGCGTCACCGCGATGCTCACGGCGGTTGTAGGCCTCAACTTCTTCCGCAAACGCAGCCATGTGCAGCTCGACCGGAACGGCGTTGGCAATGTCATGTTCGTCGGGGCGTTCGGTCGGGTCTTTTCCGGTGTACGCCCCGACGAACTCGGACCGCTTGTCAACCTGCGCGCCAGTGCGCCAGAATGATTCGATAGGCTTGGCCCTGCCGTTATAGGGTTTGGCCCAAGTCACCTTGGTTCCTACCAGTGTGAGGACACCATCAATGTCTTCGGGATTGATCTTGAAACGGTTGCGGGTGGCCTGCCCACCCGTCATTTGCTTGGATGCGTAGGCTTTGCCGTTGTCCAGGTACGCCTTTGCGGGTACAACCCGCGTCCGGTGCAGTGCATTGGAAAACGATTGCCGCACCAGCAATGCGCTTTCTGATTTGCCATATTCCCAGCCCGCAATCAGGCGGCTTCGAATGTCCATCCATGCAACGATGATGGGGCGGCTGACGGTGCCGTCAGGCCAGCGGCAATGCACGTCCACCATGCGCCCGTCTGAATTCCAGATTTCATGCAGGCCGATATCGGAGTAGTCCCGCTCCTGAGGCGGATACAAATCAGCCAGGGCCTTCTCCCCTTCCCGCAGGAAGACCTTGCTCGCGCCGGGAAGATTGGCAACCTTCTTTTTCACGGCGTCATAGCTGGGCAGCGTGAACCCGTTCTTTTCGGCGATGGCCCTCGCGCGCCGGTAAATTGGCTTCAGAGCGGGCTGTGATGTGGTGCCCCACTCGTTCAGGATGAATTGCCATATTTCCTCGGAGATTTCGGCCCGTGTCCGCCCCGCCGTTCCCCAGTCCGGGGCCAGGGCGTAAAGCCACTGGTGGCGCTCCAGGTGTTTGACCTTGGAATGCCACTCATACAAGGCCGTCTTCGATGTCCCGTGCTCCTTGGCGAAACGGTTGACGAACTCGGACCGAAGTGAACCCAGGCGCGGATTGTTGATGATGTCATCAACGAACCCGACCAGGATCAGCATCCGTCGCTTGGCCTCGTTTTGCACCCCACCAGGCATGCGGGAAAAGGCATCACCTTTGGCCTCGAATTCTTCTTGTGTCCAGGGCAAAGGGGATAGCTTTTCATCGCGGCGCTTGATGCCCGCCAGGCGCGCGGCCTTGCGCTGCACCAACTCGGACGTGTTCTGACTCAGCAGGGCTGCGCGGCGCTCAGACGCTGGAACGGTCTTGATCTGCTGAATCCAGTAGCGGGCTTGGACTTGCTCGGGAAGGCTTGATAGGTGGATTCGATGTTGGTAATGTCCGTTATCCAATGCTTTCACTGCTTTGTAGCTGCCTTTGGCGATTGCCTTTCGTATGGCGCGGTCGGTTACAGAAAGTAAGGCTGCGGCATCGGCAACGCTTACCAGCGCGTCCCTGCCGAATTCCTGGATGCTGTTTTGCGCGGCTGTGGGCTGCGCTTCGACCGATACCATGCCGAAGCTCATTGGACGATCTCACCGTCCTTCAGACCCAGCAAAACAGCGGCTTTGTGAGCATTACCGTAGTCCCCTGTGATTCGGCCAGCCAACAACCCGTACACAACCGAGCGAGGAATTTTGTTCAGGTCGGCCCACCAAGCAATGGGCATTCCTTTTCTCAGAAGTTCGGTTTTTACTTCATGAGCTGTTTTCAAGGTCTTCATTGGTATATCCTTGTCTGATGTCTGCATTTGTGCTCAACTGTATGAGCATTTAACTACTCTTGTCAAGTTATAAAGTGTCTAAAAATACTCTTTCGTTTGGAAAAAGGCTGAAAGCTGCCCGCCTTCTGTTGGTGCTTTCGCAACAACAGGCGGCTGATTTGTGCGGTGTTCGACGGGAGATGTGGGGTAAATATGAACGGGATGAAGCGGAACCCGGTGTTCATGTTCTTGAGCGCTTTAGCGCTCAAGGCGCCGATCCTAATTACCTGTTGAAAGGTGCGCCGAAAAGCTCAGCAGGGGTGTTAACTGGAATAGACATACTCGAACAGGTCACGATTCAGTTGGAGATTCCTACCCACGCAATGGAGATTGAGTCCATTTGCGAACAGTTCCAAGCGGAAAAAGACGCATGGATCGCCAGCGGGATGAGGGAAGACAACACCAGCAAATCAAGGGCCGCAATGAGGGCTTGGCTTGAAAAGAGTCCTTTCGTCATCCTTAGTTGGTTGGATCTGGAAGACGTAATCGACAAGCTAGAGTTCGCCCTCGATATGAAGGGAGAAACAATGTCCAGCGCTCACAAAGCTGACGCGATAGTCAACTTGTACCAGCAGGCAAAAAAACTACCGGAGGGCCAACGGCTTGGGATGGACGCGTATAAGTCCGCGATTGAGTTATGGGGTCAACCAAAGCCGCGTGCTTGAAGGCCAAACCCGTGAAGTCGACCTGACTTTATAAAGGGCAAAAATATGAACCGCTCGCTCATCACCGCTGCCGTGCTGGCAGCAAATGACCATGTTTTTTAAGAATAGGAGCACGGCGTGGTAATGCTGATGGTGGGCTTGTTTTTGCTGGTAGCGTTTGCTGGTGTGCTGTATGCAGACCACCACCTGAAGCGGCGCCGCCAGCAACATCGCATTGCGATGGAGGCACTGGTGCTGGGCAAGCGAAGTCCCGTTATGCAAAGCCAGCCGGTCCAGCCTGTGGTTGTGTTGCATAGCCGCCCCGCCACCGCAGCGCCTCCGGTGGACCAATCATCAGTTTTTTTCACAGCAGCTCGACACAGCCCCTTTGACGTGTTGGCATGCCTGCAAGACGGGGACATTGACGGCGCTCGCCAGGCGTTGCAGAAGATTGCCTACATGGTGCACAGTGAAAAGAAGAAGAACCCAGACTTGGTGCGGCGGTTCACGGAATTGATGTGCATGTTCGCTCGTATTGACCCGTTGTTTTTGCGATGTCTCGATGCCATCACGCCAGTAGTGCAACAGACCCCCGGAGTGCTTCAGACCGCGCTTTACGCGCACATGCCGGTGGAGGTGGAGATCGCTCGCTATGTGCTGTATTTCGCGGACGCTACCGGCTACCTGGTGCGTCGAAAAAAAGGAAACAGCTATGAAGTTTTCCTGCCGGATCAACTGATCTCGGTGGCGGTGGATCAATCGTCATCCGCCGCTCCTGTGGTCATTGGCCCCATATCACTGCAGACAAGCGTTACCGTGGAGCGCGACGAGGTACTGGCAGAACTCAACCGCCGGGCCACGGAGTCAAAGCATGCGGGGGACTGGGGCGCCGCTGTTGCGTTGCTCCAGCAGGCAAAGGCGCGCCAAGGTGATATGTACGAAGACACGCGCCTGGCGTTGTTCCTTCAGCAAGCCGGGCGGTTTGATGAAGCAATGGCCGAGTTCAGTTGGCTACTTGAGCAAGCCCATCCTCAGTGCGAAGCTGAGTTTCCTCACCAGTCAACAACTGTTCGGCGTGCTGCTGTCGCAAGTAAGCGTGCCCGTATTCACGACAAGATTCGGCTTGCATGCCAGAGAGAAACGCGTCTTGATATGGCTGATGCACACCAAGCGCTGTCAAAAGCTTTTTGGGCAGAACAAAAGGCTCTTAAGCCAGAGATCGAGGCCGCGCGCGTGGCTGAGGCGAAACGGTGGGAAGAAGTTAGGCTGAAGGGGCCAAAGTCCATCCTGTAGTTTTTTAAAGGGAGGAACGAATCATGAAAATAGAAATACTGTGGGCCGCCTTGCTGCTGGCCACCTCGCCCGCTTGGGCCATCAACAAATGCACCGGGACCGATGGCAAGGTTGCCTATCAGGATGCGCCTTGCACTGGCAAGGGCGAAAAGATTGAAGCGCGGCCCAGCTCCGGGTTGGTACTCTCAAAGGAGGCACCGGTAAAGCTGCCTGTCGCCGCCGAAGTGCCCGCTCCCAGCGCGCCGCCAACACTTGCGGTGCAGCAAAACCCAGCCAAATCGCCACTCGTACAAGAGGCTGATGCATGTCTGGATTGGTACAGGCCCAAGCTGCGCGACCCCGCTGGCGCTTACTACAGCGAACCGGCCAAAGATGGGCGCGTGGTGTTCGTCACGGTGCATGCCACCAATGGCTACGGCGGGTACGTCACAAAAGACGCGGCATGCGAGTTTTACAACGGTCGGCTGGATGGAGACTGGACCAAGATTCACGCCAAGCGGCGCGGGTGGTCAGGCGATTGAGTTATGGGGTCAGCTAAAGCCGCGTGCTTGAAGGCTAAGAACAAGCGACTCATGGTTCCGACAGGTTGCGACACCCCACCGAGCCTAGAATTCAGGAAAATCAACGCTAGGTAGTTGATTTTAAAAAGCTTTTTTACTGTCGGAACCAAATTCTGAAGGTTCCGACAAAGTTCCGCCAGTTTACCGATTTTGGCGGAACTTTTCTGCCCAAAATATGGTCCCTTTAAAAGTCCTAAAATCCATATTCCATGCGGGTTTGAATGGGTTTTAAAGACGTTCGAAGACGCCTATCGTTTTTCCGGAACCATTCGCGACCGGCCCCCCGTTTGGGCCTTCCATTCCGGAATCGATTTCCGCACACCGTGCCGCCGTGCCGCACGGTAGGAAATCCCGGTAGACTCGCGTAAGTAGCTGATCTGAAACGGGTTTTCTATTTCGGTATTTCCCACCCAGACCCACTAAATCCCGATATCTTGGCCCGATCTACCTTTCCTGAATCATTAACTTCCGGTCAACTGAGCTGAGTCATGACATCGATACGCTATGAAATTGAGAGCTGTCAGCACAGGTTCTTAAAGGGTTACAGCCATTTTATTCGTACAACGCCGCTCTGGAAGCTGCCCGGCAAGGCGCTCGGCGTGGAGTGCGCCGAGGTCTGGCTCAAGCTCGAACATTTGCAAACCGGCGGCAGCTTCAAGGCGCGCGGCATGCTCAACCGCCTGCTGTCCAACACCGTGCCGCCCAGCGGCGTGATTGTGGCCTCGGGTGGCAATGCCGGCATTGCCACGGCGGCCGCAGCCAGGGAACTGGGCGTGCCGTGCGAGGTGTTTGTTCCGGAAGTCTCCAGCCTGGCCAAGCGCGCCAGGCTCGTTGAACTGGGCGCGCGCGTGGTCGTCACGGGTGCCGCCTACGTCGACGCGCTGCAGGCATGTCTGGCCCGCCAGCAGGAAACCGGCGCGCTGCTTACCCATGCCTATGACCAGAGCGAAGTGCTGGCCGGTGCCGGCACGCTGGCGCTGGAAATCGAGCAGCAGGGCGGTGTGCCTGACTCGGTGCTGGTCAGCGTTGGCGGCGGCGGCCTGATTGGCGGCGTCGCCAGCTGGTTTGAGGCGCGCAGCCGCGTGGTGGCGCTGGAGCCCGAGGGCGCGCCCACGCTTTACCGGGCGCGCCAGGCGGGCCAGCCGGTCGATGTGGCCGTCAGCGGCATCGCGGCCGATTCCCTGGGCGCCCAGCGCATTGGCAAGCTGGCGTGGATTGCCACCCAGGCCCATGTGCGAGATGCGCTGCTGCTCACCGACGAGTCGATTCGGGCGGCGCAGCTATGGCTGTGGAACGAACTCAAGCTCGCCGTTGAGCCGGCTGCCGCGCTGCCATTGGCGGCGCTGCAAAGCAGCCGTTACCTGCCGCTCGCCGACGAAAAGGTGTGCTTGATTATTTGTGGCGCCAACCTGGACCCGGCCAGTCTGAACTAAGTCCGCTGCGACAGGGGTGGCACAAAATACAATCAAGCCCATGCTAGATATCAACCTGCTCCGTAAAGACCTGCCTTCGGCCATTGCCAGGCTGGAAACCCGCAAGTCCCCGCAAACCTTTCTGGACGTGCAAGCGTTTCAGGCACTGGAGGGCGAGCGCAAGGCCCTGCAAATCAGGACCGAAGAGCTGCAGAACCAGCGCAACGTCCTGTCCAGACAGATCGGCCAGCTCAAGGCCAAAGGGGAGGACGCCAGCGCCGTCATGGCGCAAGTCACCAGCTCAAAAATTGAGCTGGAGTCTTCGGGCGCCCGGCTTGAACAGCTTCAGAATGAGATGCAGGCGCTGCTGCTGGCGGTGCCCAACCTGCCGCACGAAAGCGTGCCGCAGGGCCTGAACGAGCAAGGCAATGTCGAGGTGCGCAAGTGGAGCCCGGTGGAAGGCCCCGGTGGCGAGCCAGCAGCATTCGCGTTCGAAGTCAGGGACCATGTGGATATCGGCCAGCCGCTGGGGCTGGACTTTGCCTTGGGCACCAAGCTCACGGGCTCGCGCTTTACCGTACTCAAAGGCCCGCTGGCGCGCCTGCACCGGGCGTTGGCGCAGTTCATGCTGGATGTGCAAACGGCAGAGCATGGCTACACCGAGTGCTACACGCCCTATATCGTCAATGGTGATTCGCTGCGCGGCACCGGCCAGTTGCCCAAGTTTGAAGAAGACCTGTTTGCCACGAAAAAAGGTGGACAGGAAGGCGCGCTGGAGGCCGAAAGCACGGCGCTGTACCTGATACCCACCGCCGAAGTGCCGCTGACCAACTTCATGCGTGATGAGGTCGTTCCCGAGGCCGATCTGCCGATCAAGCTCACGGCCCATACACCGTGCTTTCGCTCGGAAGCGGGCAGCTACGGCCGCGACACGCGCGGCATGATCCGCCAGCACCAGTTCGACAAGGTCGAGATGGTGCAGATTGTTCATCCTGAGCGCAGCTACGACACACTCGAAGCGATGACCGGCCACGCCGAGGCGATCTTGCAAAAGCTGGAGCTGCCTTACCGCGTCATGCTGCTGTGCACCGGCGACATGGGTTTTGGCGCCAGCAAAACCTATGACCTCGAAGTGTGGTTGCCGGCGCAAGACACCTATCGTGAGATCAGTTCGGTTTCCAACTGTGAAGCCTTCCAGTCGCGCAGGCTGCAGGCCCGGTTCAAGAACGCGCAGGGGAAAAATGAATTTGTTCACACCCTGAACGGCTCCGGCCTGGCGGTAGGGCGCACGCTGGTGGCGGTGCTGGAGAATTACCAGCGGGCCGATGGCTCGGTAGCCGTGCCTGAAGTGCTGCAGCCCTACATGGGCGGCATGACGCTGCTGGCGCCGCCGGCCTGATAGAATCACGGCTCGACACAGGAGAGGTGGCAGAGTGGTCGAATGTACCTGACTCGAAATCAGGCGAAGGGGCGACCCTTCCGAGGGTTCGAATCCCTCCCTCTCCGCCAGTGATAGTCTTGAAAGCCGCATGAACATTGGTTCTGCGGCTTTTTCTTTGTTTTATGTACCCGCAAATGTACCCACAAAAAATCAAATGAATCGCGCTGGCCTTATAGGCGAAGTGGTGGTCAGTCGCGCAGCAGCTTGCGCACGAGTTCCTGAACCATTGGCAATGTCGGCGTGACGTGTATTTGGCAGTCAAGGAGCGGCTGAGTCGAATCGAAGCATTGCCGGGTTTCGTACCTTTGCCGCGTATGAAGCGCCGATCCGATCTCTGAAACCTTCAGTGTTGGTGCCGGTTCACTATTGACCAGCTGCGACGATCTATTTTTCATCAGTGCTATTCGAGACCTCCACCTTCAGTGCATCGCGGCGAATCTGATCACGCTCCAGCGACTCGAACAGCGCCTTGAAATTACCCTCGCCAAATCCGTCATCGTTCTTGCGCTGGATGAACTCGAAGAACACCGGCCCAAGCAAGGTCTCGGAAAAAATCTGCAGCAGCAATCGCTTTTCCCCTCCAGTGGTGGAACCGTCGAGCAGGATGCCGCGAGCCTGCAACTCGGAGATCGGCTCGCCGTTACCGGGCAGGCGCTCTTCCAGCATCTCGTAGTAGATGTCGTTGGGTGCGGTCATGAGCGGCACACCGGCCAGTTCCAGACTGTCCACGCTGGCCTGCAGGTCGTCACACAGCAGCGCCACGTGCTGGATGCCCTCGCCGTTGAACTTCATCAGGAACTCTTTGATCTGGCCGCTGCCCTTGCCCGACTCTTCGATCAGCGGAATCCGGATCTTGCCGTCGGGTGCGGTCATGGCGCGCGAGGTCAATCCCGTATACTCGCCCTGAATATTGAAGTAGCGGATCTCGCGGAAGTTGAATACCTTCTCGTAAAAGTCGCCCCAGAACGCCATGCGGCCCCGATAGACGTTGTGCGTGAGGTGGTCGATGATGTCGAAGCCGTGACCGCGCGGATGCCGGTCCACGCCAGGAACGAACCGGAAGTCAATGTCGTAGATTGATTGACCGTCTTCGTATCGGTCAATCAGGTCCAGCGGCACACCTCCTATGCCCTTGATGGCGGGCAGCCGCAGCTCCATCGGGCCGGTGGTGATCTCCACCGGCTGGGCGCCAAGTTCGAGCGCGCGCTTGTAGGCCAGGTGTGTTGGTGCCGACGCTATTTTGAGCCACTTGCCGGAATTTCATTGACCCAGTACTGCACGTCGGGAACCGTTACTGCATGTGGGTTTGCGGACTATTGGGCTGGGTCAGTCCAACGTCGGCGCCTGGGTCAAAAATGCATCGGCGGCAACACCCCGGTGATAAAGGTGAAAAAACCCCGTAGCAAACCGAAAAGCCGCACCCGAGCCAATGCCAGCGGTCACCAAGAAGGCAGCGACGTTAAAGAAGGCAGTGCCGGCGAAGGCGCTGGCCCCATCGAAAAAACCTGTAGCGGCGAAAAAGACTGTGGTCGAAA
The DNA here is from genome assembly GCA_964371235.1 of uncultured Polaromonas sp. GTDB lineage: Bacteria > Pseudomonadota > Gammaproteobacteria > Burkholderiales > Burkholderiaceae_C > Polaromonas. The sequence goes on from CAYJMW010000031.1 coordinate 20,454, forward strand.
AGCCATCGGCCAAAAAGAGCTCTGCCAAAACACGGCGTTGTTGAATAAATCGGAATTTCGTCAAAGCGCCCACCGTTTTTCGCCGTTTTTAGATTTTTGCCGACACCGGCATGCCATGATTTGTCATCATGTTCAGCGCAGACGCACTGATCCATGCTTCGCTCTTTTGCCGTGGCAAAGCGCGCGCCTTCATGCAGAAGCACCCAGAGGCAGAAAACGTTCTACTTGAATGGCACTCGGTGGTCGCGCATGTCGAGTTCAGAGACTTCAATCATGCCCGGGAATAATTTTTCAGCTCGGCAGATTTCGTGCCACCCTACATCGTCTTCGATGTCGGTGGCAACAACTATCGCGTGGTGGTCATTGTTCGATACAAGTTCAAGAAGGTGTTTGTGCAAAAGGTCATGACGCATCGGGAATACGACGACTGGAACAAGCTTTATCGGAAAGGCAAGGTGTAACCATGCACGCAGCACACGCGCAACTCGATATTCGGGCCCTGCAAGCCTCATGGCAGGCTTTCGACACGCTGGCGCACCTGCGCCCCATCCACAACGAGAGGGGAGTACGAGCGCATGGTCGCACTGATGAATTTGCTATTGGACGTGGCGGGGGATGACGAAGACCATCCCCTGTCGAGTTTGCTTGAACTGGCAGGTGACCTGGTATCCCGGTACGAACAAGAGTATCACGCGATCGAACCCGTGAATCCCAGGGACACCCTGCGATTCCTGATGGAGGCCCCGCAGCCTGAAGCAAGAAGATCTTTCAGCCATCGTTGCCCAGAGCAATCCCTCATCGATTCTGGCGGGAAAACGAAAGATCAGTGCCACCCTGGCGGGCAAACTGGGCAAGTTTTTCGGCATCAGCCCGGCCGTGTTCGTACCGGCGTAATTGAATTCACCGGCAGGCGAGGGCAGCTACGGGCTGCGCAACCGCCTCGGCGCTCACTCTGGCACATCGCAGGGGTTTGGGGTGAAATAACGGATAGGAAATTCAACCGCCTCGGGCCGAGGCATCGCACCGGCGGCTGGTGGATGGAGAATCGTTTTCTGTGTCCCAAGGCCGGGTTTGGCTCGCTCCTGGTTGGCGACAATTACCTTGACCGGACGCGGCCCGCCGCTCTGCGGTTCAACTGCTCCAGTCCAACGTGGTCTACGTCACCATCCCCAAGCTTGCGCTCAACAACGAGGCGGAGCTCAAGGCCTGGCTGGTCGAAGTGGAGCAGTTGCTAGCCGAAAAATTGAAGAGTGGCCCGGTAGCCTTGTAGGCCTTTGTTGCGTATTAAGTATATCCTGTATATACTTCAACTTTTATGGAGAAAACCTCATGTTGACCCGAGTCTTCAAAAGCGGCAATTCATTGGCCGTGCGCATCCCCAAAGAGCTGGGCTTTGTTGATGGCGCGCAAGACGTTGAGGTTGAACGCGTTGGCAACACCCTGGTGCTGCGCCTGGTGGCGCAAGAAACCTTGGCCGACATTGGCGAAATCTTTGGCATGTTCAGCCCCAGCTTCATGGCCGAAGGCCGGGAATTCCATGAAGAGCATGAGCGCGACTGGAGCGGAGTTGGCAAGTGGGGTGCCGATAGTGGCGTTGATGCGGCCACTGATAAAGCGCAAGGGTGAGCCATGCGCTACATGCTCGACACCAATATTTGCATCTACATCATCAAACGCCACCCTCCACAAGTGCTACACCGCTTGGAAGCCTTGACGCAAGGCAGCGCGGTGATGTCGGTGGTGACCTACGCCGAACTGCGCGCCGGGTTGGAGATTCAAACTGCCAACCGTGCGCAAGATGAACGCGCGCTCGCGCTGCTGATAAACCGCATTCCCGTGCTGCCATTCACTGAAACCAACGCTGAGAGTTTTGGCGTCCTGCGGGCCGCTGTGCGTCACCGCCGCCGCGACACCATGGACCAGCTCATTGCTGCCCACGCCGTCAGCATCGGCGTCACCCTCGTCACCAACAACGAGACTGATTTCAAAGACTATCCTGGCCTCAAAGTCGAAAACTGGACGCTCAGCCGATGACGGCCTCCCTTGTCAGCCAAGCCATGTTGACGCCGCCGCGTTTTTGACCCAGGTGCCGAAGTTGGACTGACCCATCTCAACAGTATACAAACCCACTTGCGAAAACGGTTTCAGATGTGTGAAACTGGGTCAATGAAATCTCGGTAGGTGGTCAAAAACGCGTCGGCATTAACATGACGGATCCCTGTGCTGGGATTCCAGCGCAGTAGGTAGACCGTGCGCAACACTCGCCCAAACTCACGCGCGGCCGCGAGCAGCCGATTATGCCGATCTTCGTGGCTAAGCTTGCGCAGCATTATCGGCGAGGCACCTCGCTTGGACGGAAATCGTCAACTGCATCCATTTGCGCGAATGGGCACGGTGTCGTCGTGCTCGCCAATGTACGGGGCAGGGTTTGGGTGATCGGGAACCGTTCTGCTAAATCGCGGCGCCGGCGAGGGCTGCAGCACACCGTCCCGCTCAAAGAAAGTGCTGCGCGCGCTGTTGTGCGGGTGGCGTGCCGCCTCTTCCAGCGTCAGCACCGGTGCAAAGCACACGTCGGTCCCCTCCAGCAACGCACACCAGTGCGCGCTCGGCTGGGCGCGGAAGATGCCGGTGATCTGGCGCTTGAGCGCCGGCCACGCTGTCGGATCGCGCTGTCGTTGAAACTCGGGATCGGTGATGCCGAGTTTCTCCAGCAGCAGCGTATAGAACTGCGGTTCCAGCGCGGCGATTGATATCCACTTGCCATCCGCGCACTCGTAAGTGTCATAGAAATGCGCGCCGCCGTCCAGCAGGTTGGCCTGCCGTTCGTTCTGCCACATTCCCAGCGCCTTGAGGTCGCAGACGATCGAGGTCAGCAGGGCCGCACCGTCGGTGATTGCGGCATCGACCACCTGGCCGCGGCCGGAAGCGCGCGCTTCGAGCAAAGCGCAAACGATGCCGAAGGCGAGCATCATGCCGCCACCACCCAGATCGCCAATCATTGCCGGCGGCGCCACCGGTCCGCCTTCCGTGCGGCCGATCATGCTGAGCGCGCCCGACAGCGCGATGTAGTTGATGTCATGCCCGGCGGCCTGCGCGAGCGGGCCGTCCTGGCCCCAGCCGGTCATGCGGCCATAGACCAGGCGCGGGTGGCGTGCCAGCAGTACGTCCGGGCCCAGACCCAGCCGCTCCATCACGCCCGGGCGGAAGCCCTCGATGATGGCGTCGGCACCGTCGATCATCGTCAGCACCCGCTGCACGTCCTCGGGTGATTTCAAATCGACCGTGACTGAACGCCGGCCGCGGTGCAGCACGCTACGCCGGCCACTGGCCAGGAAACTGCCCTGTCCGCGGTCCTTGCCCTTGTCGGCCTTGCGGTCCAGGCGGATCACGTCGGCGCCCATGTCGGACAGCATCATCGCGCAAAACGGTCCGGGGCCGATGCCGCCGAACTCGATTACCTTCAACCCTAGCAAAGGACCACTCATTTGTCGTTACTCCTGAAACTGAATTGAAATCACAAGCCAGCGTCTGTTCCCCCAGCCAGCGCTGGCGGCGCTTGGTGTGCTTGACCTCGCGTTGCTCGTGCCGGATCGTTTCGATTTATCTCCTTCGGTACATGGTTCGCTAGCGGTGCTCAGCCCCGCAGCAGTTCTTCGGCGATGATCATCTTGCGCACCTCGGATGTGCCGGCACCGATCTCGAGGATCTTGATGCAGCGGAACAGGCGGTTGATCTCCGACTCCCAGATGTAGCCGCTGCCGCCGTGAATCTGCACGGCCTTGTTGAGCACGCGGTTGCAGGCTTCGCCGGCATAGAGGATGGACGCTGCGGTGAGCTTGTGCGCATCGCCGCGGCCACCGCCGCCCACTTCCAGATCGTTGACTTCGGCCAGCGTGCGCCAGACCAGGGTCTTCATGGCCTCGATCTCGGTGTACATCTCGGCCAGCATGGCCTGCACCATCTGGAAGCTGCCAATCGGCTTGCCGAACTGCACGCGGGTCCTGGCGTATTCGACGCTCAATTCGAGCGCACGTTCGCAGATGCCCACACACAAGCCGGCCACCAAAGCGCGTTCCAGGTCGAGCCCACTCATGACGATTTTGACGCCTTCGTTTTCTTTGCCCACCAGGTTGGCTGCCGGCACACGGCAGTCGTCGAACACCAGCTCCCCGGTCTGGCTGCCTCGAAAGCCCATTTTGATGAGTTTTTGCGCCACTTTGAAGCCGGGGAAATCCTTCTCGACGATGAAGGCCGAGATGCCCTTGGCACCTAACTCCGGCGCGGTCTTGGCGTAGACCAGCAGCACATCGGCGACCGGGCCGTTGGTGATGAATATCTTGGTGCCGTTGAGCACGTAATGATCGCCGTCGCGGCGCGCCGTGGTGCGCATGCTGCCCAGCGCATCCGAGCCGGCGCCGGGTTCGGTCAGGCCGAGCGCGCCGATCTTGCGGCCGTCGCACAGGCCGGGCAGGTATCGTTGGCGCTGCGCCTCGTTGGCGTTACGGAAGATGTTGTTGACGCACAGGTTGTCGTGCGCCGCCCAGGACAAGGCGATGGCGGGGTTCCAGCGCGCAAAGGCCTGGCAGATCAGGCCCGAGCTGAACAGGTCCATGCCCGCGCCACCGTATTCGGGCGACACCGTGGCCCCCATGAAGCCGGCCGCGCCGATCTTGGCGAATATCTCGGGCGGCCACCATTCCTCATCGTCCATGCGGCGCGACAGCGGCTGAAATTCCTTGCGGGCGAACTTGTCCGCGGCCTCAAGGACAGCGCGGTCGTCGTCGGTCAATCCGAACGACTGGGTGCGGTTGGAGGACATCGATAGAGGCTCCGTGGTTACTGATGTGAAACGCTAAGGCGCTAGACGTTGGCGCAGTTCAGTAGGCTGGATTTCTGAATTGCGCCAGTTAAAAAATACAAAACAAGCCAGATCCGAACTGGATAAATGTAGAATCTTCTTGCAAACCTGTCAAGCGTTTGGTAGAGTAGTCGAGTTAACGTTTTTTCCTAGTGCGTGACAGGAGATATCAATAATGAATGGTGGCGCGGGAGCGTTTTCACTGACCGTAGGCGACCTGTTGCGCAAGCGGGCTTGCGCACGCGCTGGTGCAATGGCAATCCAGGACGCGCGGCGCTCGTTCTGCTACCGTGAATTGGACTCACGTGTCAACCGACTTGCCAATGCGCTCTGTGGACGTGGTGTGACGCGTGGCGACAGAGTGGCGATACTTTCCGAGAATCGGATCGAGTACATCGAACTGGAACTCTCCGCAGCCAAACTCGGGGTCATCGTTGCTTGCCTCAACTGGCGTCTTGCCGATGAGGAAATGCAGCATTGCATCCGGCTGACGACCCCCAGACTGCTGCTCGTTTCACAGCGCTACTTGCCGGTGCTGGCGCGCATTGATCACGGTGTGGGCGATGTGGTCGTCATCGACGACGAATATGAAGCCTTGCTCGCCGCCGCCTCCGACAGCGACCGCGCGGTCGAGGTTGAAGCCGAGGATGGTCTCGTCATCCTCTACACCAGTGGGACTACGGGCTTTCCGAAGGGTGCATTGATCAGTCACCGTGCGATGGTGGCGCGTGCACTGTGCTTCGCGGCGCAGTTCGGCGTCAGTGATGGCGAGACCTACTTGGCCTGGTCGCCGCTGTTCCACATGGCAGCCACCGACTTCAGCCTCGCTACCCTGATGTTGGGTGGCAAGGTGGTGATTCACGACGGGTTCGATGCCGACGGTCTGTGCGCGGTACTCGAGCGTGAACCGATCAACTGGCTGGTGGCGATGCCGGGCATGATCGAGCAGTTGATCGACGGCCTCAAGCGTAACCGGCCCCGCATCTGCGGCGTGCGCATGGTCGGTGCCATGGCCGACCTGGTGCCGCTGCAGCAGATCGCCGAACTCACACGCCTGATCGGTGCGCCCTACCTCAACAGCTTCGGCGCGACGGAGACGGGCTTGGCACCGGCTTCGGGCGTGCTGCTGGCGCCAGGCGTCGTGCCCGGCAGCTTGGCTAAGCGAGAGTCGGGTTTTTGCCGCATCCGTCTGGTCGATACCGATGACCGCGACGTGCCCATCGGCGAGCCTGGTGAACTGGCGATTCGTGGTCCGACACTGTTTTCGGGCTACTGGAATGCGCCCGAAACGAATGCACTGGACTTTCGTGGAGGCTGGTTCCACATGGGCGACCTGTTTGTGCGCCATGCCGACGGCACACTCGACTTCGTCGATCGTGCCAAGTACCTCATCAAGTCAGGTGGCGAGAACATCTATCCGGCCGAGATCGAACGCGTGCTTTTGTCTCATGAGGCTGTGGCCGACGCCGCGGTGGTACGCCAGCGCGACCCGCGCTGGGGCGAAGTACCGCTGGCCTTCGTCGCGCTCAAGCCCGGTGCCGCCGTTGACGCGCAGGCTCTGATCCAGTGCTGCCGTGCGCAGCTGGCCGGCTATAAGGTTCCCAATGAAGTTCGGTTTGTCGAAGCCGCCGCGTTCCCGCGCAGCAGCACCGGCAAGATCCAGCGTCATGAGATCGAGCGCCAATGGGCAAGCTCGTGACATCGGTTGCCTAGTGCTGTCGCACGAGTGCGATAGTGCCAGTACCTATCCGGTTTCGCCGCCTGCGGCGCGACTATTCACCGGCGTCACCCGACGCTTCAACTTGAGGAGTTCATCATGAGTCATAAAGTCATTGTTGCGGGCGTCAGCATGATCCCGTTCACCAAACCCGGTGCCAGCGAGCCGTATCACGTGATGGGCGAGAAAGCCGTGCGCCAGGCCCTGGCCGACGCGCATGTCGAATACCCGATGATCCAGCAAGCCTACGTTGGCTACGTGTATGGCGATTCCACCTGCGGCCAGCGCGCACTGTACCCGGTGGGCATGAGCGGCATACCGATCGTCAACGTGAACAACAACTGCGCCACCGGTTCGACGGCGCTGTTTCTGGCGCGCCAGGCGGTCGAGAGCGGTGCGGTCGATTGCGTTCTGGCCTTGGGCTTCGAGCAGATGGGAGCCGGTGCCATCAAGGCCCAGTTTGAGGACAGGCCGACGCCGTTCGATGAGTTTGACCGTGCCGCCGCCGACATCGTCGGCCACCCGGAAATCCCGCTGGCCATCCGCTACTTCGGTGGTGCGGGCAAGGCGTACATGGACAAGTACGGCACCAAACTGGAGACCTTTGCCAGCATTCGCGCCAAGGCCAGTCGCCATGCGGTGAACAATCCGCTGGCGCTGTTCCGCAAGGAGGTCTCGGTTGATGACGTGATGAACGCACCGGTGCTGTGGGAGGGCGTGATGACCCGCCTGATGGCTTGCCCGCCGACCTGCGGTGCCGCTGCTGCGGTGATCTGCTCCGAAGCCTTTGCCAAAAAGCACGGGCTCGATACGCGCGTTTCGATGGTTGCCCAGGCGATGACAACAGATTTTCCCAGTACCTTCGAGTCGCACGACATGATGCGCGTGGTCGGCTTCGACATGGCGCGCGAGGCGGCGCAACAGGTATACAAGCAGGCCGGTATCGGTCCGCAAGACGTGAACGTGGTCGAACTGCACGACTGCTTCGCGCAGAACGAGCTGATTACCTACGAGGCGCTGGGCCTGTGTCCGCAGGGCGGCGCCGAGAAATTTGTACTCGATGGCGACAACACCTATGGCGGCAAGGTCGTGACCAACCCGTCCGGCGGCCTGCTGTCCAAGGGCCATCCGCTGGGCGCTACCGGTCTGGCGCAATGTTACGAGCTGACCCATCAACTGCGCGGCACGGCGGACAAACGTCAGGTCAAGGGCGCCCGCGTGGCCTTGCAGCACAACCTCGGGCTGGGCGGCGCTTGCGTCGTCACGCTTTACCAGGCGGCGTGAGCACAGGCGCAAAAAATCAGGAGATAGAGTTCCATGATCGACAAGCAATTCATCGGTTACGAGGTGCAGTCTACGCTGTGGGATGTGGAGAAGGGGCGCATCCGCTTTTTCGCCGAGGTGATTGGTGCCGCCGACCCTATCCATCTGGACGAGGTCGCCGCCAAGGCCGCTGGCTACCGCAACGTCTTGGCACCGCCGACATTCATCTTTGGTGCCGAGAGCGATTCGGGCGTGTTGATGAAGTTGCTCGACACGCTCAAGATCGACCTGCGCAAGGTCTTGCACGGCGAGCAGCGCTTCGACTACCACGCCCCGGTGTGCGCCGGTGACACGCTGCGCTTCCAGACTCGGGTCGCCGACATCTATGACAAGAAGGGCGGCGCGCTCGAGTTTGTCGTTAACGACACGAAGGTCACCAATCAGCTCGGCGAACATGTTGCCGACCTGCACTCGGTGATCGTCGTGCGCCACGCCTGAAGGAGTATTCATGAACGTTCCAGTCAAAATGACCCAGGTCGGCGATGAAATGCCGGTGCTTGAGTTGCCGCCCATCACACGCACTACCCTGGCCCTGTTCGCCGGCGCGTCAGGCGACCGAAACCCGATTCATATCGACATCGATTTCGCCCGCGGCGCGGGCATGAAGGACGTGTTCGCGCAGGGCATGCTGTCAATGGCCTACCTCGGGCGCGCGCTCACCGAATGGGTACCGCAGCGCCAGATCCTCAGCTATGGCGTGCGCTTCGCGGCGATGACCCACCTCGGTGACCGCGTGCGTTGCAGCGGCAAGGTGGTCGAAAAGCTGGAGCACGTGGGTCGCCCTTGTGTGCGCGTTGAAATCAGCGCGACCAACGCGACAGGCGAAATCACGCTGGCCGGCGAGGCTTTGGTTGCCTTGAACTGAGGCCGCTGTTTGGCGGTCCGGCTTTTTATTTCTTTCCTTTTAGTCACAAGCAAGGACATCCCCCATGAAAAAACTTGAAGGCAAAGTTGCCATCGTCTCCGGATCGGGTCGCGGCATTGGCCGTGCCATCGCCATGAAGCTTGCCAGCGAAGGAGCCAAAGTGGTCGTCAATGACCTCGATGCAGCCCCCGCCGAGCAGACCGTGGCCGACATCAAGGTCACTGGCGGCACGGCGCTGGCCTGTGTCGGCAGTGTCACTGTTGACGGCTTCGCCGAAAAATTCGTCAAGACCGCGATCGACAACTTCGGCGGCCTGGACATCATCATCAACAACGCCGGCTACACCTGGGACAACGTGGTCCAGAAGATGACCGACGAACAGTGGCACGCCATCATCGACGTGCACCTGACTGCGCCGTTCAAGATCCTGCGCGCCGCCGCCGACTTCATCCGCGCCGCATCCAAAAAAGAGACCGAGGCCGGGCAGGAGGTGTTCCGCAAGGTGGTCAACATCTCGTCGATCGCGGGCACCGGCGGCAACGCCGGCCAGGCCAACTACTCGGCCGGCAAGGCCGGCGTCATCGGTCTGACCAAGGCGCTGTCCAAGGAGTGGGGGCGCTACAAGGTCAACGTCAACGCCGTCGCTTTTGGCATGATCAAGACGCGGCTGACTGAAGCCTCGGCCGGCGGCAACGCATCGATTGATGTCGAGGGCCGCAAGATCAAGGTCGGCGTCAATCCTGATCTGCTGGAAATGATGGAGCGCACCATTCCGTTGGGTCGCAGCGGCACGCCCGAGGAAGCGGCCGGATCGGTCTACCTGCTATGCATCCCCGAGTCGAATTACGTCAGCGGTCAGACGCTGATCTGTGGCGGCGGCATCTCTATCTGAAGCCGCGTCGATGAGTTTGATGACATCCACCGCCGCGCCGAACTCGCCCGAGTTCCACCGCAACCGCGAGGCCTATGAGGCACGCATTCGCGACCTGCATGAACGCCGCGCGCGTGCCCTGGTCGGCGGCCCCGAAAAGGCGCGCCTGCTGCACAAGAAGCGCAAGCAGTTGCTGCCGCGCGAGCGCCTGGCCGCCGTGCTCGACCCCGGCTCGCCCTTCCTCGAGTTCGGGCAACTCGCCGGCGACGGCCTGTACGAGGGCGTGCCACCGGGCGGCAGCATCATCACCGGCGTCGGTCTGGTCAGTGGCCGACCCTGCATGCTGATGATCCACGATGCCACCGTGAAGGGCGGCACCTACTACGGCATCACTGCGAAGAAGCATGTGCGGGCCCAGATGTTCGCCTGGCAGCACCGGCTGCCGTGCATCACGATGGTCCAGTCGGGCGGCGCCAACCTGCCGGAACAGGCGCATATTTTCCCCGACGACGGCCAGTTCGGCTCCATTTTTTACAACCAGATCCGCATGTCGGCCGAGGGCATCACCCAGATCGCGACCGTGCACGGGCCGTCCACCGCCGGCGGCGCCTATCTGCCGGCACTGTGCGACGAGGCGGTGATCGTGCGCAACCAGGGCGCGATGTTCCTCGCCGGGCCCGAACTGGTGTATGCCGCCACCAAGGAAGAGGTTGACATTGAAACCCTGGGCGGCGGCGAGATGCACAGCCGCGTCAGCGGCGTCACTGACCATCTGGCCGAGAACGACGGCCATGCCATCGCCATCGTGCGCGGCATCGTGGCCAACCTCGGCACCGTGGCCAAGCAGCGCTGGGACGTGGCTCCGCCGCTGCCGCCGCGCCATGACCCGCGCGAGATCTACGGCATTGTCAGCGCCGACAACCGGCATCCGACCGACAACCGCGAAGTGCTACTGCGGCTGATCGACGACAGCGATCTGCAGGAATTCAAGCCGCTGTATGGCGACACCATGATCTGCGGCTTTGCGCGCATCAAGGGCTTCCAGATCGGTATTCTGGCCAACAACGGCGTGATCTTCTCCGAGAGCGCGCTCAAAGGGGCTCATTTCATCGAACTGTGCTGCCAGCGCGACATTCCATTGCTGTTCATCGCCGATGTGTCGGGCTTCATGGTCGGTAAAGCGGTGGAGCAGCAGGGTATTGCCAAGCACGGCGCCAAGTTCATGACGGCCATGGCTTCGGCCAACGTGCCGCGCTACACGCTGATCACTGGCGGCTCGTACGCGGCGGCCTACCTGGCCATGTGCGGACGCCCGTTCAAGCCCAATGTGATGATGATGTGGCCCACCGGCCGCGCTGCGCTGATGGGCCCCGAGCAGGCCGCTACCACGTTGGGCCTGGTGCGGGAGAACATCCACCGGCGCGAGGGCACAAGCTGGAGCGACGAAGAGCGTGAGCAATTCAAGCAACCGATACGCGAGCAGTTCGAGAGCTTTTCCAGTCCCTACAACTACGCCTCGAACCTGTGGTGCGACATGGTGATCGACCCGCTGGAAACACGCGACACCATGGCTTTGCTGCTGGAACTGGCGGGCCGACAGGCCAAACGAGACACGCACTTTGGTGTGTTCCGGATGTGAGACGCTGACATGTTTAAAAAAATCCTGATCGCCAACCGTGGCGAGATCGTCTGTCGCATCGCACGCACCTGCCGCCGCCTTGGCGTGGCGACGGCAGGCGTGCATTCCAGTGCCGATCGAGATGCGCTGCATGTTGATCTGATTGGCGAGTCGATCGAAATCGGCGGGGCAGCGGCGGCCGAGAGCTACCTGCGCATCGACGCGGTAATCGATGCGGCCCGGCGCACCGGGTCGCAGGCCATTCATCCGGGTTTTGGCTTTCTGGCCGAGAACGCGGTCTTCGCGCGCGCGGTCGAGGCGGCCGGCCTGGTCTTCATCGGCCCGACGCCCGAGGTCATTGAGCGCCTGGGCGACAAGGCGTCGGCCAAGCGCGAGGCCCGCGCTGCTGGCGTGGCCGTGCTCGGCGGCAGCGAGCTGCCGAGCCGCGACGCGGCCGAAGTGGCGGCCATCGTGCGTGGCCTGCCGCTGCCGGTGATTCTGAAAGCCGCCGCCGGTGGCGGCGGCAAGGGCATGCGGGTGGTGCAGCAGTTGGAAGGACTGATGGATGCCATCGAGTCGGCCATGCGAGAAGCCCAGAGCGCCTTTGGCGATTCCGCGCTGATTGTCGAGGCCTTCGTTGACTGTGGGCGGCACATCGAGGTGCAGATCGTCGGCGACGGGTCCGGCGAGGTGATTCACCTGTTCGAGCGCGAATGTACGCTGCAGCGGCGACATCAGAAAGTCATCGAAGAGGCACCGGCGGCCAACCTGGCTCCCGCACTGCGCGAGGCGATGCTCAATGACGCGGTGCGCCTGGGGCAGCGGCTGCGCTACCGCGGTGTCGGCACGGTGGAATTCATCGTGCAGGGCGACAATCACCACTTTCTCGAAGTCAATCCGCGGCTGCAAGTCGAGCATCCGGTGACCGAGGAGGTGACAGGTATTGACATTGTCGAGTTGATGTTGCGCATCGCTGCCGGCGAGGGGCTGCCCTTGCGTCAGAGCGAAGTGCAGGTGCGGGGCCACGCGATTGAGGCGCGGGTGTGCGCTGAAGACGCAGCGCAAAATTTCCTGCCATCCACCGGTGAACTGATCGCGGTCCGGTTCCCGACTGCTGGCGTGCGGGTTGAATCGGGTGTGCGGGCCGGCATGGTGGTCACGCCCTACTACGACTCGATGCTGGCCAAGCTGATCGTTCATGCGCCCACACGCGATGCGGCGCTGGGTCGTCTGAGTTTGGCACTGGGAGATACACAGGTGCTGGGTGTGGAGACCAACTGCGCGTTTTTGCAGCGTCTGCTCGCGCTGCCGGACACGCGAAACGCCACCTTTCATACCCGACTGATCGACGAGGTGCTGGCCGAATGGAAGCTCGGCACAGCGGCAGCGCCACTGGAGCGGCTAGCGGCCGCTGCGGCTTGGTGCCTGTTTGTTGCGCGCCGCACTGGCCCCGGCTTTGGGGCGTGGTCAGCCTTCGACGTCACCGGCTGGCAGATGCACGCAGGAAACGATCCGGTCACGCCGATTCCGTCCTTGTTGCTGCACTCGGGCGGTCAGGTGCATGAGGTTCGGATCGGGGCGGTATCGCCAGCGTCGGAGGTCACAGTGCAGGTCGGTGCCGAGCGGGTGCGCCTTGCGCTGACGCCCATTGCCCACGGGGACTGGCGGTTGCGCGTGGGCGACCGCCATGAAGTGCTGACCATCGTGCGCAGCGACGATACCCTGTTTGTGCAGGGCGGCGGCATCGCCCACGCCATCGGCGTGACCTCCTACCTCAGCCAGGCCGCCACCGGCCGGCAGGCCAGCGGTCAGTTGCGCACGCCGATGATGGGGATGATTCTCAAAACCCATGTGGCGGTTGGCGAGCGGGTGCGCGCCGGGGACGTGGTGGCGACGATGGAGTCGATGAAGATGGAGATGCGCATCAACGCCGATCACGACGGGGTGGTGCGCTCGCTGTCAGTGCAAGCCGGCCAGATGGTCGAGCGCGGCCTGGTGGTGGCGGTAGTTGAATCCGAAGACGCGGTGGAATGAGCGTGTCGCTGTCACTGGATGCGGCGCTTGTGGTTGCTATTGATTTAATAGCTTATTGCGTCCGTAAAACGGGGGTTAGGGGCCATTTTGATGCAAAAAACCAGTTTTAACAGGAATCTTCCGACAGGCGTGCAAGTATTCGAGCGCGGCTGGTTGTCTTCAAACAATATTTTGTTCCTCGGATCGCAGACCAGCGCACTCGTTGACAGCGGCTACAGCACGCATGCGGAACAAACCACCGAGTTGGTCGGCGCCGCTTTGCAGCGGCGGCCGCTGGATTTACTGCTCAATACCCATTTGCACAGTGACCACTGCGGAGGCAACGCCGCCCTTCAGCGCAGTTATCCAGAACTTCAAACTCTCATTCCGCCCGGTCAGGCACCACTGGTTTCGTCGTGGGACCCCGTTGCCCTGAACTATGTGCCATCCGGGCAACACTGCCCCCGGTTCAAGCTCGATGGTCTTCTGTCACCGGGCACGGAAATTCAGCTGGCAGATACGGCGTGGCAAATCCATGCGGCACCGGGCCATGATCCCCATTCAATCATTCTGTTTGAGCCTCGGTCCCAAACCTTGATTTCGGCAGATGCCTTGTGGGAAAAAGGTTTCGGCGTGGTGTTTCCGGAGCTCGATGGTGAAACCGCGTTCGACGAGGTGGCCGCTACATTCGACTTGATTGAGCGGCTTGACCCGCGCTGGGTCATTCCTGGCCACGGCCCGGTATTTGGCTACCGTGCCGAGGTTCTGGCTAAGGCGCGTGAGCGCCTGAATGCCTTTGTCAAAAGTCCTGACCGACATGCGCATCACGCGGCCAAGGTTTTGCTGAAGTTCAAACTGCTTGATCAGCAGCAAATGCCTTTTGCTGATTTTGTCAGCTGGGCAGCAAACACCAGCTACTTCCAGCTCATTCACCAGCGGTTTGTTCCTTCGGTTCCCATCGACCACTGGATGGAACAGTTGACGCAAGAGCTTGTGCGTTCTGCAGTCGCACGAAGAGAAGGTGACATGGTCTACAACGCGTGAAATGGGTCACGCCGTGAACCACGCAACAAAGGCGCTGACGAATCAGTGGCCGTATGAGCAGAGCAAGCAATTTTTTACCAGGAGATCAGGATATGAGTGAAGCAGAAACGGTTCTGTACGAAGTGCGCGATGGCATTGCCACCGTAAAGATCAACCGGCCCGAGATGCGCAACGCGCTGTCACCCGCCGCCGCCAACCGGCTGCATGACCTGTGGGGCGAGGTTGATGCCGATAAAAACGTGCGCGTGGCCATCCTGACTTCGGCCGACTGCGGCACCTTCTGCGCCGGGCTCGACCTGCGTGAGGCTTCGCGCGTCAAGAAGGAAGAGGGCGTCGACATCCTCACCAAGATGAAGGACCCGTTTCACGGCCGCCAGCGCCGCGTGGCCAAGCCCATCATCGCGGCAATGACCGGGCACCTGATTGCCGGGGGAATGATGCTGAGTCTGAACTCGGATTTGCGCGTGGGCCTGAAGGGCACGCAAGTCGGCATTACTGAAACGCGTATCGCTGGCCGTGGCAGCCCGTGGGCGATTCCGTTGCTGTGGATGCTGCCGCAACCGCTGCTGATGGAGATGGTGCTGACCGGCGACCTGTATCCGATCGAGACCTTCCATGGACTGGGTTTCATCAACTACCTCGAAGACACGCCGGACGCCGTGCGCGCGCGCGCCACCGCGCTGGCAGAACGCATTCGCGACAACGCGCCGCTGTCGGTGATGGCGGGCAAAGAGTCGATCATGACGGCGATGAGCGCGGGTTGCGAGGCTGGCATGGCGCTGGCCCACAACATTTACCGCGAAGCCTATGCCAGCGAGGACGCGCAGGAGGGTCCGCGTGCCTTCGCCGAGAAGCGCAAGCCGGTGTGGAATGGGCGCTGATGTCGCTCCGGGGAGATGCCATATCCAGCCTGGCCCCTCTGTTGGAGAACAACCGTGCCTGGTCGGCGCGCTGTGCTGCGGAAGATCCGAAGTACTTCGAGCGGCTGGCGCACCAGCAGATGCCGCGCTACCTGTGGATCGGCTGTTCCGACAGCCGGGTGCCGGCCAACGAAATCCTGGGCCTGCGGCCTGGCGAGGTGTTCGTGCACCGCAACGTCGGCAACCTGGTGGTGCACTCCGACCTGAATTGCCTGACGGTGTTGCAGTATGCGGTCGAGGTGTTGAAAGTCGAGCATGTTCTCGTGGTGGGTCACTACGGCTGCGGAGGCGTGCAGGCGGTGATAGAACAGCGCCGCACCGGTCTGGCCGACAACTGGTTGCGCCATCTGGAGGATGTGGCGCGCAAACACGCTGATCGGCTCGACGGCATTTCCGGCGTTGACGAGCGCGCCGCGCGGCTTTGCGAGATGAATGTGATCGAGCAGGTCAGCAACGTGTGCCGCACCACCACCCTGCGCCGCGCCTGGGAGCGCGGGCAGCAAGTTGAGGTGCACGGGTTGGTCTACGGCCTGCGCGACGGCTTGCTGCGGCCGGTCGGGGGCAGCGTCAAAGGCGTGCAGGACCGGCAGGAGCAATACGCTCAATCGCTTGCTGCCCTTGGCACACTCTGAGTGATACGAAGAACTCAAGAAAGGCTATTCCACATGTCAGCCGACACGACAGCCCGCCCGGTTGCCAGCATCGCTGCTTATCTGGCCGCTTTCGCACACGGCCTGGAACCTGGCATGGTCAAGCTGTTCGCCAGCCAACTGGTGGAGCGCAGCCCAATCTGATCGGCGAACCCATTCTACGGAGGAAAATTCCTTGAACAACCTGCTATCCGCTTTCCGGCTCGCCACCCTTCCCGCCGGGACGAACCCGTTTCGCGCCGAGGTGA
>CAYJMW010000031.1:36680-41150 GCA_964371235.1 uncultured Polaromonas sp.
GCTTTCCGGCTCGCCACCCTTCCCGCCGGGACGAACCCGTTTCGCGCCGAGGTGAAGGCCTTTCTCAAATCCAGCCTTGAGCCGATGCCCGCCGACGTCCGGGCCCGTTCATGGATGGGCTTCAATGCCGCCTTCAGCAGGAAGCTGGCCGCACGTGGCTGGGTCGGCGTGACCTTGCCGGCGCAATACGGTGGCGCCAGCCTGGACGCCTTCTCGCGCTTTGTGCTGGTCGAAGAACTGCTGGCCGCCGGTGCCCCGGTTTCCGCGCACTGGATCGCCGACCGCCAGAGCGGGCCCCTGATCCTCAAGTTCGGCACGCAGGCGCAACGCCAATTCTATTTGCCAAAAATTTGCGCCGCCGAAGCTTTCTTTTGCATCGGCATGAGCGAGCCCAATGCCGGCTCCGACCTCGCCAGCGTCGGCACCCGGGCCACGCGCAGCGAAGGGGGCTGGCGTTTGAACGGCCGCAAGATCTGGACCACCAATGCGCAGCACTGTCATTACATGATCGCCCTGGTGCGCTCGTCGGGCGAGCCGCAGGACCGGCAAAAGGGCTTGTCGCAGTTCATTGTCGATCTGGCATTGCCCGGCGTGACGGTGCGCCCGATCCGGGATCTGGCGGGTGATGCGCATTTTTCTGAAGTGTTCTTCGACAACGTGCTGCTGGCTGACGATGCCTTGATCGGCCAGGAAGGCAGTGGCTGGGCGCAAGTCAATGCCGAACTGGCGTTTGAGCGCAGCGGCCCGGAGCGGGTGTATTCCAGCATCGTGCTGCTGGAGCACTGGATCACCTGCCTGCGCCGCAGTCCGCATGCGTCCGCCCACGCAGCCACCATCGGCCGCTTCGCCACGCACCTGGCCACGCTGCGCAACATGTCGATCGCCGTCACGGCCAAGCTCGTCAACGGGGAAAGCCCACTGGTCGAAGCGGCCCTGGTCAAGGATATTGGCACCGAATTCGAGCAGAGCATTCCCGCTGTGATCGAAGCCGCCATCGCCATGGACCCGGACGCTGCAGTCGACGCCGAGCTGTACCGCACCGTGGCCTACGTGAGCCAGGTGGCGCCCACCTATTCCCTGCGCGGCGGCACGCGCGAGATCCTGCGCGGCATGATCGCGCGCGGTCTGGGCCTGCGCTGAACCCAGGTTGAAAACGAAAGCATTCCATGTTTGCACAAGCGATTGAAGACATTCTCCAGGACCAATGCACGCCCGCCGTAGTGCGCGCGATTGAAGCGGGCGGCTCGCCGCTTAAGCTGTGGCAGGCGCTGCAAGGTGCCGGCTTCCTCGAACTGCTGGCGTCCGAGGCGGCTGGCGGCGCCGGCCTTGCGCTGGCTGAGCTGTTCCCGATCCTGAGCAGCTTCGGCCGCTACACGGTGCCGGTGCCCGTGGCCCAGACGATAGTGGCGCGTGCGCTGCTTGGGCCTTCGTGTGCGATGCCCGCTGGCATGATCACGCTGGCCGCTGCGTTGCGGCGCGAGGCCGATGGCGCCATCGTTTGCCCATTCACACCTTACGGTCAGGTGGCCGATTTCGTGCTGGCCCAGGATGGCGATGCCTTGCTGCTGCTGCCCGCGGCTGCGGCGCAGCGCGAGGCAAGCGGCGTGCATGGGAGCCTTGCGGCCACCCTGCGCTGGCCCGATGAAGGTGTCGCGACGCACGTGTCCGGCGCGGGCCCGTTGTTGCCAGCGTTCGCAGCAGCCTTGCACGCCGCCCTGCTCAGCGGGGCCATGACCCGGGTGTTCGAAATGACACTGCAATACTGCAATGACCGCGTCCAGTTCGGAAAATCTCTCGGAAAATTCCAGGCGGTGCAGCACCAGTTGAGCGTCATGGCCGAACATGTGGCTGCTGCCTCGATAGCCGCCGAAGCGGCTTTCCGTACCGACGCGACCACGCCCTCCTTGCTCGCCGCTGCCATGGCCAAATCCCGCACCAGCGAGGCGGCGGTGCTGGTTGCCTCCATCGCCCATGCACTGCACGGCGCGATCGGTGTTGCTGAAGAATATGATCTGCAATTGCTGACCCGGCGCCTGCACGAGTGGCGCATCGCCCACGGCTCGGAAGCGCACTGGAACGTATTGATCGGCAACAGCGTATTGGCTGCCGACGTGTCCATCGTTGATTTTGTGCGGTCTGTATAGGCGCAGTTTTTGTGCGCACGATCAGCGGTGAAGTGATCGACACCCGGGGCTCACAACAGTCCCCGTTCATTGATCCGGCTATTGCGCCACAGACTTGCCACCACCAAGCGCTTCACTGAAGAAGTCGATGAAGGTCCTTAGCTTGGGTGTCATGTACTGCCGATTCGTGTAAACCGCATGCAGCGTGAATGGGGGCACGGTGTAGGTCGGCAGCACGCGCGCGAGGCGACCTGCGGCCAGATCGTCGTCGACCGTCCACTCGGGGAGGAACGCCATGCCCATGCCGGCGTGCACCGCGTGATAGGTGAGCGTGCTGTCGTCCGAGCGCATCACCGCATGCAGCTTGATCCGCGCCTTGCCGGCAGGCCCTTGCATTTCGAGGCCATCGACGTTCACGTAGTTGGGTACCACGGCGCTGCACCTGGCCAGATCGGCGGGTCTGAGCGGAAAGCCTTCACGCTTCAGATAGGACGGGGTTGCGACCAGGTGGAACCGCACGAGACAAATCGGCCGTGCAATCAGCGCCGGCGACAGTTCGCGCGTGGCGCGCAGTGCGAGGTCGTAGCCATCGGCCACCAGGTCGATCTTGCGGTTCTCCAGTCGCATGTCGACCAGCACCTCGGGATATCTGTTGCGGTATGCCTCCAGTACGTCGGCGAAACGCCGGTTTGCACACCAGACGGGGGCGCTGATCTTGAGTTGTCCGCGTGGTGCCTGCGCGCTTTGCCGAAGCGCCGCTTCGGCGGCCTGCAGCGTGTCGAGCGCCTCGCAGCATTGTGCGTAGTACACCGCACCGGCCTCCGTCAGGCTGAGCTTGCGGCTGGTCCGGTGCAGCAGCCTCGCACCGAGGTCTCGTTCGAGCTGGGCGACATGCTTGCTCGCCATCGGTGCAGACAACGTAAGGCGCACTGCGGCACGCGCAAAGCTGCCGGCTTCCACCACGTCCCTGAAGACGCGAAGGCTGGTCAGTCGATCCATTTATGATTTCTTGTGAGGAAATGATGTGTTAATTTTACAGCTATTGATTAACCGAAATGAAACATTAAGCTATTCCTCATGGTCAGTCCAGTAGACATCCAGTCTCAAAGAGGCAGCCCATAAACCGCGTTTTCGTTGATGCCTTCAACCAATGCAGTACCACTTCTTAATTTCTTAATCATTCTCAGGAGAGCAACATGAGCAAGCCGCAGACCGCCGCTACCACCCCGTTCGCAATTGATGTGGAAAAAGACAAGGATTACTACTGGTGTGCCTGCGGCCTCAGCAAGTCGCAGCCGTTCTGCGACGGCAGCCACAAGGGCGGCGAGTTCGTGCCGACCAAGTACAGCGCCGACGAAAGCAAGACCGTCTATTTTTGCGGCTGCAAGCAAAGCAAGAACGGCGCGCTTTGCGACGGCACGCATAAAGCACTGTAAGAGCGGGCCATACCCGTGACAACGGAGCGCTTGCCGACCTACTTCATCTCACACGGCGGCGGGCCCTGGCCATACATGATGGCGCAGTCCAACGGCATGTACGATCATCTGGCGCAGTCCCTGCGGGATATGCCGCGCCAGCTCGGCGCCCAACCGAAGGCCGTGCTCGTGATCTCCGCCCATTGGGAGGAGCGCGAGTTCACCGTGATGGCCGCCGCGCGGCCGTCCATGGTTTACGACTACTCTGGCTTCCCCG
This sequence comes from uncultured Polaromonas sp., assembly GCA_964371235.1. GTDB lineage: Bacteria > Pseudomonadota > Gammaproteobacteria > Burkholderiales > Burkholderiaceae_C > Polaromonas. The sequence continues at coordinate 40,496 of CAYJMW010000031.1, forward strand.
AACATACCTACCATGTCCAGTACCCGGCACCGGGCCTGCCAGCGCTGGCCGGGCAGGTGCAGCAGCTGATCCAGGACGCGGGCTTCGCGGCGCGGCTTGATGCCCAGCGCGGGTTCGATCACGGTACTTTCGTGCCGCTGGTGGTGATGTACCCGCAGGCCGACATGCCGGTCGTGCAACTGTCACTGCGCGCGGGTTATGGTCCGGCGGCGCATCTGGCCGTCGGCCGGGCCCTGGCGCCTCTGCGCGAGCAGGGCGTGCTGATCGTCGGCAGCGGGCTCAGCTACCACAACCTGCGCCGCATGGGGCCAGCCGCCGCGGCGCCGTCCAGGCAATTCGACGACTGGTTGCAGCAGACTTTGATGGCCACCGAGCCGCAGCAGCGTGCGCAGCGGCTGGTCGACTGGCAAGACGCGCCTGCCGCCCGCGTGGCCCATCCGCAAGAAGACCATCTGCTGCCCTTCATGGTGGCGGTGGGCGCTGCCGAGCGTGATGAAGCCGTGTGCGTGTATCACGAGGAAGGCTTCTTTGGAAGCGTGACCGCCAGCTTCAGGTTTGGCCAAGGCACGGTGGCTTGGGTGTAACGGGCAAGCCGCTCCGCCTCACCCCGCCAGCTTGCCCTGCAGCTCGGCCACCGTTTCCGGGTTGACCAGCG
>CAYJMW010000032.1:0-40379 GCA_964371235.1 uncultured Polaromonas sp.
GGGCGCGAAACCGACATCGCGATTGACCACGGCGAATTTGCCCATCTGCCACCCGAGCGTATTGCGCAGGCGGTGCAGATCATGCAAAGCGAAGGCATGAACGCCAGCGTCAGTTCCATCCACATCAACGGCTGGTTGGGCGCGCACAACAAGCTTGACGGCGCGCGCTGGATTCTGCGCGAACTGCTGGGCCGCGAGCTCGATGCCGAGATCGAGCGCTGGGTCTATGTGGGCGACTCGACCAACGACCAGTTGATGTTCGAGGCCTTCCCCGATTCCGTGGGCGTGGCCAACATCCGCCGCTTTGAAGCGCAACTGACTCACCAGCCGCGCTACATCACCAAAGGCGAACGTGGCGCGGGTTTTGCGGAGATGGCGGCGGCGCTGCTGGATGCACGCGGGGCTTGAGCACCACGCGGGGCAACGCGCCGTCGCGGCGCAACGGCTGCTCAATGCGAAAGACCTGGCAAGCCATCGGCGAGATGGACACTTTGATCGCCGCTCGCGCGCTGGCTGAAGACCTGACCCTCGTGACTCACAACGCCCGCCATTTCTAGCGCATCCCGGGCCTGAAACTTGAGGACTGGATGGCTTGACCCGGTCAGTCAAGGTCAACCCAGGAAACTCCCCGCCGGAGTCTGGTGAAATGCACGCAAAATACCCGGATGGACTTCACCCACTACCTCACCCGCGTCGCCTCTGACCTCAAGGCGGGCAACGCCACCGAGCACACGCACCGCCCAGCGCTGCAAACGCTGCTTGAATCGTCGCTGCCGGGCATCAAGGCCACCAACGAGCCACGCCGCATTGCCTGCGGCGCACCCGACTACATCGTCACCCGTGGCGAAACACCGATTGGCTACATCGAGGCCAAGGACGTGGGCATCTCGCTCGACGCGGTGCAGGGTGACGAGCAGCTCAAGCGTTACCGCGCAGCGCTGCGCAACCTCATCCTCACCGACTACCTGGAGTTCCGCCTGTACCGGAATGGCGAATTGGTGCAGACCGCCAAACTGGCCCAGCTTCAAAAAGGTGGCGCTATCAAGAAGACAGCTACCGGGGCAGCAGACACGGCGGCGCTGATCGAATCATTCCTGAATTCTGACCAGCCCAGCATCACCACCCCGCGTGACCTGGCGCAGCGCATGGCGCGCATGGCGCAGGTGATTCGCGGCCTGATCGCCAACGCCTTTGCGCTGGAGAACGACACTGCCACCGAACTGCACAACCAGTTTGATGCCTTCAAGCAGGTGCTGCTGGGCGACGACCTCACGCCCGCCCAGTTTGCCGACATGTATGCGCAAACCATTTGCTACGGCCTGTTTGCCGCGCGCTGCAATCACAACGGCGGCCGCTTCACGCGGCTGGCCGCCGCCAGCGAGCTGCCCAAAACCAACCCGTTTTTGCGCAAGCTGTTTCAAAACATCGCCGGCTTCAACCTGGACGAGCGCATTGCCTGGGCGGTGGACGACCTAGCCGACATGCTGGCCAAGGCCGACATGGGCGCCATCCTGAGCGACTTTGGCAAAGCCACCCGGCGCGAAGACCCGGTGGTGCATTTTTACGAAACCTTTCTGGCCGCCTACGACCCGCGCATGCGCGAAGCGCGCGGCGTCTATTACACGCCCGAGCCCGTGGTGAGCTACATCGTGCGCTCGGTCGATGCCATCTTGCAGCGCGACTTTGGCTTGGTCGACGGCCTGGCCGACCACAGCAAGCTCAAGCTCACGCGGCCGTTAAGCGGCAGCAAGACCAAGGCCACGGAAACCGTTGAAACCCACCGCGTGCAAATCCTCGACCCGGCCACCGGCACCGGCACGTTTTTGTATTCGGTCATGCAGCACATCCGCGAACGCTTCAACGGCAACGCTGGCATGTGGCCCGGCTACGTGGCCGAGCATTTGCTGCCGCGCATCTATGGCTTTGAGCTGCTGATGGCCCCCTACGCCGTGGCGCACATGAAGCTGGGCCTGCTGCTCAAGGACAGCGGCTACGAGATTGGCGGCGACGCGGCACGCGAAGAGCGGCTGCGCGTGTACCTCACCAACACGCTCGAAAAAGCCCACGAGCTGACAGGCTTGCCGCTGTTTACCCAGTGGCTGGCCGAAGAAGCCGCGCGTGCTGGCGAGGTCAAGCAAAGCGCGCCCATCATGGTGGTGCTGGGCAACCCGCCGTATTCTGGGCACAGCGCCAACAAAGGCGAATGGATGCAAGCCCTGATGCGCGGGCAAGACACGACCACCGGCCAAAAAACCGCCAACTACTTTGAATGCGACGGTGCCGCTTTAGGCGAGCGCAACCCCAAGTGGCTTAATGACGACTATGTGAAATTCATGCGATTTGCCCAATGGCGCATCGAGCGAACCGGCTATGGCGTGCTGGCCTTCATCACCAACCACGGCTGGCTCGACAACCCCACCTTTCGCGGCATGCGCCAGAGCCTGATGCAAACCTTTGACGACCTTTACCTGCTCGACCTGCACGGCAACGTCAAGAAAAAAGAGAAGACCCCAGAGGGTGGCAAGGACGAGAACGTGTTTGACATTCAACAGGGCGTGGCCATCAGCCTGTTTGTCAAACGCCAGGGGGTCAAAAAGATTGAGGGCCAGCTCGCCAGCGTGCGCCACGCCGATTTGCAGGGCCTGCGCGTCGCCAAATACGAATGGCTGTGGGCGCATGACGTGACCAGCACAAAGTGGACAACGCTGCAGCCGCAAAGCCCGCAGTATCTGGCCGTGCCGCGTGACACGCAACTGCTGGCCGAGTATGAGCAGGGCTGGAAGATTACCGATGCCATGCCGGTCAACGTGCTGGGGTTCCAAACCCACCGCGACGAATTTGCGATCGACTTCGAGAAACTCGTTCTTGAAAAACGGATTGCAGAAATGCGCGACGAGTCCATTGCAGATGAAGTATTTTCAGAACGCAATGGGTTGAAAGACAGTGGTGGCTGGAAGTTGAAAACGGCTAGAAAGGCTTTGCAAAAAGATGCAGCCTGGCGTGACAAGTTTGTCGAATGCGCCTACCGTCCGTTTGACTCGCGCTGGAGCTATTACAGCGAAGTAGCGATGGATCGTCCCCGGCGTGAGCTTGTTGAGCATGTCGCGACCCAAGCCAATCTCTGTCTCAATGTTGTCAGGCAAACCAAATCGCCGACTTGGCAACATGCTATTGCAACGGATAAGCCGGCACCGGCAGTATTTGTGGAAATCAAAGACGGCTCAAGCATCGCCCCGCTCTACCTCTACCCCACCGCCAAAACTTCCCTGTTCGAAGACCACGCACAGAACACAGCACCCGGAGGGCGTTACCCCAACTTTGCTCCTGAATTTATAGCTTACTGCTCAGTAAGGACGGGGGCAAAGTGGGTTTCTGATGCTCAAGGCACGGTCGCCGGGGAGCCCGAGGGTTCGGGGAAGCCGGCGGGAGAGGGAGCTGAATGCACCTTTGGGCCGGAAGACGTTTTTTACTACGCCTACGCCGTGTTCTACAGCCCCGGCTACCGCGCCCGCTATGCCCAGTTCCTGAAAACCGACTTTCCGCGCCTGCCGCTGACCGGCCAGCGCCCGCTGTTTGCGCAACTGGCACGGCTGGGCCAGGCGCTGGTGGCGCTGCACCTGATGAAGGGCAAAGCGCCCGAGGTCTGCAGCTACCCGGTGGCGGGCGACAACCGGGTGGACAAGGTGAGTTTTGAGGCAGCCAGCCCCAGCGCGCAAACCGGCCAGGTCTTTATCAATGCCACCCAGCACTTCGCCGGCGTGCCGCGCGCCGTGTGGAACTACCAGATCGGCGGCTACCAAGTGGCGCACAAATGGCTGAAAGACCGCAAGGGCCGCTTGCTGACCTTCGCCGAATTGCAGCACTACAGCCAGATCATCGCCGCGCTGGAGCGCACCATGGCGCTGCAAGCCGAAATTGACGGCGCAATTGACGCAGCGGGCGGCTGGCCCCTGGCCTAGGCCCAGGCAGGAAATAGGAAATTCAATTAAATCTGCCTGTAGCCCTCGTGGAATGTGCGCAAGCAGCTATCAAATACATAGTTAATCATGAAACCCCAACAACCTAAACCAGATATCCCCTCCGCGCTGATGGAGATGCCCGGCGGTTACGCCGACTGGCTGGCGGATTTGAAGATCCGCATCCACACCGCCCAGCAACGCGCCACGCTGGCGGTCAATCGTGAACTGGTGCTGCTTTATTGGCAGATTGGGCGCGACATTCTGGAGCGGCAGGCCAAACAGGGCTGGGGCGCCAAGGTGATCGAGCGGCTGGGGCACGATCTGCGCACGGCGTTCCCGGACATGAAGGGGTTTTCCCGTGCCAACCTGATGTACATGCGCGCTTTTGCGGATGCCTGGCCCGATGCCGAAATTGTCCAACAGGCTGTTGGACAATTGCCCTGGGGCCATAACCTGGTGTTGCTGACCAAGTTAAAAACACCGCAAGCCCGCCTGGCCTATGCACAGCGCGCCGTTCAGCATGGTTGGTCGCGCAACATGCTCAATATCCATATCGAAACCCGGCTGGTCGAGCGCGAAGGCAAAGCCGTCACCAATTTCGAAGCCCTGCTGCCAAGCCCACACTCCGATCTGGCACACGAGTCACTAAAAGACCCTTACCGACTGGATTTTCTTGGGCTGGGTGAAGACGCGCAAGAACGCGCCATTGAATCAGCCATCGTTCAGCACATTACCCAATTCCTGATTGAACTTGGTGCCGGTTTTGCTTTTGTGGGTCGGCAAGTGCACATTGAGGTGGGGGGAGACGATTTTTTCATTGACTTGCTGTTCTATCACCTCAAGCTGCGCTGCTACGTGGTGGTAGAACTCAAAACGGGTGCCTTCAAGCCGGAGCACGCCGGGCAACTGAACTTCTATTTGAGCGCGGTGGACTTGCAGGTAAAGGCCGAGCAGGACAACCCCACCATCGGTCTGTTGCTGTGCAAGAGCAAAAACCGCGTGGTGGCCGAATACGCACTACGCGACTCGAACAAGCCGATTGGCGTGGCCGAATACCAGCTCCTTGCAGCCTTGCCCGCTGACCTGCAAACCAGCCTACCCAGCATTGAGCAGATTGAGCGGGAGTTGGGCAAGAGTGACAGTGTCGTCGAATGACAACCACGACCAATTGGCGGGACTGCAAATGACTGACGCTGTAGCGTCAAGCCTACCCCTGGCAGGTGATGCGCAGACACCTGAAGGTGGTAAGCGGGACTTACCACCTTTGCCGCCAGACCTTGCGCGAAGGTTGCCCGCCCCGGTCAGCGGATAGGTGAGGCAGCCTTACGCCAGCTCATCCGTGATTTGTGCGGACGCTGGCGTCATCCGCCCGCCTCATCGCGGGCTGCGAACGACGCGAACCAGATAGCTGCCATCGTAGAAATGGGCGCGTGCGCCAGGAGGGAGCAGGATCACCCGGGAGTACGCCGTTTCTCCGATGCGCGAGACGCCAGTCCAATACCAGCCTTCTGCTGTATTCGGAAACGCCGCCGTCGTTATGGGTGTCACCTCGGGACTTCTCTCGCCGGCGCTCCTGACCAGTTCGGCAACGGCGGGTAGGCGCCAATCGGAAAATCCGCACAAACGAGCCTGATTGACTGCAGCCACGTAAGCCTCGGTGTTGCAGGAACCACCGTCCATCAGGGAACGGACGCAATTCCCACTCCTCGTATCCCGATACCCGACCCACCCGCCATTGGTCGCCGCGTTGCTGTCATAGGGCGTGTAGGTGTATTTGCTGTCGCGCAGACCACCATCCTGCGTCTTTACTTCCCAGATCAGTCCTGTTTGGTCATCCCGCGTACAGGCCCACTCCTTCGCGTCTGCACCGAGGGGAGCACTGGCGGGCAACGTCGATCCGTCGTTAGCGATTTTGGTGAAGGCAAGGCGCTGGCTACTCGTAGTCAGGTCCGCCGCCAATACCGCGGTCGAACTTAAGGTGAAAATTGTCATTGCAACGACTGTCCAGACCGGCGCCGTCAGCATCAATCGATTTTTCTTCCGGGTCATAAATCCAACTTTCTTGCGGCATTTTGAAGAGAAACCTAAAGGCCAGAGGGCCTTCAGGTCGTCCATTAGGAAACGGATCAGTTTCGGAGCGGGGCTTATGCGCCCGGGTCGATGCAGATCAGTTCAGGAACTCCGCCTTCAAGCGCCGTTGGGGGAATTGGGTTGTTGGACGTGCAGGCCCAGCCCTCCTTCGGGAACGTGAAATCACGCGTGTAAGTTCCCTTAAGTGGCAATGGGTACGCGACAAACCGTTCCTCTTTCGGCAGAAAGCGCCAGGCAACGTCCATCATGGTGTCGTTGACCCAGATTTCCTGCGTCTTCGGATGGACGGCAAGCGCGTACGGAGCCGGTATCTCGCCAGGAGCGAAGACCGGAAGCTTGTAGATCTTCGCTTTCCAGGTATTCACGTCGATCTTGGCGATCGCTCCATCGGAGAAACCGGCTACCCAGAGATTACCCCTGGCGTCGAAGCGCTGGCGGCGCGGCCCGACGACCGGCGAATCGTATTCCTTGATTTCCAAGGTCTTGGGATCAATGCGCCCGATCTTGTCCGAGAATAGTTTTGTATACCAGACACTACCGTCGACGGGGCTAACGTCGATGCCGTAGGGAACCTGGCAGCACGACATACCATCGATCTTGCTATCAGGCAGCTTGATCACCTTCATGTCCTTCGACTTCGGATTGAATCGCGCCACCTGATTCGAGAACGCCACCGTAGCCCAGACCACCCCAGCTTTGTCAACACGCACGGTATGGGGGTAGATGGCGCCGCTACCGACTTCATAATGCTCGAATGCCTTGTTCTTCGGATTGAACACGCCGATCGATGCGCCGATCGAGTCGGTCAGATAGAAATTGCCGTCCTTGCCTTCCGCCAGACTGTGCGGGGCGCGCGGTACGGTGAGCCCGTACGGCGCGGGAGCGCCCATCTTGGTAAATGCCCCGCCCGGCGGCATGCCCTGCGCCGGTTCCTCAAAATGGAGCGTCTTGCCCGTCTTGAGGTCGGTCTCAATCACCTTCCCGGCGAACATGTCGACCATGTAAATCTTGTTGTTTCCCGTGTGCGCGGCGGCATCGTGCGGTACGTTGGCGCCGTCCAGACGCCACTCGTAGACCTTGGCTTTTTGCAGTAGCGGGTCGGTGGGAAGCTGAGGTTTGGATGTCACCAGCGACCCGTCAAATCCCTTGGACAACAATTCGGCACGCGCTTTGATGAAGGCCGCGTCCGTATTGCCGAGATAGCCGTGCATGCGCTGCACGGAAGGCAGCCAACCCTCGGGCGGCCGCGGCGGACGTGTAAAGACGTTCCCCAACTGGTGGCAGGTCAGGCAATCGCGCGAAAAATTCTCTCTGGAGAAACGCCCCTTGGGGTTCTTGTCGAAATTGATCCGCGCAAAATGTGACAGCGAAGGATGATCTTCCGATAACTCTTTGGCATCTGTCAGGGGCGTCAGCTTCACATCGAGCGAGGTCTTCTGGGAGGCCCCGAGCGTCAGTTTTCGCAGATCGTCCTTGTGATAACGCTTGCGCACACGCAGGTCGAGGTCGCCTGACATTTTGCTCGACAGGAGGAAGGCACCTTGTTTGCCCGTATAGACCGATTCACCGACACCGCGCTTATCGGTCAGCGTGATGATGGCACCTTCGACCGCTTGCCCGCTGGCATCGGTGACTTTGCCACTGACCACTGCTGCGGCAGCGTTGGTGGACAGCACCGATAACAGCACCGCGGTCAACATGCCGCCGACCTTTCTTTGCTTTGACTCCATATTGTTTCTCCTTCTCTGTTGAGCTTGTGAATGGCTTTTCGTGGCCATCGAGCGCACCGCCAATGCAACGTGCTTCCCGACGGGCGGGCAACGACAAAAGGTCCCCTGCCCGACCATCACCGCAAGAACTGTGCCCAACGCATCGACAACATGATCAAGAACTTGAGGGGCCGTAGTTTCAGAGGCGGTAGCAGTTAAAACGAATTCATGCTACGGCTTGGAAATGTCGCAGGCTGTCATCGGTGAGACATTTGTCGCAGAGACAACTGTCGTAATCGATCGGGTATGTCTGTCTATTGCCTGTGCTTATTTTGTGTTTAACTAGACCAAATGTGCCCCACAGAAAAGTCCGAACAGCGGTGATGAAACAAGGAGAAGGCTCGTGCAAAGACTCACCGATCATTCGGTTATAAATGCGAACACTGCTGCGCTCAGGGGCGCTTCGATTGATCCGTACATTGCCGAATCATGGCGTCGTTCAATCGACATGCACCACCTGAACCATAGTCAAGGGAACCGCCCTCACGTTCTGACCGGCGGAGAAATCAAGTCGCATCTTGCGCCGTTGACAGACTTCATGGCTATTGCACGCGCAGAGAGCCAAACCTTGTATCGCCGGGTGTGCGATGCAGGTTACGTGGTGATGCTGGCAGACGCCAGTGGTGCCTGTCTAGACATGATCCGCAACCCCCTGATGGATCGCGAACTTGTAAACGGCGGACTCGAAATCGGCAGAATTTATAGCGAAGACATCGAGGGCACGACCGGCATCGGAACTTGCCTGGTCGAGAATCGTTCCGTAGTTGTCCATCGGGCTGACCATTTTTTATCGATACACAAGACGGTGACCTGTACCGCCGTGCCGGTGCGAGGGCTCGATGGGCGTCTTCTTGCGGTTCTCGACGTATCCGCATTGAGTTCCCATGATGACAAGCGCAGCCAGGCGCTCGTACTGCAGTTGACGCAGATTTCGGCCGAGGCGATTGAAAACAGGATACTTCTCGGGGGGAATCGCCAAGCGTATGTGGTAATGCTGTACGAGGATCCTGTACTTGCGGGCGCCCCTGGAGACGCTTTCCTGATAGTGCGCGAGGACGGCGTGATCGAGGGCGCTAGTCGGTCAGCGAGACGTATGGTGCCCGCATTGCTGGAGCAACGCTTGCCGGTGCATCTCAAGCGTTGTTTTGATCTACCCATGACCGCATTCGAAACCCTGTGCGGCAAAGCCCTGGGTTCAATCGCCGCATGGCGCTGCCTGCCTGAAGGCCGGGGCATTTTTGCCAAGGTTGATCGGGCGCCCGCTCGTGCATTGCGGTCAGGTATCGTCGTTGCGGATTTGGCACCGGTTGGCAAACGTTCACTGGTGGCTTTGAAACAGTCCGCACAAGACATTCAGTGGAACAGCATGGCAGAGCTTGCCGGATGCGACCAGACCATGCTCGCCAACGCACGTCTGGCGCCACGCATACTCAGCAAGCGTTTGCCGATACTCTTGTATGGCGAAACAGGCAGTGGCAAGGAGGTTTTTGCGCGCGCCTTGCATCAGAGCAGTGATCGCCAGGATCGGCCCTTCGTGGCAGTGAATTGCGCTGCTTTGCCTGAATTTCTCATCGAAAGCGAGTTGTTTGGTTATCGAGACGGGGCCTTTACCGGTGCGCGACGTGGCGGCAATTCCGGTCGTGTCCTGGAGGCCAACGGCGGGACGCTTTTTCTTGACGAAATTGGTGACATGCCGCTGCCGATGCAAGCGCGATTGTTGAGGGTTGTGGCTGAGCGGGAAGTGTCTCCGCTGGGCGGTGGCCGGAATGTACCTGTGGACATTCGCCTGATTTGTGCGACAAACCGCAGGCTGAAGGATCTGGTTGCCAGTGGATTGTTCCGTGAAGATCTTTACTACCGATTGAACGGAGCAGTTTTCGAATTGCCGGCGCTGCGTCAGCGAACCGATATCCGTTCACTGATTGAACGGGTTATTTCTGATTCCATCGCTGAACAAGGTGAATCGGTCAACTATGAACCAGGTCTGATGGAATCGCTTTCGCGATACTCCTGGCCGGGCAACATCCGGCAGTTGATCCATGCCGCTCAATATGCGGCTGCGGTATGCCAGAACGGGGTGTTGCGACTGGCCGATTTCCCTGCCGAAATAGTCCTGGCAACACCTTGCTTAAACAGGGATTATGTGCAGCCGAATCCTGTTGGTGACGACCGCCCAGGTGCTGCGCAAGAAACGCTGGCTCGTGATCGCCTGGTCGACGCTCTTGAAAAAAATCGGTGGCGCGTAACGGCTGCCGCGCGAGTGCTTGGCATCAGTCGCGCAACCATCTACCGGCGAATGGAAAGCTTTGGGATCGTGGAACCGAACAAACGGTAGACGAATTGCACGCTTCCGAGTCGCCTTCACGGTGCGGCGTTGTGGACTACCCGGTCACTTTTCGCGCTAGCGCCCGACCCACGGCACGCGCCTTCTGCGACAGGGTGAAACGCTGAAAATTGGTTTTGACCAGACCCTCCGTGAACGCGGTGCGCTTGCTGTAGTCCATGGCCACCTCCACGATCACCGATTGGCCGGTTTGTGCCACGGCATTGGCCGCCGCGGCCTGAACATCGAGTTCGCCTCAACGCAAGTATCGCACCTTGAACCGCACCTTGAACCGTTGTGAAAACCACAATTCTGCGTACCATGATGCCGAGTTTGGCAGGCCCAGCCGACAAATACGCCGCGCGGTCGCCCTGCTTGGCGTGTTACCCCAACCACAGACCCAGGCCCACACCAAGGCGAGTTCTGCGTCACTCGGCCACTTGCCAGCCATTCACCAGCTGATGCGCTGAACGACCTGGTAGTCTGATGCCGGTTGTGCCGATAGGTCCCATTCGGGCTCGGCATCCACGCCCACCCCCACCTGCGCATCACACGCATCCCACGGCGGTGGCCCACGGGCTGGGGTGATTCGCGCATCCACGCCGATATGCTCCAGAATCTTTCTCACCTCTGCGCCATCGGTGATGAACGCGATTGGCGCGCACAACAAGCTGGCCGACGCGCGCTGGATAGCCTGCGAACTGCTGGGCCGCGAGCTCGATGCAGAACTTGAGCGCTGGGTCTATGTCGGCGACTCGAGCAACGACCAGTTGATGTTCGAAGCCTTTGCGCAGTCAGTCGGCGTGGCCAACATCCGGCGCTTTGAAGCGCAGCTCAGCCACAAGCCGCGCTACATCACCGAGGGCGAGCGCGGCGCGGGCTTTGCCCAGGTGGCGGCGGCGCTGCTTGCCGCGCGCAACGTTTGAGCCCCGACCGAGGCAGCAGGCCGTTACGACGAAATGGCTGCTCAACGCGCAAAACCGGGCAAACCCTCGGCGAGACGGACGCCTTGATTGGCGCGCAAGCACTCGCGGCAAACCCGACGCCCGTCACCGACAACACCCGCCACTTTGAACGCATCCCGGGTTTAAAGCTTGAAGACTGGAAGGCTTGACCTGGTCAGTCAAGGAAACTCCCCGCCGGAGTCTGGCGAAATGCACGCAAAATACCCGGATGGACTTCACCCACTACCTCACCCGCGTCGCCTCTGACCTCAAGGCGGGCAACGCCACCGAGCACACGCACCGCCCAGCGCTGCAAACGCTGCTTGAATCGTCGCTGCCGGGCATCAAGGCCACCAACGAGCCACGCCGCATTGCCTGCGGCGCACCCGACTACATCGTCACCCGTGGCGAAACACCGATTGGCTACATCGAGGCCAAGGACGTGGGCATCTCGCTCGACGCGGTGCAGGGTGACGAGCAGCTCAAGCGTTACTGGAAAAGCAGGGTGCTGGCAGCCGAACGCACTACATACTGGCAAACCCCGTGGGGGCGGCCAACAGGCAACCACAGCAGGGAAACTTGCCCCTGGAAGGTGAGGCGCAGACACCTGAAGGTGGTAACCAACTGCCTGAAGGTGGTAAGCAGAGGCCCGAAGGTGGTAAGCGGGGCTTGCCACCTTTGCCGCCAGACCTTGCGCAAAGGTTGCCCGCCCCGGGTCAGCGGATGAGTGAGGCAGCCTTACGCCAGCTCATCCGTGATTTGTGCGGGTGGCAACCGCTAAGAGGTGAGGAGCTTGCATCCTTGCTCAGCAAAGACCTCAAATACCTGCGCAACAAGCACCTGTCAGCCATGGTTCAGGCGGGCAAACTGGCTTTTCAATACCCGGAGTCGCCAAATCACGCTTTGCAGGCCTACAAGTTGCCAAATAAGTCATTCTAAATTGACCTGTAGCCCCTGTGAAATAAGCGTAAGAAGCTATTAAATTCATAGTAAACCGTGAAACTCCAACAACCGGAGCCCGACATCCCCTCCGAGCTGATGGAGCGGCCCGGCGGCTAGCCGACTGGTTGGTTAATTTGAAAACCCGCCCACCGTCAGGCTGCGGTCTGTTCCGCAAGACCTCAGCCCAGCTTAGCCACAAGCCGCGCTACATCACCGAGGGTGAACGTGGCGCGGGTTTTGCGGAGGTGGCGGCGGCGCTGATTTCCGCGCCCACCTCATTGGCGATAGTCTAAAAACTATGCGAAACCGTGTTGGTTTTCTTCTTCACTTCCACAAGAGTGGAAAGGTTGACGAGCCTTAGCAGACCATAGACCTCGTCTTGTCCCCAGTCTTCGTCCAGAACCCCTTCCCCTAACAAGACCTCGAATTTGCGGTTCTCAGTGGCCTTCGGCGACGCATCAGGGAAGAAGAAGACGTTCGAATACGTGAAGAGAAAGTCGTCCGCTCCGGTGAGCCCTGAATCCGCGCCCCAGAGTTGACACTTCAACTTGAACAACCGTATCCCGGCGCAGGTCTTCATCTGGCACAGTTCCAATGCCGTAAAGTTCACGTCGCAGGTCACCGTGGCGAGCACCGTTTTCTTGGTGTGGTCGTGCCTTAAATTGAGTTTTCTATTCGTGATTGAAGCCATGGTTGTTTGCTCCTGGTTGTAAAGGTTTGGCTGGTGTCGTGATCTAGGGCAAGATTCCCCGCCAGCCGTCGAAGAACCCCGCCTTGGTGCTGGGTCTTGAATAGTCGTTTTGTCGTCATCGCACGCTGCCCTGGCGCTCTGATCAAGGGCCGCATTTCTCAATGGCGATCGCCTTGATCTGCTCGGTGTAATAGACAAAGCCGTAGCCATTGCGGATATGGGCCCAGGCATACAGCTTGAGTGCGAAAGCGCAGGTACTCGTGAGGCCGGCCAACAAGGGCGCGCCGCTGACTGTCGTGCTCACCGGGCTCAGCGCGCCGGAGTTGGAACTGTTGCTGGCAAGCACCGTCACGGCCGGGTTGACGCCCTTGGTGTATTGCAGGGCCCAGCTGTGCAGCCGGTTGTTTTCCTGCGTGGCCGACACATTGAAATTGAGCGTCAGCGCCGGGCTCCACGGGATGACGCCGCAGTCATTGAGCACGGCGGGAATGTCAAGATTGACCACCGCAGCTTTGTTGTCGAGCGTGATGACGAGGTCGCAATGGTCGATCATTGCGGGCAGCAGGGCGGGTGGCGTCACCGTGCCATCGCGGTAATCCACCAGGCCGGAAGCCGTATTGAGATACACGCCGTTCTCGTCGAACAGTTCCAGCCTCAGGATGTAAGTTGCGGTATCGTCTTCGACCGGCGGGGTCCACCAGCTGCCGATCCAGTCGGGGTTGTACCAGTAGTAGGCATCGCGACCGCGAACTTCATAAAGCGTGGTGGTCCCGTTGACTGGCTGCGGGCCGAGGAAATGATCGGAACTGATCAGTGTCAGCTTGTCCACCTGCGTGTCGCGCAAGTCGGCGTCAATGAACTTGAAGTCGGCATCGGCGCTGCCCTGTTTGGCATAGGAGAGCCGGTAATAGCGCTTGGGCGCGCCGCTTGCCAGCGCATCGCCGAACAGGCCGAACACCAACAGGTTGCCACCATAGGCCATTTTGGAATAGCTGGCATCGGCGTACAGACCGCTGCCCTGGTTGATCTGATAGACCTCGTCGTTGCCGATGCGCGTGAAGAAGACCGGCGAGCCCGCGGGATGCGGGTGGCAGCCCTGGCCGCAGCGCACTTCCTCGTTGTCCAGGTAAAGGTCGAGGTGCGCATTCGTGACATCCCAGCGGGTGCTGGTGTAGGGGTCCATGTAGATCACCGTTGACACGCCGTTGATGATTTGCGTCACGCGCACGATGATGTCGGCCCGCCCGTCAAAGCGAAGCCGGCCATTGCGGAAGTGGATGGGCGACCAGCGGAAGCAGCAGCGGAAATAGCCGTCGCAATCGGTGTAGGTTTCACACACCACCTGCTTGCTGTAGAAGCAGCGCGGAAAAATCACCCATGGTGCAATTTTGGAGGTCAGGGTCAAGCGCTCCAGCCGTGAGGCGACTGCGGCATCCATCAAACGCGCTTCGCCGACGCGACTGACAGCCGAGAATCCCGATGAATCAGACTGCTGACTGAAGCTGCGGATTTCATCGGGATTGGCGAACATCCCCATGTTGTTCATCCGCGGCGGCAAGGGCTGGGGATTGAGGCTGACGTCGGCACCTGGCAAAAAGCCACTTTCCGCGCCGATCGCGCGCGGGTCGAGCCGGAGTTCCGGTGCCGGGTCGGGGCCAGGGAAGGGCCTGGGCGGAAATGGGCGTGGCTTGAGCAGGTCGGGAATCCGTACCACCGGCCGGTCCAGCAGCGTGTCCCACCAATTGCGAATGGGCGGCCACCAGCAGGACTCCCTGTCCACGTCAAATATTTCCACCTTCACGAAGGGCACCGGGCAGGTTTGCGTGTGGCCCTGGTGCTGGTCGATTTTGCGGACATGTCCGGTGACGCAAATACGCACTGGTCGCCATGGCCACCATATGGATTGAGGAATGACCAGTTTGGGGTTGATGAAAAAGCCGGCTCCTTCCTTGCGCCAGTCCTTCGCCGTGAAAGACTGCAGGTAGCCGGACGAATGGCGGGCGCTCATGGCATCCGTTGCCGGGCCCGCCATGAGCTGAATATCTGCCGGCGCGGCCAGACGCAGCGCCATCCTGAAATTTCCTTTACCGTCCAGTTCCCCTGCGCCAAGCGGCTCACCGAGCCGGTCGAAGGCGAAAACCTTCACGCCAAGGTCTTGGTGCTCACCTTCCGATTCCTGAAAAGTGATATTGCCTTCGAGAAGAAATTTGTTGCGCGATTTGCTGGATTCCGCATCTTTGGTGGCCATGTCGTGAACTCCTGAGTTGGTGTTTTGCAAGCACTGAAAAACGGTGCAGGACTTATACGGCTCATGAGCACTGCGTACTCACCTATCCCTGCCTCCAAGCACACCTGCCGCAGAGTTGAATGCCGGTTTGATTGCTGGCGACCCGCTGGTTTCAGTCTAGAAAAAAAGAAACGGCAGGCGTTAGGAGAATTCTGCGCAACGCTAAAACTATTTTGCGCAAATGCCGCCGCTTTGTATGCAAATGTGTATTTGGATGCCTGACGGGAGCGATCTTCAGCGCACGGACGCGGGCGTCTCGATTGCCGGGACATGCTGATATTGCGATGGCGTCACACCCGTGTAGCGGCGAAAAGTGCGGTCAAAGTACGAAAGATCGTTGAAGCCCACATCAAAAGCAACAGTCTTGACCCGAACCGATGCGTCCGCCAGCAATTCGCATGCCTTGCATATGCGAAATTTCACCAGGTATTCGCAGAAAGTGTGGCCGTGTTCTTTCTTGAAGACACGGCTGAATTCCGATTCGCTCATATGGCAAAGCCCGGCCACGACAGGCAGACGCACTATTTCCGCGAAATGTTTTTCCACATAGTCACCCGCCAAAAGTGTTTTGTGCCCTTGCGGGATTTCCCGCGATGCTTTCAGATACACCGATCGATGTAATGGCGCGGGCCAAGGCAACTGCGGGTCGCCTGGGTGGCGGCCAAGGCAAAGATGGGTGAGGATTTCAATGCATGTATTGAGATCGTCTGCTCTCAACGGCTTGACAAGGTAGTCCCATACCCCCGAACGGAAGGCCCAGACTGCAAGCGACTCCGAGTGGCTTTCAGTAATCATCAATATTGGCAGGTCGGGGTGATGCCGTCTGGTCTGGCGCAAAACAGCCAGATCGTTTGCCTGCGGGATATCAAACTCAAAGCAGAGAAAATGCGGATGCCAAGCTTGAATCGGGGTTGCGGTGTCGGAAGGATGGAACAAATTGGGCGCGTCGTATGACGGAACAAGCGAATGGAAAAGTCCCAAGGCGGACGTATCCCGTCGAAAATCCAGCCACAGAAAATTTGCTGGTGACACATTTCCTCCCGTCGTCGTGTCGCGCCCCCGAAATCGAGGTGGCGCCTTGAGATCCGGGGCCTTGGTTGGTTTAACCCGGCCACTTGGGCGGCATGTTAAGCCTGACGTCGCTGATTCGGGCCAGTAAGACAGAAGTGGTTACAAGTTTTGCAATCGTATTGGCGCTTGTAATTTGTGCCCCTTGGTCCATTCCGTGAATACGCATGGGGCGCGGGAAACCCAGGAAGGAAAATTTTTAACACTTAGCAATAGACCAGTTATTCAGCCGTGGATGACGCCAGCGATTGGCAGTTCTAAGATGCTCGCTTAAATCGCTCTCAACTTCTTTGGAGAACCCGCCATGTCGCTCACCATCAAGCAACCGTGGGATGTGCCGGAACTTGACCTGAATGCGTACAAGTACAGGTTTCTTGCCGAGGGTGATTCGTGGTTCTCCATTGGCGAATTTCCGCCCTGGGCAACCAGCAGCCTGCTGTTCGGGATGAGCTACAGCTTCGCTGCCAGCAACCTGGTCATCAACTGTGCGAGCCAGGGCGACAGCTTGTCGCACATGTACCAGATGTGGTACGACAACAATTTCACCCGCATGCTCGATGCGCCCCATCTGGGCTACTACTGGGATGCGCTCCTGCTGTCAGCAGGCGGCAATGACCTGATTGACGCCTGCCTGGTCGCCCCGACCGTGACCGACCCGGCCCAGCGCCTGTTGCTGCGCCCTGAGGAAATACCCTCGGGCGCGCCGCCCGAGGCCTGCATCTCCACCGGCGGCTGGCAGGCATTCGAAGGCTACCTGCGCGCCAACTTTGCCGATCTGGTGCAACGCAGAAACCGCGGTGTCAATCATGATTTATTGGGGTCAGACACCAATTTTTCTGCGACGCCATGCGTCGCACCCGAAGGGTCAGCCTTTGGCTGAGAAAATTTGGGCTCTGACCCCAAAAAATCACACCCGCGTCACCGTGCGCAATGCGCCCACGGGCGGTGGCCCCTTGTTTGGGCGCGGGCCATGGCTGTACAAGGCGCTGACGCAATACCAGGTGCCAGAGGCAGCGCAGCAGAGCGTGGCGGATGCCTTGTTCAATCGTTTGGGAGCCCTGTTGCGCAGTTTCGCCGATCCAGCGCAACGCATCTTTGTGTTTGATTCCCAAGACCCCGCCATCGGCGCCAGCAATGATTTTGAGAATGAAATTCACCTGACGCCCGCAGGTTACAGAAAGGTCGGCGCTGCATTTGCTGCCTTTATCGAGTCAAAGCTGTAAGGGCTGCAAGCGGATTTCAATGGCTGGTTACGGGGAGGTCGATCGAGCTCGCACAACCAGGCACCCGGCAACACCTCACAAAATCGTTTCCCTGAAAAACTTCGAACAAAATAGGCCTCCAGCCCATGTATCCATTGCATGAGCAGCTATTATTTATATAGCAAATACTGGTGCTGAAGGAAACAGCCTAGCCCCATGAGCGTGTGAGCAGTTCATCCAGCGCATCAGAAATGGCTTGGCCGTGCGCGGCCAGTGATGCGACTTGTTCACCGAGCTGATCAAGGGCGACGGAAACCATGTCCAGCGGATGGAGCACCACCTCTGTGCCGTCCACCTGAAACACCGGGTTCATGCGCAAGCCAACCGTGGGCGCCTGGCCGGGCAGCGCGCTGCGGCGCACCAGCGGCACCACCATGCGCCTGCGGTAGCGGTCAAACAGGGACGACTGAACCACCACCACGAAGGGGATGGATTCCTTCAGCGGCCCCTTGTTGCGGTGTACGTCGAACTGGGCCACTACAGCGTGGAGTGCTCGTCAGCGAAAGAACCCACGGCGGCATGCACAGCGTTCCAGTCGGCAGCGCAGATATCGGCCTGCTGCTGGCGTGTCAATCGGGTTTGCTGCTGCTGGGCCACGTACGCGGCGAGCAGTTCCTCCATGGTGGCGGAAAGGTTGCTGGTGTAAGTCTTGGCCTGCGCAACCAAGCCTTCGCTCAAGGTCAGATTGACCGCGCGTTTACGGGACGCCGCAGCTGCGGAGGGAGCAGTGGTGTGCATGATGAATTCCTTTATCTGGCCATTATGCGCATATTATGCGCATAATTGTTAGCGCGCCAATACCGCCGCCAGCGCCACGCCCGTGGGCGTGCCCAGCTTGACCACGCCTTCGGGCGTCGTGGCTGCCACCACCCGCCCGCCGGCATTGCCGCCGTCGGGCCCCAGGTCAATCACCCAGTCGGCCTCGGCGATCACATCGAGGTCGTGTTCGATCACGATCACGCTGTGGCCGCCGCTCACCAGCCGGTGCAGCACCTGGATCAGCTTTTCCACGTCGGCCATGTGCAGGCCGACCGTGGGTTCATCGAGCACATACAGCGTGTGCGGCGCCTTCTGGCCGCGCCGCGTGATGTCGTCGCGCACCTTGCTGAGTTCGGTGACGAGCTTGATGCGCTGCGCTTCGCCGCCCGACAGCGTGGGTGACGGCTGGCCCAGTGTGAGGTAACCCAGGCCGACATCTTTCAGCAGTTGCAGCGGGTGGCTGATGGCGGGCATGGCAGCGAAGAATTCCACCGCCTCATCGACTTCCATTTTCAGCACATCGCCGATGTTTTTGCCGCGCCAGGTCACGGCCTGGGTTTCGGGGTTGAAGCGCGCACCGTGGCAGGTTTCGCACAGCACTTTCACGTCGGGCAAAAAGCTCATGCCGATAGTGCGCACGCCCGCGCCGTCGCAGGTGGGACAGCGGCCTTCGCCGGTGTTGAAACTGAAACGCCCGGCCGCGTAACCACGTGCGCGCGCTTCCAGCGTTTCGGCAAAGAGCTTGCGCACCGTGTCCCAAAAACCGATGTAGGTGGCGGGGCAGGAGCGCGGCGTTTTGCCGATGGGAGTTTGATCGACCTCCAGCACGCGGTCAACGGCGGCGTAGCCTTCGATGCACTCGCAACCGGTCCAGGCCGGGTGTTTGCCAGCGTCGTCAGCTTCGCGCCCGGCTTTGGTGGCGCGCTGCATCACGCCGGCGTGGACGTTGGCTAACAGCACATCGCGCGCCAGCGTGGATTTGCCGGAGCCTGAGACGCCGGTGACGGCGACCAGGCGCTGCAGCGGAACGCTGACGGAAATATTCTGCAGGTTGTGCAAGTTGGCGTTGATCACCGTGAGCCACGAGGTGAAAGGGCTGGCGGTAGCCGGCGCGGCGTTGTGGCTGATGCTGGCGCTGGCGGCAGCGGCGCGCAGGGCGGCGGCTTTGAGCGCGGCTTTTGTTTTGCGGCCGGGAGCGGCGCTCTGATGGGCCGCCGAATGGGGGGTCGCTGAATCGGGGTCAGAGCCCAATTTCGGGTGAGTCGGTGCGCCTTCCATGTTTTGGGTTGCGAAATTGGGATCCGACCCCAATTCAGCTACGCGCGTTTCCCGGCGAAGCTGCAAGGGATGAAGCAGCGGATGCGCCAGGTAACGGCCGGTCAGCGATTGCGGCACGGCCGACAACTGCGCTGCCGTGCCCTGCGCCACCAGCCGCCCGCCGCGCTTGCCGGCACCGGGGCCGATGTCGATGATGTTGTCGGCGCGGCGAATCGTGTCTTCGTCATGCTCGACCACCACCAGTGTGTTGCCGCGCTCGCTGAGCTTGCCGAGTGCGCCCAGCAGAATCTGATTGTCGCGCGGATGCAGGCCGATGGTGGGCTCGTCGAGCACGTAGCAAACGCCCTGCAAGTTGGAGCCGAGTTGCGCCGCCAGCCGGATGCGCTGCGCTTCGCCGCCCGACAGCGTGGGCGCGCCCCGGTCCAGCGTGAGATAGCCCAGGCCGACGTCCTGCAGAAATTCAAGGCGGCTTTTGATCTCGGGAATCAGGTCGCGGGCGATGCCGCTCTCCCGTGCTGTCATGCGGCCTTGCAGCGCCAGCGTTTCAACCCAGCGGCGCACATCGGTCACCGACAAGGCGGCAATGTCGGCAATGCCGACACCGGCGAACTTCACAGCTCGCGCCTGCCGGTTCAAGCGTGTCCCTTCGCAACTCGGGCAAACCGTTCCCGACACGTCCTCCACCTCGGGCTCGGCAAAGCTTTGCTCGCGCCCCTTGTTGTCGTCGTCCAGCACCGAATCGTCAAACACCTTGCGCTGCTCCCTGGTGAGCTTGACCCCCAGGCCCACGCAGTCGGGGCACCAGCCGTGCTTGCTGTTGTAACTGAACAGGCGCGGGTCGAGCTCGGCATACGAGGTGGCGCAGACCGGGCAGGCGCGCTGGGTCGAAAACACCTGCAGCTTGCCCATGGCTTTGGTGCTGGTGCCCGCCAGCATGGCCGCCTGCAGGCCGTCGAGCGGCGCCAGCACATGCAGCACGCCCTTGCCATGCTGCAGCGCAGTGGCCAGCGCCGCACGCAACGCGGCCTCGTTGCTCGGGCTCACATGAATGTTGGCCACCGGCAGCTCGACCGTATGTTCCTTGAAACGGTCGATGCGCGGAAAACCGGTGGTCGGCAAGAATTCGCCGTCAATGCGCAAATGCGTGTAGCCGCGCGGCCGGGCCCAGTCGGCCAGCTCCGTATAGACGCCCTTGCGGTTGATCACCAGCGGGCTGAGCAGCCCGATGTGCTGGCCGCGATAAGTCTTGAGGAGTTGCGCGGCAATGCTCTCGGGGCTTTGCGGCATCACCGCTGCGCCGTCTTTGGTGCAGTGCTGAGTGCCCAGCTTGACATAGAGCAGCCGCAAAAAGTGCCAGACCTCGGTGGTGGTGCCCACGGTCGATTTGCGCCCGCCGCGCGACAGGCGCTGCTCGATCGCCACCGTCGGCGGAATGCCATAGACCGCATCCACCTCGGGCCGCCCGGCCGGCTGCACAATGCTGCGCGCATAGGCATTGAGCGACTCCAGGTAGCGCCGCTGGCCTTCGTGGAACAAAATGTCAAAAGCCAGCGTGGATTTGCCCGAGCCCGAGACGCCGGTCACCACATTGAATTTGCCGCGCGGAATATCGACCGACAGGCTCTTGAGATTGTTTTCCCTGGCGTTGACGATCTGGATCATGCTGGAAAACGCGGGCCTGGTTTTCCAGACCTTGGGCCGCGCTTCTTCCACCTTGCTGACCTGGCCCATGGCACGCTCGTACTCACGCAGCGCCCTGGCGGTGTGCGACGTGGGATGCTCGCGCAGGTCTTCAGGCGTGCCCTGGGCCACCAGCCAACCGCCCGCTTCGCCGCCTTCGGGGCCAAGATCAATCAGCCAGTCGGCGGAGCGGATCACATCAAGGTTGTGCTCGATGATGATCAGTGAATGCCCGGCTTCAAGGAGCTTGCGTAGCGCGCGCATGAGCTTGGCGATGTCGTCAAAATGCAGGCCGGTGGTGGGCTCATCAAACAGGAAGAGCGTGCCGCGGCCGGGATGCCTGAGCGCCAGCGCCTGTTTGCTGGCGCTGGAGGGTCTGCTGGCGCCGGCCAGAAAGCCCGCCAGCTTGAGCCGCTGCGCTTCACCGCCCGACAGCGTAGGCACAGGCTGGCCCAGCTTCACATACTCCAGGCCCACTTCCACAATGGGCTGCAGCGCGCGCACCACTTCACGGTCTTGCGCAAACAGCTGCATGGCCTCACTGACGGTGAGTTCAAGAACGTCTGCGACGTTCATTGAACGAAAAATGGGGTCAGAGCCCAATTTGGTCTGAACTTGTGTGCCTTTATTGGCCTCCCCGGCCAAATTGGGCTCTGACCCCATTTTTCGTTCAATCGTCACTTCCAGAATTTCGGGCCGGTAACGCTTGCCGTCGCAGTCTGGGCAACGCAAATAGACGTCGCTTAAAAACTGCATTTCCACGTGTTCAAAGCCCGAGCCGCCGCAGGTCGGGCAACGCCCGTCACCGTTGTTGAAACTGAACTTGGTGGCGGTGTAGCCGCGTTGCCGGGCCAGCGGCGCCTGCGCAAACAGCTCGCGCAGGGCATCCCAGGCGCCGACATAACTGGCCGGATTGGAGCGCGCGGTTTTGCCAATCGGCGACTGATCGACAAACACCACGTCGGTCAGATGCTGAGTCCCCAGCAGCCGGTCATGCACGCCGGGTGTTTCGGTGGCCTTGCCAAACTGGCGCAGCAGCGCGGGGGCCAGAATATCCTGCATCAGCGTCGATTTGCCGGAGCCGCTGACGCCGGTCACGCAAACCAGGCGCTGCAGCGGAAACTCCACGGTGAGGTTTTTCAGGTTGTGGTCGCGCGCGCCTTCCAGAATCAGGCGCGGCGTGTGGTCTGTCACGGCACGCTTGAAACCCATGCCGACCTGTTTGCGTGCGCCAAGATAGTCGCCGGTCAGCGTGTTCGCATGCTTCAAATCTTCGGGCGTTCCGTCAAACACAATCTGGCCGCCCTTCTCGCCCGGACCTGGGCCCATGTCAATCATGCGGTCGGCGGCCAGCATCACGGCCGGGTCGTGTTCCACCACCACCAGCGTGTTGCCGGCATCGCGCAGCCGGTGCATCGCCTGCGTGATGCGGTTCATGTCGCGCGGGTGCAGGCCAATCGAGGGCTCATCGAGCACAAACAGGGTGTTGACGAGCGAGGTGCCGAGCGCGGTCGTCAGATTGATGCGCTGCACTTCACCGCCTGAGAGCGTGCGGCTTTGGCGATCGAGCGTGAGATAGCCGATGCCGACATCGCAGAGGTATTTCACGCGGGTGCGGATTTCCTCGAACAGCAACTTGAGGGCAGTTTCTTCTCCCGTTCGGGCTGAGTCTGGCCTGTCCTGAGCTTGTCGAAGGGCTGAGGCCTGCCCTTCGGCAATCTCAGGGCGAACGGAGAGGGAGTCAAAAAACTTTTGCAAACGCTCAATCGGCAAGCGCATCAGGTCATGCAGACACAAGCCCGGCATGGCTTCGAGCTGCCCGCGGGTCCACTGCACACCGACCGGCATGAAGCGCTGGCCGGGCGGCAGCACAGCGTCGGCGGCCTCTTGGGAGCCCAGGCGCCAAAGCAGCGGCTCAAGCTTCAGGCGCGCGCCGCCGCAGGTTTCACACGGCGTGTAGCTGCGGTACTTGGAAAGCAGCACGCGAATGTGCATCTTGTAGGCCTTGCTCTCCAGGTAAGCAAAAAAACGCTTGATGCCAAACCAGTGCTGGTTCCACTTGCCATTCCAGTTGGGCGAGCCGTTGATGACCCAGCCCTGCTGCTCGGGCGTGAGTTTGTACCAGGGCGTGTCGCGCGGAATGCCTGCCGCCTCGGCGTGGCGCATCAGGTCGTCTTGCGCTTCTTTCCAGGCCGGCGTCTGCATCGGCTTGATGGCGCCGGCCCGCAGCGTGAGCTTGTCATTGGGAATCACCAGCGCGTAGTCCACACCGATCACGCGGCCAAAGCCCTTGCAGGTCTGGCACGCGCCCATGGCCGAGTTGAAGGAAAACAGCGAAGGCGTGGGGTCGGTGTAGCGCAGATCGCTGTCGGGGCAATGCAGGCCGGTGGAAAAGCGCCACATTTCCTCGGGCGCGTCCGAACCGTCCGCGCCGCTTTGCACATAAACATTCAGGCGACCGCCGCGTTTGAGCGCCACTTCGATGGCTTCAATCACGCGCGACTTTTCGGTAGTCTGCAGGCGAAAGCGGTCGGCAACAACGTCCAGAAGCTTGTGCGGCCCCGCTGTTGTCGCCACCTCACGCTGGGCATGTACCCGCGTGAACCCGCTGGCGGATAACCATTGTTCGAGTTGCTCGGCACTGGTGTTACCGGGAAGTTCAACGGGAAACGTCATTACCACCCTCGAATCAGTGGCGGCAGTGCGCGCCATCAATTCGGCATAGATCGACTCGGGGCTGTCATGCCGAACGCCTTGCGCGGTCTGCCTGTCAAACAGCTGCGCGGCGCGCGCGTAAAGCAGCTTCAGGTGATCGTTGAGCTCGGTCATGGTGCCGACGGTCGAGCGCGAATTGCGCACCGGATTGGTCTGGTCAATCGCAATGGCCGGTGGCACGCCTTCGACCTTGTCCACCGCCGGTTTGTCCATGCGGTCGAGGAACTGCCGCGCGTAGGCCGAGAAGGTTTCTACATAGCGGCGCTGGCCTTCGGCAAACAGCGTATCAAATACCAGCGACGATTTGCCGGAACCGCTGGGCCCGGTGACCACCGTCATTTCCCCGGTGCGAATATCCAGGTCAAGGTTTTTGAGGTTGTGCTGGCGCGCGCCGCGAATGCGGATCAGGCCTGCGCCCTTGCCGGCGGCAACGGGAGTAGTTTGTTGGGGAAGAGCGTGGGGCATGCACAGGGTTCAAGAGGGATGGCGCTTGATTCTAAGAAACTGCGGCATGGCCCGCCGCGCAGGTACGTCATTTCCCTAATGCCGTGGTCAGCCTGGCTTCCTATAATCTGCCTGACATTGGAGACAATCTCATGAAAAGCACCCGCCACAGCCCGCGCACGCGGTTGGCCACCTGGGCTGTTGCGGCCCTGCTGGCAAGTACTACCCCGGTCTGGGCGCAGTTGCGCATTGGCCAGCCTTCGGGCTTCACCGGTTCCGTGGCTGCGGGAGTAAAGGAAAACACCGCGGGCGCGAAGCTCTACATTGATGCCATCAACGCGCGCGGCGGCGTCAACGGGCAAAAGGTGGAACTGATCTCGGTCGATGACAAGTTCATCCCGAAGGTCACGGTCGAAGTCTCGCGCGACCTTATCACCAAAAAAGGCGTGCTGGCGCTGTTCCTGAACCGTGGCACGCCCCATGCGGAGGCACTGCTGCCACTGCTGGCCGAACTCAAGGTGCCGCTGGTGGGGCCCAGCACCGGGGCAATGTCGCTGCACGATCCGGTGAATCCCTGGGTGTTCAACGTGCGGGCCACCTACCAGCGCGAGGCCGCCAGGGCCATCGAGCACCTGGCAAGCATTGGCGTGACCCGCATTGCCGTGCTGCAGACCGACGATTCGTTCGGCGCCGACTCGGCCATCGGCGCCCTGAAGGGCTTTGAGAATGCGCACCTCAAACCCCTGATGCTGGAGAAATTCCCGCGCGAAAAACCTGATTTCAGCAAGCTCGCGGCCAAGGTGGCGCAAAGCGGGGCCCAGGCCGTGATGTTCATCGGCTCGGCGGGCAATGTGTCAGGTGGCGTCAAGGTGCTGCGCGCGGCGGGCTCCCGGGCGCAGATTGTCACCCTGTCGAACAACGCCTCCGAAGGTTTCATCAAGCTGCTGGGCGAACACGCGCGCGGCGTGATTGTCACGCAGGTCTTCCCCAACGAGCGCTCGATTGCCTTCCCGCTCATCAAGGAAGCGCAGGAAATGGCCAAGGCCAAGGGGCTCGATGGCGTTTCCCCCGCCATGATGGAAGGTTTTGCCGCCGCCAAGGTGCTGGTCGAGGGTTTGCGCCGCGCAGGCCCCAAGCCCACGCCCGCCGAACTGCGCAATGCGCTGGAAAGTATCCACAAGTTCGACGTGGGCGGGCTGGAAGTCAGCTACAGCCCGACCGACCATACCGGCCTGGAGTTTGCCGACCTGTCCATCATCGACATTGAGGGGAAGTTCATACGCTGAACCGGGTAAACCCGCAATCCCCGTCGGACCGGGTTTTCACCATGGTTCCCGACGGACAACTCACTAGAATGGAGAGACATGCCGCCGTCCCTGGTCAGCAACCCGATTGCCGCCAGGCGTCAGCTTTTATAGGGACAAGAATACCGACATGGCTGATCTGAATTTGACATCTGTCCTGCGCAAGACCGAGTCCGGTGTAAATGCAATCAAGGTCAGGGATCGGACCTTGACACCGAAGCAGCGCATGCTGCTGATCCAGATTGACGGAGCAAGGTCTGTCGCGGAGCTGTTGAAGTCGTTGTCCAGCCCCGATGAAGCGCGGCAAATTCTGGATGAATTGCTGAGCACCGGGTATGTGCATGAACTCGATCTGCCCAAGGCGGTGGTAAAGCCCGCTCCAGTGGCCGCCAAGGCACCCGGCAATGCGCCCGACGCATCGTTGAAACCTGCGGTCCAGCGCGCCACGCGGCTGCTTGAAAATTTGCTTGGGCCCGATTCCGAGGCCCTGTGCCTGTTGCTGGAAAAGTGCACCAGCCATGAACAGCTCACGGCCCAAATCCACCACATCCGGCCGGCTGTGGCCGCCATGCGCTCCGAAAAGAGGGCCGACGAGTTCGTTGCGGCCGCGCTCGGCGCCTGATCCGGCCAGCCGGCGCCGCTCAAACACCCCGTCGGCCTGTTTCCGGCCGGTCAATTCAAGACTCCAAATAAAAAACCCCCGCCACGTTGAGTGGCGGGGGTTTGTCAGTCAGCGCTTAATGCGCGGCGGATCCTGCGGTTACCTTGCCATCCAGGCTGGGGTAGCGCACATGCTCCACCAGGTCCTGAATTTCCTTGCCCGGGGTCTTGGTCAGCAGCGACACGATGATGATCACGGCAAAGCCCAGCGGCACGCCAAACAGGCCGGCCGAAATGGGGGTGATGTCCCACCAGGTGTTGGCCTTGATGATTTCAGGCGTGATCGACGCGCCACCATGGAATATCTTGTACAGCCAGGGCTGGGTCGTCATCATGTAGTAGAAGGTGGTGCCCAGGCCGACCAGCATGCCCAGCGACGCGCCCCACTTGTTGGCGCGCTTCCAGAAGATGCCCAGGGTGAGCGCCGGGAAGAACGTGGCCGCAGCGAACGAGAACGCCGCCGACACCAGGAACAAGATGTCAGCCGGTTTTTGCGACGCCACGTAGGCTGCCGCCAAAGCCACGACCAGCAGCAACATCTTGGATACCATCACGCGCCGTGCGGTGGACGCATTCGGGTCCAGAATCTTGTAGTACAGGTCGTGCGACAGCGCGTTGGCAATCGTCAGCAGCAAGCCATCCGCCGTGGAGAGCGCGGCAGCCAGGCCACCAGCGGCCACCATGCCCGACACCACATAAGGCAAGCCACCAATTTCAGGCGTGGCCAGCACAATGATGTCGCCGCCGATCTTGATTTCGGCCAGTTGCAGGATGCCGTCCTTGTTGACGTCAACCACCGACAACAGGCTCGGGTCAACCGCGATCCAGCGCGCAATCCAGCCCGGCAGGTGATCAAACGGCGTGTTCACCAGCACGGTGTACACCTCATACTTGGCCAGCACCGCCAGAGCCGGCGCGGTGAAGTACAGCAGGAAGATGAAGAACAGCGACCAGCTCACCGACGCACGCGCTTCTTTCACCGACGGGGTGGTGTAGTAGCGCGTCAGGATGTGCGGCAGCGCGGCGGTGCCGATCATCAGGCAAAACACCAGCGCCAGGAAGTTCTTGCGCGCAATACTCTGCGCTGCCTCATCTTTTCCGGGGAACGGCTGGGCATGACGAATCGG
Source organism: uncultured Polaromonas sp. (assembly GCA_964371235.1). GTDB lineage: Bacteria > Pseudomonadota > Gammaproteobacteria > Burkholderiales > Burkholderiaceae_C > Polaromonas. The sequence goes on from CAYJMW010000032.1 coordinate 27,304, forward strand.
CGGGGCAGCGCGCTCCGCATTGCCGACGCGGGCCGCGGTGTAGGCAGCCTTGGCCGCGGTCTCGTCCTTGGGCAATGCCGCCAGGGCAACTTCGGCCGCCTTGATGTCAGCAACCGGGCCGTTCACGGCCTTCAGGTCATCAACCTTTTTCTGCGCAGCGGCCTTGTCGGCGGCCATGGCAGCAGGGATATCCTTCAGCTTCTCAACCGCCGCATCGGAGCGTGCCTTGAAGATCCCACGCACTTCCAGCTCTTTCGGGTCCTTGAGCAACAGTTCTTCCTTGGCCGTCACTTTTTCAAGTGTGTAGCCATAAACCGCCTGCGGAATCGGCACACCGGTGTGCTTGACCGACAGCCAGATCACCGGCAAGCTATAGGCGACGATCAGAATCACGTATTGCGCCACTTGGGTCCAGGTCACAGCCCGCATACCGCCGAGGAACGAGCACACCAAAATGCCGCCCAGACCGGCGAAAATACCGACCTCAAAAGCCAGCCCGGTCAAACGCGTGGTAATCAGGCCAACGCCATAGACCTGCGCCACGACGTAGGTGAACGAGCACAAAATCGCGCCAAAAATGCCGATGACGCGGGGCAGGTGGCCTTCATAGCGGGCACCCAGAAAGTCGGGAATCGTGAACTGGCCAAACTTGCGCAGGTAGGGCGCCAGCAGCAGCGCCACCAGGCAGTAGCCACCAGTCCAGCCGGTAATGAAGGCCAGGCCGCCAAAGCCGGTCAGGTACAGGGTACCGGCCATGCCGATGAAGGACGCGGCCGACATCCAGTCCGCCCCTGTCGCCATGCCGTTGTAGAACGCCGGTACCCGGCGCCCTGCAACATAGTATTCAGCAGCATCACTGGTTCGGCTCATGACCCCGATGCCGGCATACAGCAGCACCGTGGCAGCAAGGAACAGGTAGCCGATCCAGTTCCGGGGCAAGCCCATCTGCTCAAGCACTGCAACAATCAGCACAAAAACAATGAAGCCACCGGTGTACCAGCCATAGACTTTGTTCAGGCCTTTTTTGAAGTCACTTTGTGACTGGCCTGCTGTGGTTCCAAACATACCCATTATTCTTCTCCTTCGGACACGCCGTATTCGTTGTCAAGGTTGTTCATGTAACGGGCGTAATACCAGATGATCAGGCAGTAACCCACCAGCGATCCCTGGGCCGCCACCCAGAACGAGAACGGCCAACCAAAAAAGTGGAACGTCAAATCACGTGAAAAATACACCAGAATGAATGTCAGAAAAAACCAGATGGCCAGCAAAATCGCTGTGATCCTCAGGTTCTTCTGCCAGTATTCCTTGTGCCTGGCTGTTAGCTGCATTGCTTGCTCCTTAATATTATGAAAATCCATTCCGCCTCAGCACTGGCTTGGCACGCCAGCCCCAATTGAAATGGGCCTATACCAACTCCAACTTCTTTTACCAACCCCTCCCACTCACCAAATCACACCGGGCGCAAACCGGTCTCGCGCTCCAACTGGGCCGCCACCTTGGGTTCAAACCCCTTCAGATGCCGAATCACTGCCTTGGCCTCTTCCGGCTGCTGCAGATCCACATGCACCCGCGCCATCTGGTACCAGCCAAACGGACTCATGGGCTGCAAGGTGGTATTGCGTTTGAGCGCCACCATCGCTTCGGGCAAACGCCCCTGGCGCACCAGCACAATCGCCAGGCCGTACCAGGCCCGGTCCATTTTTTCCTCGATGGCGAGGGCGGCGCGAAAGCCCTGCTCGGCCTCGTCCAGCCGCCCGAGCAACTCCGCCACAAACGCCAGATTGAACTGGGCATTCGATGCCTGCGGCGTGAGGCGCATCACCTGTGCGAAATAAGCGTGGGCGGCTTCATGATCGGCGCGTTGCAGGGCGTCGTAGCCCAGACTGTTGAGGGCGTGGACGTCTTGCGGTGACCGGCGCACGATGTCCCGAAACACGTCAAGGGCCCGCTCCCGCAGACCCACCAGCAGCAAAATCTTGGCCTTCCAGACCAACATGAAACGCTCCAGGCGACCCAGGGCGGTCGGGCGCGACAAACCAGGCTGATCGGGATTCATTGACATGCGGCGGCTCCCAATTGAAGACATAGGTCGATCTTTATTTTGACCACCAGCACCCACGCAATGAGGAGCCAACTGGCGGCGGCCAGCGGAATGTGCTGATCCAGAATCAACTTCGGACTGACCCGGCGGGTCAGCCACAGTGCAGGCTTGGCCAGCACATCGAGCAACTGCCAGATCACGTTGGTCTGACGCTTGGCGCCCGCGAACAAACCCAGCACGAAACGCCCTGCGATGAACATCAGCGAGAGTTCAATCAGGCTCTTTGCAATAACGACGGCCAACAACATAAAGCGATATTCTTTCCTGGGAAGTCTTTTCTCAGGACGCAATGTGGGGTCAAGTGCTGACCTGATTCTGACTGAGCCCTTAATGCAAACTTACAAACTGCGGGTTAACCACTGGATTTTGTTTCACAATGCGGGCAATCGGCTCCGGCACGCGCAAACCTAGGGAATGTCCCAATCAGGCCAACGCCTACAATTGAACGACACCTTGAGGAGATACGGCCATGCATCGCTCCGACATCACGGGTCAACGCCTGGTCGCCATCGTGCTCGCGGGCTGCGTGCTGTTCAACTACCCAGTGCTCTCCCTCTTCAGCAAGCCGGGCGCCTTGCTCGGGATTCCACTTCTTTACTTCTACATCTTCGCGGTGTGGGGCCTGCTCATTGGCCTGATGGCTTACATGATTGAACGGCGCGAGTGATGCTGCAGGGCTGGGTCATCATCAGCGTGTCTTTTGCCTACCTGGGCGTGCTGTTTGCCATTGCCTATTACGGCGACAAACGCGCCGACGCCGGGCGCTCCATCATTGCCAACCCGACCATCTACGCCTTGTCGCTGGCGGTGTACTGCACCACCTGGACGTTTTATGGCAGTGTCGGGCGCGCCGCATCGACGGGCATAGGTTTCCTGCCCATTTACCTGGGCCCCACGCTGGTGGCAGGCCTGTGGTGGTTTGTGATGCTCAAGATCATCCGCATCAGCAAGGCCAACCGCATCACCTCCATCGCCGACTTCGTGGCCTCCCGCTATGGCAAGAGCCAGTTGCTGGGCGGCATGGTGACGGTGATTGCCGTGTTCGGCGTGGTCCCCTACATCTCACTGCAGTTGAAGGCAGTCTCCAACAGCTTCACGATTTTGCTGCACTACCCCGACATCGTCATGCCCACCAAGGCCGCGACCCAGGCCTTGTGGCAGGACAGCGCGCTTTACATCGCCATGACGCTGGCCGCCTTTACCGTGCTGTTCGGCACGCGCCATCTGGACGCCACCGAGCGGCATGAAGGCATGGTGGCGGCGATTGCCTTTGAATCGGTGGTCAAGCTGCTGGCGTTCCTGGCGGTAGGCCTGTTTGTGACCTTTGGCCTCTACAACGGGATGGGCGATATCTTTGCCCGCGCCGAACTGGCGCCCAAGCTCAAGGCGCTCATGACCATGGCTGACACCGACAACAGCTATGGCAGTTGGTGGTCACTGACCATTCTCTCCATGTTCTCGGTCATGCTGCTGCCCCGGCAATTCCAGATCGCCGTGGTGGAGAACGTCAACGAACAGCACCTGCGCAAGGCGGTCTGGCTGTTTCCGCTGTACCTGTTGCTGATCAATATTTTCGTGCTGCCGATTGCGCTGGGCGGCATGCTGCACTTCCCGGCGGGCAATGTGGATGCAGACACCTTCGTGCTGACCTTGCCGATGTCGCAACGGCACGAAGCCTTGACCCTGCTGGTGTTCATCGGCGGATTGTCGGCCGCCACCGGCATGGTGATTGTGGAGACGATTGCGCTGTCCACCATGATCTGCAACGACCTGGTGATGCCACTGGCCCTGCGCATGAAGGCCTTGCGCCTGAACGAGCGGCCCGATCTCTCCGGCTTGCTGCTGGGCATACGGCGATGGGCCATCGTGGCGATCCTGCTGCTGGGCTACGTGTACTTTCGCGCGGCCGGTGAAGCCTACGCCCTGGTGGGCATCGGGCTGATTTCATTTGCCGCCGTGGCGCAGTTTGCGCCCGCCATTTTTGGCGGCATTTACTGGAAAGGCGGAACGCGCAATGGTGCCATCGCCGGTCTGCTCGGCGGCTTCTCGGTATGGGGCTACACGCTGCTGCTGCCGTCGTTTGCCAAATCCGGCTGGCTGCCCTCAGAATTTCTGCAGGACGGTCTGTTCGGACTGGAACTGCTGCGACCGCAACAGATGTTTGGCCTGTCCGGGCTCGACGAGATTTCGCACAGCCTCTTCTGGAGCCTGTTGGCCAACCTGGGGCTTTATCTGGGCGTGTCCCTGGCGGGGCGGGCGACGGTGGCCGAAACCCGGCAAGCGACGGCTTTTGTCGATGTGTTTCGCCACACTGTGGGCCCGGCAGGCGGTTCGCGCCTGTGGCGCGGCAGTGCCCAGGTGCATGACCTGCTGCCGCTGATTGGCCGCTTCCTCGGGCCGGTGCGCGCGCAGGAAGCCTTCCTGAGCTACGCACGGGGACTGCACCTGTCAACGGTTGAGGAGCTCAAGGCCGATGCCGAGCTGGTTCACTATGCCGAGACGCTGCTGGCCGGCGCCATTGGCGGCGCTTCCGCGCGGGCCATGGTGGCCTCGGTGGTCAAGGAGGAACCGCTCAGCATCGACGAGGTGATGAACATCCTAGATGAGGCCTCCCAGGTACGCGCCTACTCCCGCGAGCTGGAACTCAAGTCGCAGGAACTCGAAGCGGCCACCGCCGAATTGCGCGCCGCCAATGAACGCCTGAAGGAACTTGACCGCATGAAGGATGACTTCATGTCCACTGTGACCCATGAGCTGCGCACCCCGTTGACGTCGATTCGCGCTTTCTCGGAAATCCTGCTGGAAGACCCCAAGATGGGCCTGGACGAACGCAGGAAGTTCGTCGGCATCATCGTCAAGGAAGCCGAGCGCCTGACCCGCCTGATCAACCAGGTGCTGGACCTGGCCAAGATTGAATCGGGCAACGCCGAATGGCGCACGGCGGAACTCGATTTGCGCGAAGTGATTGAGGAGTCGCTGGCGACTACCTACTCGCTGTTCAACGACCGCCACGTGACACTGACCAAGGATCTCGCAGCGCACGCGCCCCGCATCCTGGCCGACCGCGACCGCCTGATTCAGGTCATGCTCAACCTGTTGTCCAATGCCGTCAAGTTCTGTGACCCGAACCGGGGGCAGGTGCATGTCTCGCTGCGGCAGGAAGCCGATGCCTTGCGCGTGGACGTTCGCGACAACGGCGGCGGGATCAGTTCGGCCAACCAGAAAATTATTTTTGAACGCTTTCGCCAGGTTGGCAACACCCTGACCGACAAACCCAAGGGAACCGGACTGGGACTGCCCATCAGTCGCCACATCATCGAGCGTTTTGGCGGGCGGCTCTGGGTGCGCAGCGAACCCGGCAAAGGCGCCACCTTCTCGTTTACACTGCCTTTTAACCAGAGTGACAAGGGCCCGCCGGGAGTGCCACAATAGTCAGATTGGACCAGCACATGAACAAACGAATCCTGATCGCGGACGACGAACCCAACATCGTCCTGTCGCTCGAATTCCTGATGAAACGCGAAGGCTTCGAGGTCCAGGTGGCGGTGGATGGAGAGGCGGCGTTGCAGGCCATTGCCGCGCAGGTGCCAGACCTGATCCTGCTCGACATCATGCTGCCCAAGAAGGACGGATTTGATGTGTGCCAGCAAATCCGGGCCAATCCCGAATGGCAAGCCATCAAGGTCGTGATGCTCACCGCCAAGGGGCGCGACACCGAGGTCAGCAAGGGCATTGCGCTCGGCGCGGATGCCTACATGACCAAACCTTTTTCCACCCGGGACCTGGTCACGAAGGTGCGTCAGCTATTGGGGCTGGGCGTCCAGTAGCCTTGCCCCACTTCAAGCCCACCCCAGGCCTTGCTCCGCCGCCATGAACCACCGGATCCGGCTCGCTGTGGGACTCGGCGGTCTGTATGGGCTGCTGGTTGTGCTCTTTGGCATCCTCGGCGCGGTATTGTGGGCTGACATGCCGGGCGCGGAGCGCCAGGCCGTGCTGTCGATCATGCGGCAGCGCTACGCGCTGTCCATACTCATCATCCTGCTGGCCTGGCTCGGGCTGGGCTTGCTGGCGTGGGCCTTGTACCGGGCTTATGCACTGGCTCCCTTGCGCCTGCGCGAGCAGGCCCTGGTGATGGTCAACTCCAACCCGGCGCTGCGACTGCAGGAGATCGGCGCTCCCGAGATCCGCACGCTGGCGCAGGTCGTCAATGCATTGGCCGACCAGCGCGAATCGCTGCAGCGCGATGTGGCGCAAAAGATTCTTGAGGCCAAAGCGTCGGTCGAAGAGGAAAAAAACCGCCTGGCCGCCTTGATGTCCGAGCTCACGCAGAGCGTCGTGGTGTGCAACCTGGACGGCCGCATCCTGCTCTACAACCACCGGGCACGACTGCAGTTTCAGGTGTTGGGAACCAGCGGCCCAAGCGGCAGCACCGCCCTGATTGGGCTGGGCCGCTCCATTTTTACCATGATGGAGCGCAGTCACATCACGCATGCGCTGGAAAACGTTCAGCACCGCCTCCAGCGCGGCAGCGCGCAGCCTTCGGCCAACTTCATCACCACCACCCACGCCGGGCAGTTGATACGCGTTCAAATGGCTCCGGTGTTCAGCACCACCGGGAGCGACAACGACGCACCCGCCAGCGCCACCCCGGGGCGCGTCATCAGCGGCTACGTGCTCGTGCTCGACAACATCACACGCAACGTGGAAGCGCAAAGCCGGCGCGACCTTCTGCTGCAAACACTCACCGAGGGCAGTCGCGCGTCGCTGGGCAACGTTCGCGCGGCCGTGGAGAACCTGCTTCAATATCCGGACATGGAGAGCGGTCAGCGTGACCAGTTCGTGGGCATCATTGGCGATGAGGTGGAACGCATGAGCCGGCAGATCAATCAGGCCAGCGCCGAGTTCGCCGACACCCTGCAGGCGCGCTGGCCGCTTGAAGACATGCACGGCACCGACTTGCTCCAGGCGGCGCAATGGCGCATCGAGCAAAAACTCGGCATCAGTGTCACGGTTGAAGCCCTTGCCAGCGATTTGTGGATCAGGGTTGACAGTTTTTCGCTGATACAAGGCTTGAGTTATCTCGCCATGCGCCTCAAGGAGGAATGCAACGTGGACGCAGTGGCCTTGCGTCTGCAACCCTCCGGCCGGCTCGCAGAGCTGGATTTGCTCTGGTCGGGCCCGGCGCTGGACGCGGCCTTGCTGACAAGCTGGGAGCAGGCATCGATGAGCGCGGGCGGCGAAGGCACCCCCCTGACGCTGCACGAGGTGATAGAACGCCATGGCGGCGAACTCTGGCAGCAGCACGACCAGAACACGCCACTGTCGCTGATCCGCATCCTGCTGCCGACCACGGTGGCGCAGGAAGCCGCCGATCCGGCCGTGTGGCTGCGCAGCGAGAGCCGCCCGGAGTACTACGACTTCGACCTGTTCCGGCAATCCGAGGAAACACGCGCGTTCGACGACCGGCTGCTGACGCAACTGAGCTATACCGTGTTTGACACTGAAACCACCGGGCTGGACCCTTCGGCCGGTGATGAAATCATCCAGATTGGCGCGGCCCGCATTGTCAATGGCCGCCTGCTTCGAAACGAGACCATTGACCAGCTGATCGATCCGGGACGGCCGATCAAGCCCGAATCGATCCCCATCCACGGCATTACGCAGGACATGCTCAAGGGACAGCCGACGATCGAGCAGGTCTTGCCAAACTTTCATGAGTTCTGCGAAGACACCGTGCTGGTGGCGCACAACGCGGCATTTGACATGCGATTCCTGCAGATCAAGGAAGCCGCCACCGGCATTGTGTTCACGCATCCGGTGCTGGACACGCTGCTGCTGTCGGCGCTGATTCATCCGAACCAGCAATCGCACCGCCTGGAGGCCATTGCCGAGCGCCTCGGCGTCAACGTGATCGGCCGCCACACCGCGCTGGGCGATGCCATGGTCACCGGAGAAATTTTCCTCAAAATGATCCCCTTGCTGGCCGAGCAGAACATTCACACGCTGGGACAGGCACGCGCGGCTGCCGCCCGCACCTACTACGCCAGAGCCAGTTATTGAACCCGGCCCCGTCACCTCATGAATCACCCCCCACCCCCGAGCCCGCGCAACGATTCGCCGGCCATGCACAGCCCCTTGAGCCAGCTCGCCCGGCGCGAACCGGTGACGGTCACACTCGATACGCCGCTGCATGAGGCGCTGGCCATCATGGACCGCAAGCGCATTGGCTCCATCATCGTGGTTGATGCCAAAGGTCAATTTCCGCTGGGCATTTTCACCCTTCGCGACCTGCTCCATCGCGTGTCGCTGCCGCAAGTCAGCCTTGAAGGGCCTATCGCCAGCGTCATGACCGGCGGCCTGATCACGGTCAAACCGCATACCACAGCCTACGAGGCCTCGCTGATCATGGCGCGCCGGGGACTGCACCACCTGCTGGTGGTCGATGAGGATTCGCATCTGGTGTCCATCGTGTCCCAGAACGATTTGTTCGCCTTGCAGCGCACCAACCTCAAGGACGTCAGCAGCGAGATTCGCCAGGCGCACGATCTGCCCACCCTGCAGGCCTGCGCCAAGGATATTCAGCGCATTGCCAGGGCGATGCTGACACAGGGCATGGCCGCCGGGCAACTCACCGAGTTTGTCTCCACGCTCAACGATTTGCTGACCCTGCGGGTGATTGAACTCACCCACGACGCGTTCGATCTGCCGCAGATCAAATGGTGCTGGATCGCGCTGGGCTCAGAGGGGCGCTATGAACAAACGCTGTGTACGGATCAGGACAACGGCATCATCTTCGAGTGCGAAAGCGAAACGGCGACAGAGGCGATGCGCCAGCGCTTGCTGCCCTTTGCCAGGGCCGTCAACCAGAAGCTCGATGCCTGCGGCTTTCCGCTCTGCAAGGGCGGCATCATGGCGGGTAACCCGAAATGGTGCCTGTCCCTGTCCGAGTGGCGCGCCACGTTTGCCGACTGGATTGGGCACCCTCAACCGAAAGCCTTGCTCAACGCCGCCATTTTTTTTGACTTTCGCCCGCTTTACGGCGACGACAGCCTGAGCGAGTCCCTGCGCAGCTGGCTGCTCGACGAAACCCGCAGCGCGCAATTGTTTTTGCGACTGATGGCCGAAAATGCGCTGCAGTGCGCGCCCCCGCTGGGGCTGATTCGGGATTTCGTGTTCGACGACAACAAAGAATTCCCCAACACGCTGGATCTCAAAATGTACGGATCGCGGCCTTTTGTCGATGCCGCGCGCCTGCTCTCACTGACGCACGGCGTGCGTCAGACCAGCACCGCGCAGCGCCTGCTTGGCGCGGCCGAGGCGGTGAATTTTGGCGGCGACGATGTTGCAGCCATGGTGGACGGGTTCTACTACATCCAGTTGCTGCGCCTGCGCCATCAACACCAGGTTTTGGGCCAGGACGGCGGGGGCAACCGCATCAATCCGGACGAACTCAACGAACTCGATCGCCATATCCTGAAGGAGGCGTTCAAACAGGCGCGCAAGCTGCAAAGCCGGCTCAGGCTTGACTACCGGTTGTAGTGGTGAGGGTCAGCGCACGGTCCCCGCGCGGACCGCGCCTGCTTTTTCCCAGAGCCCCTGCGCAAACCAGGTGTCGCCCGCCAAATAGTCGTGCAACATGGGCAAGGCGTCAAAGCCCCAAAACAGTTTGCCATCCACCTCGAAAGCTGGAACACCAAAGACACCGTGGGTGATCGCCTCGGAGGTATGACCGCGCAACAGATCCTTTGCCACATCAACGCCGAGCTTGCGCAGCGGCGCGAGCCCTTGCTCCAGCGCCTGCAGCCGTATCGGGTCTGACGCATCCGCACCACCCCGCCAGACATGCCGAAAAATGGTTTCGCAGATGTAGCGGTTCGGTTCACCCCGCGCATCGCAGGCCACGGCCAGACGCAGCAGGGCCAGCGGGTTGAAAGGATGGCTGACGGGCAATTCAAGTGCGATGTCATGCTGACGCGCCAGCCACAGCACCTGGCGGTAGGTCCATTCCCGCTTGCCCGGGATTTCCGCCGGGCCAAGCTGTCCGTGGTGTTTGAGCAGCGCTGCGAACAGCACCGGCTTGTAGGTCATGCTGTAGCTCACACCCTTCAAGGCTTGCGGCAAATGCTCGAACGCCAGATAGGCGTAAGGTGAAATGAAATCAAGATAAAACGTGATGTGTTTCATACTTTGTTCCGATGCCGGCGTTGCCGCTGGCTGCGGGTGACTGCCGCTATCGATCATGATTGCAGTGCGGCCATGCGCTGCTCAATGGCGCGCCAGATGCGGCGCTTGCCGTCATCGTCCGCGCAGCTCCAGGCCGCGATCTCGTCACGCGTGCGAAAACAGCCTTCGCACAAGCCGGTCGCCTCGCTCATGCGGCAAACGGAAATGCAGGGCGACGGAGTATTGCCGGCTTCATCCACCGTCCGCGCGCGCAGGGTGACCAGGCTGATAGCGCGCCGCAGCGCCAGTTTTTCATCTTCAGCCGCCCCTGTTGCATCCGCCTCCACTTGCACCGCCATGTCTTCCACCGGCGCGCCCGTCAGGCGTTGCAGTGCCAGTGGCGAAAGCTGGAACACGGCATGGGGATGGCCCGCCGCGGCCCATATTTCATCGAAGCGGAACAGCGACTGGTCAATCAGCGTGACAACGGGCGTGGCATGGGCGAGCGGTGAAACGCCGCCGATCGAAAAACCGGTTTTTATTTTCACAAACGCCGCATCGGCGCGCCCGAGCCGCGTGCCGCCGGCGCAAACCAGGGCTTCCACCTTTTTCTCATCGACGCGCTGGTCGCCAGAGGTCACCACCAGCACCGCCGCATCGTCGGACTTGCGGCGGAAAATAATGCTTTTGGCAATCTGCCCCAGCGCAATCCCCAGGGCATCCGCCGCCTGCTGCGCCGTGCGCGCCGCGTCATCGAGCATGACAGGCAAATTCGTGTGCCCCCTGGCTTGCAGCAACGCAGCCACCCGCTGCACGCCTTCGGGAAAGGTGTTCAGTTCCGAAGCGCCCATCAGCCCGCCCTTTTGTTCAGCAATGCCGTTGCCGCGCGCGAGTTGGGTTTGCGCCCCAGAAAATCGCTGATGAATTTTCCTGCGTCGAGCAATTTATCCAGATCTATGCCGGTTTCGATGTCCATGCCATGCAGCATGTACACCACGTCTTCAGTCGCCACGTTGCCGGTCGCCCCCTTGGCATAGGGGCAGCCGCCCAGGCCCGCGATCGAGGCATCAAACTGCCACACCCCCATCTCCAGCGTGGCCAGCGTATTGGCCAGCGCCTGACCGTAGGTGTCGTGGAAGTGGCCCGATACGTCGTTGATGGCGTAGTGCCTGAGCGTCGCCTCCATGGCGCGCTGCACCTTGCGCGGCGTGCCCACGCCAATGGTGTCAGCCACCCCGATGTGCTGCACGCCAATACCCTTCATGAGCCCGGCCAGATAGCCCACCCGCTCGGGCGCAATCTCGCCCTCGTAGGGACAGCCAACGGTGCATGACATGGCCCCGCGAACATAAATACCTTTTGCCTTTGCCGCTTCCACCACGGGCCGGAAACGTTCAATGCTTTCAGCGATGGAGCAGTTGATGTTGCGCTGGCTGAAGGCCTCGCTGGCCGCGCCGAACACCACAATTTCGTCGGGCCACAACTCCCGCGGCGCCGCCACGGCCGCCTCAAAACCCTTCATGTTGGGAGTGAGCACGGAATAACGCACGCCCGGCATGCGCCGGATACCGGCCATCACGGAGGCAGCGTCGGCCATTTGCGGCACCCACTTGGGTGAGACAAAACTGGTCACTTCAATTTCAGTAAGACCAGCATCCTGCAGGCGCTGCACCAGCTCGATCTTGACCGAAGCGGGCACCAGTGCCTTTTCGTTCTGCAAACCGTCGCGCGGGCCGACATCGACCAGTTTGACTTTGGTGGGGAGTTTCATGCTCTCAGTATCCTTTTTTTGGGTCAACCACACCGGCCAGAGTGGCAACAGGCGCTCCATTTTGCAGCGCCTGTATCTTCGCGGCAATCTGCGCAATGCTTTCCTCACGCAGCGTGCGCGCCGAGGTATGCGGCGTGATGCTGATCTTGGGATGGGTCCAGAACGGATGCGCCGCGGGCAGCGGCTCGGTGCGAAACACGTCAAGCGTGGCACCCGCCAGATGGCCGCTGTCAATCAGCGCGATCAGATCCTCATCGACCAGGTGCGCGCCCCGCGCCACATTGATGACGTAGCCGCCCGGCCGCAAGCGGGCCAGCGTGTCATGCCGCAGGATGCCTTGCGTTTGCGGCGTCAGTGGCAGCAGGCACACCAGAATGCGCGTGGCGGCCAGAAAATCAGTCAACCCCGCCGTTCCCGAAAAGCATTGCACACCGTCGATCACTTTGGCGGACCGGCTCCAGCCCAGCACCGGAAAATCAAACTGCGCCAGCGCCTGGCTCACGCGTGCGCCCAGCACGCCGAGGCCCATGACACCGACCGGAAAATCGGGGCGCAGGCGCGGCTTGCGGTACGACCACTGACCCTGCGCCACATCGGCGTCGTAGCGATCAAATTCGCGGAAATGGCGAATCACCGCATGACACACATATTCGGCCATCTGCACCGACATGCCCGCGTCATCGAGCCTGACAACCGGAACTCCGGGCGGCAAGCGCAACTTCATTAGCGCATCGACACCGGCGCCGATGTTGAAGATGGCCTTGAGCCCGGTCTGCTCATCCAGAAACTGCTGTGGCGGAGCCCAGACCACCGCATAGTCGGCTTGGGCCGCGCCAGCCGACCACTCCTCAACCAGTGCCCCCGGCAGGGCGGCCCGCAGGCCCTCCAGCCACGGCTGGGCCTTGGTGTCGGTACAGCAAAAAATGACCTTCATTTGCGTCGATCGCGGCCTGCTTTAGAGCACTTCCATCAATTCGTCATTGCGAGCGCAGCGCGGCAATCCGGGGGACATGGATTGCCACGCTGCGCTCGCAATGA
>CAYJMW010000033.1:0-38890 GCA_964371235.1 uncultured Polaromonas sp.
AATTGCTCCGGCTGGCGTTGGGCGGCGATAGCGATGTGACCTTCATGCCGACGGTTATTGACAACTATTTCGCAGACGACAGATCGGCCATTGAAATCTTGAGCAATGTGAATGACTGGCGCCCCGAGGTTCCGGTGAATTTTTTTCATGGTCGTGACGACCGTACCGTCTCTTACCTGAATGCGAGCAGCACGTTGCAGGCCATGCGGGGCAGGGGTGCCGGAAATCTCGTCAGTTTGACGGACTGCAATGCCCAGCCCGCGGGACACGCGGAGTGCGTGTTGCCTTATTGGCGGTTTATCCTGGATACCTTCGCGAAGGTGGCGAAAGATCTTTGAGTGACAGGGTTGGCTGAAATCCGCTTTGAGAAAGCGCATTGAGATAAAAAATTGGCATCTGGCCCTTATCTAATGGGCGCGAGCAGCTATCAAAAACATAGTACTTTTCATTCCCGCAATGGTCAGCAGCAGCGAGCCCGCCACATGCAGCAGCGCGGTTCCGATGGCCAGGCCGTAGCGGGCTTCGGTCAGGTAAAGGGCGACTTCGGCCGAGAAGGTTGAAAACGTGGTGAGTGCGCCCAGAAAGCCAGTTACCAGCATCAGGCGCCAGAGCGGATCGATTTGCGGCATGGCCTCAAACGTGGCGATGCACACGCCCACCAGATAGCCGCCGATCAGGTTGGCCGCCAGCGTGCCCCAGGGGATGAGCCCGCCCGGGCTCAGCCACAAGGCCAGGCCCCAGCGCGACAAGGCGCCGACGCTGGCGCCGGCGCAAATGGCAAGAACTGAATACATCATGGACGTGGGCATGGCTTGTGCTGAGAGGGTACAGGCAAGGCGGCTGGCCTAGCCGCGCATCTGCTGCGGCAGCCAGGTGGCGATGCCGGGGAAAGTATAGATGAGCGCGATGGCCGCGCACATCAGCAGAAACATCGGCAGCGTAACCCGGGCAATCCACGTCAGCTCTTTGCCGGTCATGCCTTGCAGCACAAACAGGTTGAAGCCGACGGGCGGCGTGATCTGCGCCATTTCAACCACCAGCACGATGAAAATTCCAAACCAGATCGGGTCGATGCCGGCCGTCTGGATGGTCGGCATCAGCACGCCCATGGTCAGCACCACCATCGAGATGCCGTCAAGAAAGCAGCCGAGCAAAACAAAAAAGAAGGTAAGCGCCAGAATCAACTGGCCCTGACTCAGGCCCAGCGTGGCAATCCATTCGGCCAGGTGGCGCGGCAACCCGATGTAGCCCATCGAGAGGGTTAAAAATGCCGCGCCAGCCAGAATCAGCGCGATCATGCAGTACAGGCGCGTGGCACCCATCAGCGCTTCGCGAAAAGTGGCCCAGCTCATTGAGCCTTGCACGCTAGAGATCAGCAGCGCGCCCACCACGCCAAGCGCGGCGGCTTCGGTGGCCGTGGCAATGCCGGAATAGATGGAGCCCAGCACCGCCGCGATCAGCAACACCACGGGAATCAGCGCGCGTGATGCGGCGAGTTTTTGCAGCAGGCTTGTCTTTTCATCGGCGGGCGGAATCTGGCCGGGGTGGCGCAGCGCCCAGACCACGATATAGCCGGAAAACAGCAGCGCCAGCATCAGCCCGGGCAACACACCGGCGATAAACAGCCTGGCGATCGACACTTCAGCTGACACGCCATAGACAATCATGATGATGGAGGGCGGAATCAGGAGGCCCAGGGTGGCGGAACCGGCCAGCGTGCCGATAACCATGTGCTCGGGGTAGCCGCGGCGGGTGAGCTCGGGCAGCGTCATTTTGCCAATGGTGGCGCAGGTGGCCGCGCTGGAACCCGACACCGCCGCAAAAATGGTGCAGCCGACCACGTTGGTGTGCAGCAGCCGGCCGGGCAAGTGTTGCATCCAGGGGGCCAGGCCCTTGAACATGTCTTGCGACAGCCGCGTGCGAAACAGTATTTCACCCATCCAGATGAACAGCGGCAGCGCGGTGAGGGTCCAGCTTGAGGCCGAGCCCCAGATCGTGACCGCCATGGCGTCGCCCGCCACGCGCGAGGTGAACAGTTCCATGCCGATCCAGGCCACGCCCGAGAGCGTCAGGCCAATCCAGACGCCGCTGCCCAGAATCAGGAAGAGCGAAAACACCAGCAGGGCCATGACGAGCAGGTCGTTCATGGTGCTGTCGCGGGTAGGGGGAGATGAATCATGATATTGCTATTCATTGCGCAGGGCTTCGCCAGTTGCAGCGGCTTTGCGGCGGCCCATGGCCTCAAGCACCAGCTCGTCGATGAAGGCCAGCGCCAGAATGGCAGCGCCAAACGCCATGGCCAGTTGCGGCAGCCAGAGCGGCGTGGCATCGCTGGCGGTGGAAATATCGTTGAACACCCGCGACTGCCAGGCCAGCTTGCCGCTGTAAAAGGCAAACAGCAGCGCCAGCATCGCGGCCAAGCCCAACGCCCACAATTCCAGCGCTTTTCTGGAGCGGCCCCTGATCGCGTTGAGCAGCAGCGTCACACGGATGTGCTCGCCACGCTTGAGGGTGTGCGCCAGCGCCAGAAAGCCGCTGCCGGCCATCAGGTAACCCGCGTAGGCGTCGGTGCCAGGCACATGAAAGTGCAACTGGCGGCTCACGATGGACAGCAGCACCATGACGAGCAAGCCCACCATGAAAAGCGCCGCCAGGGCGGCGGCGCTGTTGTAGATGCCGTCAAGCAGCTTGCGCATGTTGGCTATTTATTTGCGGTAGGCATCGACCAGGGCCTGGCCTTCGGGGCCGGCTTTGGCCAGCCACTCCTTGAGCATGACGTCCCCGACTTTTTTCATGTCGGATTTCAGCGCGGCGGAAGGCGTGACGATGTCCATGCCCTTGGCCTTGAGCGTGGCCAGCGATTCGGTGTTGACGCGCCGGGAAGCGGCCCAGCCACGCACTTCGGCGTCTGCCGCTGCCTTGAGCACGGCATTTTGTGTGGCTTTGTCCAGTGCGTCAAACGCGGCCTTGTTGACGATGACCGCGTTTTTTGGCAGCCAGGCCTGGGTGTCGTACCAGTACTTGAGGTGTTCATAGGTTTTGCTGTCCACGCCGGTCGAGCCCGACGACATGAAGGACTCGACCACGCCGGTGGCCAGCGCCTGCGACAGCTCGGAGGCCTGGATGGTCACCGGCTGCGCGCCCACCAGTTCGGCAATGCGGGCTGTGGCCGGGCTGTAGGCGCGCCACTTCATGCCCTTGAGGTCGGCCGCTGAGTTAACCTGCTTCTTGGTGTAAATGCCCTGCGGCGGCCACGCCACGGCGTAGAGTAGCGCCATGCCTTGCTCGTCGAGCTTCTTTTCAAGCAGCGGTTTTTGCGCATGGTAGAGCTTCATCGCCGAGTCGTAGCTGTCAGCCAGAAAGGGCAGGCCGTCAGCGCCAAACAATTGCGCCTCGTTCTGGAAGTTGACCAGCAAAATTTCACCCACCTGGGCCTGTCCGCCTTGCACGGCGCGTTTGATCTCGGGTGCCTTGAATAGCGATCCGTTGGCGTGTACCGTGATTTTGAGTTTGCCGCCGCTGGCCTTGTCCACGTCGTTGGCGAACTGGACCAGGTTTTCACTGTGGAAGTTGGTGGCCGGGTAGCCGGCGGGCAGGTCCCATTTGGTCTGGGCAAATACGGTTGAGCCGACGCTCAGTACGGCGGCGATCAGTGCAAGTTTGAATTTCATGAAAGCTCCTGGACAAAAGAGTGATTAATACGGATAGGATAGACGCAAATCCCGCGCCAGCTTCTCCGGACATACCCCGAAAACCAGAGTCCTCCTGCCAAAGCACCTAGATGAATCTCCGCTTTGTTGAAGCTTTCTATTGGGTGGCCTCGCTGAAAAGCATCTCGCGGGCGGCTGAAAAGCTGTACCTGACGCAGTCTGCGATGTCCAGCCGCATTGCCACGCTGGAAGCTGAACTGGGTGTTTTGCTGCTGGACCGGCGTGACAAGCAGTTCAAGTTGACGGGGGCGGGCGCCCGTTTCCTGCTTTATGCCGAAAAATTGCTCGCCTTGCAGCGCGAAGTCAAGGCCGAGATGGGCTCTGGGCAGGCCATGGCGATGTCGATGCGTATTGGCGCGATTGAGTCGGTGCTGCACTCGTGGCTGATTCCGTGGCTGGAAAGGCTGCGCGCCGATTACCCTGGCCTGGAACTTGAGCTGACAGTGGAGACCACGCCGATTCTGATCGACCAGATGCAGCGCGGAACGCTGGATCTGGTGTTTGCGGTGCTGCCCGCCTCGGCCGAAGGTGTGCGAAACCACGCGCTTCCGGCGATGGAGATGGCCTTTGTGGGGCATCCGGAGCTGCACAAAAAGAGGAATTACAAGCTCGCCGAACTGGCGGGCATGGAGTTGTTGACCTTCCAGAAGGGCTCGCAGCCGCATGTCACCTTGCTTGATTTGTTCAGGACACATCGGCTGGAGCCCAAAAAGGTGCACGCCATTTCTTCGATTTCGGCGATGGTGCAACTGGTGCAGGGCGGCTTCGGCGTGGCCTTGCTGCCGCGCGCCGCGGTCGAGCGGCTCACCGGCTTTGCACGACTGAAACCGCTCACCTGCGACGCCAAATTGCAGTCCCTGCCCATCCATGCCAGCTACCGCACCGACCCGACTTCAAGGACGGTGGAAACGGTTGTGCAGTCGGCGATCGACTTCGCTGTCGGCCTGAAAAATGCACCAAAAAAAAGACATCTAAAGGTAAACCCTTAATATTGAAAAAATCGATGATGTAATCAAAATATTTTGAATTTGCTGTGAGCCAAAGACCCTCACACAATTCGCCCATCGTCATCAAGGCGACACACGCAACGGGAAATTTTTTGGTGAGCACATCGTCTGAATCAATACACGCGGCCTTCGGCGCCGGCGGCATCAAAAGCGCCGCGCATGTTCGCCGCATGATCCGGCAGGGCCGCTGGACCGCGCACACCAGCGGACTGGCCAGCGACCAGGTGCAGGGCAATGTGGTCATCCTGCCCGCGGCCGAAGCCAACGATTTTCTGCGTTACTGCCAGCGCAACCCCAAGCCCTGTCCGGTGCTGGCGGTGTCGGAGCCGGGCCAGGCGGATCTGCCGGCGCTGGGCGCAGACATCGACATCTGCACCGATCTGCCGCGCTACCGTGTCTGGCGGCACGGCGAGGTGGTGGACGAACCCACGGACATCAGCGCGCTGTGGCGCAAGGACTTGGTCACGTTTGTCATTGGCTGCTCTTTTTCGTTTGAAGAGGCGCTGATGCAGGCGGGCCTGCGGCTGCGCCACATCGAGCAAAACCGCAATGTGGCGATGTACCGCAGCAATATCGCCACGGAACGCGCTGGCATGTTCCATGGACCGATGGTGGTGTCGATGCGGCCCTTCAAGGCGGCCGATGCGATTCGCGCCGTTCAGATCACTGCGCGCTTTCCCGACGTGCATGGCGCGCCGGTGCACATCGGCGATCCGGCGCAGATTGGCATCGCTGACCTGGCCAAGCCCGACTATGGCGACGCTGTCGAGGTGCTGTCCGACGAAATTCCCGTGTTCTGGGCCTGCGGCGTCACGCCGCAAGCCGCGCTGCTGCAGGCCCGTCCTGCGTTTTGCATCACGCACGCACCCGGCGCGATGCTGATCACCGATCTTTTAAACCATCAACTTGCCAGTTTCTAAAAGGAGTATTTCATGAAGACACTTATTTTCGGTTTGACCGTGGCCTGCGCCGGACTCGTGCAGGCCCAGACAAAGTGGGATTTGCCCACAGGCTATGGGGCCAACAGCTTCCACACGCAAAATATCCAGCAGTTCGCCAACGAGGTGGATCAGGCCACCGGCGGCAAGCTCAAGATCACGCTGCATCCCGGCGGCTCGCTGTACAAGGCCAACGAGATCAAGCGCGCGGTGCAGACTGGCCAGGTTCAGGCGGCCGAATTCATTCTTTCAGGCGCCGCCAATGAGAACCCGCTGTTCGGTGCGGATTCGATTCCATTCCTGGCCACCAGCTACGCCGATGCGAAGCGCCTTTATTCCGCGTCCAAACCGGCTCAAGACAAGCTGCTTGCGTCCCAAGGCGTCAAGGTGCTGTTCACTGTGCCCTGGCCCGGTCAGTCGCTGTACTCGGTCAAGCCCATCAACGCTGCATCCGACTTCGCCGGCACCAAGATGCGGGCCTACAACCCGGCCACTACACGCATTGCGCAACTGCTCAAGGCCCAACCCGTCACCATCCAGCTGGCAGAATTGCCGCAGGCCCTGGCCACTGGCGGCGTGCAGAATTTTCTGACATCAAGCGCCAGCGGCGTCGAAAGCAAGCTGCATGAGCAGGTGAAGTATTTCTACCCGGTCAGCGCCTGGCTGCCACGCAACGCGACGGTGGTCAGTCAGAAGGCTTTTGACGCGCTGGACAAGCCCACCCAGGAAACCCTGCTCAAGGTCGCCGCGGCCGCCGAGGCTCGCGGCTGGGCCACCAGCGAGCGGCTCGACGGCGAGTACATCAAGGAGCTGGGCGCCAAGGGCATGACCATCAGCGCACCATCGGACAGCGTCAAGAAGGAACTCACCGCTATTGGTGAGACCATGACGGCTGAGTGGCTCAAGACCGCAGGCGCCGAAGGCCAGGCCGTCATCGACGCTTACCGCAAGAAGTAAGCCGCCCCCGCGGCGGGCGGGTCTGCGCCAGGCAGACCCACCCGGACAAGCCCGCCGCCTGATTCTCTTTTTCCCTTTTTTTGTTTGATCGATGCAGGAGCACGTGATGGCCAGACTCGTCCAGAATTTTTGCAAGCTGCTGATGGGCCTGTCTTGCCTGGCCATGCTGGCAGCGTTCGGCACCGTCCTTCTGGGTGTGATGGCCCGCGAATTTCGCTGGGACATCCCGGGGCTGGACGCCTACGCCGGGTACGCGATTGCCGCCGCCCTGTTTCTGGCGCTGCCGGCCACGCTCAAGCACGGCGACCATATCCGCGTGACGCTGCTGCTCGAACGTGTGCCGGTCCGGGTCCGTGCTGTCCTGGAGTGGTGGTGCCTGGGCGCGGGGCTGACCCTGACGGGCTATATCGCCTGGTATGCGGTGCGGCTGGCCTGGGTGTCGTACAGCACGCATGACGTTTCACCGGCGGCCGATGCCTCGCCGATGTGGATTCCGCAGGTCAGCATGGCGCTGGGCTGCATCGGCTTTGCCCTGTCGTTTGTCCAGGCGCTGGTCGAACGCTGGCGTGGCGGCAGCTTTATCGCCGTCTCCAGCGAAGCGGCCCACATCGAATAACACATCAGGAAGGAGACAACAAAATGGATATCGTTATTGCAATTGCCCTGATCGTGCTGCTGTTCGCGGTACTGGGCTCGGGGCTGTGGATTGGCCTGGCGCTGCTGGCCGTGGCATTGGGAGGCATGGAGCTCTTCACCCAGCGCCCGGTGGGCGACAGCATGATGCTGACCATCTGGGGTTCCACCTCAAGCTGGACGCTGACCGCGTTGCCGCTGTTTTTGTGGATGGGCGAGATCCTGTTTCGCAGCAAGCTGTCCGACAGCATGTTCAAGGGCCTGGCGCCGTGGCTGGGCCGCCTGCCGGGCCGCCTGCTGCACGTCAATGTGGTGGGCTGCACCATCTTCGCGGCGATTTCCGGCTCTTCGGCTGCCACCTGCGCCACCATCGGCAAGATCACCTTGCCCGAACTCAAGAAGCGGGGTTATCCCGAAGACATTTCCATCGGCACGCTGGCCGGCGCCGGTACGCTCGGACTGTTGATCCCGCCGTCCATCATCATGATTGTGTACGGCGTGGCGGCCAATGTGTCGATCGCCAAGCTCTTCCTGGCCGGTGTGATTCCGGGCCTGATGCTGGCCGGGCTGTTCATGGGCTACATCATCGTCTGGGCGCTGCTCAACAAGGACAAGGTGCCTGCGGCCGACGCGGCCATGAGCTTCGGGCAAAAGATCCACGCTTCGCGCCACCTGATTCCCGTGGTGTCACTGATCATCCTGGTGCTGGGCGGCATCTACAGCGGCATTGCCACCGCCACCGAGTCTGCGGCGCTGGGCGTGGGCGGCGCGCTGGTGCTGGCAAAGATTGAAGGCTCGCTGGACTGGGCGCGCTTCAAGGACGGCCTGATCGCGGCCTGCCGCATCTACTGCATGATCGCGCTGATTCTGGCCGGCGCGGCTTTCCTGACCCTGTCCATGGGCTTCATCGGCCTGCCCCGGCACTTGGCGGAGTTCATCGGCGCGCTGCACCTGCAGCCGTTCAACCTGATGCTGCTGCTGATTGTGTTCTTCATCATCCTGGGCTGCTTCCTGGACGGCATCTCCATGGTGGTGCTGACCATTGCCGTGCTGCTGCCGACGGTGGAGGCCGCCGGGTTCGACCTGATCTGGTTTGGCATTTTTATCGTGCTGGTGGTCGAGATGGCGCAGATCACGCCGCCGGTGGGATTCAACCTTTTTGTCATTCAGGGTCTGACCCGGCGTGAGATAACCTGGATCGCGCGCACCGCGCTGCCGCTGTTTTTCCTCATGGTTGTTGCGGTGCTGATCACTTACTTTTTCCCTGACGTGGTGCTGTGGCTGCCGCGTCACATGTAGTCCGTCAGCAAGAAGCCACTTCCCCCAGGAGTCGCCATGAAACATCTCTGGATGGCCGCCTTGTGCGCGGTTTCGCTGAGTCACGCGCCAAGCTTGCAGGCCCAAACCACCTGGAAGCTCGCCACCGGTTACCGGGCCGAGTCTTTCCATACGCAAAACATCATGCAGTTTTCGCGCGATGTCGAGCAGGCCACGGCTGGCAAGCTCCTCGTTCAGGTGTACCCCAACAATACGCTCGCCAAGCTCAATGACGTCAGTCAGGCGGTGCAGCAGGGTAAAGCCGAGGCGGGCGAGACCATCATGACCAGCATGGTCAAGGACATCCCGATTGCGGGCGCCGACTCGATTCCTTTTGTGGTGGGCAGCTACAAGGATGCCGGGCGGCTGTGGAAACTGCAGCGGCCCGGCATTGAAAAACACTTCGCGCAACATGGCCTGAAGCTGCTGTATGCGGTGCCCTGGCCGCCGCAGGGCCTGCACTCGAACAAGCCAATTCGCGGCCTGGCCGATTTCAAGGGCACGCAGATGCGCACCTACAACCAGACGACGCTTCGCATTGCCGAGATGCTGGGCGCCAAACCGGTCGATGTTGCGATGGTCGATGTGGGCAAGGCACTGGCCGAAGGCCGCATGGACAACATGATCACCTCAGCGCTGACCGGCGTCGAAAACAGGGTTTGGGGGACTATCAGGTACTACTACGAAATCAATGCATGGTTTCCCAAAAATGTCGTGTTTGTCAGCAGCAGGGCATTCGAAGCAATGTCGCCCGACGCACGTGCCCTGGTCGTGAAAGCCGCGGCAGACGCGGAAAGCCGAGGCTGGGCGGCCAGCCAGGCGTTGGCTGTCAGCGCGACCGACGAGCTCCGCCAGAACGGCATCAAGATCGAGCGCATCCCACCCGATCTGGAGCAGGAGATCAAACGCATGGGTGAGCGTTTTTCGCGAGAATGGGTACGATCAGTCGGTCACGAAGCCAGTGCCATATTTGTGCCCTATTACTTTCAATAGCTGGAACCAGCCGACTCCCACGGGAGCTGCAGCATTACATGATTAAAGAACTTCAACAAATGACTCAGGAAACCACTTCAAATACTGGTAGCGGACGTTGGCAATTCTGGATCGACCGCGGCGGCACATTTACCGATATCGTCGCCAAAAAGCCCGACGGCTCACTCATCACGCACAAGCTGCTGAGCGACAACCCCGAGCAATACCGCGATGCGGCGGTGGCGGGCATCCGCCATTTGCTGGGCCTGAAAGCCGGTGAGCCGATTCAGGCCGATGTGGTGGACTGCGTGAAGATGGGCACCACGGTGGCGACCAATGCGCTGCTCGAGCGCAAGGGCGAGCCGACGCTGCTGGTGACCACGCGCGGCTTCAGGGATGCGCTGCGCATTGCCTACCAGAACCGTCCGCGGCTGTTTGACCGCAACATCGTTCTTCCCGAGCTGCTTTACAGCGCCGTGGTGGAGGCCCATGAACGGATCGGTTCGCAAGGCGAGATGATTACGCCGCTGGATGAAACGCTATTAAAAGAGGAGCTACTGGGGCAATATTCACGAGGGCTGCGCAGTGTTGCGATTGTGTTCATGCATGGCTACCGTTTTACCGCGCATGAAAAGGCGGCCAAGCGCATCGCGCAGGAAGTTGGCTTTACGCAGATCAGCACCTCGCATGAAACCAGCCCGATGATGAAGTTTGTCAGCCGCGGCGACACCACCGTGGTTGATGCCTACCTGTCGCCGATCTTGCGCCGCTACGTGGAGCAGGTGGCCGGTGAAATGCCGGGCGTCAAACTGTTTTTCATGCAGTCGTCGGGCGGCTTGACTGATGCGCACAGGTTCCAGGGCAAGGACGCCATTTTGAGCGGCCCGGCGGGCGGCATTGTGGGCATGGCGCGCACGGCGGTCATTGCCGGTATTGAAAAGGTCATCGGTTTTGACATGGGCGGCACCTCGACCGACGTGTCGCACTACGCGGGGGAGTTCGAGCGCGAGTTTGAAACCCAGGTTGCCGGTGTGCGCATGCGCGCGCCGATGATGAGCATTCACACCGTGGCGGCCGGGGGCGGCTCGATTCTGGCGTTTGATGGCGCGCGGTTCCGGGTCGGGCCGCAGAGCGCGGGGGCCAACCCCGGCCCGGCCAGTTACCGCCGGGGCGGCCCGCTGGCCGTGACCGACGCCAATGTGATGCTGGGCAAAATTCAGCCGCGCTACTTTCCCAAGGTGTTCGGGCCGAATGCCGACCAGGCGCTGAGTCATGAAGTGGTGCGTGAGAAGTTCAGGGACCTGGCCATGCAGATTGGTCGCAGCGCAGAAGAGGTGGCTGAGGGCTTCATCAATATCGCCGTGCAGCAGATGGCCAACGCCATCAAGAAGATTTCGGTGGCGCGCGGCTATGACGTGACGCGCTACACGCTTCAGTGTTTTGGCGGCGCGGGTGGCCAGCATGCCTGTCTGGTGGCCGATGCACTGGGAATGACGCGGGTGTTTGTGCATCCATTGGCCGGTGTGCTCAGCGCCTACGGCATGGGCCTGGCCGACCAGAACGTGATCCGCGAGCAGGCGGTGGAACTCAAACTCTGCGACGCGGCGCTGCCTGAGGTTGCCGCCAAGCTCAATGGCCTGGCCGCCACGGCCCAAGCCGAGTTGCAACGCCAGCAGCTCAGTTCGGGCGCCGTCACCATGCACCGACGCGTGCATGTGCGCTATGAGGGCAGTGACTCGGCTTTGGTGGTTCCTTGGAATGAGACCCCCACGCTTGTCGCTTCGCGTACTGCGCTGCCCCCCGAGGGGGCGTCGCTTGCTTGGGGCGGCCCGGCGCGGCGCGAGGCTGTGAGCGTGGCGCAGATCGTGACCCGATTTGAAGCGGCCTACCGGCAGCGTTTTTCCTTCCTGATGCAGGGCAAGGGCCTGGTCGTGGAAGCCGTGTCGGTCGAGGCCGTGGTGGCCGGCGATGCGCCGTCCGAGCCGCGCCACGCCGTGCACGAGCCGCGCGAAGTGCCGCGCCGCGAGACCGTGCGCATGTACTCGGGTGGCCAGTGGATTGATGCTGCGCTGGTGGTGCGCGAAGACCTGCAGCCCGGTGACACTATTTCAGGCCCGGCCATCATTGCCGAGAAAAACGCGACCACGGTGGTCGAGCCCGGATGGGAGGCGACGCTGACGGCTCTGGATCATCTGGTGCTTGACCGGCGTGCCGAGCGAGCCATCAAGTATGCAGCGGGCACCACGGTGGACCCGGTGCTGCTGGAGGTCTTCAACAACCTCTTCATGAACATTGCCGAGCAGATGGGGCTGCAACTGCAAAACACCGCCTACTCGGTCAACATCAAGGAACGGCTGGATTTCAGTTGTGCGCTGTTTGACACCGAGGGCAACCTGATCGCCAACGCACCGCACATGCCGGTGCACCTGGGTTCCATGGGCGAGAGCATCAAGACGGTGATCCGCGAGAACGCCGGCAAGATGCAGCCGGGCAATGTGTATGTGCTCAACGACCCCTATCACGGCGGCACGCATCTGCCCGACATTACCGTGATTACGCCGGTGTACCTTATCCCATCCGTTCGGTCTGAGCCTGTCGAAGACCACGCAGGCACTTCGACAAGCTCAGTGCGAACGGAAAAGCCGACGTTTTACGTTGGCTCGCGCGGCCACCATGCCGACGTCGGCGGCACCACGCCGGGCTCGATGCCGCCCTTTTCAACGCGTATTGAAGAAGAGGGCGTGCAGATCAACAACTTCCTGCTGGTGGATCGCGGCGTGCTGCGCGAGGCCGAGATGATTGCACTGCTGACAAGTGGCGAGTACCCATCGAGGAATCCGCAGCAGAACATGGCCGACCTGAAAGCGCAGATCGCCGCCAACGAAAAAGGCGTGCAGGAGCTGCGCAAGATGGTGGGGCACTTCAGCGAAGGCGTGGTGCTGGCCTACATGCGCCATGTGCAGGACAACGCCGAAGAGTCGGTGCGCCGCGTGATTGCATTAATGGGGGTCAGATTCCAATTATTGGAGGCAAAGCGCCAGGCAACCATGAAGGAGACAAATAATTGGAATCTGACCCCCATTAATGAGTTCACCTTGCCGCTGGACAACGGCGCGCAGATCAAGGTCGCGATCCGGGTCGATACGCAAAACCGCAGCGCGGAGATTGACTTCACCGGCACCTCGGCGCAGCAGGGCAACAACTTCAATGCGCCGACCGCGGTCTGCATGGCGGCCGTGCTGTATGTGTTTCGCACGCTGGTCGATGATGACATTCCGCTCAACGCGGGTTGCCTGAAACCGCTCAGGGTCATCATTCCCGCGGGTTCCATGCTGAACCCGAATCCGCCCGCTTCGGTGGTTGCCGGCAATGTGGAAACGTCGAGCTGCATCACCAATGCGCTGTATGGCGCGCTGGGTGTGATGGCATCGAGCCAGTGCACCATGAACAATTTCACCTTTGGCAATGAGCGTTATCAGTACTACGAAACCATCTCTGGCGGCTCTGGCGCGGGTGACGGATTTGACGGCACTTCGGTGGTGCAAACCCACATGACCAATTCGCGCCTGACCGACCCCGAGGTGCTGGAGTTCCGCTTTCCGGTGCGGCTGGAGAGCTACGAGATTCGGCAGAACTCGGGCGGCGCGGGGCACTGGGTGGGCGGCAACGGCGGCGTGCGGCGCGTGAAGTTTCTCGAACCCATGACCGCCAGCATTTTGTCCAATGGCCGCAAGCATGGCGCCTTTGGCATGGCCGGCGGCGAGCCCGGGCAGGTGGGGCGCAACCTTGTGGTGCGGGCCAGTGGCCAGACCGAAGCGCTGGAGCATATCGGCCAGGCCGAGATGGAACCGGGCGACGTGTTCGAGATTCACACGCCGGGCGGCGGCGGGTTCGGAAAACCCTGAGCAGCCATGATTTGTGGTAACTACTCAGGTAGGAGCAGAAGCTTCCAACGCAAAGGCGCTAAGACGCAAAGTACGCCAAGGAGTCAAGAATATTTTCCTTTGCGTTCTTTGCGCTTTTGCGCCTTTGCGTTGGAAGTTAGTCTTCGTGGGTGGGCTGAGTAGTTACGATTTGTGAGTAAAAAGTAGCTCCAGCCCTTATATAACGGGCGTAGGTAGCTATCAATTCAGGAGTATTCGGCATGAACACAGCATTCCTCGACAACTACCGCTTCCTGGCCCGCTACAACCGCTGGATGAACCAGCGCCTGTACCTGGCCTGCGAGACGCTGAGCGATGAGGAGCGCAAGCGCGAACGCGGCGCGTTTTTTGGCTCGATTCACCATACGCTGACGCACCTGGTGCTGGCCGACAAGATGTGGCTGCAGCGCTTTGCCGCTCAGGACACGGCGTTTGCCGCGCTCTCACCCGCTTTGCTGGCCCTGCCCGACGGCTCGGACTACAGCAGTGACTTGCACCCGGATTGGCTGGACCTCAAACGCACGCGCGAGGCGCTCGATGCTGCCATGGAAGACTGGATGGCGGACATGCCGCCTGAGTTCCTGCTCAGCACCATGCACTACAGCAATACGAAAGGCGTGGCGCGCGCGCACCCGGCATGGCAGGCAATGACTCACTTCTTCAACCACCAGACGCATCACCGCGGCCAGGCCACGACGCTGCTCATGCAGGCGGGCGTGGATGTCGGCGTGACCGACCTGATTGCGCTGGTTTGATGCGATTGTGATGCCCTCGGCCCAGGCAGAATGGGCGCGAGCTGCTACGCATTCAGTAGCGAATCAGAAGGTACTTCGTCAGGGCCGGCCGCCCGTTCCGCCACCACCTGAGAGACGCAAAACCAGTTGCATTGAATCAGGTGGCCAGTGCCCGCTTGACAGGCAGGCGCAGGGTCAGGCGCGCAAGTGCCAATCGAGCCCAACCGACAGGGCCAGGGTCTTGGTTTGCACGCCTTGACTCGCCGTGGGTGGCGTTCACAACTTCTCGTCGCGCAGCCAGTACCACTTGTAGAGAAAGCGCTGGCCAAAACGGCGAAACGGCGCAAACGCTGGCGAACGCACCAAGCCAAAGACGTTTGGATACTCCAGCGGCGAGTCGTAAATCGGCAGCTTGAATACTTCGCGACCAGCGTCCTCGCCGGCCACGCGCTCAGCCAGCCGTTTGCCGGCCCAAGTCGAGAACGACACACCATTGCCACCATAGCCCACCGCATACCAGACGGTTTGCGCCGGGTCGGGACGGGTGATGCGCGGCATCATGTCGTGGCTCACATCGACCCAGCCCCACCACGAGTAGTCGATCTGGATTCCGGCGAGCGGCGGGAACTTGCGCGCGATGGCATCCGTCAGCAATTTAAGGTGTACAGGGTCTTCGGCGTCAGCACCAGTCACGGAGCTGCGGCTGCCGAGCTGCAGCCGATTGTCCTTCAGCAGCCGGTAGTAAAAGCGCAAGATGCGGGTGTCGGTCAGGAAGGCGTGCGAGCGGAAGTTCGTTGCCTTCAACTCGGCGTCGGTGAGCGGCCTGGTCACTACCGAGTTCGACAGGATCGGCATGATCTTGTTCTTCAGCAGCGGGTTCAGGCCCTGCCCGGTGTAGCCGCCGGTGCATACCGCGACGCGCTTGGCACGCACCGTGCCGCCGGGGGTACGCAAGTGGTGCATGCCGTTCTTCGTCTCCCAGCCCTGCACCGGGCTGGCCGGGTGGACCTTGACGCCGAGCGCGCGCGCTTTTCGGATCAGGCCGAACGTAAACTTCAACGGGTGGATGCCGACGCCTTCGGCTTCGAGCATCGCGCCGGCGGTTTCCCGCTCGTCGCAATAGTCGCGCCGCACTTCGTCCGCGCTGAGCATGCGGGTGTCGTAGCCAAAGGTCTCGCGCATCACGCGCGTTTCGTTGCGCAGGTAGTCGAGCTTCTCGGGCCGATGCGCGAGGTAGAGGTGACCGCCATCGAACGCGTCGCAGTCGATCTGCATCGTCAGTTGCTTGAAGTTCTCGAAGCCGGTGCGGATTTCGGTGTCGAGCTTCTTCGCCACGTCCAGGCCCCAGCGCTCTATCCACTGCGAGCGTTTGAGCCGGCCGCTCGCGTTCTGGCCCTGGCCACCGCTGCGGCTCGAGCAGCCCCACGAAGTCTGATTCGCATCAAGTACCACAGCGCGGATGCCGTGCTCCTGGGCGAGGTACAGCGCGGTCGAGATGCCGGTCGAGCCGGAGCCGATGACCACGACGTCAGCGTCGGTGCCGCCTGTAATCGGGCCATCGTCTTGCGGCGGTGTGCCCGCGCTGGCGACCCAGTACGTCGGCGCGTAGGCGCGGCCAACGCCAGGGTCGGGAGCGACGAGTGGGTCGTATTGCGGGTCGTAGCGCTTGTCCGCGGGCAGCGCGCTGCCGGTGAACTGCAGGGGGGGTGTCATGGACATGCGCGCTCTCGTTTCACTTCGCCCCCGGCAGGTTCGGCCGGACCTTGCGGAAAGCGTTCTTCACGGTGATCTTGCCGCCTTTCAGCGTGAACAGGTCGACGCCGTCGGCCTCGATGCGGCTGCCGTCGGCCGCAGTGCCGGTAAAGGTCCACTGCGAGATGCCGAAATCGCCGGCTACGAAGTGCTGGCCGTTGATCCACTGCGCGTCGGGCACCGCTTGCCAAGCGGCGGAGAAGGCTTTGCGCACCGCGTCCGGGCCGACATGTCGGGTGCCGCAGGCATCAGCTCCAGCGGCTGTCTGGAACACGCAATCAATGCTCATGAAGCTCATCAGCGCATCGACGTCGTGGCGGTTCCAGGCGTCGCTGAAAGCAGCCAGAGTGGCGGCGGTGACTGGCGCGAAGGTTTCACTCATGGGGACTCCCGAGGGTTCAATGTCGCCAAGCGTAGGGGACTTGGCCGCGGCGCGAAAGGGCCAGATGGCAGGTTTCTGCGGGGCCAGCGCAGGGACCGATGTAAACTGGCGCCGCACCATGATCAACTCCCGCGCTGTCCAGTGGGCGCAGCTTTTCGCGCTGTCCGAGCAACCCGCACTGCCTCTGCAAGGGCGGTTGCGGCGCGCTGTCGTGCAGGCGATTCTTGAGGGGCGACTCAGCTCCGGCGCGCCGTTGCCATCGTCGCGAGAACTGTCGGCGCTGCTAGGCCTGAGCCGTAACACCGTGACCTCCGCCTACCTGCAGTTGATGGGCGAAGGCTTCCTCGAAGCGCGCCCACGCAGCGGCGTGTTCGTGGCGCCGAACGCGCGCCCGCTGTCGGCCGCACAGGCCGAGCCGCTGGTCGGCACGAGCCGCCAGCCGCCGGAATGGTCGGCGCGCGTGCTGCGTTCGCTGGCCGACCGGCCGACCCTGTCCAAGCCGGAGCAGTGGAGTGCCTACCAGTATCCGTTCGTCTACGGCACCTACGATCCGCAGCTGTTTCCGACCGAAGACTTCCGCGAGTGCTGCGTGCGCAGCCTGGCGCGCTCGCAGCTGCCGCAATGGACGCCCGACCTTGAGACCGAGGACGTGCCGGAGCTGATCGAGCTGATCCGCACGCGTCTCTTGCCCAAGCGAGGCGTGTTTGCGCTCAAGGAGGAAATCCTGATCACCGTCGGCGCGCAACATGCTTACTACCTGTTGGCTGAAGCGCTGTTCGACGAGCGCACCCGCGTCGGCCTAGAGGAACCCGGCCACCCGCATGCGCGCAACAGCTTCGCCTTGCGCAACCCAAAGTGGGTCGAAGTGGCGGTGGACGGCGAAGGCCTGGTGGTCGATGCTCTGCCAGCGGTTGACTACCTCTTTGTCACGCCGTCGCACCAGAGTCCGACCACGGCCACGCTCAGCCTCGATCGGCGCCAGTGTTTGCTGCGCAAGGCCGAGTTGCGGGACTTCGTGATCATCGAGGACGACTACGAGGCCGAGAACCTGTATGAAGGCGCACCGATGCCCGCGCTGAAAAGCCTGGACCGCGGCGGGCGCGTGATCTACGTCGGCTCGGTGTCCAAGAGCCTGTCGCCGGTGCTGCGGCTGGGCTACATCGTCGCGCCGCGCGCGTTGATCCGGGAACTGCGGGTGATCCGTCACGCAATGGTGCGCCACCCAAGCGCGTTCCTGCAGCACGCGTATGCGCTGTTCCTGTCGCTGGGACACCACGAATCGCACACACGGCGCGTCAACCTGGCGATGCAGGAGCGGCTGACGCTCACTATGCAGGCGCTGCGCGAGCACCTCCCGGACTTCGCGTTCACGCCGCCACAGGGTGGCGCGTCAATCTGGGTGCGCGCACCGGAGTGGGTCGATGCTGGCGAGCTGGCGCTGATGGCACGTGGCTATGGTGTGCTGATCGAGGCCGGTGACGTGTTTTTTGGCAAGCCACCGTATCCGTGCCCGTTCTTCCGTTTGCGGCTCTCGTCGATCGCCGCGGCGCAGATTGCAACTGGTATCTGCGCGCTGGGGATGGCAGTGGACGAGCTCGCGCATGCGCGGGGTGAACAGCGCCGGCCGGCGAAGCGCCTGCACTGAGCCAGGCATCGCGCAAAAGCAAGGGTAAGTCCGGGTCAACTGGCTCCATGACCGCGCGGGGGCTGGCCCTTGCGGCGCGCCGGCACAGCGTCCACAATTTCAATTGCGCCGCAGCTCCCGGGCGCCGAGCTATTTCACGAATCCATTCACAGGAGAATCCGATGAAGATGAAGATGAACAAACGTCAAATGTTGTGCGTGGCAGCCGCGGCCATGCTGGCCTGCAGTGCGACGTTCGCTCAAACCAAGGAAGTGACCTTCGCGCACCAAGATATGCTGGTGCCGCTGCGGCTGGTGATGGAGTCGGGCGAGGTCGAGAAGGCCACCGGCTACAAGATCAACTGGCGCATGTTCTCGGGCGGCGGCGACGTGATCCGCGCGATGGCCTCGGGCGACGTGCAGATGGGCGAAACCGGCTCGAGTCCGCTGACGGCTGCGGCCAGCCAGGGCCAGGACATCAAGCTGTTCTGGATCTCGGCGGACATTGCCAACGCCGAGGCGCTGATCGCGCGCAACGGCTCGGGCATCAACAGCATGAAGGATATGGTCGGCAAGAAGGTCGCCACGCCGTTCGTCTCGACCGCGCACTACCAACTGATGGTCGGCATGAAGATGGAGGGTGTCGACCCCAAGGCCGTGAACGTGATGAACATGCGTCCGCCGGAGATCGCCGCCGCCTGGGAACGCGGCGATATTGACGCCACCTTCATCTGGGACCCGGTGCTCTCGAAGATCAAGAGCAACGGCAAGGTGATCGCCACCTCCGGCAGCATCGGCAAGAAGGGCGCGCCGACCTTCGAAGGAATCGTCGTCAGTGCTAAGTGGGCGGCCGCGAACGAGGCCTTCATGGTCGCGTTCGTGAAAGCGCTGAACCGCGCCAACGAAGAGTACAAGGCGAGCGGCAAGAGTTGGACGCCCAATTCGCCGCAGGTCAAGGCGATGGCGAAGTGGACCAAGGCCGACCCGAAGGACGTGGGCCCGGCGATGTCGCTTTACAGCTTCCCGACTTTCGCAGAGCAGATCTCGCCGACCTGGCTGGGCGGCGGTGCCGCGAAGGCGATGGCCGGCACTGCGGCGTTCCTCAAGGAGCAGGGCCGCATCCAGGAAGTCAAGCCCAACTACGCTGCGTTTGTGACCGACGTGTATGTGAAGAAGGCGATGGGCAAGTAAGTGCTTAGGCGCTCCGCGAGTCCATTCGCTGCAGGAGGAGTAGCTGCCATGCGTGCAGCCCTTTTTTCTATCTTCAATTTTTTGATCGGAGTACGCATGCCCACACTCGACGTACGGGACCTGACCCTCAACTACGCTGTCAAGGGTGGCACTCTGCAGGCGCTGGCACCCGTGAACCTGACCATGCACGACGGCGATTTTGTCGTTGCGCTGGGTGCTTCAGGTTGCGGCAAGACGACCTTGCTGAACTGCATCGCCGGCTTCCTGCCGCCATCGAGCGGAGAAATATTGCTTGACGGCATGCCGGTGGTTGGCCCCGGCGCTGACCGTGGCGTAGTGTTCCAGAAACACGCCCTGATGCCGTGGCTTTCGGTGCGCGACAACGTTGCGCTGGGGCTGCGAATGCGCGGTGTCGACGCCGCGACACGCGCGCGCGTCGCTGATGAGAAATTGGACCTTGTAGGGCTCAAACAGTACGCTGAGCGCGCCGTCTACGAGTTGTCTGGCGGCATGCAACAGCGCGTAGGTGTAGCGCGCGCTCTGGCCAACGACCCGGCGGTGCTGCTGATGGACGAGCCGATGGGTGCGCTTGACGCGTTCACGCGCGAGCAGGTGCAGGAAATCCTGCTCGATGCCTGGTCCAAGACCAACAAGATGGTGTTCTTCATCACCCATTCGGTCGAAGAAGCGCTGTTCCTGGCGACGCGGTTGATTGTGATGAGCCCCAGCCCCGGACGCATTACGCATGTGTACGACCAGGTGCCGTTCTCGCGCGCATTCCTGGCGCATCATGACGCGCGCAAAGTCAAGTCCCAGCCCGAATTCATCCGCATGCGCGAAGAAGTGCTTGCGCTGGTCCACCATCGCGAGAGCGCACATGCCTGAAATCAGAATGCCACTACGCTCACTTTGTTCTATGCCCACCGAGGACGCGCCCAGCGCTCCAAGGGTAGCCCGTCGGGCACTGACATGACCGAGCGCCCATCCTCCGCCCCGGTGCCGACGGCGACACCGGTAGCGCTCAAGACCAGCCGCTTCAAGGTTCCGGGCGAGGGTTCCAGCGTTACCGTGAGCGTGATCACCGTCACTGCGTTGCTGGCGCTGTGGTTCATCGTGACCAACCTCGGCCTGATCAAGCCGCTGTTCGTTCCCAGCCCGCAGGCGGTGCTGCAACAGTTCATTGCGTACCTGACCGGCACCGCCAACGACAAGCCGCTATGGCAACACTTTACAGCCAGCGTATTGCGTGTTTCCGTGGCATTCTGGCTGGCGTTTCTCACGGCAGTGCCGGTCGGCATTGCCATGGGCATGTCGCGCGTGGCGCGTGGCATTTTCGACCCGCCAATCGAGTTCTACCGCCCGCTGCCGCCGCTGGCCTACCTGCCGCTGATCATCATCTGGTTCGGCATTGACGAGTTGCCCAAAGTGCTGCTGATCTATCTGGCGTGTTTTGCCCCGCTGGCGATCGCCGCGCGCTCCGGCATGAAAAGTGCCGGGCAGGAGCAAATCAACGCCGCCTACTCGATGGGCGCGAGCTACCGGCAGGTCATCTGGCATGTGATCCTCCCCTTCGCGCTACCCGACATTCTGGTCGGTATGCGCATTGCCATCGGCTTCGGCTGGAGCACGCTGGTCGCGGCAGAAATGGTGGCCGCCAACGTCGGCCTGGGTCAGATGGTTCTCAATGCCTCGAACTTTTTGCGTACCGACATCGTCATCATGGGCATCTTCGTGATCGGCGTCGTGGCCTTCATGTTCGACCTGCTGATGCGCTGGGTCGAACGCAAGCTGGTGCCGTGGAAGGGCCGGATGTAGCGTGTCGCTGCTGCCCGCAGCCTCAAGTGGCCAGCGCCAGCAGCGCGCGCACCACGCTGACCAGCGCGATCAGGATCAGCAGGTTCAGTACATGGCGGCGGAACTGGGTCGGCGAGACGCCGGCGAATGAACGCTGCCCAACCCAGATGCCGGCCAGCATGGCCGGTGCTAGCCACAGCGCCCAGCGCAGCGTGTCGGCACCAAGCAGCGCGTTGCCCGTTTCGATGCCCGCCGACACGATGCCGGCCCAGGCCAGCGCATACAGGTCGGTGAACAGGAACAGTATGATCATCGTTGCGCGCATCGCCACCGGCGCCATCTGCGCCGTGCTCAGCAGCACCGCGACCGCAATGCCGCCGATCGCGGCGACACCGTTGACGAAGCCCGATACCAGCCCGGTGGCCAGGCGTACCGTGCGTGTCGGCGCGAGGGCGAGGCGCAAGCCGCTGCGCAGCAGCACCGCCGCCAGCAGCAGCAGTGCGCCGATCAGCAGCCGCAGCGGCGTTTCGGGCACGAAGGCCAGTAGCGCCACCCCCAGCGGGATGAACAGCGCGTTGCCGAGCGCCAGCCAACTGAGCCAGGGCCAGTCGGCGTCCTTCAACGCGCCGCGCAGCAGCGTCACGCTGGCCAGCACCTCGAGCACGAAGATCGGCGGAACCACTTGCGCAGGCGGCACGAACAGCGACAGCCCGGCCACGCACAGCGCGGAGAAGCCGAAGCCGGCGAAGCCGCGCACGATGCCGGCCGCGAACACGACCAGCAGGCTCACGACGATCAGGGTCAAAGGCAGTGGCGCCATCGGCGGTGCTGGGCCAGCGTGACAGGGAAGCTCGTCGTCAGCCCGGCAGGTCCAGCAGCTTCAGCCGCTGCACCTTGCCCGATGGCCCGCGCGGGTTCGAGAACGAGGGCGCCACGGTTTCGGTCAGGCCCATGGTCTCGATGATGCCAATGCCGAACTTGGCCTCGAAGGCGCGCAGGTGTTCTGGTGGCAATGCGGCCGATGCCGAGCGGCAGAAACGGATGCGCGCGATCTGTTCGCGCGGCGGAAAACTTCGGCGACATTGCGAGGCTGCCGCCATGCGCGAGTGGTGTGGGCATCGTCACCGCGAAGGCGTTGATGTGGCAGAGCGGCAACACGGCGAGCACCCGGTCAGCGGACCCAGGCTGTGCTCAGCGCCGGAACCTGCCATCGGCGCCGATGATGGAGAGGTCGACGAAGGAGAGCCCTGTGTGGTTGGTTGGGCTGTAGCCCACTTCCATGCCACCGATGTCGAACTTGCGCAAGCCATTCAGCGAGGCGATCAGCTTCTCGCGCGTAGGGTTGGCGCCGGCGCGGCGCAGGCCTTCCACGAGCACCTTGGCCGCGGCGTAGCCTTCTATCAATGCGGGCGAGATGCCGTTGATATTTTTGGCCTTCGCGAGTTCCTGTGCCTCCTTCACAAGCGGCGAGGCAATCGAGCGTTCGTAGGGGAACACCTGGCTCACGATCGTGCCGCGCGCGTTGTCGCCCATATCCTTGATGAAACCACTTGAGGCGTTGTTCGACAAGGTGACGATCTGCGCCCTGGAGCCTGCAGCACGGATGGCTTTGGTGCCGTCAGCCACGATGGTTCCGGAACCGATGAACAGCACGGCTTGCGCGTTCGACTTCACCACCTTGGCCGCAACCGGGCCGAAGTCGGGTTTGACGCGACTGAACTTTTCCTGCAGCACCGGCAGCTTGTTCACCGCCTTGAAGCCGGCGTTCGCGCCGATCACGACATCGGCGCCAAAGGAGTCGTCGACCTGCAGCACCGCGATACGCTCCAGGCCGACCAAACTCAGGTGCTGGATGGCGCGCTCGGCCTCGACTTGGTAGGAGGCTCGCACGTTGAAAATGTAGGGATTGACCGGTTCGTGCAGAGCCATCGCGCCAGTGGATGGTCCCACCAGCGGCACGCGAAACTCGGCGAGCAGCGGCATGAGCGCCAGGGATTGCGGTGTGCCGCGTACCAGAAACAGGGCCACCACCTTTTTTTCGACGATCAACTTGCGGGCGTTCTCGACGGTGAGCTTGGGGTCGAACTTGTCGTCCATCGACAACAGTTCGATCATCTGGCCATTGACGCCACCGCGCGCATTCACCGAGTCGATGTAGAGCCTGGCGCCCTCCGCCGCCTCCTTCACGCCGGCGGCCACCGGACCGCTAAAGCTTGCCGTCTGTCCAACGACGATTTGCGCGGATGCCGTTCCCGTGAGGCCGGCGGCTAATACCAAGATACCAAGAAAATGCTTCATGATGACGTCTCTCTTTATCTTTAGTTCAGGGGCAGTAAGTGTTGAAGGCGCTCCGCGATGCCTGCAGCGCAACGATCCGGCCGATTCATGCCAGCGTGTCGAGCAGCTTCAAACGCTGCACCTTGCCCGATGGCCCGCGCGGCAGTTCGGTCACGAAGCGGAACACCTTGGGCGTCTTGTAGCGCCCGAGCTGATCAAGGCAGAAGTCGCGCAAAGCCGCCTCTTCAAGCGTCTGACCGGGGCGAAGCACCACACAGGCCATGATTTCCTGGCCGTAGTGACGGTCCGGGATTCCGACCGCAGCCGCGTCCTGCACAGCCGGATGTCGCAGCAGCGCTTCGTCTATTTCGCGCGGTGCGATGTTCTCGCCGCCCTTGATGATCAGCTCCTTGATGCGGCCGGTGACAAAGAAGAATCCGTCGCTGTCACGGTAACCCAGGTCGCCGGTGCGCAGCCAACCGTCGGTCGTGAAGGTGGCGCGGGTGGCCTCTTCGCTCTTGTAATAGCCACGCATCACGTTGGGGCCACGGATCACGATCTCGCCAGTCTGGCCATCAGGCACGGGCGCGAGGTCCGCATCGATCACACGTGCTTCGCAGCCTGAGGCCCGGCCCACCGAGCCGAGCTTGCGCTGTGCCGGGTCGAGCGGGTTCGAGAACGCGGGCGCCACGGTTTCGGTCAGGCCCATGGTCTCGATGATCCCGATGCCGAACTTCTGTTCGAAAGAACTTAAGTGTTCCGACGGCAATGCGGCCGATGCCGAGCGGCAGAAACGGATGCGAGCGATCTGCTCGCGCGGCGGCGTGGCGCCTTCGAGCAGGTAGGAGATCATCGTTGGCACGACGTTGAGCCAGGTGCACCGGAGATCGATCGCCTGCGCCCAGAAGCGCGCGGCGGAAAACTTCGGCGGCATCGCGAGGCTGCCGCCATGCGCGAGCGGCACGAGCATCGTCACGGCGAAGGCATTGATGTGGTAGAGCGGCAGCACGGCGAGCACGCGGTCAGTGGGCCCGAGGCCGTGCTCGGCGCTGATCGCCATGGCGTTCGCCGCCAGACTGGACTGCGTCAGCATCACGCCTTTGGGCACGCCGGTCGTACCTGAGGTGTACATCAGCAACGCAAGCGCATCGGACGCGGGCGGTGGTGTCTGCGCTTCTTCGTCTGGCAGACCGTCTGCATCGGGCTCGCTGACCAGCAGCGCGATCTCGCGCCCGATGCTGGCGAGCATGTTGCGCACCGGCTGCTCCCATTCGGCGCTGACGATTACCACTTTGCAGTCGGAATGCCCGAGCACGTAGCGCATCTGCTCGGGCTGCGACAGCAGGTTGACCGGGTTCACGCACCAGCCGCCGTGCATGGTGCCGAGCAGCAGGCGCAGGGTCTGCAAGCCATTGGGCATGACCACCGCAATAGTGTCGCCCGGCCGCGAGCCGAGGGAGAGCAACAGCGCGGCGACCTGTCGGCACGCGCGCGCAAGTTCAGCATACGTGATGCTGCGTTGGCCGCCACCGTCGGTGGCGAAAATCGCGTGCGGCTGCAGCGTGGCCTGGCGCTCGACCAGTTCGCGAACGGTACTGTTCATGCTTGGCCGTACTTGTCGAAGAAGGCACCGAAGATCTCGCGCTCGCTCGGCACCCGTTCGGGAATGGGACACGAGATGCGCGTGATGTTCAGGTAGTGGCGGTAGTTCATATTGTCGGAGAAGTTGTTCTTGCCCCAGGTGCCGCAGCCCATCGACAGCGAAAACGGCAGGCCGTTGTCGAAGCTGCCGCCAGTGGCGATGCTATGGGCCTGATCGACGATCACGCGCGAGACCGGCAGCGTCAGGCCGAGCTGTAGCGCGCGCTCGGGCACCGCGCTGTGCAGGCCGACCGAGTGGCCGGCGCCCTGGTAGGCGTAGATGCGTTCGACGATGCGCGCTGCATCGTCGAAGTCGCGCGCGGTGTAGATCGTCAGCACCGGGCAGAGCTTTTCGCCCGAGAACGGGTGAGCGTCACCAAAACCGTCTTCTTCGACCAGTAGCATGGTCGGTGCTCGCGCAGCAATGTCAGCCAAACCAGCACGCTCGGCCACCACTTTGGCTGACTGACCAATCACGGCGGGCGAGAGTTTGCCTTGTGGCCACATGAGTGTCTGGAGTTGCGCTTTTTGGGAGCTGTTGAGCAGTATTGCCCCTTTTGCGCCAAGCGCGGCCAGCATGCGTTCGCGCACAGCTTGAACCAGCACCAGGCTGTTCTCCGACGAGCAACTGGTCGCGTTATCGAAGGTCTTGGAACGCAGGATACGGTCGGCCGCGAGGTTTACATCGGCCGTTTCGTCGACGATGCCTGCGACATTGCCCGCGCCCACGCCAAAGGCCGGTGTGCCGCTCGCATAGGCGGCACGCACATTGGCCTGCGAACCGGTGACCACCACCAGGTCGCACTGGCGCATCAGCTCGGCCGTAGACTGCTTGTTCACCGGTGAGGGCAACAACTGCACCAGGTCGCGTGGCGCGCCGATGCGGTCGAACTGGGCATGGATGAACTCGATCAAGCGCGCAGCGGTGGTCCAGCCCTTTGGCGACGGTGCGACGATCACCGCGTTGCGACCTTTGAGCGCATTGATGATCTTGTTGGCTGGTGTCGCTCCCGGGTTGGTGGAAGGTGTGATGGCACAGACCACGCCGACCGGACGGCCGATCTCGACGATGCCGCGCGCCTGGTCTTCGGCAATTACGCCGACCGACTTAGCGCCCGAGAGGTCGCGCAGCAGGCCAAGTGTCTTGCGGTAGTTCTTGCGCACCTTGTCTTCCACATTGCCGATGCTGGTGTCAGCCACCGCCAGCTCGGCCAGCTCGCGGTTGCGGCCCGGCTCAATGATGGCCCAACCGGCGGCCGCGACCAGTTCGTCGATGCGCTGCTGGTCGTAGCCGTCCGCCACGCGCTGGGCGGCGCGCGCACGCGCGACCAGCCCAGCAATGCTGGCTGCAATGGAGTCTGTCTGTGGGATCATTTCTGTCCTTTCGTTGGAATATTGCGTCATGTGGAGGCTCGTGCGGTCAACAGGCGAAGTACCTTGCCTTTCATGTCGGGAACCAGAGCCCACAGCACGAACAGAGCTGCAAAGCCGAGGATCGTGCCACTGATGGGGCGCGTGAAGAAGATTGTCATATCGTTGTCGTAGTTGGCTAGCGAGGTCATGAAGTAGCGTTCGGCCAGCGGCCCCAGGATCACGCCGAGCACGAGTGGCGCCGACGGGAAGTCGTAGCGCTTCATCAGGTAGCCGATGACGCCGAAGCTCAGGCAGATATAGACGTCGGCGATATTGTTGCGCACGCCGTATGCGCCCACGACGCTGAGCACCACGATGAACGCGCCCAGTACAGTGGGGGGCACCTTCATCAGCTGGGAGAACCCGCGCGCGACGACCACGCCGGCGCCGATCATGCAGAGGTTGGCCAGCAGAAGGCTGGCGAAGATCGCATAGACCATGTCGGTCTGGGTAGTGAAGAGCAAGGGGCCGGGCGTGACCCCATGCAGCACCAAGGCAGCCAACATAATGGCTGTGGCTGCGCTGCCCGGGATGCCCAGCGTCAGCAAGGGGATCATCGCCGCGCCGGTGGTTGCATTCTTGGCCGCTTCGGGTGCTATCAGACCCGCCTCAACACCCGTGCCAAACTCTGCGCCACGCGGGGACACCTGTTTTTCCACCCCATAAGCAATCACCGCGCCGACCGTCGCACCGGCACCCGGAATCACGCCAATCATGCAGCCAATGCCAGTACCACGCAGGGCCGGGCCTTTGAGCGACCAAAGATCTCGCATGGAAGGCAGGCGTAAACGTACACTGCTTATCGCGGCCTGCCCGTGGCTGCTTTGGCCAAGCATCTCCAACACTTCACAAAGTGCGAAAAGGCCAATCATCACCACCACAAAGTTGATGCCGTTTTGGAGCGCGGGAATGCCAAAGGTCAGACGCGGTAAACCGTACAAAGGATCAACCCCAACGCTGCCAATGGCCACACCACAAAACAGCGATACCATGCTGATCCAGGGCGTTGCTTTGGCAATGGCAATGATGCTGATCAGTCCCAAAAAGGTGGCAGCAAAAAACTCAGGCTGGTCAAAGGCCAAGGCCATGCGTGCAAATGGGGGCGCGCCAAAGGTCAGCAGCAAAGCGCTGGCAATGCCACCAGTGGCCGATGCCGCGATAGCCAAAGTCAGCGCGCGAGCAGCCTCGCCGCGGCGCGTCATCGGAAAACCATCCCAACAACTCGGCAGCGAAGCCGGTGTGCCTGGGATATTGATCAGGATGGCAGAGATCGAGCCACCAAATACTCCGCCAGCGTAAATGCCACCCAAAAAAACCATGGCGGAGAGCGGCGTCATCAGGTAAGTAAAAGGCAACGCCATGGCCATGGCGTTGACAAATGAGATGCCGGGCAAGGCCCCAGCGATCACCCCGACAGCCAAGCCTGTCAGCATAATGCCTAAGTTGTATGGCTGTAAGGCGGTCAACAGGCCGTGGAAAAGGTTGAGGAAAACGTCCATCGAAAGACCTTTTAGTAAATGTGCAGCAAGCGATACAAAGCCACGGTGAGATCACCGATCCGCCCCACGCCCCGGTCCAGCGGCATGAGGGCGAGTTTGATAAACAAGTACATCAGACCTGTAGTGCCCAACACCCCTAGCAGCGAAATTTGCAGCAGCGAGCGAATGCCGCCCAAGAGCAACCACAACACTATGTAGAGCAAGGTTGCAAATGCGAAGCCAAGTAGCGGCAAAGCAAACCCGTAAGAGAGCACCAGCACAATGCCAAGCCAAACCCGCACCGTACCGGCTGTCGGGGCTGGTTTGGCTGTGCTCACAGCACCCTCGCGCGCTCTGAGCACATGTGCGATTCGCTGCACAGTCCAAGCGAGCGAGAACAGCATCACTCCATACAACATGACGCTGGGCCAGATGGTCGGGCTGGCGATTCCACGCGTCATCGCCGCCACCTCTTCCGGTCGGTCGGTGATGAAACGCGTTAACACCCCGGCACCGACGAGGAACGCGATCGGCGCGGCGACAGGCCACCAAGAGGTGCCTGCAGACTTCATTTAAAACTCTTCAGGTAAGCCGAGACCTTGTCTTGAAAGGCTTTGACGTAGACTTGAGCTTCCTCTGGCGTGTAGCGACGTGAAGCGCAGGTATAAGTTTCGCGGCAGAACTTTTTCCACTCTTCTGTGTCCATCGCGGCGTTGACAGCAGCGCTGAGTTTCTTAACCTTCTCGGGGGGAGTTTTGGCTGGAACGGCCAAGGTTCGAAAGTTCGGCAAGTCGCTGATTTCGAAACCTAATTCCTTGGAGCTTGGCGTATCTTTGAAGGCGTGGTGGCGTTCGTCATCAAAAACAACCAATGGGCGCAGTTGCCCTGCTGCCAGGAATGGGGCTACGTCGCCGGGTTCCTCGTAAATCGCATCAGTGTGGCGGCCAATGGGCGAGGCGTAACGCTCCGCAGGCTTGGCAAAGGGCACGTTGGTGAGCTTGTAGCCTTTGGAGTCAAAGTATTTGAGCGTGATGTCATCTTGTGTGCCGTAGCCCGATGTTGCCACCTTGAGCTTGCCGGGGTTGGCCTTGGCGAAATTAAGCATGTCCTTGAAGGTCTTGAAGGGGCTCTCGGTCGGCACGAACAACAAGGATGGCGAATCTTGCGTGACCGCCACAATGGCAAAATCACTGGGTTTGGCAGTGCCCAAACCCGCAGCCCAGGACGACACGGTGAGGGCGATCATGGTGCCTACCGTGTAGCCATCAGGCGCTGCCGTGAGCACTTTTGTCAGGCCCGCATTGCCCGAGGCACCACCTACATTAGACACAGGAAAAGGCACTCCGGTCTGCTTTTCTAGTAGCTGCGACATCTTGCGCCCCATGGCATCTGCGCCACCGCCGGGGCCGAAGGTGACGACCAGCTCCACCGGCCGGTCGGGGTACTTTTCCTGGGCTTGCGCCAGTGTGGCGCTGCCGAGGGTCAGCGCGGCAGCCAATATGGCCGTGCAGGGGATTTGTTGTATGGTCATGGTGTCTCCTAAGAATTTTAAGAAAAAGGGTCCGCCACTTGTCGGCGAACAGTGTGGATGGTCACGCGTAAATAGCGAGCCCTCAATTCATCCTGACGATGGCATATAGGTAACCTCCAAGAGTTGAAATAGTCGATCATGGAGACTTCTTCCTTTGCCGCGAAAGCGGCTCGGCGTCGGTGCCCCCGTAGCCCAAGGCGAGGCTCGCATCGCGCGCACAGGTGGTCAACTGTTCGGCCAGCGCGCGGTTGCGGCCCGGCTCGACGATGGCCCAACCGGCGGCCGCGACCAGTTCGTCGATGCGCTGCTGGTCGTAGCCGT
This sequence comes from uncultured Polaromonas sp., assembly GCA_964371235.1. Classification (GTDB taxonomy): domain Bacteria; phylum Pseudomonadota; class Gammaproteobacteria; order Burkholderiales; family Burkholderiaceae_C; genus Polaromonas. The sequence continues at coordinate 29,595 of CAYJMW010000033.1, forward strand.
ATCGGCCACGCGCTGGGCGGCGCGCGCGCGACCAGTGCGGCGATCGACGTCGGCGCAGCGGATGACTGGCTCCGGTCTTCGTAGTGTTGTTCCATGTATTCAGTTACCTCGTGACGATGTCGAACAGTGATATGTTGATTTGCCGGCCCGAGTCATGGAAGCTGGGTTAAGTTACCGGCAATGGCAATTCCTGGGATAGCGGGCGGATCGCCGAGTTTGCGCGTTGGGTCGATGAAAAGTGCCGCTACCACACCGACAGCGAGCAATAGCGCCGAGACCCCAAACGGAACTTCGTAGCTTCCCGTGGTCTGAATCAGGTATCCGAACATGACCGGCGATATCATCCCCGCGACGCCGAAGCCAGTGTTCATCATGCCGCCGGCCGTCCCCGCATAGGCACCAGCGATGTCGAGCGGCAGGCTCCAGAGCACCGCGTTTGTCAGTTCCAGGAAGAAGAACGATGCCGAGAGCAGCGCCACTGCCAGGATTGGGTCGCGCGTGTAGACCATAGGCAGGATGAAGATTAGCGCACCGCCCAGCCCGATGACCAGCATGATGCGCCGGGCGAACTTGAGGTCGCCGGTGCGTTTGAATACCGCGTCGGAAACGACACCGCCCAGGGTGTCGCCGATGACGCCTGCGAGAAGGGGTAGTGCGGTAAAAAGTGCCAGCTGTTTGAGGTCGAAGCCCCGCGCGTCTTTCAGATACGAAGGCAACCAGGTCAGGAACACCCACAGCGACCAGCCATAGCAGAAGTCGACGAAGGTGACCAGCCACATCTTTCGGATCATCTCCTTCCACGGTGTCTTGCCCTTGGCGGTGCGTGTGAGGATTTCGGCTTGAGCGCTGATCTCGGCAAGTTCCGCGGGCTTGACCCATCGGTGCTCGACCGGCGTGTTACGGAACACCCAGACGTATAGAACGGTCCAAAGCAGGCTGATCGCACCGAGGATGATGAACGACTCGCGCCAGCCGTACAGCGCAGTAATGCCGATCACGATCGGCGGCGTTACCGCGCCACCCAGGCGCGCGAAGCTGTGCGTGATGCCCTGCGCGAAGCCGCGCTCGGTCGCCGGCAGCCAGAACGTGAAGGCGCGCGTCGCGGTTGGAAAGGCGCCGCCTTCTCCAATGCCCAAAATGAAGCGGAACACCAGCAGCGAGGTCAGGCCCCAGGCAGAGCCGCAGAGAATCGTTGCCACAGCCCAGATGATGCTGAGCACTGTCAGCACCAGTCGCGGGCCGAACTTGTCGGCACACCAGCCGCCGAAGATCTGCATCGCGGCATAGGGGTAGGCAAATGCCGAGAAGACGAGGCCGAGCTGCGTTGCCGACAGTCCAAACTCCTGCTTGATCAACGGCCCAGCGACCGAAATGTTCACCCGGTCGATGTAGGCGATGAAATACATCAGGCACATGACCGCGAGGATCAAATACCTGACCTTGAAAGTGCGTTGCATACTGTCTCCTGTTGTTTGTTGATCCATAGGTTCAAACGTAAATTCTAATATTTAGAACGGAGTATGATTATGTGGGACAAAGTCTAGCAACCAGAATTTCGCCTGTCAACATGGATAGCCCGTAGACATTTCAAAAGAGGAATTCCGCCACGGCAGGAATCGACACCCACAGCAGCGATACCTGGCCGCCGGCGTCGCCCTTGTTCTATTGAGAGTTTCATAAATCATGACGTCTGAAACACCACCGTTCACCCTGAGCTTGTCGAAGGGCTTCGACAAGCTCAGGGTGAACGGTGGCTGTCGTGAGTTAGGGAAACGTCAATAGATCACGATCGGCTGGCCGAGCGCGGCGATCTGGTCTCGCCTGCGGGGTGGTAACCGAGTGTCTGGCTGGCGTCGCGCGCACAGGCGGTCAACTGTTCGGCCAAGGCGCGTGCCTGCGCCTTGGCGAAGCGGATAGACGGCACACTCATGCCGATGGCCGCCACCGGCTCGCCGCGCGCGTTGAACACTGGTGCGCCGAGGCCGCAGACGCCGAGGCGCCATTCCTCGCGGTTTTCAGACCAGCCACGGGTTCGCGTGCGCGCCAGGTCGGCTTGCAGCGCGTCGAGATCGGTGATCGTGTGCGGCGTATACGGCTGCAACACGCCGAGCAAAGCACGTAGCGCAGCGACGTCAGGCCTGAGCGCGGCCAGCAGCGCCTTGCCCGAGGCGACACTGTAGGCCGGGGCGCGGCCACCGATGCGGGAGTAGGCGGCCACCGGAAGCGGGCTGTCGAACTTGTCGAGATAGATGACCTCCGCCCCCTCGAGCACCGTCAGGTGGATGGTCTCGCCACTGGTGCCCGCCAGAACCGCGAGGTGCGGACGCAGCAATGTCTTGAGGTCGAAGGCGCCCTCGACCAGCGCGCCCAGCTCGAACAGACGCAGGCTCGCACGGTAAGTGCTGGTGTCAGCGTTCTGTGCTGCCCAGCCGCACTCCACCAGCGTCTGCAGCGTGCGGTGCGCGTTGCTGCGCGCGAGGCCGAGGGCCTGCGCGACGTCGACGACACGGCAGTCACGCTGCTGGCGCGCCAGCCAGTCGAGAACGGCAAGGCCCTTGGCGAGGGTGGAGTCCATCGAGTGTCCCTATTGTTCCAGTATATGAAACATTGTATGAAGATATGGAAAAATTATAGACAGCGCCCGTGGTGGCGTCAAGCTGCCGACAGCTGCAATTGCCGCAGTCCTTCAGCGCCGCGTATGCCCGTCGATCATCGCGAGGATCTCGCGGAACACACCGTTGCCCGGCGGTGCCGACAGGTCCAGCGCCTGGCTGCGTGCGTAGTACGGGCTCAGGTCCAGCCCGACACCGATGCCGAAGACCGCGACTCGGCCGGCTTGCTCCTGGCGCATCACGACGTCCTTCAGGTGGTTGTCGAGGTAGTGCACGTCGTTCGCGAGGTTTGTGGCGCCGTCCATCGGGCAGCCATCGGAGATCACGAACAGCAGGCGGCGCTCCTCGGCGCGGCCGTCCAGGCGGCGGCAGGCCCATTCGACCGCCTCGCCGTCGATGCCTTCGCGGAACAGGTCGGCCTTCAGCAGCGCGGCGATGTCGGGCCGCGCGCGGCGCCATGACGTGTCGGCGTCCTTGAACACCATGTGGCAGACTTCGTTGAGGCGGCCCGGGTGTTTTGGCCGACCGGCGCGCCGCCAGTCGCGCTGGGCGCGCCCGCCATTCCAGGCGCCGGTGCTGAAGCCGAGTACCTCGCTCTCCGCACCGGCCTGTTCGAGCGCGCGCACGAAAACGTCGACCAGCATCGCGACCGATTCGATGTGCTGCTTCATGGAGCCCGAGCAGTCGATCAGGAAGCCAACAACGCAGTCCGCGACAGGTTCCTCGCGTTCGGTGCGAAACAGCCGCCGCTCCGTCGGCGACGCCACGAGTTGGGCCAGGCGGCGGCCGTCGATACGGCCCTCTTCCTGCCCGCTGTCCCAGCCATCGCGGGCGAATTGCGCGAGCAGCGTCTTCAACTCGCGCGCCAGCCGCGGGATGTTGAGGCCCTGGCCGGCAATGCGGCGGTCGAGCTGCTCGCGGTACTCGCGCAGCAGTTCGCGGCGCACCAGCGAGGCGGCCGCCACCTCGCGGTCGTAGGCGGTCGTGAAGACCTTGTAGCGGCCTTCGTCGCCTTCGAGCGCCAGGCTGTGGCCGGTCACGGCGGCGGCAATGCCGTCCTCAACCTCGGCATCGAAGTCCATCATCAGGCTGAAGGCGGCGCGGTCAGCGTCGTCGGCCTCGGCGCTGTTGCTTTCGTCGCCTCGTTCGTCATCCGCCGAGCGGACCATCTCGGCAATCAGCTTGGCGACCGACAGGGCGTGCCGTGCGTAGGCCGCCTGGTCGGTGCGGTGCCACCGCAGGCCGACGAGGTCATGCCCCAGCACCGGCACGATCGCGCCGCGGGTGGCCTCCATCAGGTCTTCGGTTTCTTCGAGCACCGGCTCGCCGGTGACCCGTGCACGGCAGATCTGCGCCACGGTGTAGAGCAGGATGCCGCGTGCGCTTTCGGTCAACCCCGAGCGGTGGAAGGCCAGCGCCCATTGTTGGTAGCGATGCCGCAGATTGTGCGCGACACCGGGCATGCCGGCCGGCACCTGCGATTCGACGCGGATCTGCTCGAGCAGCTCGAACACCAGCCGCTCGACCGGGGCGTGGGGGCACAGTTGGCGGTGCAGTGTGGCATCCGAGTGCGCCAGTCGCAACGCCAGGCCATCGGCCGCGCCGCGGAATGAGCTGAAGTCGTCCTCGTCGAGCGACGGATGCAGGTGCGGTGCAAAAAGGGGCAGCACCTGCCTGCCCAGATGCAGCCGGCCGCCCCGGAAGTGCAGGTCGGCCTCGCCGCTGAGCGCGCGGATCGCCGCGGCACACAGTTCCTCGACCTTCTGCTGGTGCCGCGCCGCGGCCTGCGCCTCACCCACGCGCGTTACCTGGCTTCGTGCTGGTAAGACTCGTCCAGCTCGCGGTCGAAGCAGCGCTGGAAGTACTCGGCCACCACAGGCCGCTCGGCCTCGTCGCACTTGTTGACGAACGAGAGCCGGAACGCGAGCGCCGGGTCGCGGAAGATATCGATGTTCTCAGCCCAGGTAATCACGGTGCGCGGCGACATTAGCGATGACAGGTCGCCCGCGGCGAAGCCCTTGCGGGTCAGGTCGGCGACCGCGACCATCGATTCGAGCAGCGCGCGGTTCCCCGCATCGGCGAGCGAGGGTACGCGCGCCGCGACGATGGCGATCTCCTCTTGCGCGGGCAGGTAATTCAGTGATGCGACGATGTTCCAGCGGTCGATTTGCGCATGGTTCAGGCGTTGCGATCCGTGGTACAGACCATTCAGATTACCCAGGCCGACGGTGTTCGAGGTGGCAAAGAGCCGGAAGCACGGATGCGGGCGGATCACCTTGTTCTGGTCGAGCAGCGTGAACTGGCCGCCCTGCTCCAGGATGCGTTGGATCACGAACATCACGTCGGGCCTGCCGACGTCGTACTCGTCGAAGATCAACGCCATCGGGCGCTGCAGCGCCCAGGGCACAATGCCTTCCTGAAACTCGGTGACCTGCTGACCATCGCGCAGCACCACTGCGTCGCGGCCCACCAGGTCGAGCCGACTGATGTGGCCGTCGAGGTTCACGCGCACGCAGGGCCAGTTCAGACGGGCGGCAACCTGCTCGATATGGGTCGACTTGCCGGTGCCGTGCAGGCCCTGCACCATGACGCGGCGGTCGCGTGTGAAGCCGGCCAGGATAGCCAATGTGACGTCCGGATTGAAGCGGTAAACAGCGTCGATTTCGGGCACGTGCTGGTCACGCTCACTGAACGCCGGAACCATCAGGTTGGAGTTGATGCCGAAGATATCGCGCACGGAAATCATCCTGTCGGGTTGGCTGGCGGTTGTTTCGATCACGGTGCGGTTCCTCTTCTTTCGCCCTGTTTTTTTTTGGCGTTTCAGTCGCCAGCGTTTGGTGCTGACGGCGAATCTGTCTCAATGTTGCTCAACGCCACGGCTGCACGTTGCAGAGCGGGCAACAGCTGCAAGGCCTTGTCGGGCGTGAGCCGCATGATAGGGGCCTGAACGGCGACGCACAGGTTCGAGCGCCCCCCCGGGTTGGGCACCAACACGGCCGCGCATAGCAGCCCGGGCAGGAACTCTTCGTTGTCCAGCGCAAAGCCGTTGCGCCGGATGTTTTTCAGTTCCTGTTCGATCTGTGCGAGGTCGGTCACGGTTTTTGGCGTGTACTGGGTGAGCGGGGCGTGCGCCAGCAGGCGGCGCCGCTGCACCGGGGTCATCTGGGCCAAAAATAGCTTGCCGCTGGCCGAGCAATGGGCTGGCACACGCGAGCCAGGGTGCAGATAAAACCGCAGCGGTGCAGCTGTCTCGACGCGGTCCAGGTACACCACTTCGCTCCCATTGAGTGCGGTAATGTTGCAGCTCTCGCCCACTTCCTCCACCAGATGCCGCAAGACGACGTGCCGCGCGCCGTGGTAGCTGTTGTTGAGCAACAGGTTTTCGGCCAAGCGCCGCAAACGCACCCCCGTGCTGTAGTGCCGTCCATCCCCCTTGCGCTGCAAAATCGCCGCGCTTTCGAGCTGCTGCAGCATGCGGTGCAGGGTGGGTTTGGGCAGGCCGGTATCTTCGACCAAGCTTTGCAGCGAGAACAGTTGGTCCTTGGACGCAACCGCCTCCAGCAGCGAAAACAAGCGCAGGGTTGGGGTGTCGCGATTGATCCCAAGGGCTTCAGGGTTTGCCACTGATACAGCATTCATATTGTTCAGATGATACTAATATTCCAATATTCTGTCGAATTCATTCAACTTTTCGGAATTTGTGTTGACTTGAAAAAATTCAGGCCCTACACTTCTTCGAAGTTCATAATTATGGAACTTTTCATACCGATTTTTCATTTAATCGCCGATCAACCATGAACCAGACAGGAGACACCGCGCCATGAGCAAGCAATCCACCCCCAACCCTAGCGTAGCCAATGGCTTGCAGAAGATGACCCCGTCGGAAGCCTTCGTTGAAACGATGGCCGCCAATAGTGTGACCGACATATTTGGCATCATGGGTTCGGCGTTTATGGACGCGATGGACATCTTCGCGCCGGCCGGCATCCGCCTGATCCCGGTCGTACACGAACAAGGTGCTGCCCACATGGCCGATGGTTATGCGCGTGTTAGCGGCCGTCACGGCGTGGTAATTGGCCAGAATGGCCCAGGCATCAGTAATTGCGTGACGGCCATCGCCGCCGCCTACTGGGCGCACAGCCCGGTCGTGATCGTCACACCCGAAACCGGCACCATGGGCATGGGTTTGGGTGGCTTTCAGGAGGCCAATCAACTGCCAATGTTCCAGGAGTTCACCAAGTACCAAGGGCACGTGAACAATCCTAAGCGCATGGCCGAGTACACCGCGCGCTGTTTTGACCGTGCAATCTCGGAAATGGGACCAACTCAACTGAATATTCCACGCGACTACTTCTACGGCGAGATCAACTGCGAGATCCCGAAGCCAATGCGGGTTGAGCGCAGTGCGGGTGGCGAGAAGAGCCTGGACGCAGCGGCCGAGCTGTTGGCAAACGCAAAATTTCCGGTCATTTTGGCGGGTGGTGGCGTGGTGATGGGTGATGCGGTGGAAGAATGCAAAGCGCTTGCCGAACGTCTGGGCGCACCAGTCGTTAACGGTTACCTGCGCAACGACTCATTCCCGGCCAGTCATCCGCTATGGGCCGGCCCATTGGGTTACCAAGGCTCCAAAGCCGCGATGAAGTTGATTGCCCAGGCCGACGTGGTCGTCGCGCTCGGCTCGCGTATGGGCCCATTCGGCACCTTGCCACAACACGGCCTGGACTACTGGCCCAAGGACGCGAAAATCATCCAGGTCGAAGCCGACCATACCAACCTCGGGTTGGTAAAGAAAATCACCGTCGGGATCCATGGCGATGCCAAGGCTGCCGCGGCGGCGCTGACCAAGCGGCTTGCAGGCAGGCTGCTGGCCTGCGACGCCACCAAGGTCGCCCGCGCTGCGACCGTCAAATTCGAGAAAGACGCTTGGGAAAAGGAACTCAACGAGTGGACGCACGAGCGCGACGCCTACAGCATGGACATGATCGAGGAAGCGAAAAAGGAGGGCGGTAACTGGCTGCATCCGCGCCAGGTGCTGCGCGAACTCGAGAAAGCGATGCCGCCGCGCGCGATGGTCTCGACCGACATCGGCAACATCAATTCAATCGCCAACAGCTACCTGCGCTTCGAGGAGCCGCGCAGCTTCTTCGCGCCGATGAGCTTCGGCAACTGCGGCTATGCGCTGCCTACCATCATCGGTGCCAAGTGCGCTGCGCCGGACCGCCCCGCCATCGCTTATGCCGGTGACGGTGCCTGGGGCATGAGCATGTCGGAGATCATGACCTGCGTGCGCCATGACATCCCGGTCACGGCCATCGTGTTTCACAACCGCCAGTGGGGTGCGGAGAAGAAGAATCAGGTCGATTTCTACAACCGCCGCTTCGTCGCCGGTGAACTCGACAACCAGAGCTTTGCCGGTATCGCGATCGCGATGGGTGCCGAAGGGGTGGTCATCGACAAGCTCGAAGACGTGGGCCCGGCGCTCAAGAAGGCGATCGATGTGCAGATGAACCGCCGTAAGACAACCGTGATCGAGATCATGTGCACGCGTGAGCTCGGCGATCCGTTCCGCCGCGATGCGCTCTCAAAGCCCGTGCGCTTTCTCGATAAGTACAAAGACTACGTCTGACCTGGGATCGCTTGGGGCCACACACGCTGTGCAACAGCCAACGCACCCCCGGTTGGCTGCGCTCGTGGTACGGGCGCGTGACCGTTCGGCCGCACAGGGGGCGCCAAGCGTAGGCATCGTGTACCCGTGCGATGCGCTGGCGCTCGACGCTGCGGCGCTTATCGTCGAAGAGGGTATCGCCCGCCCGGTGCTGATCGGTCCGCGCGAACTGATCGCAAGGGCCGGTGACGCCGCGCATGTGGATGTGAGCCGGTTTGAGATCGTGGAGACCGGCCATGCCGCACCCGAAGCTGCGTTGTGCGCAACGATGATGGCGCGCGTCGGCGTGGTCCACGCACTGATGAAGGGGTCGCTTCACACTGACGAGCTGATGTCGGCCATCGTGCACAAGGCGACCGGCCTGCGCGGCGAGACGCGCATCAGCCACGCGTTCGTGTTCGACCTGCCGCGCTATCACAAGCTGCTGGCGCTGGCCGATTGCGTGGTCAACATCCAGCCGAACCTGCTGACCAAGCGCGACATCCTGAGCAATGCGATTGCGATGCTGCAAAAACTTGGCATCGACAGCCCGAAGGTCGGCATCGTCGCGGCGGTGGAGTCGGTCAACCCAGCTATCTCCGCGACGCTGGACGCACAGGCGCTTGTCGAAATGGCACAGCATGGCGAATGGCCCAGCGCCATCGTCGAAGGACCGTTCGGTTTCGACAACGCGATTTCGCTTGATGCGGCGCGCATCAAGAAGATCGACTCGCGCGTCGCGGGTGACCCCGACCTGCTGCTCATGCCCGACCTAAACGCCGGCAACATGCTCTACAAGAGCTTCAACTACATCGGCGGCGGTGATTGCGCTGGCCTCGTGCTCGGTGCCAAGGTGCCGATCGTACTAACCTCGCGCGCTGACTCGTTGCAGTCGCGCATCGCGTCGGTGGCGCTGGCCGTGCTGGCCGCGTCCAACTCAACCTCGGGTTAAACCGAGCAGACCAGATGTTCAGATTCCTTTCCTCCAAACCGCTTCACGACCCGACCGCCGAGGCGATGCCTGGCGCCGCCACCGAGAC
>CAYJMW010000034.1:0-37984 GCA_964371235.1 uncultured Polaromonas sp.
TCGCTGCCCCCCGAGGGGGCTGAACTTCGCTTGGGGCGGCCCTGCGCTTCGTTCCCGGCCCCCACGCTTGTCACTGCGTGTACTTCGCTGCCCCCCGAGGGGGCTGGCCTTGCTTGGGGCGGCCCTGCGCGGCGGCCTGTGGCCCCCACGCTTGTCACTGCGTGTACTTCGCTGCCCCCCGAGGGGGCTGGCTTGGCTTGGGGCGGCCCTGCGCGGCGGCCTGTGGCGCAATGACTGGAAGCGGTGGCTGAATTCATGAACGTGCTGGACTCCATGTCAACGCGCCCGTACCTGATTCGGGCCCTTTATGAGTGGTGCACCGACAACGGCTTCACACCCTACGTGGCCGTGTCGGTCGATGAGAGCGTGCAGGTGCCGCGCGAATACGTGAAGAACAATGAAATCGTTCTCAACATCAGTTTTGACGCGACCAGTTCGCTGCAACTGGGCAACGAGTTCATCGAGTTCAAGGCGCGTTTTGCCGGCAGTCCCCGGGAAATCATGGTGCCGATCAGTCATGTCATTGCCATCTATGCCCGCGAAAACGGTCAGGGCATGGCTTTTCCCCTGGTGTCGCCCAACGCCGCACCTGCAGCTGGTGATGCACCGGCAGGTGCGGCTGCGGCCGATGTGGGCCAGGGCGTGCCCTTTGCCTTGGCGCCCGGCGCAGCGGCTTCCGCGCGGGTTCCAACGGCCGAGCCAGAAAGCAAAATCATGCAACTGGTGCCAGAAAGTAAAGCGGGCGCGGCCAAGGACGGCTCCGACGCTCCGGAACCGCCCAAGCCGCCGCCTCGCACCCGGCCCTCGCTCAAACGGGTCAAGTAAAATGAAATTGTGCCGCTTTAGCTCAGTTGGTAGAGCAACCGCCTTGTAAGCGGTAGGTCGTCAGTTCGATTCCGACAAGCGGCACCATGGCGCACAAGTCATTGGTTGATCTGTTGCATGGCCGCGGGCAGTTCCAGACTCGGCAGTGAAAGCGGGGCGAGCGGAAAGAAATGCGAAGGACTGGCGATCTTTCCAGCGGTGTCCGGTCACCGGGTTTTGCTTATTAGTATCTTCAGCCGAATTGAGGTAACCTTCCAGCCTTTGCCAAGGAGTTGCGCCTTGATGAGCGGAACCAGTTGCCGGATTTTCGCCGCGGCAGCGTTGCTGTTGACCAGCAGGCACCAGCTGTCTTGATCAATCGGTCCGGCCTTCACGGCGGGTCGAAGGGCTTCGGGGATCAGTGATTCAATTGCCTTGAGCCGGTTGTTGGAGTCCTGAACGAGCTCCGCCAGTCGGGCCAGCGAGGGTGCGTTTTCAGCCGCCTGATGGACGCTGAGAGCCTGAGGAAGGTGCCGGATGGTATTCACGGTGAGCAGGGTTTGGCCGGACGAGCACCAAACTTTTATAGAGGTACACAAGTGCATTTGATTATCACGGATGCGTGGCTGGCCAAAAGCCGGGCCATTTATTTAAGTGGCACAAAACTGGTCTTGGCGGGTTTTATCGCTGCGTTGGCGCTCATGATGGTGTCTGCCGGCCTTTACCACTGGGTATTTCTGAAGGGCGCCCGCGAGGGCTGGCCCGTGATTGGCTCGCTGGTGAGGCTGGTGGTCAAGGATGAGTTTGACCAGCGCGACCGCTTTCTGCGCGAGAACCTCGATGTGATGGCCAAGCGGCTTGGTGAAATGCAGGCCAAGATGATGCAACTCGAGTCGCTTGGCGAGCGCGTGTCGGGTCTGGCCGGCGTCAATCCCAATGACATCAAGGTTATGCCCGGTAGCGGCGGTGCGCTGGTGGGCAGCCGCTCCCTGACATTGCAGGAGCTTCAGGCAACTCTGGCCGATCTGGACAAGCTGACCGATCAGCGGGCCGATTTGATGACCGTGCTGGAGTCGCGCCTGTTTGACCAGAAGATCAGGAAGCTGATGATCCCCACTCAGGAGCCTGTGGTTGGCGGCAATTCTGGCTCGCCGTTCGGCTGGCGCATTGACCCGCTCACTGGGCGCTCTGCCCTGCACACCGGGCTGGATTTTCCGTCGGCGCGCGGCACGCCCATTCTGGCTGCGGCGGGAGGCGTCGTGGTGACGCAGGAATACCATGCGGAGTATGGCAACATGATCGAGGTGGACCACGGCAACGACGTCATCTCGCGCTACGCGCACTCTTCGCGGGTGTTTGTCAAGAAAGGCGATATCGTCAAGCGGGGTCAAAAAATCGCCGAGGTGGGGACGACCGGACGCTCCACCGGTCCGCATCTGCATTTCGAGGTGCTGGTTCAAGGGGTATTTCAGGACCCGCAGAAATTTCTGACGGCCGGACGAGGCATGCTCAAACCGAACCTGGCGGTTGCGCCGCTCTTACAAACGCGGCTCAACTAGCTGACGGTCGGGCCGGGTTAAAATCACAAGCTTGCGCACAGTTGAACTTGCTGGTCGCGCCCACAGCTAAGCTCCGTACTCAATAAGGGATTTCAGCCGCTTGACCAGCCCACGGGGCAGGGCATGCGGCCTCGCATTTATGGCTTCCAACATTCTGACCAAAATTTTCGGCAGTCGCAATGACAGGCTGCTCAAAACCTACCGCAAGACCATAGACCGCATCAATGCGCTGGAACTCCAATACGAGAAGCTCGACGACGATCAGTTGCGCGCCAAGACCCAGGAGTTCAAGGAGCGGGTAACGGCAGGCGAGCAACTCGATGCCATTCTTCCTGAGGCGTTTGCGGTGGTGCGGGAAGGCAGCAAACGCGTCATGAAAATGCGCCACTTTGATGTGCAATTGCTGGGCGGCATGGCGCTGCACAACGGAAAGATTTCTGAAATGGGGACGGGCGAAGGCAAGACCCTCACCGCCACCTTGCCGGTTTACCTCAATGCGTTGACAGGCCAGGGCGTGCATGTGGTAACGGTCAACGACTATCTGGCCAGTCGTGATGCCCGCTGGATGGGCAAGCTCTACAACTATCTCGGTTTGAGCGTTGGCATCAATCTGCCCAACCTGTCGCGCGAGGAAAAGCAGGCCGCCTACAACGCCGACATTACCTACGGCACCAACAACGAGTATGGCTTTGACTACCTGCGCGACAACATGGTCTATGAAGTGGCCGATCGCGTTCAGCGGGGTCTGAACTATGCCATCGTCGATGAGGTGGATTCGATCCTGATTGACGAGGCGCGCACGCCGCTCATCATCAGCGGCCAGGCCGAAGACCACACCGAGATGTATATCGCGATGGACAAGGTTGTGCCCAAGCTGACGCGCCAGGAAGGCGAAGCCGATCCGCGAACTGGCGAGGGCGTGACCAAACCTGGCGATTTCACAATCGATGAGAAAGCACACCAGGTTTTCCTGACTGAACAGGGCCATGAGAATGCCGAGCGCCTGCTGGCCGATCACGGCCTGATCGCGCAAGGCGCCTCGCTTTACGATCCTGCCAACATTTCGTTGATGCACCATTTGTATGCGGCATTGCGCGCCAATTTGCTGTACCACCGGGACCAGCACTATGTGGTGCAGGGCGGCGAGGTGGTCATCGTCGATGAGTTCACCGGACGCCTGATGTCGGGCCGCCGCTGGAGTGATGGCCTGCATCAGGCGGTCGAAGCCAAGGAAGGCGTGCAGATCCAGGCTGAAAACCAGACGCTGGCGTCGATTACTTTCCAGAACTATTTCCGGCTTTACAAAAAGCTGGCCGGAATGACCGGCACGGCGGACACCGAGGCCTACGAATTCCAGGAAATTTACGGTCTGGAAACCACCATCATTCCGCCGAACCGGCCCAGCCGCCGCGAGGACCAGCTCGATCGTGTTTACAAGACCACGCGCGAGAAATATGAAGCCGCGATCAACGACATTCGCGAGTGTTACGGGCGTGGCCAGCCGGTGCTGGTGGGAACAAGCTCGATCGAGAACTCCGAGGTCATAGCCCAGCTGCTTGAAAAGGAAAAACTCCCCCACCAGGTGCTCAATGCCAAGCAGCATGCGCGCGAGGCGGACATCATCGCGCAGGCGGGTCGCACCCGGATGATTACCATTGCCACCAACATGGCCGGGCGCGGCACCGATATCGTGCTGGGCGGCAATGTTGAAAAACTGATTGAAGGCATCGAAGCAGAAGAGGCGCTCGACACTGCAGCGAAACAGGCCGAAGCCGCGCGCTTGCGTGACCAGTGGACGCAGGAACATGAACAGGTCAAGACGCTGGGTGGTTTGCGCATCATCGCAACCGAGCGCCACGAGTCACGCCGCATCGACAACCAGTTGCGGGGCCGCTCTGGCCGCCAGGGTGACACGGGCTCGTCGCGCTTTTACCTGAGCCTGGATGACTCCCTGATGCGGATTTTTGCCGGAGATCGCGTCAAGGCCATCATGGAGCGGCTCAAGATGCCCGATGGTGAAGCGATTGAAGCGGGCATTGTGACGCGCAGCATCGAATCAGCCCAGCGCAAGGTCGAGGCGCGCAATTTTGACATTCGCAAGCAACTGCTTGAGTATGACGATGTGGCAAACGACCAGCGCAAGGTGATTTACCAGCAGCGCAACGACATCATGGATGCAAGCAGCTTGCAGGCGCAAATTGCGTCGTTGCGGGAAGGCTGCTTCACGGATTTGACGCGGCAATACGTGCCGGTTGAAAGCGTTGAGGAGCAATGGGATGTTGCGGGACTCGAAAAGGTGCTGCGTGAAGAGTGGCATATCGAGTTGCCCCTGCACCAGGATCTTGAGGCTGCCACAGCCCTCACTGACGAGGACGTGCTCGAAAAGGTTCTTGCCGCTGCCAACGCCGCATTTGCCGACAAGGTTGAAAAAATCGGCCAGGAGAATTTCACCCAGTTTGAGCGCATCGTCTTGCTGCAAACCATAGACAGCCACTGGCGCGAACACCTGAGCTCGCTCGACTACTTGCGTCAGGGAATTCATTTGCGCGGCTATGCGCAAAAGCAGCCCAAACAGGAATACAAGCGCGAAGCTTTTGAGCTGTTTGGCCAGATGCTCGACAGCGTCAAAAATGAAGTGACGAGGATACTGATGACGGTGAAAATCGATCCGGCTGAGCCGCTGGAGCGGGTTGCGGAGGACCTGGAAAACCGGGCCGGAAAAATCAGCAACGTCACCTATACCGCGCCGACCGAAACCGGCGAAATCGAATCCACGGTGGACAAGGCATCCCAAATGCTTGGCGGCGCCGCGCTCGCCGCCGCTGTGCCACGGGTCGGCCGCAATGAGCCTTGCCCCTGCGGTTCCGGAAAAAAGTACAAGCTGTGCCATGGCCGGCTGAGTTGAATTTGCGCGGGGCCTGACTATTTTTTGACGCAAACCCGCAGCCATCGCCGGGTTGCACCCCTTGTTTTCTGGAGTCAAGAACATGCCCGTCAATCTGGTTGCCACAGCTGCCGCTGATCTTTACCCGGTGCCTGGCGTGCGCTGGGGAATTGCGGAGGCAGGAATCCGCAAGGTCAATCGTAAAGATCTGGCCATATTGCTGCTCGCTGAGGGCGCCTCGGTAGGAGCCGTTTTTACGCAGAACCGGTTTTGTGCGGCGCCGGTGCAAATCTGCCGCGCGCATCTGGCCATGGATTCCGCTCAAAATAAGGGAATTCGCGCCATGCTGATCAATACCGGCAACGCCAACGCCGGTACCGGCGACGAGGGCATGCAACGGGCTCTGGCGTGTTGCGCTGCGCTGGCCCGTGAACTCGATCTGGCGCCCGGGCAAATCCTGCCGTTTTCAACCGGAGTGATCATGGAACCCCTGCCGCATGAACGCATCGTGGCCGGGCTGGGCGCTGCATTGGCGGATGCCAGGGGTGACAACTGGGCCAACGCCGCTGAGGCGATCATGACCACGGACACGGTGGCCAAGGCGTTTTCTCGCCGCGTCAACCTGGGTGGCCAGACTGTCACCATCACGGGGATAGCCAAGGGAGCCGGCATGATTCGGCCGAATATGGCGACCATGCTCGGTTTCATGGCTACTGATGCTTGCGTGTCCCAGTCGCTGATGGCCGGGTTGGCCGCGGAGTTGGCTGCAGGGTCATTCAATCGCATTACCGTCGATGGCGACACCTCGACCAATGACTCCTTTGTGGTGGTGGCAACCAACCAGGCTCAACTCCCCCCCATCACCTCTCTGGAGAGCCCGGACGGCCAGGTTTTGCACGCGGCCATGCTGGACATCGCGAAAAAATTGGCGCAGTCCATTGTGCGTGACGGCGAAGGCGCCACCAAGTTCATTACCATTGAAATTGAGGGTGGGAAAACCAGCGAGGAATGCCGGCAAGTAGCCTATTCCATTGCCCACTCGCCGCTGGTCAAGACAGCGTTTTTTGCCAGTGACCCGAACCTGGGCCGCATTCTCGCCGCTGTCGGCTATGCCGGCATCGGCGACCTTGATCAGACGAAAATCGATTTATTCCTGGATGACGTGCGGGTGGTCAAAAACGGCGGCCGGCATGTGGATTACGTCGAAGCGGATGGCCAGCGCGTCATGAAAAAAAGCGAGATCACGGTGCGCGTGCTGCTGGGCCGGGGAGCTGCAGCGGAGACCGTCTGGACCTGCGATTTGTCCTACGACTACGTCAGGATCAACGCCGATTACCGCAGTTAAAGCGTCAGGTGGCTGAACATGAATGAACAGTTTGAGCGCCTGATGGCGCGGGTTGAATCCCTGGTGACGCGCATCGAGTCCATTTTGCCGCAACCCTTGTCGGCGCCTGACTGGAACGCTTCAGTGGCATACCGTTACCGCAAGCGCAGCTCGGGCCACGGCTCGCTTGAGCCCGTCAAACACCTGGGTGCCGTGCGGCTGGCTGACTTGCGGGAAATCGACGATCAGAAACAGAAAATCCTGCGCAATACCGAGCAGTTTGTCTGTGGCAAGCCCGCCAATAACGTGCTGTTGACAGGTTCACGCGGTACCGGGAAATCGTCCCTGATCAAGGCCTGCCTGAACGAATATGCCGCGCGCGGTCTGCGACTGATCGAGGTGGACAAGACTGACTTGACCGATTTGCCGGACATCGTTGACGTGGTGTCCGGTTTGCCCGAGAAATTCATTGTCTTTTCCGACGATCTGAGCTTCGAGGAGGGCGAGCCCGGCTACAAGGCGCTCAAGTCCATTCTTGATGGCTCCATCGCCGCCGCCACCCCGAATGTGCTGATTTATGCCACCAGCAACCGGCGCCACCTGCTGCCCGAGTACATGACCGAGAACCTGACCTACACGCACACCGAAGGCGGCGAAGTTCATCCCGGTGAAGTTGTGGAAGAAAAGATTTCCCTGTCGGAGCGATTCGGCTTGTGGGTGAGTTTTTACCCCTTCAGTCAGGACGAGTACCTGAGCATCGTGGCGCAGTGGCTGTCGTCATTTGGGGTTGATGCGCCAGCGATAGCGGCCGCCAGGCCCGCATCGCTGGTGTGGGCTCTGGAACGCGGCTCGCGCAGCGGTCGGGTGGCTTACCAGTTTGCGCGTGACTATGCCGGGCAGCACGCAGTTGGACGAGACTGATGGCTGGGCCAGTCCTGGTCGCCGATGCTCACCTGCCCCGACCGGGTGGCGCAGACCGTAGGCGGGTGGACGTGGCCGTGGGCGTGTTGATCCAGGCCGACGGCACTTTTCTGCTCACGTCAAGACCTGATGGCAAGGTCTATGCGGGCTACTGGGAATTTCCTGGGGGCAAGCTGGAACCCGGCGAAAGCGTTGAACAGGCGTTGCGCCGTGAGCTGCAGGAAGAAATCGGCATCACCATCGGTGCCGTGCATCCGTGGAAGGTTGAAAACGTGGACTACCCCCACGCGCTGGTGCGGCTAAATTTCTGCAAGGTCTTTGAGTGGACGGGCGAGCTTCAAATGCGTGAAGGCCAGTTGTTCGCCTGGCAATCCTTGCCGGTGACGGTTCAGCCGGTTTTGCCTGGAACCTTTCCCGTGCTGGCATGGTTTGCTCAGGAGCGCGGTTTTGTTGGCGCGCCTCAGTGATTGCGTCTGTCCGGGTTATATAGAGGCTCCCTGGCCCAATGGATTCGGGCGCAAGATGCCATGAATGCAATAGCTGCCAATCGGGCAAGCGGAAAATTGGTAGAAACCCGTAAACCGTGGCATAATCAAAGACTTGCCGGATGCACGAGGTGCACCGCATCTGTACATCTACCTCACACTTTTGGACTCTGCCTTTCAGAGTCACCGCTTCAGGCACCGGTTTTCCGGAAGTCACCCGAGGCGAAATATTCGTTTGATGGTTGATGTTTTATTAACCATGAACGAAGCCTTTCCGCTAAGCGGCAGGTGGTAGTTTCTTGTTCGTCTGCTCCAACTCATAAGGTAGGGCGGCGCGCGCAAGTGATTAGTGAGAAAAAACATGACTGACTCTTTTGAGGCTCGCGGCGACTTTTTGGCCGAAGCAAATCCCGATACCCTTTCCGATTCCGATTTCAACGTGATTCCGGATTTTTCTTCCAGCGAGCCTGTTGCACAGGCAACTTCGCTGGAAGCGATTGCGCCCGAGCCCAACGGCTTTGTGGCGCTGGGCCTGGCCCAGGAGCTTTTGCAGGCCGTGGCCGATCTGGGTTTTACCCAGCCAACCACCGTGCAACTGGCGACCATCCCCAAAGCCATGCAGGCGCTCGATGCGGATGCGAAGGCAGACAAATTCACCGACTTGCTGGTCTCCAGCCAGACCGGTAGCGGCAAGACCGCTGCCTTTTTGCTGCCGGTGCTGCACACGCTGCTGATGCAGCAAGTGCAAGCGGAACGCAATGAACGCGCTGAATTTGAGCGCCTCAGCGCTGAAGCGATCGCGCGCGGCGAAGCACCGCTGAAAAAGCCCAAACGCAAAGACCCGACCAATGCCCGCAATTTCAAGGCGGCCACGCCCGGCGCGCTGATTTTGTGCCCGACCCGCGAACTGGCCCAGCAAGTCTGTGCTGATGCGATCGATCTGGTGCGCCATTGCCGCGGCCTGCGCATTGCCAACGTGGTCGGCGGCATTCCTTACCAGCTGCAAATTGCCAGGCTGCAAAACGCCGACCTCGTGGTGGCCACGCCCGGCCGTTTGCTCGACTTGCAGCGCAGCATGCAGATCAAGCTCGACAAGGTGCAGTTTCTCGTGGTTGATGAAGCCGACCGCATGCTCGACCTCGGCTTTGCCGACGACCTGACCGAAGTCAACCAGCTCACCATTGAACGCAAGCAGACCATGATGTTCAGCGCCACCTTTGCGCCGCGCATCATGCAGCTCGCCACCCGCGTGATGCGCCAGCCGCAGCGCGTGGAGATTGACTCCCCGCACGAAAAACACGCGTCGATCACGCAGTCCCTGCTGTGGGCCGACAACATGACGCACAAGCGCAAGCTGCTCGACCACTGGCTGCGCGACACCACCATCAACCAGGCCCTGGTGTTTGCCTGCACGCAGGTTGAATGTGACGGCCTGGCCAACGATCTGGTGCAGGAAGGCTTCAGCGCCGTGGCGCTGCATGGCGCTTTGGGCCAGGGGCTGCGCAATCGCCGCCTGACGGCATTCCGTGACGGTCGCGTCCAGATTCTGGTGGCTACCGACGTGGCCGCCCGCGGCCTTGATGTGCCAACCATCACCCACGTCATCAACTACGGCCTGCCGATGAAAGCCGAAGACTACGTGCACCGCATTGGCCGCACCGGCCGTGCCGGCCGCGAAGGCAAGGCAATCACGATTGCCGAGTTCCGCGACCGCCGCAAGATTCAGGATATTGAACACTACACCCAGCAAAACCTCAAGCCCAGCGTGATTGCCGGTCTGGAGCCGCAACAGCGTTTCGCGCCTACCTCTGAGCGCCCGCGTGGCAATTTTGGCAACGGCCCGGACCGCGGTGGCCGCAGTTTTGCCGGCGCAGGCCGCTTTGGCAACGACCGTGCGCCCTCGGGTGGTTTCGGTGGCGGCGCTTATGCTGGCAAGAAGCCCGCTTTTGGCGCTGACCGTGGCGGTTTCGGCACCAGCCGCAATGAGCGCGCACCGTTCCAGGCGCCGGGTCATGGCGGCGCGTTCGACGAACGCAATGCCCGCGGCCCGCGTCGCGATGACCGCGATGGCGAGCGCAGTTTCGGCGGCCGTTCGGAAGGTTTTGCGCCGCGTGGTGATTTTGCGGAGCGCAAGAGCGCTTTTGCCAGACCGGCCGGCAAGGTGTTTGTCCCCCGCGACGCGCAAAGGCGTCCGGCACGCCCCGCGCGTTAATCCGGGTTCCAAGCACAAAAAAACGGCCGCATCATGCGGCCTTTTTTTTGTACCCTGACGCGCGTCGGCACAGGCCCGATGCGGACGACAAATCGATCCTTTTCCTTGTCCGGTTACCGCTTCCAGGATGGTTGCACAATCCTCAAATGAAACGCAGGTCAGCCATGAGTTTCAACTTCGGCAATCCTTTATCTGTTAATAAAAAGTGTCTTCAGCCCAGATGCCACAAACACAACACGCTACTAAAACGATAGCATCCGGACTGCTGCTCGCAACTTTCGGGGCAATTGCGTTCAGTGGCAAGGCGATCATTGTCAAGCTGGCTTATCGCTACGGTGTCGATGCCGTCACGCTCATCATGTACCGCATGCTGTTTGCGCTGCCGTTTTTTGCAGTGATGGCCTGGTGGGCCAGCCGGGGCAAGGCAGCGCTTGCGCGCAAGGACTGGCTGGGCGTGCTCTGGCTCGGATTTACCGGCTACTACCTGGCGAGCTTTCTGGATTTTGCCGGGCTGGCCTATGTCACCGCGTCGCTCGAGCGGCTGATTCTTTACCTCAATCCCACTTTGGTTTTGCTGCTCGGGCTGGTGTTCTATCGGCGGCGCATCACCGGGCGGCAGATTGCTGGTATCACCATCAGCTACTGCGGGGTGGTGCTGGTGTTTGGTCACGAAATCAAGCTGCAGGGCGCCGAGGCGGCGCTGGGCGCGCTGCTGGTTTTTCTGAGCGCGGCCAGCTATGCGGTCTATCTGGTTTACAGTGGCGAGCTGGTGGGACGTCTGGGCTCAATGCGGCTGGTCGGGCTGGCCACCACGGTCGCCTGCCTGCTTTGCATCGCCCAGTTTGTGCTGCTCAGGCCCATGAGCGCCGCCCTTGTGGCGCCCGAGGTGATCTGGTTGTCGCTGCTCAACGCCACCCTTTGCACGGCAGTGCCGGTGCTGATGGTGATGATGGCCATTGAGCGTATTGGCGCCAGCATGGCGGCCCAAACCGGAATGGTCGGCCCCATGTCCACCATTTTGATGGGCGTGGTGATTCTGGGCGAGCCGTTTACCGCGTGGGTGGCTGCGGGAACAGTGCTGGTGATCGCCGGAATCTTTGTGTTTACCCGGTCAGCGCGTTAGCGGCTGGCGGTTTTTCAGTCAGTCTTTACATCAAGGAGTTCCTATGGATTTGGGTATTGCGGGCAAATGGGCGCTGGTGTGCGGCGCCAGCAAGGGGCTGGGCTTTGGCTGCGCGCAGGCACTGGTGCGGGAAGGCGTGCATGTGCTGATCGTGGCACGCGGTGCCGAAGTTCTTCAGGCGGCTGCCAGCAAATTGGTGGCTGATGGTGCCCGTTCGGCGGGGGCCACTGTGCAATTCGTTCCAGCAGATATCACCACGGTGGAAGGCCGCGCAGCCGTCTTCGCGCTGCGCCGTGACTTTGACATCGTCGTCACCAACGCCGGTGGCCCGCCGCCGGGCGACTTCCGCGACTGGGATCGCGACGCGTGGATCAAGGCGGTGGATGCCAACATGCTCACGCCCATCGAGCTGATCAAGGCCACGGTCGATGGCATGGCTGCGCGCGGCTTTGGCCGCATTGTCAACATCACCTCCAGCGCGGTCAAGGCGCCGATCGACATTCTGGGCCTCTCCAACGGCGCGCGCAGTGGCCTCACGGGCTTTGTTGCTGGCGTGGCGCGCAGCCGGCTCGCCGCGCAGGGCGTCACCATCAACAACCTGCTGCCGGGCGCGTTTGACACCGACCGCATCAGGACGATGTTGCAGACGGCTTCGCAAAAGACCGGTCAGTCGGTCGAGTCTCTCGCTGATGCACGCCGCAAAAACATCCCGGCCCGGCGCTTTGGCTCGATCGAGGAGTTCGGCGCCATCTGCGCCTTTCTGTGCAGCAAGCACGCCGCTTACATGACCGGCCAGAACGTGCTGGCCGATGGCGGGGCCTATCCGGGAACGTACTGAGCTGCCTGTACGTGGTTACCAGTGCATCAGGAGTTCAGGCTGCGCCCGGCAAGTCAAAGGGCCATCAGATGGCGGTGCTGGTCTGGCTGGCTGCGCTGTTCGTGCTGTTCACGCTGGGGTTTGAGTTGTGGCCGGGAGCATCGGAGCTGCTGCGTTTTGACAGGGTCAGCTATGAGCGGGGCGCGGTCTGGCAGCTCTTGAGCTCGCAGTGGGTGCACTTGAGCCGCTGGCACGCGGCGGGCAATGCCTTTGCGTTGGTGCTGATCGTTTTTGCAAGTGGTTTTTGGCTGCGCTGGCCGCTTCAGTTGCTGGCGCTGTGCGGCGGCTACGCCGGCGTGGCGCTGGTGCTCGCGCTCGATCCGGATTGCAGCTATTACGCCGGGGCTTCCGGGGCCCTGCACGGGCTGCTGGCCGGCAATGCGGTGGCCATCGCCTGGCTGGCGCGCCCGTTCAAGCAGCCAGCGGGCAAGCCAAGCCTGGCGACTGATGTGCGGCCGTCACGCCGGATGGGCCGTGCCGCCATTGTCGTGTTGGGCCTGATCGCCTTAAAGCTCTGGTTGCAGGCGGTGGGCCTGCGGGAAGCGCCGCCGGTCGGATGGGGTTTTCCGGTTTATCACCCAGCGCACATTGCAGGCGCGCTGGGTGGCATGGGCTTGGTGCTACTGGTTTTTGCCGCGCGTGCCTTGGCGGCGAGCCACATGCAGGCTGAGCCCGGCCAGTGACAGCAGGGCGAACAGGTCAAACCAGTCCATCGATCCGCCGCCGCCGCCACTGCCACTGCCACTGCCCGGTGGCGATTCTGATGCTGACGCGGTGACCGTGATCAGGACCGTTTGCGGTGTTCCGCTGAAAGCGCCGTCATGCGGCGTGAGGGTGACTGAATAGCTTCCGGTGGGCCCCGCTGCGTTCCAGCTGAATTCCCCTGTGGCTGGATTCAGGCTGGCACCCGCGGGCAGGCCTCCGGCGACGAATACGACCGGATCATTTTCCGCATCGGTCGCTGACGCGGTAAAAGCCAGGCTGCCGCCCAGCACCACGGATTGGGGCGCAATCGGGTTGAGATTCGGAGCTGTGTTGGATGTGACGCTGACCTGGTTTGAAGCCGACAGGGCCGCGCCGTCGGTGACTTTCACCTTGAACGTGTAGCTGGCTCCGGGCGTTGGCGCAACAAAAAAGCTCGTGGCGCTTGTGTTGCTGTTCAAGTTCACTGTGGGACCGGCAATTTGCGTCCACTGATAGCTGAACGTGCTGTTGCCGCTGCTGCCCGCCAAGGCCGTCGCCGTCAGGGTGATGGTCGAGCCGGTGGGCCGGACACCGGCCGGGCTGACCGAAGCGGCTACGGTGGGCGCGATCGAGTTGAGGCGGTCAATGGCTGCCCGTGCATCGACCAGGCCGGCGCCACAGTCGGTGCGGCTCGCGCAGAACGTTCCCGCCGGATGCGGCCGGGCCGAACTGGCCAGCACGGAGCTCAACGCGTCAGGGGTGATCTCAGGCTGAAGGCTGGCCAGCAGGGCCGAGACGCCCGCCACATGGGCCGCGGCCATGCTGGTGCCCGCGTATCCCCCGTAGCTGTCTGCGCCGGGGGTGGTGTGACCGGTGTTCAGGGTCGAGTACACCAGGGCTCCGTCACCAGGTATCAGGGTGCCGAAACCACCGCCAGGGCCGCTGATGACGGTGTCGGCGCGAATGTTTGCGTAGTTGGCGTTGTCGCCGAGCCTGGTGTGGGCGGTGACCGCCACCACGCCGGTGCAATTGGCGGGTTGATCGATTGACGACAAGCCTTCGTTACCGGTAGCCACCACCACCACGCTGCCCACGGCGCGCACCGCGTTGATGGCATCCTGGTAGGTCAGAGCGCAGCTGCCCGAGCCCCCCAGGCTCAGGTTCAGCACCTTGGCCTTGTTCGCGTTGGCTGGCACGCCGGGCACGCTCAGCCCAGCCGCCCACAACATGCCGGCGGCAATGTCAGAGGTGTAGCCGCCACAGACCCCGAGCACGCGAACCGGCAGCACCCTTGCGCCAAACGCCACGCCGGCCACGCCCAGGCCGTTGTTGGTCACCGCGGCGATGGTGCCGGCCACATGGGTGCCGTGCCAGCTGCTGATGCTGGCGGGGGAGCCTGAATCGCAAGCGCCAGCCAGCGACCAGTCGCCCGGATCTGACGGGTCGCTGTCGCGTCCATCGCCATCGTTGGCCGTCGTGAAGACACCTGGGCTATCGGCGCTGACAAAGTCGTAACCGGGCAACAGCTTGGGAGCCAGATCCGCATGCGGGCGGATGCCGGTGTCAATCACGGCCACGACCACGCCAGCGCCGGTGGAGAGGTCCCAGGCTGTGGGCAGGTTGGCGCCGCCGGGGACGGTTGATGGTGCCTGGTAGTGCCACTGCCGGGTCAGGTAGTCCGGGTCGTTGGGCACCAATTGCGGCCGGGCGATCTCGTCGATCTCGGCATAGGCCACGCCCGGGTCCTGCTCAATCTGCTTGGCCAGCGCGAATAATTCCGCGCGGCTCAGCTTCTGGCCCGTCACGGCCACGTGGGTTTGAGAGGTCACCGATTTCAGGTAGGACAGACTCACCGCGCTGGTCTTGGCCAGATTCAGACCGCTGCCGCCGGACAGCAGGGCCACCTGGTTGCGGGCCGAGAAGAAGTCAAAAACGCTGGCGGTCGTGGTGGCCTTGTCCTTGAACTTGATGATCAGGCGGTTAAACCGCTGCTGCGTTTGCACCGGTCCGGCAAAGGCCGTGGCTTGCGCTTTTGAAAAAGTTTTTCCCGGCGGAACAAGCTGCGCGATGGCTATGGCGCTGGCGGTCGCGATGGACAATGCCAGGACAGCAACTCCCAAAGGCCTGAATTTTCTTTTCATCTTCATGTTCTCGCTTGTTACCGGTCTCAACTAATAAATCGACCCGGCATGGGGTTGATCCATCGCATGCGCCATGCATCGCAGCGCAGATTGAGGCGCCCGTTCCCGCTTCAATTCAGGACGGTCTTGCCATGGCGTCGGCTTCGACCCGCAGCACAAAGGGAAGGCTTGCCAGGCGCCGCAGGACATCAGTGCGGCTCTGACCAGGTTCGGGCTCGATCTGATAGACATGGGTATCGGATGCTACGCTGCTGACATAAACAATGCGCGCGTGGCTGTGCTGAGCCATCTCCTTCAGAAAAACAGGATCACGAAAGGCCACGCCCTGCCTGAATTTCACAATGACGCGCAAGGCCTGGGAGTACGCTGGTTTTGCCGACGCTGGCGGGCTGCCCACGATGGGCGGATCAGGCGGGGCCAGTGCTTCGGTCCTGCACGCGGGCAGTGCCAGCGATGCAAGCAGGAACAAGGTGCCAGCGCGCCACGGGTGATCGTTCCTGTTCATGTCCCTGCACCTTTATGGCTGATCGTTACGTCAAAATTATAGGAGACAGCGCACGAAGCAATCGGGTTGCCTTAAGCATGTTCCGACTTAGCGCCGCGACGACACCACAATGCCGCCCACAATCAGCAAGAACGCCGACGCGTGATAAAGCTGCGGCAACTCGCCCAGAAAAGCCGCCGACAGCAGGGCGGCAAACAGCGGTGTCAGGTTCGAGAAAAAACCGGCGATGGCCGGGCCGACGCGCTGCACACCCAGGCCCCAGCAGCGGTAGGCGATCAGTGCGGGGCCCACGGCGATATACAGCAAGGCTGCGGCAAGCGGCCAGCCCCAGCTGATGCGCGCATCGGTCAGCGTCCATTCGCCGGCCGCAAACAAGCCGGACCAGCCCAGGCCGAAGACAATCTGCGCCATCAAAAAAGCCGCCCAATCCCGGCGGATGTCGGTCGGCTCCCTGGGTTGCGCCAGCAGCCAGCTGTAAAACGCCCAGGCCAGAGTGGCCAGCAGCACATAAAGATCGCCTGGCACCAGCCGCACCTGCGCCAGCAGCGCCCACTGGCCGCGCGACAGCACCACCAGCACGCCGACCATTGACAGCAGCGCTCCCGCGATTTGCTGGCGTGAAATGCGCTGCCTGAAGAACAGTGCGCCGACCGCGAGCATGAAGACCGGCACGCTGGAGGCGACCAGCGTCACATTGAGCGGCGTCGAGGTTTTCAGTGCCAGGTACTGCAAGGCGTTGTAGCAGCCCACGCCCAGCAAACCGAGCAGCGCAAAGCGCTTCCAGTGGGGCCACAGGGCGCTGCCCGGCTGGAGTACCCGGTGCGCCAGCGGCAGCAGAATCGCAAGAGCCAGCACCCAGCGCAGAAAATTAAGCGTCATGGGTGGAACCAGCCCGGTGACCAGGCGTCCCACCACCGCGTTGCCCGCCCAGAGCAGGGGAGGAACCACCAATAACAGGGCGGTGGCGGGGGTCAGGCGCTGATTCATTGGCAGGACTTTAACAAGCCATCCTTGCGTCTGCGGCGCGACTGGTCTCTTAACCCCCGCACAGGCGGCCCATTTTGATTCGTGGCACGATGACGGCTGTTGGCCTTTTAATGTCCAGTTCCAGCGATTCACCGATTCACCGGCAACCCGCAAACAACAAGGAAACCCTGCAATGACCTCCATCACTTCCAGAGCCGTGCGCATTGACCAGCACGGCGGCCCCGAGCAACTAAAAATCGTCCTGGTCCAGGTCGGCGAGCCCGGCCCCGGCGAGATCCGCATCCGCCACAAGGCCATTGGCCTGAACTTCATCGATGTCTATCAGCGCAGCGGCCTGTATCAGCTGCCCATGCCGCTGCAACTGGGCATGGAAGCGTCGGGTGTGGTCGAAGCGGTGGGCGAGGGAGTGATCCACCTCAAGGTCGGCGATCGCGCGGCCTATGCCAGCCAGCCTCCAGGCAGCTACTGCGAGGTGCGCGTGATGCCCGCCAAGTGTGTTTGCAAACTGCCCGATGCAATTTCCTTTGAGACCGGCGCGGCCATGATGCTCAAGGGCCTGACCGCGCAGTACCTGCTGCGCCGCACGCAGCCGCAGGGCGGGCTTCAACCAGGCGACTTTGTGCTGTTTCACGCGGCTGCTGGCGGCGTCGGCCTGATTGCCTGCCAATGGGCCAGGGCGCTGGGCCTGCAACTCATAGGCACGGCGGGGAGTGATGAAAAATGCGCGCTGGCCAAAGCGCATGGCGCGGCCTTCGTCATCAACTACAACACGGAAGATTTTGTCGCCCGCGTCAAGGAAATCACTGGCGGGCAGGGCGTGAAGGTGGTGTATGACTCGGTTGGAAAAGACACCTTCGAGCGTTCGCTCGACTGCCTGCGCCCGTTCGGCCTGATGGCAAGTTTTGGCAACGCCTCGGGCCCGGTCGCGCCATTTTCTCCCGGCATCCTCGGCCCCAAAGGCTCACTCTACCTGACGCGCCAGACGCTGTTCAGTCACATCACCACGCGGGAAAGCACGCAGGCGATGGCCGATGAGCTGTTTGACATGGTCACCAGCGGCAAGATCATGATCCGCATTGACCAGCGCTTTGCCCTGGCCGATGTCGCGCAGGCGCATCGTGCGCTCGAAGCGCGCAAAACGACGGGTTGCACCATCCTGACGCTGTAGCCAGGGCGGCGAAGGTGTGATGACTTCAGAAGTTGTTGGCCCCGACTGGCTGCGCATTCTGCGCGCGAGCGCCAGTCAGGACCCGTTGCGGCCGCGCGTGCCGCTCTGGACAGGCGCATCGGTGATTGGCTCGGTGGAGCCCGATTTTTTTAATCAAATAGCCCTTCAGCCCTTGTCGAATGGGCATGAAACGCTATTAAAAGAAGAGCATTCGGCGCGCGCGGGCTGGCATCTGACGGGCGACGTGACGGCCGGCCTGAACCGCGTCGCCACGGCCCTGCATGACGCCGGTCTGGCTGGCGCCTGGCGCAATGAGCAACTCTCGGTGACGGATCAGGAGGGGCGTCGCCAGGGAACGGTCGAGCGCGCCGCGGTTCGTCCGCTGGGCATCACCACCCGGGCGGTGCATCTGGTGGGGCAAACGCCTGATGGCCGCGTCTGGGTGCAGCAACGCGCCTTCGACAAGGGCACTGACCCGGGCTTGTGGGACACCCTGATGGGCGGCATGGTGTCGGCCGCTGACACGGTGCAAACCGCGCTGGCGCGTGAGACCTGGGAGGAAGCCGGGCTGCGTCTACCCGATCTGCAGTCTGTCCGTCATGGCGGACGGATGAATATCTGCCGGCCCTGCAGCGATGGCAAAGGGGCGGGCTATGTGAACGAGCACATTGACTGGTATTGCTGCACCGTCCCCGAAGGCTTGACTCCGTGTAACCAGGATGGCGAGGTTGCACAGTTTGGCTTGCTGCGCCGCGAGCAACTGCTCAACGCCATGCAGCAAGGTGAATTCACACTGGAGGCAGCACTGATTCTTTCGGCGGTGATGGGTTTGTATTGAGGCACAAAGCCTCACACCTTTTCGGCAAGCGCCGCGGTCCGCAGACGATTGGGCGCCAGTGCGCCGGCCGAATCAAGAATCGGGTAGGCGATTGAGCAGATGTGCGAGTTGATGCGCTTGAGGTCGCTGATCAGATCAATATGCAGCGAACTGGTTTCCTGGCTTTGCAGCGTGTTGGTGTGCAGCCGCTCCAGGTGGCTGGTGGCGTAGGCATGCTCCAGATCGCGAAAGCGGGCTTTTTCTTCGAGCAGCTTCTGCGCGTCGCGCACGTTGCCATTCAAAAACACGCTCATGCCCAGGCGCAGGTTGTCGATCAGCCGCTTGTGCAACTCGGTGATCTCGGCCATGCCGGCTTCGGAGAACTGGCGGCCCGGTTTGATTTTCTTGTCCTCGATGTCGATCAGCACGCGCTCGACAATGTCGCCGATATGCTCCATGTTGATGGTGAAGCTGATGATGTCGGTCCAGCGCCGGCTCTCTTCCTCGGCCAGTGCCTCGCGGGAAATTTTGGTGAGGTAATACTTGATGGACGAATACAGTTCATCCACTTTGTCATCCATTTTGCGCAATTCCCCGGCCCGCCTGAGATCGTCATTCTTGATGACTTCGAGCATGCCGCGCAGCATGGTCTCCACCACATCGGCCTGGTGCAGCGCTTCGCGCGCAGCGCAGGAAATCGCCAGGGCAGGCGTTGACAACGCAGACGGATCCAGGTGATGCTGCCTGCCATCGACAGCGGCTTTGACGGGCTTGGGCAGCAGTTTTTCAACCCAGCGCGCAATCACCTGCGTCCAGCCGATGAACACCACGCCCACCACTACATTGAACATGAGGTGAAACAGCACCACCACGCTGGCAGGCTCGCCGAGATAGGGGCGCACGTAGTGCAGCCAAGGGCCGATCAATGGCGCAACCAGGATGATTCCGAGCAGCTTGAAAAAGAAATTTCCCAGCGGCACCTGGCGCACTTCCAGCGCTGAACGCAGGGTGGTCAGCATGGTTGACAGGCCACTGCCCAGGTTGGCGCCGAGCACCAGGCCCAAGGCGACATCGAGGGGAATGACGCCCGATGCAGCCAGCGTGGCCGTGAGCAGCACAAGGGCAAGACTTGAGTAGGACAGCACGGCCAGAAACGCGCCAACCGTGATCTCAAGCAGCAGGTCGCTGCTCAGGGACGCCAGCAGGGCCTTGACGGCAGGAGCTTGCGTCAATACGGATGCGGCAACGGTGACCAGCCCGAGCGCCAGCAGCATCAGGCCCAGGCCAATCAGGACGCGGCCAAAACGGCCGACGTTGGTGTCTTGCCGCGAGATGAACAACACCACGCCAACAAAGATGAACAGCGGCGAGAGCCACGACAGATCAAACGAGAACAGCACGGCCATCAGGCTGGTGCCGATGTCGGCCCCCAGCATGACCGCCAGCGCCAGCGGCAGCGCAATCAGGCCCTGCCCGACGAACGAGGCAACGATCAGTGCAGTCGCGGTGCTGGACTGTACCAACGCAGTGACGCCGATGCCTGAGATGGCTGCCGCGTAACGGTTGCTGATGCTGTGCGCCAGGACCTGGCGCAGATGGGCCCCGAATACCCGCAGGATGCCGGTACGCACAAGATGGGTGCCCCAGACCAGCAGCGCAACGGCTGCCAGAAGATTCAACAAATGCTTCATGAATTTTTTAACTCACTATACGCCTGCCCGACCGCGCGCGGCAGGGCAGGCTCCGGTCTATCGCGCCTTGCGCACGCGCCGCAATTCGTCCAGGATCAGGCAGACGGCGCCGACGGTGATGGCGCTGTCGGCCAGGTTGAAGGCGGGGAAATGCCAGTTGGCGTAGTGAAAATCCAGAAAGTCCACCACATGGCCGTACAGGCTGCGGTCAATGACGTTGCCCAGTGCACCCGCCAAAATACAGGCCAGGGCAAACGAGAACAGTTTTTGCCCGGCATGCGACTTGAGCAGCCAGACGATAAAGAGCGCCGCCGCCAGGCCGATGGCCGTGAAAAACCAGCGTTGCCAGCCCGACGCGGATGCCAGGAACGAAAATGCCGCCCCGCTGTTGTGGACCCGAACGATATTGAAGAAGCTGGTTATAGGGGTGGCATCACCCAGACGGTAATAGCCCAGAATCAGCACCTTGGTGAGCTGGTCGGCAATCAGCAGCATCAGCGCCAGGCCGAGCCAGGGCAGCATGGCGCCCGATGTGGTATTGAAGCGGGTTCTTGCCATTATGCAAAGGTCCTGACTTCGCCCGCGCCATACAGGTTGCTGGTGCAGCGGCCGCAAAGGGTGGGATGCGCCGGGTTGTGGCCGACGTCATCGCGGTAATGCCAGCAGCGTTCACATTTTGTGGAAAAACTGGCGCTCACCCTTGAATTTATTGCGTTTCCAGCTACCAAATCAATAGCAGAAGTGATAAAGACAAATTTCAGATCATCTCCCAGGCTGGCCAGCAACGCATGGTCTTGGGCATTGACTTCCAGCGACACATTGGCCTGTAGGGACGAGCCGACACTGCCTTCGGCACGCAAGGTTTCGATGTCCTTGTTCACCGCATCACGAATCTCGCGAATGCGTGACCACTTGGCGAGCAGGGCGGTATCTGGCGCGGGAAGCTCGGCGTAGGTTTCCATAAAGATGGATTCCGAACTGCCAAACACCTTCCACGCCTCTTCGGCCGTGAAGCTCAAAAACGGCGCCATCCAGCGCAGCATGGCGTGGGTGATCTGGTGCAGCGCGGTCTGGGCGCTGCGCCGCGCCAGCGATTTTGGCGCCGTGGTGTAGAGCCGGTCTTTCAGGATGTCGAGGTAAAACGATCCCAGATCTTCGCTGCAGTAAATCTGCAGCCTGGCCACCACCGGGTGGAATTCATAGACCTCGTAGTGCGCCAGGATGTCGGCTTGCAGCTCCGCTGCGCGGCTCAAGGCGTAGCGGTCGATTTCGAGCATGTCCGTGAATTCGACTTTGTCCCGGTCGGGGTCAAAGTCGCTCACATTGGCGAGCAGGAACTTGAGCGTGTTGCGGATGCGCCGGTAGGTATCAACCACGCGCGCCAGGATTTTGTCGTCACCGGCGATGTCACCGGAATAGTCGCTGGCCGCCACCCACAGGCGGATGATTTCGGCGCCGAGCTTCTTCGACGTTTCCTGCGGATCGACGCCGTTGCCGGCGCTCTTGCTCATTTTGTGGCCCTTGCTGTCCACCGTGAAGCCGTGTGTCAGGATGCCTTTGTAGGGTGCGCGGCCGTACATGGCGCACGCGGTCAGGAGCGAAGAGTGGAACCAGCCGCGATGCTGGTCGTGTCCTTCCAGATAGAGGTCCGCCTCGGGGCCCTCCGGATGGCCGCTGCCCGGGTGCGAGCCCTTGAGCACGGTGGTGTGCGTGGTGCCGGAGTCAAACCAGACTTCCAGAATGTCGCTGCTCTTGGTGTACTGGTCGGCATCCTGCGCGCCGACGCTGGCGAAGATGGACTCCGTGCTGGCCTTGCTCCAGGCCTCGATGCCGCCTTGCTCCACCATGCTGGCCGCAACGTCCAGAATCTCCATGGTGCGCGGGTGCAACTCCCCGCTGTCCTTGTGCAAAAAGAAGGGCAGCGGCACGCCCCAGCTGCGCTGGCGGCTGATGCACCAGTCGGGCCGGCCGGCAATCATGTCGCGCAGCCGGGTCTTGCCGTTCTCCGGGTAAAACGCGGTTTGCTCGATGGCATCGAGTGCCAGCTGGCGCAGTGATTTGGGCGCCTTGTCTTTGGTAAACACGCCCTCGCCTTCGTCCATGCGGATGAACCACTGGGCGGCGGCGCGGTAGATCACCGGCGTTTTGTGGCGCCAGCAATGCGGGTAGCTGTGAACGATGTTCTCGCTGGCAAACAGGCGTGCGGCGCCCCTCAGGGCATCGATGATGACCGGGCAGGCCTTCCAGATGTGTTGACCGCCAAAGAGGGGCAGTTCGGCCGAATACACGCCGTTGCCCTGCACCGGGTTCAGGATGGCATCAATCGCCATGCCGTGTGCCACACAACTGTTGAAATCTTCCA
Organism: uncultured Polaromonas sp.; assembly: GCA_964371235.1. GTDB lineage: Bacteria > Pseudomonadota > Gammaproteobacteria > Burkholderiales > Burkholderiaceae_C > Polaromonas. The sequence continues at coordinate 22,545 of CAYJMW010000034.1, forward strand.
CCCCATAAGCGGGTGACGAATGCACGATGCCGGTGCCGTCTTCGGCAGTGGCGTAGTCTGCCAGATAGACCGGGCTCGGGCGGTCATAGCCCGTATGCACATGCGCGAAGGGGTGTTTGAAATTGAGGCCAGCCAGATTCTTGCCTTGCGTGGTGGCCACGACCGTGCCGGTCAGCCCAAAGCGCGCCATGCATTTCTCCACCAAGCTCTCGGCCAGCAGCAGCAGACCGCGCTCGGTGTCCACCAGCGCGTAGCCAAGTTCCGGGTTCAGGTTGAGCGCCTGGTTGGCGGGGATGGTCCAAGCGGTGGTGGTCCAGATAACGGCAAACGCTTCTTTGGTGATTTTGCTCAAGCCGAAAGCGGCCGCCAATTTGTCTGGCTCAGCACACAAAAAGCCCACATCCAGCGTTTGCGACTTCTTGTCGGCGTATTCGATCTCGAACTCGGCCAGCGAGGAGCCGCAGTCAAAACACCAGTAAACCGGCTTCAGGCCACGATAGACAAAGCCGCGCTCCACCACGCGCTTGAAAGCGCGGATTTCATCGGCTTCGTTCGTGAAATCCATGGTGCGATAGGGGTGGTCCCAATCGCCCAGCACGCCCAGGCGTTTGAACTCGGTGCGCTGGATGTCGATCTGCTCCGTGGCGTAGGCGCGGCTCCTGGCCTGCATCTCATCGCGCGCCAGATTGCGGCCAAACTTCTTTTCAATCGCGTTCTCGATCGGCAGGCCGTGGCAGTCCCAGCCCGGAATGTAGGCGGCATCCATGCCTTTGAGCTGGCGCGCCTTGACGATCATGTCTTTCAGGATTTTGTTGACCGCATGCCCCATGTGAATCTGGCCATTGGCATAGGGCGGGCCATCGTGCAGCACAAACTTGGGCGCGCCGCAGCGTGCCGCGCGCAGCTTTTGGTACAGCCCCTGGTCTTCCCATTCCTTGACCCAGCCGGGCTCGCGTTTGGGCAGCTCGCCGCGCATCGGGAAAGGGGTGTCGGGCAGATTGAGGGTGCTGCGGTAATCGGGTTTATTTTCAGGCATGACTTATTCGGGAAAGAGCTTCGACAGGCTCAGCCCGAACGGGATCTGATCGGAACGTGAGAAAAATAGCCGCTCGCCCTGAACCTGTCAAAAGGGGGCGCAGCACCTGGCGTGCAGCTTTAAATTCGATCGCGCGTCGTTTGCCGGCTGGTTTCGGCATGCATTGCACGGAAAAATGCGCGCGCGTCATCGCAGTCCCTGGCGATGCCTGTCTTGAGGGCGTCCAGACTGTCGTATTTCAGTTCTTCGTGCAGTTTGTGTAGCAGTTCCACGCGGATGATTTTACCGTATGCCCCTTCCGGGCCAAGGCTGGCCGGCCATTCGAGGCAGTGCGTTTCGAGCAGCACGCGCCCGCCGTTGACGTCGTTCGGGTCAAGCGAAGGCCGGATACCCAGATTGGCGACCCCGGTCAGTGGCTGCGCGGCCAGTCCGTGCACATGCACGGCGAAAATTCCGCTGGCGGCCGGGTTCCAGTGGCTAAAGCGCAAGTTGAGCGTGCGAAACCCCAACTCACGGCCCAGCTTGCTGCCCCGTACGACATGGCCTGAAATGCTGTAGTGGCGGCCCAGCAGGCTGGCCACGCGGGCCAGGTCGCCACGCGCCAGAGCGTCGCGCACCGCCGAGCTGGAAACCCGTGTTTCATGGATTTCATAACTGTTCATGCGCGCGACATCAAAGCCAAAACGCTCACCGGCGGCGTCGAGCATGGCATAGTCACCCGCGCGTTTGGCGCCGAAGCGGAAATCATCACCCACCAGCACGTACTGGACCCCCAGGCCGCGCACCAGCACATCCTTTATAAAGTCATCGGGCGATAGTGCCGCCAGCTTCGCATCAAAGGGCAAGACGACGCACTGGTCAATGCCGCAGCGCGCCAGTTCGGTGAGTTTGTCTCGCAGGGTGGCAATGCGCGCGGGAGCCAGCTCCGGCTTGCGGGCCAGCGCGGCGAAATAGTCACGCGGGTGCGGCTCAAAACTCATGGCGCAGCTTGGCAGGCCGCGATGTTCAGCCTCGTTCTTGAGTAGCGCCAGCATGGCCTGGTGGCCGCGATGCACGCCGTCAAAATTGCCAATGGTCAGGGCGCAATGGGGCGCCAGATCGGGATGAAGGTAGCCGCGAAAAACTTTCATGAGGTCAATTATCGTTTTTATAGCGGCGAAGGCTGGCCGGGGCAGGTCTGGACGCGCTTATTCATGAACTGGATGCGGTTTGTCATGCTTTTTGTCATGATTTCAATGTATATTGAGAGGCAGATAGCCAGACGCCGTTTTTCCATGTTCATGGAGGTTCGTTTTGAAGGTCTTGAAACTCTCAGCCCAGGGATTGCCACAGTCGTGGATCAGCCTTGAAGAGGCCGTGTTGCATTACGCGGCGGATGAAGTGCGCTGGGAGATCGGCGCGCGGGTTGCCACGTTTCACGGTGGCCACAACGCCATCACGGGCCGGCAGTCCGTCATCACCATCAACAGCATCATCGGTACCAAGGGTGTGCCCGGCATCAACCCGTTTGAGCTCAAGCCCGGCCTGACCAATGGCAAGCTCTTCGCGCGCGACCGCAATCTGTGCGCCTACTGTGGCGACCACTTTCACGAAGAAAACCTGACGCGCGAGCACATCATTCCGTTTGCGCAAAAAGGCATCGACAACTGGATGAACGTGGTCACCGCCTGCCGCCCCTGCAATCACCGCAAGAGTAGCCGCACCCCCGAGCAGGCCCACATGCCGCTGCTCTATACGCCTTACGTGCCCAGCCTGTGGGAAGACTTCATTTTGCGCAACCGCCGCATTCTGGCCGACCAGATGGAGTTCTTGATGGCGCATATTCCCAAGACATCGCGCCTGCACGCCTGAGCGGCTACAGTGGATATCGGCTGACGGCGTCTATGGTGTTTGGCCTACATGGCCCGGACTCGCCCGGGCACATGATGATCTTTCGGTCTTGCGGGTCCTCTGCAAAAGTGGTTCGATAGTTTCTTCGTTTCAATCAGGAAAAATCATGAAAATTTTACTTGCCATGGCTGTTGGTACGGTGCCGTTGTTGGCCACCAGCGTCTCTTTCGCGCAGAGCGGAAACATGATGAATGGCGGCGCGTGGGGCGGCGGCTGGATGGGCGGATACGGCGGAGTGTGGATGCCGCTCCTGATTGTTGTTGTGCTTGTCGCTCTTGTGGTGTGGGTCGTCAAGCAAAAAAAGTAGTCAGTGTCGGGAAGTCTGCAGAGCACTGCGAAGCGTCTTCGCCGAGCCAGGGAATTATTGGTCCATCACAAAGGTCAAGGCAACTTCATGTATTACATCGTTAACACCAGCAAATCATTCAACCAGGCGTCATCAGACCTCGAATCGGCGGTTATTCGCCACGGCTTCGGCGTGCTGCATGTTCACGACCTGGGGACCACGCTTCGCAGCAAAGGCATTGCATTTGCTGAGGATTGCAAGGTTTTTGAAGTCTGCAATCCGGCTCAAGCGGCGAAAGTTTTGGCCACCGATATGCGCCTGAACATGGCGCTGCCGTGTCGCATCTCGGTGTTTACGGACAAGGGCAAAACGAAGATTGGCCTTATCAAGCCAGTGCAAATGCTTTCGGCGCTGTCTCAGGAGGCGGCGTTGGTTCAGGTTGCCAAAGAGGTCGAGGAAAAGACCATCCAGATGGTTGACGAGGCGAAATGATTATTAACCGCTTGACCAGGAGCTTGTCATGACCCATTTTCGATTCATTCCACTTGCCATTGCCCTCGCCACTGCCGGCACATTGATTGCTTGCAACACCGCGCCGGCCATGCCGATGGGTAGCGCACAGGCCAACAGCATGGCCACACCCGATCAAATGGCCAGGATGGATGCGCAGATGAAAACCATGCAGGGCATGCACGAGAAGATGATGAGCGCCAAGACACCGCAAGAGCGCAGCCAACTGATGGCCGAACACATGAAAACCATGCAGGACGGCATGGCCATGATGGATGGCATGTCTGGCGCTGGCATGGGCGGCATGACTGGCGAGATGGGCGCGCACCATCAGATGATGGCCAAGCGCATGGAGATGATGCAGACCATGATGAAAATGATGATGGACCGGATGCCGCCTGCGCCTGCCAAGTGAGCTGCAGACCGAATGCATTGCGGATCGGGTCGCGCTGAAAAACTGGCCGATGGGCCGTTTCGCCACTGTGCCCTCGATCTGGAGGTCTCTGAAACTTTCTTCCAAAGACATCGCGCCTGAGCGGCGCTAGCGGATACCGGCGTCTCTTTCGCGCAGAGTGGAAACATGATGAATGGCGGCGCTTGGGGTGGCGGATGGATGGGCGGATACGGCGGAATGCGGCTGCCGATCCTGATTGTTGTTGTGCTTGTCGCTCTTGTGGTGTGGGTCGTCAAGCAAAAAAAGTAGTCAGTGTCGGGAAGTCTGCAGAGCACTGCGAAGCGTCCTGGCGGGGCAGGGCAATGTTTGTTCATCGTCGTCGCTGGAACATGGCTATGCGTGTATTGACAACAGCTACACATTTTGCTATGCTTCGTGTATCTATTGTGTATGCACAAAAAGGAAAAAGCCATGCGCGACGCCGCCATCAATCTGCGGGCATTGCCCGAGCAGCGAGACTTGATTGATCACGCTGCAAACCTGCTGGGCAAGAACCGGTCGGACTTCATGCTCGAGGCCGCCTGCAATAAAGCGCAAGCGGTGGTGCTTGATCAGGTTTTCTTCAATCTGGATACCGACAAGTTCAGGCAGTTCACTGCAATGCTCGACGCCCCGCCCAGCCACAATCCAGGGCTTGAGCGCCTCATGGCCGTGACGGCTCCTTGGGTCGCTGCCAAGGCATGAGCTTGCACTTGGGCGCACCGCAGCCGCTGGCGGCTACCCATCTTCTGGATGGATTTGAGTGCGGCGAGGCCGTTCTCGACGAATGGCTCAAACGCCGCGCAATGGCCAACCAATTGAGCGGAGCCAGCCGCACGTTTGTAGTGGCGGATCGGGACGACCGCGTTTACGGCTACTACGCCATGGCTGCAGGCGCTGTCTCGCACCAGATGGCAGCCAGATCGGTGCGTCGGAACATGCCTGATCCGGTTCCGGTGATGGTTCTGGCTCGGCTTGCGGTTGACCACCACGCTCAAGGCCTCAAGCTTGGTGCATCCCTGCTGCAAGACGCCGTCAACCGGGCTGTGGTGGTTTCTCAGAACGCCGGTGTCCGGGCACTGCTGGTACATGCGCTTCATGACCGCGCCAAGGAGTTCTACGAGCACTATGGTTTTCAGCCGTCGCCGTTGCATCCGATGACGCTAATGTTGCGTTTGAACACCGGTAAGTCATGAACACGCGCTTGGCTTTTACCGCGAACAGTTATTGATTCATTCCTCTTGCCATTGTCCTGTCCGCACCGCCGCCAGCACCTTGTCGCTTGCAACACCCGGATGGGTGCGCGCCCGCGGCGGGTGAGCCGGGTTTCCCTTACCGCGTTACCTCAAGCAAAACCAGATGATTTTCCGCGGCGGGCCAGGTCCAGCCGACAAGTTTTTCGCCGTTGAATTCGGCGCTGATGGTGCGAACGCCGCCGTCTTTGACCACAAGTTTGCTGGCGCTTACCCCCGCGCCTTTGGCGGGCACGCCGCCTGGGGTGGCGCTGCCATCAAACTTGAGTTTGTCGCGTTCCAGGTCGAAGTAACCGCGCGGCCGCGTGAAGGTGACCACGGCGCCCTGCTGGCCAGCCGCCACCTTGTCGGCTTCGGCCAGGCGTTCGGCGCGCAGTTGCACGATGCTTGATGAACGCGGGAAGGGGCTGCGATAGATATGGGTGGTGGCGTAGCCGGGTGCGCTGACGACAAACTCATACGCCACCTGAGCCTTTGCCGCGAAGGGCCCCCAGCGCCCATCCGCGCCTACGGTGTGGCTGTAGGCGGCTGTGCCAAGGCGTGTTCCTGCTATTGGATCAGTAGCGTACACCGCAATCTGCGCGCCGGCGATGGGCAGATTGTTCACGTAATTTCCGCTGGCCGGATCGGTCGAATTCAGTCCCAGGCCGGTAATCTGGCCTGACAAGGTGACCCGCGCCTCGGGTCTGATTGCCAGCGTTTTCGGTGCACTGCCCGTGATGAAGCGCCAACTGGCATCAAACGCGGCGGGGCTGAAGGCGGTTTCGCGGTGGTCAACCCGCGGGATGACGACGTTCTTGGCGCCCTTGAGTTCAGGCCCGGCATAGGTGACAAAAGTGGGCTTGCCCTTGGCGCCGATCCACAGGCCGTCGGGTTGGGCGAATTTGTCGTTGTTGTCCGAGCGCACGGTCATCCATTTGACCGGGCCGGTGACTTCATCGCCCGCGGCGTTTTTGGGCGCGTTCAGCGCCGTCAGAAACGGCCCGGTGCCGGAAAATTCATTGCTTTCCCGAAAGTCCTTGATTGCCCAGACACCGTGGTTGGGGGTGCCGCCCAAAACGGCGTGGCTCACCAGCCTGTCGCCGCCGCCATTGATGATGTAGTTGCGAACCGCGTTGCCGCCCCGCGAATTGGCCATCAAGATGACCTTGCTCGCGCCGGTGCGCTGCATCACCTTGTTGACCTCGGTCTGCAAGTAGGCCATGTGCTCGGTGGTTGACGTGCGCCCGGGCTGCGCCTTGCTGTCGTCGTCGCGCGCCAGCGGGTAGGGCACGTCAATGGCATGCAGCCGCTCGCGTGGCCAGCCATTGGACTCAAAGCGCCACTGCGTGGTTTGCCACAGCGCGGCCGAGTCGCCGTTGCCATGCACGAAGATGATGGGTGCGTAGCCGCTTGCAGGCGGTGCGCTGCCGGGCCCCGCGCAAGCAGCCAATAGTGCCGCGGCCAATGATGCGCTCAGCGCCAAACCCAGGGTACGACGGCGTAACATTTTCATGCAAAGTCTCCTGTGAAAAACCTGCCAGAGCCGGCGCGGGCAGTGCGCCAGCAGCTATGAATCAAGCAGCATGCGCCGCGCCGGAATGCGCCTTACGCAAACACACCCGCCGTGTCCTGCATCTGCCGTGAAACCTCGCCCAGATGATGCAGTGTGTCGCCAAAGGTCATCTCAAGCTGGGTGAGTTTCTTGAAGTAGTGGCTGACGATGTACTCGTCGGTCACGCCGATGCCGCCGTGCAACTGCACCGCCTGCTGGCCGACAAAACGCATGGAGGCGCCCAACTGGTATTTGGCGCGGGCCATGGCAGCGCTGCGCTCCGGCGCGGGCGCATTGAGCTTGAGCGATGCGTAGTAGCTCATGGAGCGCGCCAGTTCGAGCTGCATCTTCATGTCGGCAACGCGATGCCGCAGCGCCTGAAAGCTACTGATGAGCACGCCAAACTGCTTGCGGGTGTTCATGTATTCCACCGTGATGGCCAGCGTCTTGTCCATCACGCCGACGGCTTCGGCGCAACTGGCGGCAATGCCGATATCAATCGCGTGGGTGAGGGCCGTCAGGCCGTCCAGCGTGACAAGCGTGGCCAGCGCCCCCTTGAGCGTTACTTCCGCGGCCCGCGCGCCATCTTGCGTGCCGTAGCCCTGGGTGCTCACGCCCGTGGCGGAGCGCTCTACCAGAAACAGCGCCATCTTTCCGTTAGCCATGGCGGGCACCATGAAGGCATCGACCTGGTCGCCTGCCGGTACTATGCTTTTGGTAGCTGTCAGCGCCCATCCTGACTGGGCTGGAGCTGCTTTTGCTTCACAACTTTCGAAGTGGTAGCGGGCGGCGCGCTCCTGGTAGGCCAGCACCACCAGGCGCTCGCCGGAAGCTATTTTTGGCAGCCAGGAGGACTGCACGACCTGCGGAGCATAACCAGCGAGCACCGCGCCAGCCATCAGCGACTGGGCGAGGGGCTCCAGCACCATGCCGCGCCCGAGCTCCTCCATCACCACCATGCCTTCGACCGGACCCATGCCGAGCCCGCCGTGCGCCTCGGGAATGTAGAGGCCCGACAGGCCCAGTTCGGCGAGTTGCGCGTAAGCCTCGCCTGAAAATCCGCCGGCCTTGACGATGCTGCTACGGCGCCCGAAGTCGTAGCCCTTGTCAACCCACTTGCGCACGGCATCGCGCAGTTGTTCCTGGTCGTCGGTGAAATCAAAATCCATGATGTTTGTTCCGTTTTTAGGCTTAACTGAGCACGACCTGCGAAACGATGTTGCGCTGCACCTCGTTGGTGCCGCCATAAATCGTGGTCTTGCGCAGGTTGAAATAGGTGGAGGCCAGGGGAGCGTTGCCGGTGATGCCGCCCGGGAAGTTGCCTTGCCATCCCGCTTCCATGGCTTCCTGAATGAAAGGCAAACTGTAGGGGCCGGCCGCCAGCATCATGAGCTCGCTGTAGCGCTGCTGGATTTCGCTGCCGCGGATTTTCAGCAGGCCCGCGATGTCGAGCGAGTTCTTGCCCGATTTTTCCGCCGAGAGCACGCGCAGCACCAGCATTTCAAGCGCCACCACATCAACTTCGAGTTTGGCAATCTCATCGCGGAAACGCATGTCGGCATAAACGCCTTCGGCTTTGGCAATGCGCTTGAGGCGTTCGAGTTCGCGCTTGGTGCGGTTCACGTCGGCAATGTTGGTGCGCTCGTGGCTGAGCAGGTGCTTGGCGTAAGTCCAGCCCCTGTTTTCTTCGCCGATCAGGTTTTCCGCCGGGACCTCGACGTTGTCGAACCAGACTTCGTTGACCTCGCACTCGCCATCAAGCAGCCTGATGGGGCGCACGGTGACGCCCGGCGACTTCATGTCGATCAGCAAGAACGAAATGCCGGTTTGCGGCTTGCCTTCGGTATTGGTGCGCACCAGGCAAAAAATCCATTCACCATACTGCCCCAGCGTGGTCCAGGTTTTCTGGCCATTGACGATGAATTTGTTGCCGGCGCGCTCGGCCCGGCATTTGACCGATGCCAGGTCGGAGCCCGAGCCCGGCTCGCTATAGCCCTGGCTCCACCAGACCTCGCCGCTGGCGATGCCTGGCAGAAAGCGCTTTTGCTGTTCCGCGTTGCCAAAGGCCATGATGACCGGCGCGACCATGACGGGGCCAAACGGCACCACGCGCGGCGCACCGGCGAGCGCGCATTCTTCCTCGAACAAATGTTTTTGCACGGCGTTCCAGCCCGGGCCGCCAAATTCCCTGGGCCAGCCGTGGCCGAGCCAGCCTTTTTTTCCGAGAATTTTGGCCCAGCGCTGCATGTCGTCACGCGACAGACGCAAGGCGTTGTGCACCTTGTGCGAAATATCAGCCGGCAAGCTGGCATGAACCCAGGCGCGGATTTCTTCGCGGAAGGCCTGCTCTTCAGGGGTGAAAGCTAAATCCATGGGGCTTGTGTCTCCAGACGGGTTGCTGCAGGTTTTGCAGCCGATTCTGGCATTTTTAGCACGGTCGTGCCGGGTTTTATGTCTCAGGTGGGACATGGCTGTCCGGGGCGAATGGGCATAGCGCCAAAGGCCTGGCGCGGTGAGGCGGCGGGCAGACTTTAAACTAGCGGGCTATGGCAAGCCCACACAAAAACATCGTCATCCTGATTTCCGGCACGGGCTCCAACATGGCCGCGATTGCCAGCACCGCCCACAAGGAAGGCTGGCAGGCCCGGTGGGGTGTGCGGATCGCCGCCGTCATCAGCAACCGGCCGGATTCTGGTGGGCTGGCACTGGCCAGCAAGCTGGGGCTTGCTACCGAGGTCGTGCCCCACAAGTCATTTGAAACGCGAGAGGCTTTTGATGCGGCGCTGATGGAGCGTATTGACCCCTACCAACCGGCGCTGGTGGTGCTGGCCGGATTCATGCGCATCCTCACGCCCGGCTTTGTGCGGCATTACGCCGGCCGCCTGATCAATATTCATCCCTCATTGCTGCCCGCCTTTACCGGTCTGAACACGCACCAGCGCGCCATCGACGCAGGCTGCCAGGTGGCGGGCGCCACTGTGCATCAAGTCACGACCGAGCTGGACCACGGCGGCATTCTGGCGCAGGCGGTGGTGCCGGTGCTTCCCGGCGACAGCGCTGACACGCTGGCAGCGCGCGTGCTGACGCAGGAACACCTGATTTTTCCGCAAGCGGTGCGGGCTTTTTTTGAACGTGGCGCTTGATTTTTGGGCGTCAGATAGCTATAAAAATAGTAGCATGTTACGCCCGTAATCACTGGACTGGAACGCTAATAAGTACCTCAAGCGCTCTGTTTTAAGTGCACCTTCAACGCTGCCGGGCCGGGTGCCGCGAAAGCGTGTGCGCTCGATGCCGGATCAGACTGGATCCAGACGGTCGCCTGAGCGCGAACCAGCCGTTCAACGTTAGCGATGACCCGCGCCAGTCGGGTCGATCAACCAGTTAAACCGAAGCATCACGGAACGCCCTCAGAACTGTATTGATGCGCGTTTGATAGCCAGTCCCTTGTGCCTTAAACCATTCGAGCACATCTTGATCTACTCGCAGCGAAATGGATGCTTTGGAAGGCAGCGGCTTCAACCCTTTGCGAACCAGGCCACGAACAATGTGCTTTACGTCAGCCTCTGGGTGTTCGGGCGTCGGCTTTACGTCACCAGCGCCGGACTTCAGGCGTACCCAATCAGTTTTGGATTTCATCGAAGTAAATTTGCGACTCGCGCTTGGTAGCTTTTCGGAACGAGATGACGCGGATTTCATGTTCATTCTCCGTATGTACGACTGAAACAGGGACGCCAGCGAGCATGTCCAGCGTAACGAGCGTTGCTCGCCGTAGGAGAAACGGTCATCCTCGAAAGTGAATGTCACGCCTTCAAAAACGCTTGCGGCATCCAGGAAGTCAAGGCCATGTGCTTTGATGTTCGCTGCACGTTTCGTTTCTGCCCAAGTGAACCCCATGCGTCCATTGTATATACGAAACGTATTGGCATCAACTAAGATTTCTTTTGCGGTTTAACGTTTGACATAACTGGCGCTGCGCGGCTTCATCGCGCAGCGTCCGTGTTGATGGATGGGTTGGGCGTCATTTTTCCGTGAATGCGAGGCTTGCCCCAAGACCCGCAAAGGTGGCCGCGAAGCCACGGCGAAGCCAGAATTGAACCCGCTGCGATTCGATAACAGTCTTGCGAAAGACATGCGCGAGAAAGCCATAGATGACGAAAACGATAAATGTCATAGCCATGAAAACGGCGCTCAACAGAAGAAGCTGGATGAGCGGTTCCGTCGCAGTGGACTGAACAAATTGCGGCAGGAAGGCCAGGAAGAAGATTGTCAGTTTCGGGTTAAGGATGTTCAGCAGGAACGCTTTTACGATCAAACCGGACGCCGTGCTTCTGGACAGATTTTCATCAACGGTGAAGGCGGATTTGTCACGCCAAGTGGCGTAGGCGACATAGAACAAGTAAGCAACGCCAGCGTATTTGAGAGCTTGGAATGCGAGGGCGCTTGTGTGCATGACAGCGGCTAGACCAAGAACTGTAGCCAGGAGATGAGGGATGATCCCAGCCGTGCATCCGAGTGCGGCGAACACACTTGCTTTTCGACCTTGGACAAGGCCGGTCGAGACAGTGTAGACGACGCCCGTGCCCGGAATGAGCACCACAATAAGAGAGGTAATGAGGAACTCAAGGCTAATCATTTGGTAAGGCTCCTGTCGGCTCGGAAGATTGATTATGACGCCCAACGAATGTACACCGCAAAACCTGCGGGATAATCTGGACGCTGCAGGATAAACTGGTCATGAATTCCTCCTGAGAATGGCTTGTAGCCTTGCTTGCAGCGGTTTTTCGGGATTTTCATACAGGTATAAAAATTCCGACAAACACCGCAAATTGTTTTCGCGCGATTCCAGGCTTTAAACAAGCTGATTCCGGAATTGGGGGAGCACTTCGACTGACCGCAAACGCTTCAATGCCGTCTGATGCCTTATCAACGCCAACATCGGCAATGGTCGAGATATCACCGTTGACTGGATTCGTCAAATACGCATTGCCGCGTTGTTATCGCTGACGAACAAGTCTTCGATGGTCGCAGTTGATCACCTGATTCAGGCAGGATCCTCAACAAAAATAGCGGTATGCGGCGCTTCTCCAAGGCGGGCATGGCCGCGGTACATGCCTTCAGTGTTGAACGGAAAGCTCAGGTGACCCTGTGCATCAACCGCGATCAAACCACCTCTGCCTCCAATGGCGGATAAGGTATTCATGACCACTTCGTGCGCGGCGGCATCGAGCGCTTGACCGCCGTAGGCCATACGGGCGCAAATGTCATAAGCGACCACGCCAAGGATGAACATCTCTCCGGTGCCGGTGCACGAAATAGCTGCGGTGCGGTTGTCCGCATAGGTTCCAGCGCCAATCAGGGGTGAATCACCGACACGTCCGCAACGCTTGTTGGTCATGCCGCCGGTTGAGGTTGCAGCGGCCAGGTTGCCATGGCTATCAAGGGCAACCGCGCCGACGGTGCCCAGCTTGCAGCTCTCAATCAGTGGCGCTGACAAGGTGTTTGACGCACCAAACACCAAGGCGGCACCGTCATGATCCATCAGGTTTTTATCAGCCGAGAGTGCGTGTTGCAGTTGCGTGCCTCGTGCTTCAGTCGAGAAAAATGCCGGGTCAACCAACTCCAGGCCGCAAGCTTGTGCAAAGGCTTCAGCGCCTGCTGCCACCAGCAACACATGCTCACTGCGCTCCATGACAGCACGCGCCGCACGCAGGGGGCGCCGCACCCGGCTCACACACGCCACGGCACCGGCGCGCAAGGTCGCTCCGTCCATGATGGCGGCATCGAGTTCGTGAGTTCCCTCGTGGGTGAAGACAGCGCCGTAGCCGGCGTTAAAAAGCGGGCAGTCTTCCAGCAGATCAACCGCCAGGCTGACCGCATCCAGGGCGCTGCCACCGTCTGCCAGAATTTGCTGAGCCGAACACAAGATGCCACTGAGCGCCTCATGGTAAGCCGCTTCCTGCGCCGCGCTGCCTGGACGGCTGCGGCTGATGGTGCCGGCACCCCCATGGATGGCAATGACGGCTTTGGATTCAATTGTCATGATTGATCTCTTCATTCACATCCATCAGAACACCTTCGCAACCATCTTCGATGACATCGAGCACATGCTCAAAGTCATCCGGCTGGCCATAGAACGGATCAGGCACATCCTGGCTGACCTGGCCGCTGCAATAGTTGCTGCCGAAGCCACATTCACCCAATCAGTCAGCCCATGCTGGCGCGCCTTCTGGCGCAGAACCTCCTCGGCCGTTGGACTGCGGCACAGGTTGTCGGTGCATACAAGGAGTATTGAATACTTGCTCATGTGGCAGAAGGTCAGTCAGGAGCTTATGGTGAGATGGCCGACGGCATCTTGGCAGGCATGGGTGGCATGAACGCCGTGCCGTGCCCGGATTGGGCCATTGGTCAGTCCTGGGGCAATTGTCCGGCAGAATCATCGCCCTGCGATTTTCGTCAGCAGGTTTGTGAAACATGCGCTGGACCCGGGCGGGCATGGCATTTGCGGCATGTCTCGCGTGGCTTCGCCCGTTTTCTGCTGCTCGACCCTGGACAACTGCAGATTGAGCCTTGATCTTGCAAGCTTGTTCCGAGCGGTATTTGCTATAAAAACAATAGCTGTAAGCGCCCTTGTTACGTGGGCTAGAAGGCTAAAAGGCTATAAAAACACTACATTTTTGACTGAAACACCAGCCCCGCATGCTCGCGCAGCGCATGGAACTTGATCCTGGGCCACTGCTGCTCCACCGCGCGCAAGGTGGCGCTGTGATCGACCAGCGGCGTCGGCGCATCGACCGCATCGCGGCGCGCCCGCGTCAGCGGCCAAACAGGCCACGCAGTTTGTTGACTGTATCGACCGCTTCTTTGACGGGCTCGATGGTAGCCGCTTGACCAGGGGCCGCTGGTGCGGATGGGTTCGTCGGAGCCACGGGTTGCGTCGCTGTTTGCGTGATGGGCGCATTGGGGGCTGGAGTTGCTGGCGCCGCCGCCGCTGTCCCCGCTACCGTGGCGGGAACGGCTTGGGCCGCCAGAGCCTGGGATTCCGCGACGGAGGGCAATGGCTTGCCCACCAATTCCTGCAAGCGCGTGCGGTCTATCGCGTCGGCCAGCGCCTGGCGCAGCGGAGAATCGGAGCCGCTTACCCTCCACACAACGTTGTTCACTTTCAGCGCCGCACTGCGGCTGGGGCTTGCCGAGCCGTAGGCTCCAAACGGAACGGCGGCAGTAGCCGGCAGCTTCGTCACGTTGATTGCCACGGACACTATGGCCTTTCGATAGTTCAGCTCGTAGAAGCGAGTTGCCTCCAGACTGAAGTCACCTATTATTCCCTTGCACTGCTGGCCGAGGCTGGGCACGCTGTCTTCGTTCTGCAACTTGCCGCCCACGGGCACGGGTGGCAACGCCGCCACAAGTGTGGCGATCGCGCGGCTATGAAACTCCGTCTCGCTTGCCGTTGGCTTGCGCGTGTCCACACAGTCAGCCGAAGCCAGCACGGGCCAACCCAGCGCCAGCACCGCGATGCCAGCAGCCAATCGGTGGGGCGCGAAGCGCAGTGGCTTGGCGTTGAGTCCCGCAGTGAGTTCAGGAGAAGTGTTCATTGGGTTTCCTTTGAATAGTATTGGCTTCAAGCTTGGGATTTCATGACGTGGTTGGAGATGCGGGAAGAACTGTGAGACTTGACCTAATTTACACCGGAAAACCTGCGGATTAATTTGGTCATGGAAATCCCTTGCAAGTCGCTTGCAGACTCGCATCGGGCTCAATATCGAGGCGCTTGACCTGGACGGGCATGGCATTCGCAGCATGTCTTGCATGGCCGCGCGCGACGGCTACCTGGTCATCAGTGGCGCCGCCGCGCGCATGGTGGCGCTGTGATCAACCAGCAGCGTTGGTGCATCGACCGCATCGAGCGCCACGCGGCGCGTGTTGGCCTCGATGAATTTCTTCAGCTCACCTGGGTCGTTACTGGTGACCCAGCACGCCAGGTTGGCTGGCTGCCCATGATGCGCGCCTTCACGCCATACTCATGCTCCAGCCGGTGCGCCGCCACTTCAAACTCAAGCTGGCCGGCGACGGACAAGCCAAAGATAGATCGCGATGTTGATGACAGCGACCGCAAAAGCAAGAACGAGCTGAACCTCGCGAGTCAGGCCTGCCGGATAAATGACGTCGAGCAGATAGTGCTCAATGAAGCTTTCCGTGTAACCCGATTGACCGGCTCTGATGCGAAAATCGTTCTCGAGATAAGTCAGCGGGCAGACGCGACCGGTCAGCTCTACAAACAGCGCCCAAGCCGCCGAGGGAAGATGAACAAGTGGCATCCAGCGCCACCACACGGCGAGTGCCCCACCAAAAACGGCAAATCCGATGAATGCCAAGTGGAGCAGGAGAACGCCGTCAGCGGCCAAACGAAACAACATGAGAAAGTCGATACCATCGGCTCAGATTGTGGGCAAGCTTTGCAGCACCCACACCCCCGCCGGAGGTGCATTGCGCCACAC
>CAYJMW010000035.1:0-37648 GCA_964371235.1 uncultured Polaromonas sp.
ATGGCTGCTTTAGCGCAGCAAAAAGTAGGCCGCCAGAAGGTACAGCACAGCCGCGAATACTTTCTTCAGCGGGCGGATGTCCATGCGGTGGGCCGTTCGCGCGCCCAGCGGCGCCGTGCACATGCTGGCCAGAGAAATGACGAACAGACCGGGCAGGTAGAGGTAGCCCATGGAGCCAGGCGGCATCTGCGGCAGGCCCTGGCCAGCCCAGATGTATCCCAGCGTGCCAGCCAGCGCAATCGGGAAACCCAGCGCGGCTGAAGTGCCCACGGCGTCGTGGATTTTCACGTTGCACCAGGTCATGAAGGGCACCGAGATGAAGGCGCCGCCCGCGCCTACCAGCGAAGACACCATGCCGATCAGCCCGCCCATGCCCAAGGTGCCGACGCGGCCTGGCAAGGTTCGGCTGGGCTTGGGCTTGCGGTCCAGGAACATCTGCGTGGCGGAAAACGCCACGAAGAACGCGAACAGGATAGTCAGGGTTTTGCCAGGCAGCGCCACCGCCACCTGCGCGCCGATCAGGGACCCCAGCAGGATGCCCGGCGTCAGCAGGCGAACAATGGGCCACAGCACCGCGCCGCGCCGGTGGTGCGCACGCACGGACGACAGCGAGGTGAAGCAGATTGTGGCCAGCGAGGTGGCCACCGCCATCTTCACAATGTAGTCCTGCGGGAAACCCTTGGCGCCGAGAATGAAGGTAATGAACGGCACCATCAGCATGCCGCCGCCTATGCCCAGCAGGCCGGCCAGGAAGCCCGTGGCGCTGCCCAGCAGGAGGAGTTCTACGATGAGCTGGAGTTCGACAGGCATGCGGGCCGGGCCGGGCCCGAAAGTGAATCAAAAGGTGTCTGCGAGTGCCACTGGACCGTCATCCTGAACCTGGGTTCAGGTGGGCGAGGGCAGTCAGGTTTCGGGTTCGTCTGACGCGAGACGATCACGCCTGCCAGACAATTTACCAAGCCCGTGCTCGAAGAGCATTGGTGCAAGGAAATATAAAGCCCAGTGCGCATCGCAGACAAATTAATTGTAGGCCTTTGTCGCCCGGTGCGCGGGAAAGCGCCGGGTATTTCTGAGGGGCAATACGGCGCCGGCTAAAGCAGGCGACCGTCGATACCCAGCGCGGTATCGAGCCGCTGCAGCAACGCGGCAAGCTGCGGTTGCGAGGCTTGCCCGGCGGCCTCAAGGCTGTCAGTGGGTAGGTGCAGTGGCGTTGCGGCAGGCGCTGCCAAAGCCACGCCATGGGCGGCGCGATCGGGAAGTTCAAACGCAAGGTTCAGCGCGGCCAGCACCGCAATGCGGTCCCGCGCCTTGGTTTTGCCGGCATCGCGGATTTTGCACATGGCGGCGTCAACCCGGCTGACGGCCTCAAGCAGGCGCGCGTCGCCGTTTTCGGGACAGCCGAGCAAATAGCTCTGGCCCATGATTTGCACCTCGAGCTGTTTCATCGCTGCGCTTCCATCGGGATTTTGACGGTGTTCCCGCTGCTGTCAGGCAGGCGCTCGAGCAAGGCATCAACGCGGGAGCGCGCGGCGCTGAGCCGGGATTTGAGTGAATCGCGCTCATGCGTCAGGACGTTGACCTGCTCGCCCAGCAGCGCGTTGGTGCGCTGCAATTCTTCGTAACGCAGCAGCAATCGCTCCACGCGTTCAATGAGTTGGTCGATTTGGGTTGGATCCGCCATGGCAAGACTGATTGTAGGGTTTGCCGCGTGGCGCGTCATGGAGCCGCGTAGAATCTTGCCTGTTGGTGCCCGCGGTGTGGTTCACACGCCGCAGTTCAACGGGAAGCAGGAGGAAGCCAAAGCCATGCGGACCGGGTTAACCCCAGTCTCGTCAGGCGCTTTGACTTTTAACCTGCGCTGCCCCCGCAACGGTAAGCGGACGAATGCTGCGCCTTGAGCTTCAAACCCAAGAGCACATTCAGCTTTCATCATTGGCCACTGAGCGTTTTGAACACGCGCTTGGGAAGGCGATGGAGGCAGTTCCGTCAGCCCGGATACCGGCCAACAAGGTGAACGCGCGCGTCCATGATGTGGCCGCGCGTTCGTATCGCTCAGGCACCGGCGGGGAAGCTGGTGAGGGCTTTTTGTTGATTGTTCATCTCATGAAAACCTGTATTTATTCCGTACGCCTTGCGGTGTTGCCGCTGGCTTTGGCCGCTGCATTTCCGGCCTTTTCACAAACCGGCGCGACGCCCCAACTCAAGGAGACCATCGTCACCGCGACGCGCAGCGTCCAGCCGGTGGGCGACGTGGTCGCAGATGTGACCATCATTGACCGCGAACGCATCGAACGCAGCGGGGCGGTCGGTCTGGCCGATGTTCTCAAGCGTATCCCGGGGCTTGAAATCTCACGCAATGGCGGCCCCGGTGCCACAACCAGCGTGTTTCTGCGCGGCGCCGAGTCACGCTTCACGGCCGTTTATATCGACGGCGTGCGGGTGGATTCGCAGGCCACCGGTGGCGCGGCCTGGGAGGCGATTCCCCTGGCGCTGATTGACCGCATTGAAATCTTGCGTGGGCCGGCGGCGGCGGTGTATGGCTCCGATGCGATCGGCGGCGTGATCCAGCTGTTCACCCGCAAAGGCGAGGGTGCGTTTTCCCCCTCGATAGGCGTGGGATTCGGTACCTACAACACGAAGAAGGTGGACGCAGCGCTCAGCGGCTCCAGCGGGATGTTCGATTACTCGCTCGGGCTGGCCAGGGAAACCAGCACGGGTTTTGATTCCCAGACGAGCGTCGTCCACAATCCGGACAAAGATGGCTACCGCGGCCAGTCGGCGAACGCCAGGCTCGGCTTGCAGATCAGCAAGACACAGCGCGTCGAAGTCTCGGCCCTCACGAATGACGTCAATTCACAGTACGACGGCTTTGGCTTCATGCCGCTGAGTCCGGTAGACGACCGCAGTTTGCACAAACTCCAGACGCTGGGCCTGAACTGGCAGGCGCAGTGGACCGATGCCTGGAGCACGCGCCTGTCGGTGAATGAGTCAAAGGATCGCTACGAAACCACGCCATCGCCCTACCTGACCCTCACCAGGCTGCGCGGCTACACCTTGCAAAACGAGCTTCGCCTGGGCGAGCAGCTCTTTACCGCCACCCTCGAACGCAAGGAAGACCATCTGCAGAACGCGCCCATTGATCAGGGACGCTCGCAGGATGCGGTGGCGCTGGGCTACAGCCTGAGCCGTCAGGCCCACACTGTTCAACTCAACGTGCGGCACGACAAGGACAGTGAGTTTGGCGGTAAAACCACCGGCAGCGCCGCCTATGCCTATGCCTTCACGCCCGCATGGCGCGCGACAGCTTCGGCTGGCACTGCCTTCCGGGCGCCTACGCTGTACCAGCGCTTCAGCGTGTATGGGGTGCCGACGCTGGTGCCGGAGAGCAGCCGTAATGTCGAGATGGGTTTGCGCTGGACACAGGGTGCCAGCAGCGTCGGGCTGGTGGCCTACCGCAACAAGGTGGACAACCTGATCACCTTTGGAGGTGCTGGCCCTTGCGCTTCGCCCTTCGGCTGCTATGCCAACACGGCGCACGCAGAATATTCCGGTGCCACGCTGTCGGCGTCCCACGCGGTGGGCGGTGTCAATCTGTCGGCTTCGCTTGACCTGCAGAATCCGCGCGACCTGGTCACTGGCAAGCAACTGGCTCGCCGCTCCAAAAAGCACGGCACGCTGACCGCCGACACGCATGTCGCCAACTGGCTGCTGGGCGTCGAAGCCCAGTTTTCTGGCCGGCGCTTTGACGATGCCGGCAATACCAGGGTGCTGGGTGGCTACACCCTGCTCAATCTGAGTGCGAGCACCCCCATCGCCAGGGACTGGACTTTGCTGGCACGCGTGGACAACCTGGCCGACAAGCAGTATGAACTGGCCCGCACCTATGCGACGGCAGGGCGTTCGTTTTATGTGGGCGTGAAGTGGGCGCCGAAGTAAGCACGACCCGCTGTCCGGTCCTGCTCGTGACCGCTCCGGCCTCGGGCCAGGGCAAGACCACGGTCGCCTGCGCCCTGGCGCGCCTGCACGCGCGCCAGGGCAGGCGCGTGCAGGCATTCAAGTGCGGGCCGGATTTTCTCGACCCGTACTGGCTGGCGCTGGCCAGCGGCGCACCGGTGTACCAGCTGGATTTGTGGATGACCGGCGAGGCCGACTGCGCGCAGCGCCTGCATGATGCGGCGCTCATAGCCGACCTCATCATTGTCGAAGGCGTCATGGGCCTGTTTGACGGCCAGCCGAGCGCGGCCGATCTGGCGCAGCGCTTTGGCTTGCCGGTGCTGGTCGTGATTGATGCCAGCGCCATGGCCGGCACCTTTGGCGCGCTGGCCTGGGGCTTGCAGCATTACCGGGAAAGTTTGCCTTTTGCCGGCGTGCTGGCCAACCGGGTGGCGTCGCCAAGCCACGCCGCGATGCTCGAAGAGAGCCTGCGCGGCCCGGCGCAATGGCTTGGCGGGTTGACGCGAAGCCCGGCCTTCACGCTGCCCGAGCGGCATCTGGGTCTCGTCATGGCCGATGAGTTGGACGGCGCGATGCAGCGGCTGGATGCCGTGGCCGACGCGCTGGCCGAGACTGCCCTGGGGCAAATGACGGCGGACGCTTTGCAGGCGTGGGCGGTCACGTTCAAGGCACCTGACCGGTCCATGGAAGAAGACTTCCCGGCAGGCGCACTGCAGGGCCAGACGATTGCAGTGGCGCGTGATGCGGCTTTTTGTTTTATCTATGCCGCCAATCTTGACTGCTTGCTGGCAATGGGTGCAGAACTGGTTTTTTTCTCGCCATTGACAGACGTGGCGTTGCCCGAGTGTGACGCGTTGTGGCTGCCCGGCGGTTACCCGGAACTGCATGCCCAAACGCTGGCCGCCAACAGCGCGATGAAAGCCAGCCTGGCCCGCCATGTGCAGGCCGGCAAGCCGGTCTGGGCCGAGTGCGGCGGCATGATGGCCTTATTTGAAGAGCTGCAAACCACCGATGGCGCTTGCCACCCGATGTGGGGCGTGCTGCCCGGGCGTGTGATGATGCAGCAACGCCTGGCGGCCTTGGGGCCGCAGCAACTTGAAGTGGCCGGCGGCGCCTTGCGCGGCCATACCTTTCATTACTCCACCTGCGCCACGCCGCTGCAGGCAGCAAGCCGCACCCAGGCCGCGCCCGGGCGCTCGCTACGCGGCCAGGGCGAGGCGTTTTATCTGGCGGGCTCGGTGCGAGCGAGTTACTTTCATGCCTGGTTTGCGTCCAATCCGTCTGCCGCAGCGAGCCTGTTTTTGAAAGCACAGTCATGACTGAAAATTCAATCAACTGGCGCGTTCTGGCCACCAGCAAAGACAACTCTGCCTACGGCCCGCAGCGCATTGTCTGTCTCACCGAAGAGCCGACCGAGTGGCTGTATCTGCTGGGTGAGGAGCGGCGCATTGTCGGCATCTCGGGCTACACCGTGCGCCCGCCTCGTGCGCGCGAAGAAAAGCCCAGGGTCAGCGCTTTCCTGAATGCCAAGATTGACAAGATCGTGGAACTGCAGCCCGACTGCGTGATTGGTTTTTCTGACCTGCAGGCCGACATCGCGGCGCAACTGATTCGTGCAGGTATTCAGGTCACCATCTTCAACCAGCGCAGCGTGGCCGAGATTTTCTCGATGATGTACCAATTGGCTGCCATGGTCGGGCAAGCGGAGAAGGGCGTGGCGCTCATCCGCATCATGCAAAGCCGCTTGCTGGAAATTGAACAGGCGGCAGCCAGGCTCAAGCGCCGCCCGCGCGTGTATTTTGAAGAGTGGTACGAGCCGCACATCAGCGCGATTGCCTGGGTGTCCGAGCTGATCGGCATTGCCGGCGGTGACGATTGCTTTCCCGAACTGGCCGCCCAGGCGATGGGCAAGAACCGCATCATTGCCGACGGTGGCGAGATTGTGCGGCGCAACCCCGACATCATTTTTGGCTCCTGGTGCGGCCGCAAGTTTCGCCCTGAGCAGGTGGCCAATCGCGCCGGCTGGGAGAACATCAACGCGGTTAAAAACGGGCAGCTGTTCGAGATCAAGTCGGCCGAGATTCTGCAGCCCGGCCCGGCGGCGCTGACCGATGGCGTCGAGCAATTGCATCGCATCATCATGGACTGGAATGATGTGGCCCCCACGCTTGTCGCTTCGCGTACTACGCGAGGCCTTGCAGGCCGCGGCTCGCGAGACGCTTCGCCTCTGTCGCCTGTCCAATCCTGCTCAAGCAGCATTGGAGCCGCAGGCTCCAGCCCCTCGGGGGCCGAGCTTGTCTGGGGCGGCCCGGCGGCGCGGAGCCCATCGCATGACTGAACTGATTGTTGCGCGCAGCGAGCTGATTCTGGGCGGCCAGAAAAGCGGCAAGTCGCGCCGTGCAGAAATGCTGGCGCAGCGCTGGCTGGCGCAGTCGCCTGAATACCGCGCCGTGCTGATTGCCACGGCCCAGCCCTGGGACGACGAAATGCGCGAACGCATTGCGCGCCACCGGCAGGATCGCGCCGAACGGCTGCCGGGCCTGGCAACGCTTGAGGAGCCGCTGCAACTGGCGCAAGCGATCACGCAGCACAGCCGCGCGGGCACCCTGATTCTGGTCGATTGCCTGACGCTGTGGCTGACCAATTGCTTGATGCCCGTCGAAAATGATGAACAAAATAGGCCTCCAGCCCACGATTTACAAGCGCAGATAGCTATGATTTTGAGAGCGATCGACGGCGCGGCAGGCCCCGTGGTGCTGGTTGGTAACGAGATCGGCCTGGGTGTGATTCCACTCGGGCGCGAGACGCGGGCCTTTGTCGATGCACTGGGGATGCTGAACCAGCAGGTCGCCCAGACCTGCGAGCGCGTGACCTTCATGGCCGCAGGATTGCCACTGACGCTGAAAGGCCAGCCATGAAAAAAATCCTCTCGCTGTGGCTGTTTTGTCTTGCGGCCATGACGCCCGTGCACGCCCTGCAACTCACTGACGACCGCGGCATCACCGTCACCTTCGCGCAAACCCCGCAGCGCATCGTCAGCCTGCTGCCGTCTCTGACCGAAAGTGTCTGCGCGCTGGAGCAATGCCAGCGGCTGGTGGGCGTTGACCGCTACTCCAACTACCCGGCCAGCGTGCGCCGCCTGCCGGTGGTGGGCGGCGGGCTGGACCCGAACATCGAAGCCATCGTGGCGCTCAAACCCGACGTGGTGCTGCTGGCCGCTTCCTCGCGCGCCGGTCTTCGCCTGGAGTCGCTGGGTATCCGGGTGGTAGCGCTGGAACCCAAAAGCCATGCCGATGTCAGGCGCGTGCTCGGCAAGCTGGGCGTGCTGCTTGACGTTCCTGATGCAAGCGGTGCCGAACGCGTGTGGCGCAGCATTGATGCCGGTGTGTCAGCCGCAGCCCAGTCGCTGCCCGCAAAGGCCAAGAACACGCGCGTGTATTTTGAAGTGAGCCGCGGGCCTTATGCCGCCAGCGAGTTGTCTTTCATTGGTGAAACGCTCACCCGGCTGGGCGTGAAAAATGTGGTGCCTGCCGCGCTGGGGCCGTTTCCCCGGCTCAACCCCGAGTTTGTGGTGCGCGCCAATCCGGACGTGATCATGATTGGCAACAGCGCCATGCAGGCCATGGTTCCGTACCCGGGATGGTCCGGCATCAAGGCGGTTCGCGAGCAGCGCATTTGCGTGTTCAGCCCCGAAGAGTCTGACGTGCTGATGCGCCCCGGCCCGCGCATGGCCGAGGCGGCACGCATCATGGCCCAGTGCCTGGGAAACAAGACACGATGAGCCTGCACGCCAGCCGTCAGCACCGCAAAGCCTGGCTGCTGGCTGGCGCTCTGCTGCTCGCCACGGCCGCATTGCTGCTGCTGGGCGTGAGCGTGGGCAGCACCGGTTTTGACAGCGTGCTGGCGCTGCGGCGCGACCCGCAAGCCTGGCTGATCGTGTGGGAAATTCGCCTGCCGCGCACCGTCGGCGCCTGGCTGGCAGGGGCCTTGTTGGGCCTGGCCGGCGCCGTGGCCCAGGGGCTGTTTCGCAACCCGCTGGCCGACCCTTATTTGCTCGGCAGCGCCTCCGGCGCTTCGCTGGGCGTGGCCGGGGCCATGGTGCTGTTTGGCGTGTCGCCGCTGGCGACGCACTGGCTTGCGCGCATCGGCCTGACGGGCGCCGCGTTTGTTGGCGCCGTGCTCGCCGTGCTGCTGACCTTGCTGCTGGCCAAGGGCGTGCAGCACACGCTGCGGCTGCTGCTGGCCGGGGTGATTGTGGGGGTGGTGCTGGGTGCCCTCACCGCGCTCGCCCTGCTCCTGAACCCGGACGTTCTGCAAGCCATGCAGTCCTTCATGCTGGGCAGCACCGGATTTGTCGGCTGGGCCGCCTGCACCGTGATGACTCTGGCCCTTGCCGCCTGCCTGCTGGCCGCCTGGATGCTGAGCCATGTGCTCGATGGCCTGGCGCTGGGCGAGGCCACTGCGCAAAGCCTGGGGCTGGCGCTGCCGCAGATGCGCGCCGCGCTGGTGGCGGTTCTGGCGCTGGCCACCGGCGCCGCCGTGGCGCAAACCGGCCTGATTGCTTTTGTCGGTCTGGCCGCGCCGCATCTGGTGCGCTCGGTCGTCAAGACCACGCATGGCCGCCTGATTGTGCTGGCCAGCCTGATGGGCGCGGTGCTGCTGACAGCCGCAGACATTCTGGCAAGGGGACTGATTGCGCCGCAAGAGCTGCCCGTGGGTGTGCTTACCGCCGTGCTGGGCGGCAGCTATCTGCTCTGGCTGATGCACCGGCAAACGGTGCGGGGGGCCGGGCTGTGAACCTGATTGGCAAGTCGGTAGCTATTAATTCAGTAGCTATAAATGCCCGTTCCATAAGGGCCAGCCTCGGAAATGTTGAGGTATTGCACGCTATGTCACTGGCGCTGCCGCGGGCGCGCTGGAGCAGCATCGTCGGCCCCAACGGCGCCGGTAAATCGACCTTGCTCAAGGTGCTGGCGGGTTTGCTCCCGCATACCGGAGAGGTCGCTTTGCTGGGCCAGCCCTTGAGCGCGCTGCGCGGGCGCGCGCGCGCGCAGCAGTTGTCGTGGCTGGGCCAGAACGAAGGCTCAGCGGATGATCTGACGGCGTATGACGTCGCCATGCTGGGCCGTCTGCCGCATCAGGCCTGGCTGGCGCCGCCCAGTGCCCAAGACCATGCCGCCGTCGAGCGCGCCTTGCGCGCCACCCAGGCCTGGGACTGGCGCGCCCGGCCCCTGAGTCAGCTCTCGGGCGGCGAGCGCCAGCGCGTCTTGCTGGCGCGGGCGCTGGCGGTCGAGGCGCAGGTGCTGCTGATGGATGAACCCCTTGCCAACCTCGACCCGCCGCACCAGACCGACTGGCTGCTCATGGTGCGCGGCCTGGTCGCGCAAGGTAAGACGGTGGTGAGTGTGCTGCATGAAATCTCATTCGCCCTGCACGCCGACCAGATGGTCATCATGGCCCAGGGCCGCGTCACGCACCAGGGCGCCTGTGCCGACACCGCTACTCACCGTGCGCTGGAAGAAGTGTTTGACCGACGCATCGCCGTTCAGGCTTTAGGGGGGCAGTGGGTGGCGTTGCCGCGCATTCGCAAGGAGGTGGACACCAATTAACACCCCAAATTACCAATCTGTTACTGCTTCAGGCTCATACCTGAATTGGAAAATACTGCTGCAGTGGTGTAAGAGGCAATTGATAAAACTGGAATCAACCCCGAATTCCCGGCTCAAAAGTTCAAGCCATCAGTTCCTTGACGACCTACACTGCTGCCGCGCAAGTGGCTCAAACTGCAAGCCAACTCTGAAGCCTCTGTCGCTCACCAGAATGCTGTAAACAACGACGGCACGCACGCTCAAGGAAACTCGTCTGCTATTTTTCAGCAGCCGACAGGTTTGCTGTGCCTGCTCCCTGTGCGGCTGCTTGGTCGCGTCGCAAGTGCCCGACCAGGGATTGCTGATCATCACGATTGCCCCATTGGTTGAAATACACCAGATCTTCCATGGGCAGCCGGGGCAGCCACCCCGCACTTTCCAGTTCCGGTTTGGCATAGAAATGGCTGACGTAGCCGACGCACAGGTAGGCGATGGGAGTGATGCGCTTCGGAATTCCCAGCGCTTCCTGCAGTTCGGCCTGGTTGAAAATGCTGACCCAGCCGACACCCAGTCCCTCGGCTCGCGCTGCCAGCCACAGGTTTTGTACGGCACACACGCTGCTGTACAGGTCCATGGTCTTCATGTGGGTACGTCCGACTACCACAGGACCGCTGCGCTCGCGGTCGCAGGTGATGCAGATGCCGACGGGCGACTCCAGAATGCCTTCCAGTTTAAGGGTCCGATAGACAGCGCGTTTGTCTCCTTCGAACATGTCTCCTGCTTCGGCGTGGGCTACGGCAAAGGCATCATGCACCCGGCGCTTGACTTGGTCCGACTGGACTACAAGAAAATTCCAGGGCTGCATGAAACCGACCGATGGTGCGTAGTGGGCAGCAGTCAGGACACGGCTCAGTACCTCATCGGGAACCGGTGTCGGCAAAAACTGACCACGCACATCGCGGCGGGAAAAAATGGCGCGATAGACAGCATCGCGTGCTTCGTCTGTAAATGCGTGTGTTTCCTGGATGGCTTGCGCCGGCATTGTTTTCATGACATTCCCCTCGTGTGAAAATAAATGCGCTGCCTGGCCGTGCAGCTTGATGGTTTTCCAGGCCGGTCTTCTGACTCGGATTCATCTGAACCAGGCACCTTCCCGGCATACGCCAGTGGCATCAAGCCTGGGTCATCCTCCTTACAGCGTTGGGCACATGGCGGAATCACACCGCCTTCCCGATTCTCCCGTCGCCTTGCGGCGATGGGCACCTGAAAGCCGCCATTATCAATGGTGAAGCTGTAGAATCCGACTGTTGGTGCTCGCGGTGTGGTTCACACGCCGCAGTTCAACGGGAAGCAGGAGGGTTTGCCGTCAACAGCAAACCTAACCTGCGCTGCCCCCGCAACGGTAAGTGGACGAATCTCCCGCGATTCCGCTTCCATCACGGCCACTGAGCGTTTGAACATGCGCTT
Organism: uncultured Polaromonas sp.; assembly: GCA_964371235.1. Lineage (GTDB taxonomy): Bacteria > Pseudomonadota > Gammaproteobacteria > Burkholderiales > Burkholderiaceae_C > Polaromonas. The sequence goes on from CAYJMW010000035.1 coordinate 11,010, forward strand.
GGGAAGGCGATGGAGGTTGTTCCACCAGCCCGGATACCGGCCAACAAGGTGGTTGCACGCTCTGGCGGGCAGCCGTGACGCTAATGCACTGTCGGGGACGACTGTGAGGGCTTTTGCTGAACTTCTACTCATGAAAACTTGTATTTCAAGTGCGCGCCTGCTGGCGTTGCCATTGGCCTTTGCGCCAATCTTTCCTTCTTTTTCCCAAACCCAAATCGTCGAGGCGACTATCCATGAGACCACGGTGACGGCTACTGCTGGCCCGGGCATTCGCCGTACAGGCGCAGGTGTTGCTGATGGACGAACCGATGGCTGATCTGGACCCGCCGCACCAGCATCATGGCTCAAGGCCGCGTCATCCATTAAGGCGTTGCCGCGCATTCGCCAGGAGGTGGACACCCATTAACACCCTGAATTTTCACTTTTTTCGTTTGACTTATTAACACCAAGGAGCTTTTATGCACATCGAACCTGGCCTGTTAGCCCAATCCAAATTACTTTTTGCAGCGGGTGCCGTGGCGGTCGTGTTTGTGCCTTACGTGCCAACACTGCTTAAAAACCCAACCCTGTGGCTGCGCACGGCGCTCGCATCGGTTTTCTTCTCGCTGTTCATGCAGAGCTTTCACATGCAGGCGGGGCCCTCCGAGCTGCATTTTGTGGGTGCGATGCCGATTTATCTGGCCTTTGGTTTTATGCCGACGCTGTTTGCCTTTGGTCTGGGCCTGTTAGTGCAAGGTCTGCTGTTTGAGCCGCAAGACCTGGTGCATCTGGCTGTGAATACCTTGTCGTTGGCGGTTCCCTTGATCGCGCTGCATTACACCCTGGGGCGCAAGCTCAAAGAGGTGACAGTTGCCACCGTTCTCAAGTTCGATGGTGCTTATTACGCGGGTGTCGTGGCCATGGTCGGCTTTTGGCTCACGCAGGCGGAAGTGGCTACGCCATTGTCCGGCTGGGTTGTGTTTGCCTCGTCCTACATTCCGCTCGTGGTGGTGGAGCCCTTGTTCACCTTTGCTGTTTTGTGGATGCTGCAACGCTTTGTGCAAACCCGCGTGGGCGCTGTCTGCTTCGCTGTGCAGCCCAAGCTGAAGTCCAGCATCGCCTGATGACTACGGGCACCGTCTGGTTTGTGGGCGCCGGTCCCGGCGACCCCGAGCTGATCACCGTCAAGGGCCGGGGGCTGATTGAGCGCGCGGGCGCCATTCTGTTCGCGGGTTCCCTGGTCAGCGAAGCCGCGACCCGCTGGGCCCCTGCGGGATGCGCCATTGCGGACAGTAAGGACATGACTCTGGAGCAGATGTCGGCCTGGTTGATTGAGCAGGCCGGACGGTGTGACACCGTGGTGCGCCTGCAAACCGGCGACCCCGGCTTGTATGGCGCGCTGATCGAGTTGGTGCAACCATTGGACGCCGCCGGTGTTGCGGTGCAGGTGGTACCCGGCGTCTCTTCAGCCATGGCCTCGGCGGCGGCGGCGGTCGAGAGCCTGACCCTGCCCGTGGTCACGCAAACGGTGATCTTTACCCGGGTGGAAGGGCGCACGCCCATGCCCGAGGGCGAATCGCTGGAAGCGCTGGCGGCGCACCACAGCACGCTGTGCATCTTCCTGAGCATTACCCTGATGGGTCGCGTCACGGCGGCTTTAACGGCGGCCGGCTGGTCTGCGGACGCGCCGATCGTGGTGGTGCACAAAGCCAGTTGGCCGGGCGAAGAAAAAATCGTGCGCGGTACGGTCGCCACCATTGGGGGTCTGTGCCGCGAGGCCAGGATCGTCAGCCAGTCCATGATCATTGCCAGCCCCACCCTGGGCGCGCGGCAATGGACGACCCTGGCCAAATCCAAACTCTACGACGCCAGTTTCACACATCGTTTTCGGCGTGCCAGTGTCCCTGCATCCAACCTTACCCTGGAAATCCCATGACCCCAGAAACCATTTTGCTGGTGGGCCACGGCTCGCGCGAAAAATCGGGCAATGACGAAATATTGCTCTTTGCCGAGCAGTGGCGCCAGCGCCAACCGGGCTGGACGATTGAAGTCTGCTTCATCGAGTTTTCCGAGATCACGATGAGTGAAGGCCTGCGCCGGGCCGCCACCGGTTCGCAGCGCGTGATGGTGCTGCCGCTGATTCTGAACGCGGCCGGCCACGTGAAGATGGACATCCCGCAGGCCATAGACGCCGCGCGGCTGAAGTTTCCGCGGGTGCAGTTTCTGTACGCGCCGCACCTGAGCGCCTGCGATCACCTTCTCAGCGTTGTCAAACGCCGGATCAAGACAGCCATGCAGGCACTTGATATGCCCGACCCTAGCATCACCGGGGTGGTGCTTTTGGGGCGCGGCTCGTCGGACCGTCAGGCCAACGGCGAGATGGCCAAGATGGCGCGCTGGCTGATGGAAGAAACCGACCACGAGCTGGTGGACCTGGCCTTTACCGGCATTACCTATCCGCGCCTGGAAAAAGCGGTGCAACGCCAGAGCCTGCTGGGCATGACGCAGGTGGTGGTGTTGCCGTATTACCTGTTCAATGGCACGCTGGTGGAGCGCATCAAGCGCCAGGTCGAAAACCTGAAAACCCAGTACCCGTCCATTCGTTTTACGTCAAGCGACTACTTCGGTTTTGAGCACGAGATTTTTGAACTGCTGGAGCAGCGTGTCCATGAATTAAAGCGTGGTGCACCCGAAGCCCTCATGCCCTGCGATGGCTGCAAGTTCAGGGCGTTTGCGGTGGAGCACGGGCAAGGCGGCCACCATCACGATGATGCAGTGCCGCACAGCCACGAGCATGACCATCCGCATGATCATGCGCACGACCATGGGCACCCGCACCCACACGATCACGCGCATCCTGACACCGGAGTTCCGGCATGACAACATCTGCTGCCAATGTCGTCACCGAGCAGCTGACCGCCGCCGGGCGTGCCATTGAGCACGACTCGTTTGCCGTGATCGACCGCGAGGTTGGTCCTTATGCCTACACCCCCGAACAGTGGCCCATCGTGCGGCGCATGATCCACGCCAACGCCGATTTTGAGTTCAACGGCCTGACCGACTTTCACCCCGATGCCGTGGACGCGGGGCTGACTGCCATCAGGTCACGCGCGACTCGCGTGGTGGCCGATGTGGAGATGATTTGCGTCGGTCTATCCGTCCCGCGTCTGAGGCACTTCGGTCTGTCCACGCACCAGTTCATCAGCGACCCCGATGTCATTGAGGCCGCCAAGCTTGAGGGCACGACCCGTGCCGTGCAGGCCATGCGCAAGGCGCACCGGCTGGGTCTGTTGGACGGCGCCATCGTCGGCATCGGCAACGCGCCCACCGCCTTGATCGAAGTGGTGCGCTTGATCCGTGAGGAGGGCGCCCGCCCGGCGCTGGTGGTCGGCATGCCCGTGGGCTTTGTCTCTGCTGCTGAATCCAAGGAGCTGATGGCGCTTGAAACTGCGGTGCCCTGGGTGGTCATTCGTGGCCGCAAGGGCGGCTCCACGCTGGTGGTGGCCGCCATCCATGCGCTGCTCGGGCTGGCCGAGGCCAAGGAGCTGGCCGCATGATGGACCAGGGCCAAGCGCGCGGCACCCGCACCGGTTTCACCACCGGCGCGTGTTCGGCGGCGGCGGCGCGGGCGGCTGTCATCGGTCTGGTGACCGGCCAGGTGCCCGACGCCGTGGAGTGCTTGCTGCCCAATGGCGACCGGGTGACGTTTGCCGTGCAGGACGGCCGCGTCGAAGCTGCCACGGCGCACGCCATGGTCATCAAGGATGCGGGCGACGACCCGGATTGCACCGACAAGGCCCACCTCACCGCCGATGTGCGCATGCTGCCTGAGCAGCCGGGGCAGGTGTTGCTGGCAGGTGGTTTGGGTGTCGGCACGGTCACCATGGCGGGCCTGGGGCTGACCGTCGGTGGCCCGGCCATCAACCCGGTGCCGCGTCGCAACATCGAGGCCAATGTGCGCGCCGCAGGTAGCGCGCTGCTCGATGAGGCCGGTTTTGAAGTGACGATTTCCGTGCCGCAAGGCGAGCAAATGGCCAAGAAAACCACGAACGCCCGCTTGGGCATTCTGGGTGGCATCTCCATTCTGGGCACCACCGGCATCGTCAAGCCGTACTCCACCGCGGCCTACCGTGCCAGCGTGGTGCAGGGTGTGCATGTGGCGGGCACCTTGCCCCACGGTGTGGTGGTGCTCACCACTGGCGGGCGAACTGAAAAGTTTGTCATGGAGGAAATGCCACACCTGCCCGAGGCTGTGTTTGTGCAGATGGGCGATTTTTTGCGTTACGCCATGAGCGCGGCGGTCAAGGCGGGCTTGAAGAAGGTCGTGATTGGCGGCATGGTCGGCAAGCTCACCAAGATCGCCCAGGGCGAGACCATCACCCACGCCGGTCGCGCCGATGTGAACACCGGCTTGCTGGCCGATCTGGCGGCCGATCTCGGCGCAGCACCGGAGGTGTGCGAGGACATTCGCCATGCCAAAACCGCCCGCTATGCCGGCGAGCGCATGGACGCGCTGGGCTTGGGCCCCGCTTTCCACGCGGCGCTGGCGCAGCGTGTGGTGAAAACTTTGCGTGAACGTTACCCCGATCAATTTGAACTGAAAGTGCTGGTCTGCGACTTTGATGGTCGCAAGATAGCGGAGGCCTCTTGAATTCTGAACTTATAGAAAAATGCCGCATCCTGGGCGTGCTGGACGATGGCGTGAACAGCCTGAGCCAGAGCGCGCTGACGCACCTGAAAGCGGCTCAACTGGTGATTGGCGGCGCACGCACGCTGCAATTGCTGGCCGCGCACATCGCGCCCGACGCCCAGCAGCGCGATTTGACCGGGGCGCTGTCGCAAGTGCCCGAGTGGATTCGCGCTGCGCAGGCTGTGGGGCAGCGCGTGGTGGTGCTGGCCACCGGTGACCCGTTGTGCCACGGCATCGCGGCTTACCTGGCCTCGCGTTTGTGCATCGAGGCCATCGAGGTCATCCCCAATGTCTCGACCCTGCAACTGGCCTGCGCCCGGCTGGGCTTACCGTGGCAGGAGATGAAATTCTCGTCCGTGCACAGCAAAGACGCGGGCGACTGGGTGGCCGGGTCTGAGCCCAGCCACGGCCTGTATGCGTTGTTGCGTGACATTCGCCACCACGACCGTCTGGCGGTGCTCACCAGCCCGTTCAACACGCCCGACCGCATCGCCCGCATGCTGGTGACGGAAGGTTTGGCCGACGATTTCGAGATGGCCGTGGCCGAGCGCCTGTGCCAGCCCGAGGAGCGCATCGTCAGCGGCATCAGCATTCAGGCCACGACGCAAATCCCCTTCGCTGACCCCAACGTGGTGCTGCTGTGGCGTACCACCTTGCGGGCGCCGCAGGTGCTGTTTGGCCTGCCGGACGCCAGTTTTGAGCAGCGCCACCCCGATAAGGGTCTGATTACCAAAAACGAGGTGCGCGCCGTCTCGCTGGCGCGCATGCAGCTGCGTGCGGACAGCGTGATGTGGGACATCGGCGCCGGTTCCGGCTCGGTCGGGCTGGAGGCCGCGCGGCTGTGCCGACAAGGCCATGTGTACGCGATTGAGAAAAATGCTGACGACATTGCCATCGTGCAGCGCAACCGTCACGCCATGGGCATCAGCAACCACACGCTGGTGCATGGCAAGGCCCCCGAAGGCTTGGCGGCGTGGGCCGACCCGGACGCCGTCTTCATCGGTGGCTCGGGCGGTGAATTGGTCGAGTTAATCGCCTTGATCTTGCAGCGGCTGAAAGCCGGCGGCTGGCTGGTGATGAACTTCGTCACGCTGGAGAATTTGAGCGTGGCGGTGGAAACACTCAAAACATCAGGTGCGAACTGGGACGTGCTGCAGCTACAGGCTTCGCGCAGCAAACCGATTCTGCACATGAACCGGATGGCGGCGGAGAACCCGGTGTGGATTGTCTGCGCCCAGGCGGGAGTGGGTCATGAGTGAACAGCACACCACCGTTCGGGCTAGGGGCACACTCTACGGCGTGTCCCTGGGTCCCGGCGACCCCGGTCTGATCACCCGTCGCGCCTGGGCGCTGCTGGAGCGCACCGATGTGGTCTGGACCTACCCGGTGCGCAGCCTGCGCAAAGAAAGCTACGCGCTCGACATCGCCCTGCGCGCCGGGCTGGCGCTGCCCGCACAACACCAGTCGCTGTTGTTTCCCATGACGCACGACGTGGAAAAGCTGGCGCGCTATTGGCTTAAAGCGGCCGAAACGGTACGCGATTTGCTGGTGACCGGGCAGGACGTTCTCTTTCTGGTCGAAGGCGACGCCTCCACCTATGCCAGTTTTTGTTACCTGGCACGGGTGCTGCGCGAGTTGGATGCCGGGACGCAGATCGACATCGTGCCCGGCGTCACCTCGTTCAACGCGGCCTGCGCCCGGCTGCAGATGCCGCTGTCGGAGCAGGACGACACCATCGCCATTGTGCCCGCCGCCTATGGCATTGCGGCAGTGGAGAAGATGCTGGACGACTTCGACACCCTGGTGCTGATGAAGGTCAAGCCGCTGCTCGATGACTTGATTGACCTGCTGGCACGCCGGGGCCTGCTGGCGCACAGCCGCTTCATCGAAAAAGCCGGTTCCCCGCTGGAGCGCATCGTACATGACGTGGCTGAGCTCAAGGGCACCAAGGTCAACTATTTGTCACTCTTGCTGGTGAAAAATCCCAACCGCGAGCGTGGCGAGATGATTCGCGGCTGCCGCAAGAAAACCACCATCGAACTCGAAGAGGAAAACCAGGAATGACCGTCCCTACATTGCCAGACACGGCTCTGGCGACCGAACAAGCCGTGCGCGTGGTACTGGTCGCCATCACCAAACACGGCGCGCTGCAAACCGCCGATCTGGCGCGTCAGCTGCCAGATGCCAACATCTGCGTGGCCGACAAGTTTGCGCCGCTGATGGCCAACTTGGCCAACCCGGTGCGCGCCTACAGCGGCGCTTTCCGCGAAGAAATCGCCACTTTATTCACCGACTTTGATCAAATTGTTTTCTTCGTCTCGCTGGGCGCCGTGGTGCGCCTGATTGCCCCGCACCTGAAGACCAAGGACGAAGACCCCGGCGTGCTGGTGGTCGATGACGCCGGGCAGTTTGTTATCCCCGTGCTGTCGGGTCACGTCGGCGGTGCCAACGCTTGTGCCCTGCAGATTGCCGCGCTGTTGGGCGCAACCGCTGTGCTGACCACCGCCTCCGACGTGGGCAAGACCATTCCGGTGGATATTTTGGGACGCGAGCTGGGCTGGAAGGTGGAGGCGCCCAAGATCAACATCACGCGGGTGTCGGCCCACGTGGTCAACGGCGAGCCCATTGCCGTGGTGCAGGAAGCCGGCAGCCCGCACTGGTGGATCCGGCCCACGCCACTGCCCGCCAGCATTCAGAAATTCGAGCGCTTTGAAGACGTGGACCTGAACCACTTTAAGGCCGTGCTGTGGATCACCCACGCCGAGGTGCCGCCTGCGCGCTGGCAGCAACTCAATGAGCGGCTGGTGGTGTACCGGCCGCCGCAAGGGCAGGGTGCATGAACAGCTCTTTGATGCCCCTCGCCATCGGTCTGGGTTGCGACCGTGGTACGCCGCTGGCGACCGTGGCGCACGCGCTCGACGCCGCGCTGGCCCAAGCCGGGCTGCTGCGCGGGCAGGTGCGCGTGCTGGCCACCATTGAGGCCAAGCGCGACGAGCTTGCCTTGATTGAGCTGGCGGCGCAGGGCGGCTGGCCGCTGCAGTTTTTCAGCGTTGCCGAACTCGCTGCCGTGCCGGTGCCCAATCCATCCGCCAAGGTGCTGCGCTATATGGGCACGCCCTCGGTGTCGGAGGCGGCAGCCTTGCTGGCGGCCCAGGCCACGGTGGAGCAGTTGATTGTCGAAAAATTTAAATATAAGGGAGACGATGGCCGCAACGCTACCGTTTCCATTGCTTCTTTCCCGCTTTCATTTTCTTGATTTTTTAACCCAAGGAGTCTCTATGAACATTTCTACACCCTCGATCACCATCACCCCAACCACCACAGCCCTTACTTCGGTGCTGGCCCAGCTCGGCGCTGCGCTGCTGCTTGGTTTGGTCATGCTTTATGCCGTGGGTTTCAGCGAGGCCTCGGTGGCCCACAACGCCGCCCACGATGTACGTCATGCCAATGGCCGTCCTTGCCATTGAGCCTGGGGACTTTGATGTTGTTTCGACGATTGTTTTTGTGCGCCCTGTTCGTAGGCGTACTGACGGGGCTGTTTGCCAGCGCTGTGCAGCGCTGGCAGGTGGTTCCGCTGATTTTGGCGGCCGAGGTATTTGAAGGCGCGGCCGAAGCTGCCGGGCACGAACACGAGCATGCCAATGGCGCCGTGCACAGCCACGAAGCCCAAGCCTGGGCGCCGCAAGACGGCTTGGAGCGAACCTCCTACACCGTATTGGCCAACATGCTCAACGCCATTGGTTCTGCGTTGTTGCTGATGCCTTTGCTGGCATGGTGGAACCGCCATCGGGCGGGCCACCCCTTGTCGCTGCACAAGGGCTATGGGGCGTCCGTGCGCTATGGCCTGCTGTGGGGCGCTGCGGCTTGGGTTTGCCTGTTTGCGCTGCCCGCTTTGGGTTTGCCGCCTGAGTTGCCGGGCATGCAGGCTGCACCGCTGCAGGCGCGCCAGTTGTGGTGGACTTTGACCGTGGTCTGCGGTGCCGGTGGCTTGTCCATGCTGGGTTTGGTACAGGCTAAATGGCGCGTGCTGGGTTTGGGTTTGTTGGTTCTGCCATTTGCGCTGGGCGCGCCGCAGCACGAGGGGAGCGCGTTTGCAGGCATGGGCGCTGAGGCCGCTGTGCAAATGCAACTGCTGGCAACTCGCTTTGCCGTGGCGACTTCGGTGGCCAGCGCCTTGCAGTGCTTGCTATTGGGTGCTTTGTGCGCAGTGGCCGTTGCGCGCTGGCTGAGTCCCTTATTGAGTCCTGTGGCAACTGCCACTGCCATGAAAGGATCAGCATCATGAGCGGCGGCAAGATCATGCTGGTGGGCATTGGCCCCGGCAGCTACTCCCACATGACACACCGTGCCTGCGCGGCCATTGCCGAGGCGGATGTGGTGGTGGGCTACGTCACCTACATCAAGCTGGTGGCCGATTTGCTGGAAGGCAAAGAGGTCATCCGCAAGGGCATGACCGAGGAGCTCGACCGCGCCGTCCACGCGCTGGAGCGGGCCCGTGAGGGCAAGAAGGTGGCGCTGATCTCAAGCGGCGACGCTGGCGTGTATGGCATGGCGGGGCCGACCTACGAGGTACTGTTTCAGGCCGGCTGGACGCCCGAGTCTGACGTCCAGGTGGAGGTGATACCCGGTGCTTCGGCCATCAATGCCTGCGCCTCGCTGGTAGGGGCACCGCTGACGCACGATTTTTGCTCGATCTCTTTGTCGGACCTGCTGACGCCCTGGCCGGTGATTGCACGTCGCCTGGACGCCGTGGCCGCCGCTGACTTTGTGGTCGCGCTGTACAACCCCAAGAGCGGTCGCCGCACCCAGCAGATCGTGCAAGCGCAACAGCTGTTTTTACGCCATCGCCGCCCTGACACCCCGGTGGTGGTGGTCAAGTCGGCTTACCGGCGCCGCGAGCACATTGAGTTCACCACGCTGGACAGGATGAGCGAGTGCGATATCGGCATGTTGAGCACCGTGCTGATTGGCAACAGCCACACCTTTGTGCGCCATGGCCTGATGGTCACGCCGCGCGGCTATGCCAACAAGTACGAGCTGGACGGCGACGGCAGCGCCCATGCAGGTGAAAAACGCGGGCGTTCGCTGTCCACCGGCCTGCTGGGCTGGACGGAAAATCTCCGCCTCGACCACGCTGAGGGCGAGAGTATTGCTGCGCTGGCACAGCGTCACCGCTTGCCTGCGGACTACATCGAAATGGTGTTAAACGCACCCGTAGAGGATGCAGCTGTTACTGCGGATGAGTCCGAAGAATGAGTGAGGTCGCCAAGCCCAAAATCGGCAGCTACAAACGCCACATCCTGATTTGCACTGGCCCACGCTGCACACAGGACGGGGCCGCCCAGGCGCTGTTCGACAGTCTGGGCGATAAATTCAAAGCCGCCGGTCTGCATGACGGCGAACTGCGCGTCAAGCGCAGCCGCGTCAGTTGTTTTGCCGCCTGCAAGGGCGGGCCTGTGATGTGCGTGCAGCCCGACGGCACCTGGTATTACAACGTCACGCCGGCCAATATGGACCGCATCATCGAGCAGCACTTGGTAGGTGGCGCACCGGTGGCCGATCTGGTGTTCCATCAAGGGCCGGGAGGCGGCGATGCTTGAGGCGAAAACGAATCGCGCGTGGGGATTTGTGTCCATCGTCGGTGCCGGCCCAGGCCCGGTTGATTTGATGACCCTGCGCGCGCTTGATCGTCTTCAGCGCGCTGAAGTCGTGGTGCACGACCGCCTGATTACGCCCGAGATACTGGCGCTGATTCCTGAGACTGCACAGCGTCTGTATGTTGGCAAGGCATTGGGCAATCACTCCGTGCCGCAAGAGCAGATCCATACGTTGTTGGTCCAGCACGCGCAGTTGGGCAAGCGCGTGGTTCGCCTCAAGGGGGGCGACCCCTTTGTGTTTGGACGCGGGGGCGAAGAGGTTCAGGCCTTGCAAGCCGCAGGGATCGCCTTTGAGGTCGTGCCGGGCGTGACGGCGGCCAGCGGTTGCTCGGCGGCTGCGGGTATTCCGTTGACCCATCGCGACCTGGCGGGTAGCTGTGTTTTCTTGCCCGGTCATTTTGCCGATGACAACGCCACGCACGACTGGGCCGCCTTGGCGTGCCCCGGCCAGACTCGTGTGTTCTACATGGGGGTGCAACGCCTGGCGCAGATTGCCCAACAGCTGATTGCGCACGGTTTGGCACCTCAGACCCCGGCGGCCATTGTGCGTGATGGCACGCGCGTCACCCAAACCGTCATCGCCACTGGATTGAGCGCCTTGGTGGCCCTCGCGCCGGTCTATGGCCCCCAGCCCGGCTTGCTTATCATTGGCGAGACCGTACAACTTAGTCCCGATTACCATGCAAATTGAAACCCCGCCCCAAGACAAACCCTACGAAAAACCGGAGGGCGAGCGCCGCGGCCTGATCATCGTGAATACCGGTGACGGCAAGGGCAAAAGCACGGCGGCCTTCGGGCTGGCGCTGCGCGCCCATGGCCGTGGCAAGGCGGTCAAGATTTTCCAGTTCATGAAAGTGCCCAGCGCCCGCTTTGGCGAGCACCGTGCGTTTGACCAACTTGAGGCATTCCGTCCTGCGCCGGGCCGCCCCAAGCAGGACAGCGGCCCCCTCGGGGGGCAGGAGCCGCAGGCGACGTGGGGGCCAATGATCGAGGGCCTGGGCGACGGTTTCAGCTGGAAGAGCCAGGACCTGGAGCATTCCGCCCAACTGGCGCTCCTCGGATGGCAAAAGGTGAAAGTGGCGATTTTGAGCGGCGACTACTTCATGGTCACGCTGGACGAGTTGACCTATCCGCTGATCTACGGCTGGCTCCCGCTGGACGACGTGCTGCGAACCCTGCGCGCGCGGCCCAGTCATGTGCACGTGGTGATCACCGGGCGGCGTTGCCCGCCCGAGATCATTGAACTCGCCGACACCGTGACCGAGATGGTCATGGTCAAGCATGCGTTCAAGGCCGGCATCCCGGCCCAGCGCGGGATTGAAGATTGAGTGCCACGTATGACTAATCCTGATCCAGCGGGTTCGGCCGCATCGGCACCAGCGATAAACATGGCCTTCTCCGCTGCTGAGCGCAGCGCGGTGTACCGGGCCATCTTCGAGCGGCGCGATATGCGTCACTTCGCCGGCGGCACGGTCGCACCCGAAGTGATGCGGCGCCTGCTCACTGCCGCCCACCATGCGCCCAGCGTCGGCTTCATGCAACCCTGGCGTTTTTTACGTATAGCCAGCACTGAGCTGCGCACCCAACTGCATGAACTGGTGGAGCAGGAGCGGGTGTTGACCGCCAGGGCGCTGGGCGAGCGTGAAGACGCCTTCATGCGACTCAAGGTAGAGGGACTGCGGGAAGCCGCCGAACTGTGGGTGGTGGCGCTGGCCGACGGGCGCGAGAAGCATATCTTCGGTCGACGCACCCTGCCACAGATGGACCTGGCTTCCGCCGCCTGCGCGATCCAGAACCTGTGGCTGGCGGCGCGCGCCGAGGGCTTGGGCGTGGGCTGGGTGTCCCTGTTTGAGCCTGAGGCCGTGGCGGCCCTGCTACAAATGCCTGCAGGCGCTGCGCCCATCGCCCTGCTGTGCATTGGGCCAGTGCATGCCTTCTACGAAGAGCCCATGCTGCAACAAGAGCGCTGGGCCAAGCGCAGCCCGCTGGACGACCTGATCTTCGAAGACGCTTGGGGTCAGCCCTTGCGCAAGCCCTGAAATGCCAACCAATACAGCCACAATTGAATCATGAACACAAACACAAACACAAACCAAGCACCCGTCGTGGCGCAACCGTTGCATTTCCATGCACCTCACAAGACCCCCGTCGCATGCCCAACAGTGACGCAACGCGTCTGGTCGGTGGCCGAGGTGCAGGCGCTGCTGGAATTGCCGTTTTCTGACCTGATGTATCTGGCCCAGACCGTGCACCGAGCCCACTTTGACCCCAATCTGGTGGAGCTGGCTACTCTTCTGTCCGTCAAGACGGGCGGTTGCCCGGAGGACTGCGGCTACTGCCCGCAGTCGGTACATTTCGATACCGGGGTCGAGGCAGGCAAGCTCATGGGCGTGGACGCGGTGCGCGAGGCCGCTCAGCGTGCCAAAGCCGCGGGTGCCACCCGCTTTTGCATGGGCGCCGCCTGGCGTGCGCCCAAAGACCGCGATGTGATGGCAGTGGCTGAACTGGTCAAGGCCGTGAAGGACACCGGGCTGGAAGCCTGTGCCACGCTGGGCATGCTGGGCGAGGGCCACGCCGAAACCCTGCGCGACGCCGGGCTGGACTACTACAACCACAACCTGGACAGCGCGCCCGATTTTTATGGCGACATCATCACCACGCGCGATTACCAGGACCGGCTGGACACCCTGGCGCGCGTGCGCAATGCCGGGGTCAGTGTGTGCTGCGGCGGTATCGTGGGCATGGGCGAGTCGCGTCTGCAGCGCGCCGGACTGATTGCCGAGCTGGCCAACCTTGCGCCATACCCCGAGTCGGTGCCGATCAACCACTTGGTCAAGGTTGCCGGCACACCGCTGGCCGGGCAGCCCGACCTGGACCCACTGGAGTTTGTACGCACCATTGCCGTGGCGCGCATCACCATGCCCCTGGCGCGGGTGCGCTTGTCGGCCGGGCGCCAGAGCATGAGTGATGCGGTGCAAGCCTTGTGCTTTGTCGCTGGTGCCAATTCCATTTTTTATGGCGAGAAACTGCTCACGACGCCCAATCCCGATGTGGATGCCGATCTGGAACTGCTGGCACGCCTGGGGTTGCAGACCGGTCAGCCCATGCCGCATGCCTGATGGGATATGCCTCTTGGACTTTTCCCCTGCCTCTTTCGTGCTGGCTTCCTTGTCGGCCTGGGTGAGCGCCCCGGCGTTGCTTCTGGCGCTGGCGATTGACCGCTGGGGGGGCGAGCCACCCGTGCGCTTGCATCCGGTGGTGTGGATGGGGAATTACCTGGGTTGGGTGGGGCGCCACGTGCAGTGCTTTACCCGCCAAGGGACGAACTATGGCGTTCACGAGAAGGCGGATTTAAAAGCTTTTTGGCTTGGAGCCCTTGCCTGGATTTCTGGAGCAGCTATTGTTTTGATAGCGTCTTGGGCCCTGCAATCGCAGTTTTCCATGGTGCCGGGCATGTTCGCGGCGCTGCTGCTGGGTCTGGCGCTCAAGCCGATGCTGGCGTGGGCGATGTTGCGTAGCGAGGTGCTGGCGGTGGAAGCCGCCTTATCCCCCGTGCAAGGTGGCTCGCTGGCTGCTGGACGCGAACGTCTGAGCTGGCTGGTCAGCCGCGATGTGACCCATTTGACCGAGACCCAGGTGCGCGAGAGTGCGATCGAGTCGCTGGCGGAAAACCTCAACGACTCGGTCGTGGCTCCTATTTTCTGGTTCGTGCTGCTGGGCTTGCCGGGCGCGGCACTCTACCGCTTTGCCAACACGGCCGACGCGATGTGGGGCTACCACGGCGTTTACCAGGGCCGGAACTGGGAATGGGCCGGCAAGTGGGCGGCGCGGGCTGACGATGTGTTGTCGTGGTTGCCAGCGCGCATCACCGCTTTGCTGCTGGCCTTGTTGTGTCGGCCTCGGACAAATTCAAGCGTTCGCCCAGAATCCTTAGCCGCAGATCAGGACAGGCCTGTCGCAACGTCCTTCATGGCGCGCCTGCGCCTTGAGGCCAGTCGCACGCCGTCGCCCAACAGCGGCTGGCCGATGGCAGCCATGGCGCTGGGCGTGGGCGTGTGTCTGCACAAACCGGGCGTCTATGTGCTCAATGCGGCGGGGCGGGCGCCGCAAACGCAGGACACGCAGCGCGCTCTGCTCTATGCATCAAAAGTGGTTGTAGTCCTCGTGTTCATTGCGCAAGCAGCTATTATTGTTGTAGCAACTGGATGGATTTTATGACGTCGCCGCAGCGCATTCACGGCGGCCCCGACGCACTGGGTGTGCCACGTTTTGATTTCTCCACCAACAGCAATGCCTGTGGTCCGTGCCCGATCGCCCTAGCTGCGGTGCAGCAAGCAGATGCCCGTCATTACCCCGATGCCAGCTATGCCGCGCTGCGCGCCCAGTTGGCCGCATTTCACGGCGTGGAGGTGCAGCGCGTGCTGCTGGCGGGCAGTGCCAGCGAGTTCATTTTTCGCATCACCGCCTGGGTGGCGCAACAGGGCGGGCGCCAGGTGTGCCTGCCGCCGCACAGCTATGGTGACTACGCGCAGGCGGCGCAGGCCTGGGGTTTGGGTGTGGCAGTACAGCCTGAAGATGCGCAACTGGTGTGGGCGTGTGAGCCGTCCAGCCCGCTGGGCGCGGCGCACGCGGGTCTGGGTGACTTGGTTGATGAGCTTGGGGCAACGGCCACGGTCGTGCTCGACCGTGCCTACGAGCCCTTGCGACTCAGCGGCGCGCTGGCACTGACCGATGCGCAATTGCAAACGATCTGGCAACTCTGGACACCCAACAAGGCGCTGGGACTGACGGGCGTGCGCGCCGCCTACGCGATTGCGCCTTTGGGTGCAGAGGAAGCGGTCGCCGCGCTGGCGCAGTTGTGCCCTTCGTGGCCAGTCGGCGCGCATGGCGTGGCCATGCTGCAGGCCTGGACCAGCCCCGGCGTGCAAGCTTGGCTGGCCGACAGCCTCCGTACCCTGCGCGACTGGAAAGCCCGGCAAATGACCCTGTGCGAATCCCTGGGCTGGACCTGCCTTACCAGCCACGCCAACTTTTTTTGTGCACGGCCCGTACTGCCGGAGGGCATGACGTTGCAGCCGGCGCTGGCCACGCTGCGCACGCAGGGCATCAAGCTGCGCGACACCGGCTCGTTCGGCTTGACCGGCCATGTGCGTATCAGCGTGCAGCCGCCCGCTGCGCAACACGCATTGCACAACGCATGGCAATACATCATTGGGAAATCAGAATGACCGCAAAAAGCGTCATGGTTTTAGGCACCACCAGCGGCGCCGGCAAGAGCTGGCTGACCACCGCGCTGTGCCGCCACTACGCCCGTCAGGGCCTCAAAGTCGCACCCTTCAAGGCGCAAAACATGAGCAACAACGCAAGGGTGGTTGCGGGAAGGCAATTTTCCGACGGGCCGCCCCTAGGCTCACGAAGTGCGGCGGAGCCAAAATTAGCCCCCTCGGGGGGCAGCGTAGTACACGAAGTGACAAGCGTGGGGGCTGAGATTGGCAGCGCGCAATACTTCCAGGCGCTGGCCGCGCGCGCTGTGCCTGATGTGCGCATGAACCCGCTGCTGCTCAAGCCCGAAAAAGACACGCAAAGCCAGGTCGTTCTGATGGGCCAGGTCAATACCGAACTCTCGCGCATGGAATGGCGTGGCCGCAGCGCATCGGTCTGGCCGGTGGTGGCGCAGGCGCTGGACGAGTTGCTGCAGGAAAATGACGTCGTGGTGATTGAAGGCGCTGGCTCGCCCGCCGAAATTAATTTGAAATCGAGCGACATCGTCAACATGCGCGTCGCCCAGCATGCCAGCGCCGCCTGCCTGCTGGTGACCGACATCGACCGCGGCGGCGCGTTTGCGCACCTGTATGGCACCTGGGCCATGCTGGACGACGCGGAGAAAAAGCTCATCAAGGGTTTTGTACTCAACAAGTTTCGCGGTGATGCCAGCTTGCTGGCGCCCGGCCCGCAAATTCTGCAGGACCTGACGGGCGTGCCCACCGTGGCCACGCTGCCGATGTGGTGGCAGCACGGCCTGCCCGAAGAAGACGGTGTTTTTGACGATCGCAGCGTGTCAGCGGGTGCAGTCACCAAAACCGTAGCCGTGATCGTCTACCCGCGCATCAGCAACCTCGACGAATTTCAGCCGCTCAAAAACGTTCCCGGCGTGCGTCTGAAGTGGGTGCGCAGCCCGGCCGAGTTGGCAGGCGCAGACTGGATCATTTTGCCGGGCTCCAAGAACACCAGTGGCGACCTGGCCTGGTTGCGTGTGCAAGGGCTGGATCAGGCCATTGCCGCTCACGCAAACCAAGGCGGCGCGGTGCTGGGCATTTGCGGCGGCCTGCAAATGCTGGGCGAAGCGCTGATTGACCTGCATGGCATCGACGGCAACGGCCCTGGCCTGGGCTTGTTGCCCGTGGTCACGCTGTTTGATCAAGCCAAGACCGTGCAGCACAGGCGCGCCTCGTTTGCATCGGTGCGTGGGCTGTGGGCCAGCTTGTCGGGCGTTGAAGTGCAGGGCTATGAAATTCACCACGGGCAGACGAGCCCCCATTCGGCCATGGCCGCTGCGGGCGACATCGCTTATCCCGTGATGCCCGCGGGCCTGGCCTGGCAAAACGCCGCAGGCAATGTGCTGGGCCTGTATTTGCACGGCCTGTTTGAAGACCCGCGCGTGCTGCAAGCCCTGTTTGGCGCCGCCACGCCCACGCTCGATTCGGTTTTTGACGGGCTGGCCGACTACATCGAGCGGCATTTTGAAGCCGGCGTGCTGCAGGCGCTGATTGGTGCGCAACTGCGTGCCGGGTGACGCAGGGATTCATTGGCTCGCCAGGTCATTGGGCGGATTGTGTATGCTATCAAATAAATAGCTGACTGTGCCCTTTGTTACTGGGCCAGTGGCTCATTGACCTTGAAGAACTGGTCAAACAGCGTGGTCAGGGTGGCAAAGTCCTGCGTGAAGCGCTCCCGGTTGACGAAGTAGGCCTCGCAGGTCACCGCAAAAAATTCGGCCGGCGAGGTGGCGCCATAGCTGTCCAGCCAGGGCGGCTCGCCGCCAAAGCGGCGGGCATGGGCCACCTGCTCACAAAACGCGTCGTAGGCGGGCTGCATCACCGCGTGCCACTGCGTCAGCGCCCGGCGCGAGGGTAACGGCGGACAGCCGTCGGCCAGGCCGTCGCGCATGTCGATCTTGTGAATGAATTCGTGAATCACCACGTTGTAGCCGTCCTCGGCGGACTCGCCTGCCCCGGCCACATCCTGCCAGCTCAGAGTGACCGGGCCGCCGTCCATGGCTTCACCCAGCAGCACTTCGCTGTA
Organism: uncultured Polaromonas sp.; assembly: GCA_964371235.1. GTDB lineage: Bacteria > Pseudomonadota > Gammaproteobacteria > Burkholderiales > Burkholderiaceae_C > Polaromonas. The sequence goes on from CAYJMW010000035.1 coordinate 28,638, forward strand.
ACGGTGCACCACGCCACTGCCGTCGGTGATTTCCCGGCGCGCCAGCATGGCGCCGGGGTGCACCACAATGCCCTGGAAGTCGTCATACCAGCGCAGGCCCAGGTGCAGCACCGGCAGGCACGCCTGCGCTGCAATCGCGACTGCCATCTCGTCGGTGACCTTCAGTTCATGCGCGCCGCTGAATTGTTTCTGTTTCAGGAACTGGCTGACCAGATCGCGCAGCCGCATGTGCTCGGCCACCGGGCGTTTGGCCAGAAAAGGGTAGCGCATCAGGGTGCCCAGCCACAGCGCTTCAGGAATGACGCTGGAGCCGGGTTGCCGGCGCCCGAAACTTCGCAACCAGTTCAGCATGAATTCAGATCGTCGGGCCAATATTCAATGCAGGGCAATGCGCTTGAGGCCGGTGGCGCGCAGGCGCAGCACGTCGGCGCGCGGCACCGGGCAGTCAGAGTCCCAGTCGCTGAGCACCACGCGCGCCAATCCGTGGCCGAGGTCGTGAACCGCCGGCTTGTGGGTGTGGCCGTGAATCAGGGTGCGGGCGTTGGCTGCTTGCAGCCATTGGCGGGCGGCGGCGCTGTCCACGTCGGCATCGTCCGCCCCGGACTGCTTGCGCACGGCCTGGTGCTGCTGGCTTTGCTGGCGCAGGGCGTGGGCAATGGTCTGGCGCTCGGCCACCGGTTTGGCCAGAAAGTCGCGCTGCCACTGCGGATCGCGCACCTGCTGGCGAAACTGCTGGTAGTCCACATCGCCCAAGCACAGCAGGTCGCCGTGCGAGAGCAGCCAGCGCTGGTCCTTGTGCCCGTGAAACACCAGCACGGTCGGGTCGGCCAGCAACCTGGCGTTGCAAATGGCCAGCAATCGCCGGCCCACCAGAAAATCACGGTTGCCGCGCATGAAATACAGCGACAGCCGCCGCGCGGCCTGGCCCAGCACGCGCGCGCAGCGGGTTTCAAAATTGGCGGCGGCGGGTCGCACGGCGGCGCTGACCGCGTCGTCGCTCACGGCATCATCGCCGACCCAGACTTCAAACAGGTCGCCCAGAATAAACACCGCGTCGGCCGGGGTGCTTTCCAGATAGTGCCGCCAGGCGGTATAGGTGGCTGGCGCGTTGGCGCTCAGATGCAGGTCTGAAATGAAATCGACAATGCGCCAGGAAGGGGGAGCGTTGAGCTCCACCATCTGGGGCACGGGCGAAGTGTTCACTTGAGCGTCGGGGAGTTTCGATGGTTTCAGTGCAAGTGCAACTTCAGGCCAGCACAACAGCCTTTTCGATCACCACGTCGGTTTGCGGAACATCGCTGTGGCCGCCTTTGCTGCCGGTTTTGACGGCCTTGATCTTGTCAACGACCTCGGTACCCGCCACGACTTTGCCAAACACGGCATAGCCCCAGCCGGATGGGGTGGGTGCGCTGTGGTTGAGGAAAGTGTTGTCGGCGACATTGATGAAGAACTGCGAACTGGCCGAGTGTGGTGCGTTGGTGCGGGCCATGGCAACGGTGTAGTTGCTGTTTTTCAGGCCGTTGTCCGCTTCGTTCTCGATCTCGCCATCGGTGGGCTTTTGCTTCATGCCGGGCTCGAAGCCGCCGCCCTGCACCATGAACCCGGGAATGACGCGGTGAAACACGGTGTTGGCGTAGTGGCCCTTGTTGACATAGCGCAGGAAGTTGGCGACGGTCTTGGGCGCTTTGGCCGCGTCGAGTTCCAGCGTGATGACGCCGTAGTTGGCAATGTGGAGTTCTACTTTTGGGTTGCTCATGGTGCTTTGCAGTTTAGTTGACGAGGGTTGCGGACTTGATGAGTATGGGCGTTTTGGGAAGGTCCGAGCGGAACGGGCCGCCGGCGCCGGTGGGCACTGACCTGATTTTATCGATCACCTCCATGCCGCTCACGACCTTGCCAAAGACGGTGTAGCCAGGGCTTTTCTCGGTCGGGTTGAGGAAGTCGTTGTCCTTGACGTTGATGAAGAACTGGGCCGATGCGGAGTTGGGGTCGCTGGTGCGGGCCATGGCCAGCGTGCCAACGACATTTTTAGGCCCGCCTTTGGCCAGCGCCTCACGCCCTTCGTGAATCACCGGCGCGCGCGTGGGTTTTTGTGCGTAGTTCGCGTCAAAGCCACCACCCTGCACCATGAATGTGCTGATCACGCGGTGAAAAATGGTGCCGTCGTAGTGTTTGTCCTTCACATACTGCAAAAAGTTTTCGACCGTCTTGGGGGCTTTGTCGGGATATACCTCGACCACGAAATCACCTTCGCTGGTGGCAAACTTCACCTTGGGTGCGTTTTGCGCCAGAGCCGGGCCGGCCAGCCAGGCCAGGCTTGCGGCTGCTGCCAGTGCTGCCGCGGCGCGACGCGTGAGGGTTGTCGGGGATGCTTGCACTGAGTTGCTCCTTGATAAAAGTCAGTTGGATGGTTTCACGACGCGGGGGCCGCCTTGGGGCTTTTCGCGGCAGGTGTCAGCAATTGGCGGATCAAGGCCAGCTTCGGGCCCAGGCCGGCATTGCCGCCGTCCAGTTGCAGCGCCCGGCTGTAGGCTTGGCTGGCGAGCCTGGCATAAATGTCGCCCAGGTTTTCGTGCGCGGTGGCATAGCCGGGATTGGCGCGGATCGCCATTTCAAGCGCGGCCCTGGCCTTTTCAAACTCATTTTGACTGGCGTAGAGCACCGCCAGGTTGTTGTAGGGCTCGGGCAGTTCGGGGTAGTCTTGCGTGATGCGGGTGAAGGTGGCCATGGCCTCGCTGGTTTTTCCGGTTTCGCTCTGGATCACGCCAATGAGGAAGCGCATTTGCGGGTCGCGCGGTTTGCTGGCGACGTACGGTTCGGCTTTGGCGAGCGCCTGGGTGTACTGGCCGGCGCTGATCAGGCGGTTGACATCGGCATACTCATCGGCATGGGCCAGGGACACTGACAGTGCGGCTGCCAGCGCCAGCACGCGCAGGGTCGCCAGCATCGTCTGGCGTAAAAAGAAGGCTGGCGTGAGCATAAAAACCTGATTGATTATTCTGTTGCTTTTTTGGCAGACTTGCAACGCCGTCGGGGAGAAAGCCAATATAAGCGACGCGCCTTTTGAGCGGGCTGTGCGGGTCGCTTATACGCTGGAATCCAGGCTGCATGGATGGCGCGATTGTAGCTGAGGGGGTTATAGTTCACAGCATTCAGGGTCTTGCAGTTTGCTGGCTGGCGGCGCGTTGCCAAGTATCGGTATTTCGCCACTTGCCTGCCCGATACCCGGGAGACAAGGCATTCCGTTTTCTTCCTGCTGACCGATTGGTGTCAGACCACGCAACCAGACTGTTCATGAGCCTTCGCATTTACAACACGCTGTCGCGTGCCGTGGAAAATTTTTCTCCCCTGGTCCCCGGCCATGTGCGCATGTATGTGTGCGGCATGACGGTCTATGACCTGTGCCACCTGGGCCATGCGCGCGCCATGGTGGCCTTTGACGTGGTCCAGCGCTGGCTCCGCGTGAGCGGCCTGCAGGTCACTTATGTGCGCAACGTCACCGACATTGACGACAAGATCATCAAGCGCGCGCTCGAAAATGGCGAAACCCTACGCGCGCTGACCGACCGCATGGTGGAGGCGCTGCACCAGGACGCCGACGCGCTGGGCATAGAGCGCCCCACCCACGAGCCGCGCGCCACCGACTACGTGCCGCAAATGCTCAAGCTGATCGGCACGCTTGAAAAGAAGGGCCTGGCCTACCGGGCCGACGCCAAAGCCGGTCCGGGCGACGTGAACTACCGGGTCCGCATGTTTGCCGGCTACGGCAAGCTGTCGGGCAAGTCACTTGACGAACTGCTCGCCGGCGAGCGGGTGGAAATGGACGGGAGCAAGGACGACCCGCTGGACTTCGTGCTCTGGAAAAGCGCCAAACCCGGCGAGCCGCCAGATGCCCAGTGGACCAGCCCCTATGGCCGCGGCCGCCCGGGCTGGCATATTGAATGCTCGGCCATGGCGTGCGAGTTGCTGGGCCAGTCGTTTGACATTCACGGCGGTGGCGCTGATTTGCAGTTTCCGCACCATGAGAACGAAATCGCCCAGTCGGAAGGTGCTTTCGGCAAGCCGCTGGCCAGTATCTGGATGCACAACGGCTTTGTGACGCGCGACAACGAAAAGATGTCCAAGTCGCTGGGCAACTTTTTCACCATTCGAGAAATCCTGGCCCGCTACGATGCTGAAACCGTGCGCTTTTTCATTATCCGCGCGCACTACCGCAGCCCGCTCAATTACAGCGATGCGCACCTGGACGATGCCCGCAATTCGCTCAAGCGGCTGTACACCGCGCTGAACCTTGCCACGCCTGCCGTGGTGGCGATTGACTGGACCAACCCGTTTGCCGCGCGTTTCAAGGCGGCCATGGATGACGACTTTGGCACGCCCGAAGCGATTGCCGTGCTGTTCGAGCTGGCCGGTGAGGTCAACCGGACCCGTTCAGCCGAACTGGCGGGCCTGCTCAAGGCACTGGGCGGCTGCCTGGGCCTGTTGCAGGGCGATCCCGCGACCTACCTGCAGGCCGGCGCGGCACTGGACGACGCCAGCATTCAGGCCCTGATTGCGCGGCGCGCCGGCGCCAAAAAAGCCAGGGACTTTGCGGCGGCAGACCGCATTCGCACCGACTTGCTGGCCCAGGGCATTGTGCTGAAAGACTCGCCCACCGGCACCACCTGGGAAGTGCAATCGTGAAAAGCTTAAGCCTTTTTGGCCTCCAGCCCATACAAAAAGGGCGCGAGATGCTATGAAAAGTATAGTAAAAAGCGGACCCGCCAGTAGCGAACTGGTCGTGGTGCCCGGGCCTCGCGCAGAGATGCCCGCGTATTGGGCTGATGCCTGCAGGCACCTGGTCAAGAAAGACCGGGTCATGAAGCGGCTGATTCCGCAGTGTGGCGACACCTGCCTGCAAGCGCGCGGCGACGCCTTCAGCACGCTGGCGCGCAGCATTGTGGGCCAGCAAATATCGGTCAAGGCAGCGCAGACGGTCTGGCACCGTTTTGCCGCGCTGCCCGAAAAAATGACACCGGGCAATGTGCTCAGGCTCAAGGTTGATGACATGCGTGCCGCCGGCCTGAGCGCGCGCAAGATCGAGTATCTGGTGGATTTGTCGATTCACTTTGATGCCGACACGCTCCACGTACAAGAGTGGCAGACGTCAATGGACGACGAAGCCATCATTGCCGAGCTGGTGGCGATTCGCGGCATTGGTCGCTGGACGGCCGAGATGTTCCTGATTTTTTACCTGATGCGCCCCAACGTCTTGCCGCTGGACGATGTCGGCCTGATCAATGGCATCAGCCAGAATTATTTTTCCGGCGAATCGGTCAGCCGCAGCGATGCGCGCGAGGTGGCCGCCCCGTGGGCGCCCTACTGCAGCGTGGCGACTTGGTATATTTGGCGCTCGCTCGACCCTTTGCCGATTCCGGATGCAAAGCAGGGGTAGCGAGCAGATTCGAGTTTAAGCAAGCCTTGAGGAGAAGCAGATGGCCAAAAAGACATTTCTCGATTTCGAGCAGCCGATTGCGGACCTGGAAGGAAAAATAGAAGAACTTCGTTATGTGCAAACCGAGTCAGCGGTTGATATTTCAGAAGAAATAGACCAGCTCGCGAAAAAAAGCCAGCAGCTCACCAAGGATATTTACAGTGTCCTGAGCCCGTGGCAGATCACCAAGATAGCCCGCCATGCCGAGCGGCCCTACACGCTCGACTACATCCGTGACATCTTTACCGATTTTGTGGAACTGCACGGTGACCGGCATTTCGCCGACGATCTGAGCATCGTGGGCGGCCTGGCGCGCTTTAACGGCACCGCCTGCATGGTGCTGGGCCATCAAAAAGGGCGCGACACCCGCGAGCGCAACCTGCGCAATTTCGGCATGAGCAAGCCCGAGGGCTACCGCAAGGCGCTGCGCCTCATGAAGACCGCCGAGAAATTCAATCTGCCGGTGTTCACCTTTGTTGATACACCCGGTGCCTATCCCGGCCTTGACGCCGAGGAGCGCGGCCAGTCTGAAGCCATCGGCCGCAATATTTTTGAAATGGCGCAGCTTGAGGTGCCCATCATCACCACCATCATCGGTGAAGGCGGCTCCGGCGGCGCGCTGGCGATTTCAGTCGCCGACCAGGTGGTGATGCTGCAGTATTCAATTTACGCCGTCATCAGCCCGGAAGGCTGCGCCTCCATTCTCTGGAAAACCTCCGACAAGGCGCAGGACGCCGCCGAGGCCATGGGCATCACGGCGCACCGCCTCAAGGCCCTGGGCGTGATCGACAAGATCGTCAATGAGCCCGTGGGAGGCGCCCATCGCGATCCCAAGCAGATGGCGTCCTTTCTGAAGCGGGCGCTTAATGACGCGCTCCGGCAGGTCAGCGACTTGAAGGTCAAGGAGTTGCTGGAGCGGCGCTACGAGCGCCTGCAGAGCTATGGCCGATTTACCGACACCAAAGCCGACGCGACCAAGTAAGCTCTTGCCGGCAAGGCGAGCCGCCAGCCGGGCCGGGCGGGTGGGGGCGCGCAAGGCCCGGCGAATCCGGTGAATCCGGCGCTTGCCGCGCTGCACGCGATGCAGCCGCTGGTGCGTCCCGGTTGCCCGCTGCTGCCTTTGGGCGTGGCCTATAGCGGCGGCGCCGATTCCACCGCCTTGCTGCTGGCCGCCGTGCAGTGCTGGCCCGGCCAGGTTCAGGCGATTCATGTGCATCATGGGCTTCAGCCGGCAGCCGATGATTTTGTACGCATCTGCGAATCGGTCTGCAAGCATGCCCAAGTGCCGCTGCAGGTGGTGCATGTTGATGCCGCTCATGCGCCGGGTGAAAGCCCCGAAGACGCGGCGCGGCGGGCGCGCTACGCGGCGCTGGCGGGTGTGGCCAGGCAATCGGGTCTGGGCGGCGTTCTGCTCGGCCAGCACGCGGATGACCAGGTGGAGACCCTGCTGCTCGCGCTCAGCCGGGGGGCTGGCTTGCCGGGTCTGGCGTCCATGCCCGCGCAGTTTGAGCAGGGCGGGGTGGCGTTTTACCGCCCCCTGCTGCAAACCCCCGCCGCCGCATTGCGCCAATGGGTGATCGCGCGGCAAATCCCTTTTGTCGACGATCCGAGTAACACTGACGAACGCTACACCCGCAACCGGATTCGGGCGCGCCTGCTGCCTGCGCTGGCGCAGGCGTTTCCGCAGTTTCGCGAAACTTTTTCGCGCAGTGCCCGGCACGCCGCGCAGGCGCACGCGTTGCTGGTGGAAATTGCAATGCAGGACTTGTCCGCGGTTGGCACGCCGCCCGTCATCAAGGCCTTGCAGGCGCTGTCGCAGCCGCGCCAGGCCAATCTGCTGCGCTACTGGCTAACGCAGCAACAGGCCACGCCGAGCGCGGCGCAGCTTGAGCAGTTGCTGCTGCAAATTGCGGCGTGCACCACCCGCGGGCACCAGATTCACCTCAAGGTGGCAACGGGTCATGTGATGCGGGTTGGGGCGCATTTGCAGTACGCCGCTCAGGCGGGCAGGCAAGAGCGCTAGGTATAATTTAAAGCTTTGCTCAGCCTGCCGCCAAGGCGCTTTTTCAGCGCCTTTTTCACGACAAGCAAAAGTTTGCACAACGAGAATCGACTGACACCCTGCAATGGCCTTGATTGTTCACAAATACGGCGGCACCTCGATGGGCTCGACCGAGCGCATCCGCAACGTGGCCAAACGCGTTGCCAAATGGGCGCGGGCCGGCCACCAGATGGTCGTCGTTCCCAGCGCCATGAGTGGCGAAACCAACCGCCTGCTCGGACTGGCCAGGGAGCTGGCGCCGGCCCGGCCCGATGATGCTTACAGCCGCGAACTCGACGCGCTGGCAGCCACCGGCGAGCAGGCGTCCAGCGCGCTGCTGGCCATTGCGCTGCAGGCTGAAGGCATGCAGGCCGTGAGTTATGCCGGCTGGCAGGTCACCATCAGAACCAATAGCGCTTTCACCAAGGCCCGGATCGAGTCGATTGACGACGAGCGGGTGCGCGCCGACCTGAACGCAGGCAAGGTTGTCATCATCACCGGTTTTCAGGGCGTTGACGACGGTGGCAACGTCACCACGCTGGGGCGCGGGGGTTCAGACACCTCGGCCGTGGCGATTGCCGCGGCGCTCAAAGCGCATGAGTGCCTGATTTACACCGATGTTGATGGCGTCTACACCACCGACCCGCGCGTGGTGCCCGAGGCGCGCCGCCTGCGCACCGTGAGCTTCGAAGAGATGCTGGAGATGGCTTCGCTGGGCTCCAAGGTGCTGCAGATCCGCTCGGTTGAGTTTGCCGGCAAATACAAGGTGCCGCTGCGCGTGCTGTCGAGCTTCACCGACTGGGACATCAACATCAACGAAGAAGCCGCATCCGGCACCCTGATCAGTTTTGAGGAAGACGAACACATGGAAAAAGCCATCATCTCGGGCATCGCTTTCAGCCGCGACGAAGCCAAAATTTCCGTGCTTGGCGTGCCAGACACCCCCGGCATTGCCTACCAGATTCTCGGCGCCGTGGCTGACGCCAACGTTGAAGTCGATGTCATCATCCAGAACATCAGCAAGGACGGAAAGACCGACTTCAGCTTCACCGTGCAGCGCAACGATTACGCCAAGGTCATGGATCTGCTCAAGGCGAAGGTGTTGCCCGCGCTGGGCGCGCAGGAGGTCATTGGCGACACCAGGATCTGCAAGGTCAGCATCGTCGGCATCGGCATGCGCAGCCATGTTGGCATTGCCAGCAAGATGTTTCGTGTCCTGAGCGAAGAGGGCATCAATATCCAGATGATCTCCACCAGCGAGATCAAGACCTCGGTCGTGATTGACGAAAAGTACATGGAACTGGCCGTGCGCGCGCTGCACAAGGCCTTTGACCTGGACCAGAGCGCCGGATGACCCTCGTCGTTTGATGTGCGCCGCCAAGTCGTGAGATAATTGCCGGATTGGAAACGTGACCGAGTGGCCGAAGGTGCTCCCCTGCTAAGGGAGTATGGGGTGTAGAGCCTCATCGAGGGTTCGAATCCCTCCGTTTCCGCCAG
>CAYJMW010000036.1:0-34465 GCA_964371235.1 uncultured Polaromonas sp.
GGTTGCCAAGAAAGTCCTGCCCATCGCGTTGCCAGAGAATCTCGGCGGTGTACTCGGCCATGGTGTGCTGGATCCGGTTGTTGCAAGGGTTGAAGTGTCGCGGGCCTTACAGAGTTTGTCGAGTACAGCGTTTTTCCGTAACATCAATATCCTGCAACATAGAGACTCTGGGAATTGCCTTATTTCCGGGTGAGTCCACCCTCTGGGGGCATCACCACCATGCCATCTTCATCGGCATAAAGCCAGTCGCCCGGGCGTATCCACACTGCCTGAATCTGTACCGACACATCGCGCTGGCCCTGCTGTCGTTTTTCGGTGGGCAGCGGCAAGGCAGCCAGCGCGCGTATGCCAACCTGGCACTGCGCCAGTTCGGCCACGTCACGCACGCAGCCATCAATCACCACCCCAGCCCAGCCATTTTTTGCGGCGGCGGCAGCCAGGTTGCCGCCCAGCAAGGCGCGCCGCAGTGATGCGCCACCATCGACCACCAGCACGCGGCCCGCACCGGGTGAATCAACCGCCGCTTTGACCAGCGAGTTGTCTTCAAAACATTTGACTGTAACCACTGGCCCGCTGAATTTTTGAACACCACCGTAGTCCCGGAACACGGGCGGCAACACCCTGAACGCGCCCGAGTTGTCATTCTTGTGGGTATCGCAGAGATCGCAAGTGGCAAACGGGGCAGTGGCGGCGTGAGTCATTTTCCGGTGACTTTCTTGATGGTAGGTCTGATATTTTCCATGCGGGCCGGCAACACGATGGCATTTTCGCGGGGGGCGTTGAGGACGATGGCCGTGGAAGTCTCGGTAAGGATACAGAACTTGGTCACGACCGCATCCAGGTGCGTGACGTCAATCACGGCAATTTCCAGCACCCAGCTGTCTTCGCCGGTCACGTTGTAGGCGTTGATGACCTCCGGCGTCTGTTCGATCAGCTTGACCACCCGGGCATATTCGGCGCGCGCCACCCGGATGATGGCCCGAATGCCGTAGCCCAGCCGCGCCAGGTCAACCTCGGCGCGGTAGCCCTTGATGATGCCATTGAGTTCGAGCTTGCGTACGCGTTCGGTCACCGCGGGCTGGCTCAGGTGAACTCTTCGCCCCAGTTCGGCCATGGTGATGCGCGCATCCCGCTGCAGCTCGTCGAGGATACGGCTGTCGTAGTGATCGCATTCAGTGATTTCGGTCATGCCGCTTTTCAAGCTTTAAATTGAAATGTTAAACCCCTGATTTCCTTTAATTCTGCATGGAATGAGCTCAAATGGCAACATACGATGACGCTCATGACTTCTGCAATTTCACACCCAACCTTGCCCACTCGCACTGCGCCGCTGCTGATCCCTGCCCTGATCGCCTGCTACCTGGTGTGGGGTTCCACCTACCTGGCGATCCGGCTGGCGCTGGTGAGTTTTCCGCCGTTTTTTCAAATGGGCACCCGTTTTCTTGCGGCCGGTGTGCTGCTGATGGCATGGGTGATCACCCGCAAACACACGCTCCCGACCCCGCGCGAATGGCGGAATTCCGTCGTCATCGGCGCGCTGATGCTGGGCGGTGGCATGGGGTTGACTGCGTCGGCCGAAGTCCACATCGGCTCCGGCCTGATTGCCACATTCATCGCCGTCGTTCCCCTGATGGTGTCGGCGTGGGGCTTGCTGCTGGGCCAGCGGCCCGGCCGGCTGGAACTTCTGGGTATGTCAGTGGGGCTGGCTGGGGTGCTGCTGCTGGTGCGTGGCGCCAGTTTTTCGGCTGCGCCCGTGGGGCTGGCCTGTATCGCGGGCGCTACTGCCCTGTGGTCGCTGGGCTCGGTGCTCTCCACCTCGCGCCTGCCGCTGGCCAGTGGTCCTGCCGGTTTTGCCAGTGAAATGTTGGGATTTTTTGGGGTCAGAGCCCAAATTTTCTCAGCCAAAGGCTGACCCTTCGGGTGCGACGCATGGCGTCGCAGAAAAATTGGTGTCTGACCCCAATAAATCCTTTCTCTCGCACTGGGTGAGCATCATCAGGCCGCCGCCAACTGGCCTGCGCAGCCCGCGGCTGTGCTCGCATGGCTGTATCTGGTGGTGTTCGGTTCACTGGTTGCGTTCAGCGCCTACCTGTATTTGCTGGCGAATGCCTCGCCCGCGGTGGCCACCAGCTACGCCTTCGTGAACCCCTTGATCGCGATTTTTCTGGGTGCGTTTTTTGCCGGAGAGCGGGTCACAGGGGGAGAATGGATAGCTTGCGCTGTGATTCTCGCAGGTGTTTTTTTGATTTTCAGAGGTAAATCCGCAACATCAGGGTGCAAATAAAGTGATTTATCGCTATGAAATCGCGATTTTCTCCAGTAGCATCCGCATTGCCACACGGAAGTAGTTATCCGGGTGGTGATTTATCAACTTCTAGAAGGAAAATCAATCATGGCAACTGCAAAAAAAGCACCGGCAAAAAAAGCACCCGCCAAAAAGGCTGCTCCGGCAAAGAAGGTAGCTGCGAAAAAAGCGGCGCCAGCGAAGAAGGTAGCTGCGAAAAAAGCCGCTCCCGCAAAGAAGGTAGCCGCGAAAAAAGCGCCTGCCAAGAAAGTTGCGGCCAAAAAGCCAGCAGCGAAAAAAGCGCCTGCCAAAAAGCGCACGCCCAACGCGGCGTTCATGAAACCGTTGACCTTGAGCGCGGCATTGGCCGCCGTGGTGGGCGACAAGCCTTTGCCACGCACCGAGATTGTCAGCAAGCTGTGGACTTACATCAAGTCCAAGGGCCTGCAGGACAAGCTCAACAAGCGCATGATCAACGCCGACGAAAAACTGCGTGCCGTCTTCGGCAAGGCGCAGGTGTCGATGTTCGAGATGGCTGGCCTGATCGGCAAGCACGTCAAGTAATCGATTAGCTTTTTGCTGACGCTCAAAAGGCCGGGTGACTCCGGCCTTTTTTATTTTGTTAACAGAATTGGCTCCTGGCCCATATAGAACATACGCAAGCAGCTATTATATTTATAGCGTTCGATCAAGCGCCTGCTGCGTGATGGAAGACAGCGTGGCGCGTGTGGTGATGACCTCCGGGTCGAGCGTTACTTCAATCAGCGTGCCCTGCCTGCGTGCCAGCGCGGCCAGCAGTTCAGCGTCAAATTCTGCAGTGCGCGTGATGCGAACGCCGGCATAACCATAGGCCCGCGCCAGTGCGGCAAAATCCGGATTGTTCAGGCGCGAGCCGCTTACATGGCGCGGGTATTCGCGCTCCTGGTGCATGCGGATGGTGCCGTACATGCTGTTGTTGAGCAGCACGATGATGGTCCTGGCGCCGTGTTGCACCGCGGTGGCAAGCTCCTGGCCGTTCATCAGAAAGTCACCATCCCCGGCAATGGTGAAAACCACGCGGCCAGTCGTGATGGCCGCGGCAATGCCCGCCGGCACACCGTAGCCCATGGCCCCCACGGTGGGCGCGAGCTGCGTTTTGCAGCCTTTGGCAAGCCCGTGGTATTTGAAAAACCGGTGCATCCAACTGGCGAAGTTGCCCGCGCCGTTGGTCAGCACGGCGTCTGGAGGCAGATGCTTTTGCAGCAGACCCACAATCGCGGGCATGTCGATAGCGACGGGTGCCTCCTTCAACGGCGTCGGCTCGAGGTTTTCAAGATAGTCCTGATTGGCCGAAGCAGCCCAGGCTTGCCACGGCACCGACGCCGGCGCGGTCAGCGCCTCCAGCGAGCGGGCCGCCGCATTCATGGTGGCCTGGAGGGCCAGGTCGGCCTGATAGACGCGATTGAGCTCCTCGGCACTGGCGTGGATATGCACCAGCTTTTGTTTGGACCTGGGAGCCTCCAGCAGCGTGTAGTTGCCGGTTGTCATTTCACCCAGCCGCGGGCCAATGGCAAGAATCAGGTCGCTGGCCTTGATGCGCGCGGCCAGCTTCGGATTCAGGCCGATGCCGACATCACCGGCATAGAGCGGATGATGGTTGTCAAAGGTGTCCTGAAAGCGAAACGCGTTGCCCACCGGCAGCTTCCAGTTTTCGGCAAAGCGTTGCAGCGCCTGCGCCGACTCGGGCGTCCAGCCGCCGCCACCGGCAATGACGAATGGCTGCCTTGCCGCCAGCAGCATCTCGCGCAGCCTGCGCAAGCCTCCAGGGTCACTCCAGGCCTGCACCGCTTCGACGCGCGGCAAGGGCTTGGCAGCCGTCATTTGAGTCAGCATGTCTTCCGGCAATACCAGCACCACCGGCCCGGGCCGGCCATTCATGGCGGTGGCAAACGCGCGCGCAACGTACTCGGGCATGCGGTCGGCGTCGTCAATACGCTCGACGCGTTTGGCGAAGCCCTTCGTGCTGGGCCCAAAAAAGCTGCAGTAATCCACTTCCTGAAAGGCCTCGCGGTCGCGGCAATCGCTGGCCACGTCACCGACCAGCAGCACCATCGGGGTCGAATCCTGAAACGCAGTGTGAACGCCGATCGACGCATTGGTGGCGCCCGGCCCGCGCGTGACGATGCAAACCCCGGGCCGGCCCGTCAGTTTGCCGTGCGCTTCGGCCATGAAGGCCGCGCCGCCTTCCTGGCGACAGGTGATGAATTTGATCTGGTCGCGGCGCGCATACAAGCCGTCAAGCACGGCCAGGTAGCTTTCACCGGGAACGCCGAATGCATGGGTAACGCCCTGGGCCAGAAGGCAATCAACAAGAAGGTGGCCGGCAAGTTGCTGGGTCATTCCCGCATTGTGCCGTGTCGCGCCCGGCCGGAAAAATGCGCCTACTCGGGCGTGCCAGGGTCTGCGTCGGCGCCGCCAGCCTCCAGCGCTTGCCGGGCCAGTTCTTCCTCGCTCAGGGGCGGCGCTTCTTCGAGCGCCGCCAGTTCTTCGAGAAACTCCTCGCTTGGCGCTTCATGCTCCAGCAGCACTTCCTCAAGTTTTTGCCGACCGGTCTCGATATGCACCGACGGTGAGGCGAGCACGGTGGGCGGCACGGGAAATTTCTCGCCAAGCTCGAATTTCAGCGCCTCGGCTTTCTCGTCAACCCAGTGTGCAAAATCACCGTCCTTGGGTGGGTTCGTACTGCTCATGATCATCTCCTTGGCTTGCGTTGCGGACCGGGCTCGTATAGCCAGAACATGGCTCATTATGAGGGTAGATGCGGCGCAGCGATAGTACCCCCGTGCGGCGCAATCGCAACGCACAAGTGGCTCATGCCGGGCAAAATGTACCTGCCGCCATTGCGTGCACAGCCCACCATGTCCCTGCCTTCAATATCTGTCGATTTTTTCGCCCCCTCCCCCGAGCTTGCGCGCTGGCTGATCGGATCGACGCTGCTGCTCGATGGCGTGGGCGGCCGGATTGTCGAGACTGAAGCCTATGACCGGGAAGACCCGGCATCGCACAGCTTTTGCGGACCCACAGCGCGCAACGCGGTGATGTTCGGCCCGCCCGGCCACGCCTATGTGTACCGGTCTTACGGCCTTCACTGGTGCCTGAACCTGGTTTGTCGCGAAGCGGGCCATGGCGCCGCTGTGCTGATCCGCGCGATTGAACCCCTGGCCGGGCTTGACCTGATGCGCGAGCGGCGCGGCCTTGACGATGTGCGGCTGCTCTGCGCCGGGCCCGGGCGGGTCGGCCAGGCGCTGGGCGTCACGCGTGAACACAACGGCCTGGCCATCGCTGCGCCACGCTTTGAACTGTTGCCGGCAGCCGGTCCGGTCCAGGTGATTTGCGGGCCGCGCATCGGCATTACAAAAGCGGTTGACCAGCCCTGGCGTTTCGGGTTGGCGGGCTCACGCTTTTTGAGCCGGCCTTTTCGGTAAAAAGGCGGTGCAGTTGCGGTATTCAGGCCGCGACCAGCGCCGTGCGCCGCACCCGCCGCACGTTGAAGGCGCTGGCAATCAGCACCGCCTGTATCAGCGCCAGACCCAGCAGCACGCCGCGGTACCGGCCATGGTCCATCAGCACGCCAAAGATCAGCGGCGAGACGGCCTGGCCGATGTCCAGCCCTGCATACACCACGCCATAAACGCGGCCTGACGCGTTCTCAGGGGTCGAGCGCTTGACCAGCAGGTCGCGCGAAGGTCCGGCAACGCCGGTTGCCAAGCCCATGACGCCAAACAGCACCAGCACCAGCCAGGGCGAAACAGTGCTCAAAGCCAGTACCAGCGCAATCAGCGCCGCCACCCCAAAGCCGGCGCCAACAACACGTTCGCAGCGTGCCGGGTCAGAAGCCAGGAAACCACCCAGCACCATGCCTGCCGCGCCGCAGACCATGTAAACCGTCAGGCACATGGCCACCAGCGGCAGCGGCACGGCATGCAACTGGCGCGCCGCTTCCGGCGCAAAGGCCTGCACCACGCTGAGTACCATGGCGTACCAGAAGAAAAAGGCAAAGCACATCCACACCGCGGGGATTTTGAGAAAGCCCAAACCGTCATCTGCCGCCGCTGCACCCCTGGCTGGCGGCGCCACGTTCAGCGTCAATTTGTCCCGGTTCAACAGCAACAGCACGAGCACCGCAAACACCAGCGCGGCCGCCGCGGCCAGCGCCACGCGCCATGAATAGGCCAACGTCAGCGTGACCACCAGCGCCGGCGCCAGCGCCCATCCCAGGCTGCCGGTGATGCCATGCACACTGTAGGCGTGGCCCAGGCGCTGCGCGCTGACCTTGCGGTTGAGCAGCGTGTAGTCCACCGGGTGAAACACCCCGTTGCCCACGCCCGCCAGCGCGGCAAAGCCCGCCATCATCCAGTAACTGGCGCTGACCGAGTAGCCCAGGGCCGCGGCGCCAATCAGCGCCAGGCCGCCAAAAAGCACGGGGCGCGGGCCATAGTGGTCCACCACAAAGCCCGACAAGGCCTGCACCGCCGACGAAACAATGAAGAAAATCGTCATCAAGAATCCCAGCTCGGCGTAGCTGACGCCAAACGCATCCTTGAGCCAGGGAAACAGCGGCGCCAGCAGCAACTGGCTGAAGTGGCTGGTCAGGTGCGCCAGGCCGACCAGGCCAATCAGGCTGGCATCGGTCCGCAGGGCGCTTGAAGTCGTCATGCCGCCCGGGACAAGCGTCGCACAAGATTCGGCCAAAACATCTCGACAAACACCGAACTGGTGACGACGACGATGGCCACGACCTGCAACACGCTCGGCAGCGAGCCCAGAATAAAGATCGCCAGCGTTGCCGCAATGACCGGCTTGAGAAAAAACAGATACGAGGCGCGCGTGATGTCGGGCGCGGCCGACATCCCGCCAAACCACATCAGTTGCGTGACGGTGGTGTTCCACAGCGCCAGCACCAGCAGCGACCACATCGCCAGCGGCGGACGTTCGGTCAGTGTCAGGGGGTTGACCCAAATCCCCCACCCGGCCCCCACCAGCAACCACAGTCCGATGCCGCCAATCATCATCGACAGGGCGATGATTCTGAGCCCGCCGTGCCGGGCCATGACGGGCTTGACCATCACCGCATAAAACGAGCCCATCGCCGCGCAGGCCATCGCCAGCAGCACACCCCAGAGCGTGTGCCCGGTGCCCGCCAAGGCGTTGAGCGCTCCGTCGGTCAGCAAGAGGGCCACAGCGATCGTCGCCATGGCGCCGGTCACGATCTTGACGGTGCCGGGCCGCTGGCCGTTCACCACCCAATTGGCCAAGCCGACAAAGATCGGTATCGTCGTGGTTACCGTCGCCACCTGGATCACGGTAGCGTAGTCAAGCGCCCAGTGAAACGCGAGATAGGTGAGCGTGACGCCAAAAAAGGAAAGTGCCAGGATACGCAGGCCTTCCGCGCGCATCGGAGCCAGCAGGTCGCGGCTGTCACGGTCCCACAGCGCCCACAAAATAAGCCCGAAGCCGCCCAGCAGGTAGCGCCAAACCGATGCCTCTGGCCCGGCCACGCCGGAGAGCTTGGAAAAAAACTCCGATGAAGCGTGACCACAGACACCAACCATCACCGCGGGATAGGCCCAGCGCTCGGCGATCTTCATGGCGCCACCTCGCGGCCAAACCGGGCCAGGCTCTCCGCCAGTTTTCCGGGCCGCTCCTGCGGCAGCAAGTGCCCCGCGTCGGCCCAGTCCTCGCGCCGCGCGTCGGGCAGTTGCGCATAAAGCCGGTCCACCACTTCGCGGTCCAGAAAGACGCGGTCGCAAAGGCCAGTGACCACCAGCGTCGGAAGCTGCAACGCGCCCCAGGGCAGCTTCCAGTCAGTCGCGACCGAATTGCGCATCAGGTTCATGTGGCCATGCGCCGGATCAAGCGGCGCATAGCCGCCCTTCAGGCGCTCACCGCGCACCTTGGCGGCGTACTCCGGATTGACCAGCAGCGGCAGCAGGGCATCCATAAACAAGCCGACACCACCGTAGGCCACGATTGCGGGCAGCGCGTCGTTGACCCAGGCGATGCGCGGCCCGATCTCGCGCAGCGTGTTGAGCAGCACCAGCCCCACTGCACCGGCTGCGCCAGCGTTCACCAGCACCGCACGCGCGGCATACAGACCGCCAATCGAGAGGCCCACCAGAATCGGCCGCTGCGGCGCGGTTTCGCGCAACAGGCGCAGCAGGTCGCCCACAATCAGTTGGTCGGTCAGCGCCGTTGCGGGCGCAAAGGGCGAACCGGTCTGCCCGCGAAAGTTCCACGACAGCGTGCCAAACCCCTGCTCGCGCAGGCGCGGCGCCACCACTGCCTCCCAGGCGTCGGTCGAGCCAGTCAGCGCGTTGACAAAAATAAAGGTCGGCGCGCCGACCCGGGTGGGTTTGGCGTGGATATAGAGCAGCGCGTCATGCGCTGACAGCATGAGAAGAGCGGAAATTTGAGTACCCCTTTTTGCGGAAATCTACCCGGCAGGCCATTGTGCGTCAACACGAGGCACCTGTCTTGGTCCACCGCTTCAGAAGTGCAGCGCGTGTCCGAGCGCTGCCTCCTGCACGGCTTCGCCTGGCGCCGGTTGGGAGTGAATCAGACAAGTGCGATCAAATCACCCGGACCCGAATCACGTGTTCGACGGCCTCAATCGCGGAGATGACCGTTTCACCCGGCGGGGTTTCGACATCGATGATGTTGTAGGCCAACTCGCCGCGGCTTTTGTTCATCATGTCGATCACGTTGACTTTGTTGTCAGCCAGCACCGAGAGCACATGGCCCAACACGCCCGAAACATTGTTATTGGCGAAGGTGATGCGTGTGGTGCCCGGCGTGCGCCCCATGCTGACGCTGGGAAAGTTGACCGAGTTGGTGATGCTGCCGTTTTCCAGATAGTCGATCAGTTGATCGGCCGCCATCACGGCACAGTTCTCTTCCGACTCTCCGGTGCTGGCGCCAATGTGCGGCATGGCGATGACCCCGGCATGGCCCAGCATGGCGGGCTCGGGGAAGTCGCAGACGTATCGGCCCAGTTTGCCGCTATCCAGGCTATGCAGCACGGCGGCCGAATCCACCACCGTTTCGCGGGCAAAGTTGAGCAGGACGGCGCCTGGCTTGACACCGGCCAGGGCGTCGGCATTGATCATGTGGCGCGTGGCGTCCATGGCGGGCACATGCAGCGAAATGTAGTCTGACCGCGCCAGCAGCGCCGGCAGATTTTCCATGCGCATGACCTCGTTGGACAGGCGCCAGGCCGCGTCAATCGACAGGGCCGGATCGAAGCCCACCACCTTCATGCCCAGGGCCAGGGCCATGTCGGCGACCATGGAGCCAATGGCGCCAAGCCCCACAATACCGAGCGTCTTGCCCTTGATCTCGCCGCCGGCAAAGCGGGCTTTTTCCTTCTCCAGCAACGCCGACATCTCGGCGGCGTCGGTCATGCCGATGAGCGTCTGCACATAGTCAATGCCGTCCAGGATGCCGCGCGTGGCCAGCAACATGCCTGCCATCACCAGCTCTTTCACCGCGTTCGCGTTGGCGCCCGGGGTGTTGAAGACCACAATGCCTTGTTTGCCATAATTGGCAACCGGCACGTTGTTGACACCAGCCCCTGCGCGGGCCACCACCAGCAGGGACTGGGGAACCGGCTCACCGTGCAGCTTGTGGCTGCGCAGCAGGTACGCCTGGGGGTGCGCCATGTCGCTTCCCACCTCATAAGACTGGCGCGGAAATCGTTCCAGGCCCTTGACCGAAATATGGTTGTAGGTTTTAACCTTGTACATGGGCAGTGACATGGGCAGTGGCCTTCGGAAACACGGGTGGTGGGTTGCTGCTAACTCGCGGGATGGACCTTCGGCTCCGCGACCAACCGAGCGGTTGGTTCAGGTGCTGACCTTGTGGTAGGCCCAGCTCAGCCACGGCATCAGGGCTTGCAGGTCAGACGACTCCACGGTGGCGCCGCACCAGATGCGAATGCCCGCCGGCGCATCCTTGTACGCGCCAATGTCGTAGGCCACGCTTTCGGCCTCCAGCAGTTTCACCACCTTCTTGACCTGTTCCTCGCTGAGCTTCAAGGTCAGGCACACGCTGGTGTTGGAGCGCGTGGCCGGGTCCCTGGCCAGGAAAGATATCCAGTCGTTGGCCGCCACGAAGTCAGAGACGACCTTCAGATTCGCTTCACTGCGCGCGATGGTGGCTTTGACGCCGCCGATGCGCTCGACCCAGGCCAGCGCGTCCAGATAATCGGCCACGCACAGCATGGACGGGGTATTGATGGTCTCGCCCTTGAACAGCCCCTCGGTCAGCTTGCCGCCGGAGGTCATGCGAAACAGCTTGGGCAGGGGCCACGGCGGGGTGTAGCTCTCCATCCGTTGCACGGCGCGCGGGCCGAGGATCAGCATGCCGTGCGCGCCTTCGCCACCCAGCACTTTTTGCCAGGAATAGGTGATGACGTCGAGCTTGTCCCAAGGCAGCTCCATGGCAAACACGGCGGAGGTGGCGTCGCAGATAGTCAGGCCGGCGCGGTCGGCGGGAATCCAGTCGCCGTTGGGCACTTTGACGCCGGAGGTGGTGCCGTTCCAGGTGAACACCACATCGTTTTCGAAGTTGACGGATGCGAAATCGGTGATGTCGCCGTAGCCCGCTTCCAGCTTGGTCACATGCGGCAGCTTGAGTTGCTTGACGATGTCTGTCACCCAGCCCGAACCGAACGACTCCCAGGCCAGCACGTCCACACCGCGCGGCCCCAGCAAAGACCACATCGCCATTTCAACGGCGCCGGTGTCGGACCCGGCAACCACCGCGACCCGGTAGCCATCAGGCAAACCCAGAAGACGCGCCGACTCGGAACAGGCCAGCCCCAATACCTTCTTGCCCAGCGCCGAGCGATGTGATCGCCCCAGGGTGTCGAGCTGCAGGTCCGCCACGCTGTAGCCCGGGCGTTTGCTGCAAGGGCCGGAAGAGAAATTGGGGTTCCTGGGTTTGACCTTGGGTTGCATGGTGAATCGTTTCCAGAGTGCGAGGGAGAAGGAACTGGACGGGTGTTTGCGCCGCGAACGCAGGCCCCCTCCAGACAAAAATTCATTGTAGCAAGGCCTCTTTACCGCAATACGGGAGTCGCCGTTTTGCGCGCATCAGCGTGCTGACGGCTGATGGTGAGCCGGCCCCCCGTCCGTCAGGGCGCCATTTGCACATAGCCACTAAACATGCAGCGCATGCCCCAGCGCCCGTAGCGCCGCCTCCTGCACCGCCTCACCCAGCGTTGGGTGCGCATGGATGGTGCCTGCCACATCCTCCAGACAAGCTCCCATCTCCAGCGAGTGTGAAAACGCGGTGCTGAGTTCTGATACACCGGCCCCCACTGCCTGCCAGCCAAGAATCAGGTGGTTGTCGCGCCGGGCGACCACGCGCACAAAGCCGTCGGTCGATTCCAGCGTCATGGCGCGACCGTTGGCGGCAAAGGGAAAGTGGGCGCTGATGCAGTCCAGACCGACCTTTTCGGCATCCGTGGGGGACAGGCCCGCGCTGACGATCTCGGGATCGGTAAAGCAAACCGCGGCGATTGCAGCAGGCGCAAAGTGGCGGCGCTTGCCACTGATGATCTCAGCCACCATCTCGCCCTGCGCCATCGCGCGGTGCGCCAGCATTGGCTCGCCGGTTATGTCGCCAATGGCCCAGACGTTTCGCATCGACGTGCGGCACTGGTCGTCAATTTTCACGGCGCGCCCGTTCATGTCGAGCAGCAGGGTTTCCAGGCCCCAGCCCTCGGTGCGCGGTCGTCGGCCAACGGCCACCAGCACGCGGTCTGCGGCGAGTTCCGATTCTTCACCCTCTGCGCTGCGCACGGACACCGCGTCGCCGCTCGCGTTCAGGCCCTGCACGCTGCACCCCAGGTGCAGCTCGATGCCCAGCCGCCGCATCGAGGCCAGCACCGGTTTGGTCAGCTCAGCGTCGTAGGCCGGCAGCGCGCGGTCCAGCGCCTCGACCACCGCCACCTCGGCGCCGAGCTTGCGATAGGCCATGCCAAGCTCCAGGCCGATATAGCCCGCGCCGACGACAAGCAGCCGCTGCGGCAGCGACGCTGGCGAAAGCGCTTCGGTGGCCGAGATGACCGCGCCACCAAACGGCATCGATGGCAGCGCCACCGCCTGCGACCCAGACGCCAGCAACAAATGCTCGCAGGCCAGGCGCAGCATTTGCTCGCCCGCCTGCTGCACCTCCACCGTCTTGCCGTCAATGATGCGGGCCCAGCCCTTGACGACCTGCACGCCGTGCTTCTTCAGCAATCCCGCGACACCGGTAGTCAGCCGGTTGACGATGCCGTCCTTCCATCGCACCGTTTGCGCCAGATCGATACGCGGCGACTGCACATGAATGCCAAGTGGCGAGTCCCCCGCATAGTGCCCGGCCTTTTCGAATTCCCCAGCGGCGTGAATCAGGGCCTTGGACGGAATGCAGCCAATGTTCAGGCAGGTGCCGCCCAGTTGTTCGCCCTCGACCAGTGTGGTGGCGATGCCCAGTTGCGCGGCGCGAATGGCAGCGACATAACCGCCGGGGCCGCCGCCGATGACCAGCAAGGTGCTTGATTGGGTTGTCATGGCTTACTCCACAAACAGCGTGGCGGGGCATTCAAGCAGGCCGCGCAGCGTCTGCACAAACTCGGCGGCGTGCAAGCCGTCCACCACGCGGTGATCGAACGACGACGACAAATTCATCATCTGCCGCGCCACCACTGCGCCGCCCACAATCATGGGACGCAAAACAATCCGGTTGACGCCGACAATCGCCACCTCAGGCGCGTTGATGACCGGCGTGGAAACAATACCGCCCAGTGCCCCCAGGCTGGTGATCGTGATGGTCGAGCCCGAAAGTTCCTCGCGCGTCGCCTTGCCGGTGCGCGCCGCTTCGGCCAGACGGGTTATCTCGGAGGCGCTGGCCCACAGGTCGCGTGCTTCGGCATGCCGAACCACCGGCACCATCAAACCGCCTTCGGTCTGGGTGGCAATGCCCAGGTGCACCGCGCCATACCGTGTGACCACACCGGCATCGTCGTCGAAGCGCGCATTGATCTGCGGGAAATCGCGCAGCGCCAGCACCACCGCACGCATCAGCAGGGGCAGCGGTGTCAAACGCCCTCTCTGCACGCCCCACCTGGCGTTCAGCTTTGTCCGCAAGGCCTCAAGCTCGGTCACATCAATTTCTTCAACATAGGTGAAGTGCGGGATGCGCCGCTTGGAGTCCTGCATCTTCTGCGCGATCTTGCGGCGCAGGCCGATCACCGGCACCGCCACTTCGTCATTGCGCTCGGCGTAGTGCAGGCCACCAGCGCTGGCCGGCGCGGTCGCGCCACGGCCAGCATAGGCTTGCAGGTCCTCGTGCAGGATGCGGCCGGCCGCCCCGCTGCCCGCCACGTACTGCAGTTCAATGCCGAGCTCCCAGGCTTGCCGACGCACTGCGGGCGACGCAATGGGCTTGTCGCCGGGTTGCCGCAGCGCGTGTGCCGCGCCCTGAAGTTGTAGCGGCTGCGGCGCTGGCGTTTTCTCCGGCGCCACCTTCGAAGGGAGCGCTGGCGGTGCGACAGGCGCAGCTTGTGCCACGACCGGCGGCGCAGCTTTCGCGGGCGTTGCTGCGGGTGACATGGCGCCGGCATTGCCCGCGCCTGCCACTTCAAGGCGTATCAGTTCAGCACCGACCGCCATCACTTCCCCCACCGCACCGCCCAGCGCGAGCACCGTGCCCTGCACCGGTGAAGGAATCTCAACGGTTGCCTTGTCCGTCATGACGTCAGCCAGAATCTGGTCTTCAGCCACCACCTCGCCAGGCTGCACCCGCCAGGCCACCAGTTCAACCTCGGCAATGCCTTCGCCGATGTCCGGCATCTTGATCGTATGAATGCCCATAATCCTAGATTCCCTGGTTGTCCATCGCGCGTTTGAACGCGGCACCGACCCGCGCCGGGCCGGGAAAGTAAGCCCACTCCTGCGCGTGCGGATACGGCGTGTCCCAGCCGGTGACGCGTTCGATCGGCGCTTCGAGGTGATAAAAGCAGTGCTCCTGCACCAGCGCCGCCAGTTCGGCACCCAGCCCGTTGGTGCGCGTGGCCTCATGCACGATCACGCAGCGGCCGGTTTTTTTGACCGAGTTGACGAGGGTGTCAAGATCAAGCGGCCACAGGCTGCGCAAGTCGATGATCTCGGCGTCGATGCCGGTCTCCTCGGCCGCCGCCTGCGACACATGAACCATGGTGCCGTAGGTAATCACCGTCAGCGCGGAGCCGGCACGATGCACTGCCGCCGATTCCAGCGGCACCGTGTAATAGCCCTCGGGCACCACGCCCATCGGGTGTTTGGACCAGGGTACCACCGGCCTGTCATGGTGGCCGTCAAACGGGCCGTTGTACAAGCGCTTGGGTTCGAGAAAGATGACCGGGTCGTCGTTCTCGATACAGGCAATCAGCAGGCCCTTGGCATCGTACGGGTTGGACGGCATGACCGTGCGCAAGCCACAGACCTGCGTGAACATGGCCTCCGGGCTCTGGCTGTGCG
Source organism: uncultured Polaromonas sp. (assembly GCA_964371235.1). Lineage (GTDB taxonomy): Bacteria > Pseudomonadota > Gammaproteobacteria > Burkholderiales > Burkholderiaceae_C > Polaromonas. The sequence continues at coordinate 14,827 of CAYJMW010000036.1, forward strand.
TCTGGCCGCCGTAAATGCCGCCACCGCAGGGCATGCGAATTGTCATCGGCGCGGTGAACTCGCCGGCCGAGCGGTAGCGCAAACGCGCCGCTTCCGAAACGATCTGGTCCGAGGCGGGATAAAAATAATCGGCAAACTGGATTTCAACCACCGGCCGCAAGCCATAGGCGCACATGCCGACCGCCACGCCCACAATGCCGCCCTCCGAGATCGGGGCGTCGAACACGCGCGACTTGCCGTACTTGACCTGCAGGCCTTCGGTGCAGCGAAACACACCGCCGAAATAGCCCACATCCTGGCCGTACACCACCACGTTGTTGTCGCGCTGGAGCATCACGTCCATGGCCGAACGCAGCGCCTGGATCATCGTCATGGGCACGCCGGCCGTTCCGGCCTGGCCTGAACGCTTCACTTCGCCAATCATTGTTTCTTCTGCCATGATCAAACTCCGAGCTGTTGACGCTGCCGGCGCAAATGGGGCGGCATGTCTTTATAAACGTCTTCGAACATCGTCGCGGCGCTCGAAATCTGGCCGGTGGCCATGGTGCCGTAGCTCTCGGCCTCTTTTTGCGCGGCAATGATCTGCGCCTCCAGTTCCTTGTTTGCCTGGTCGTGTTCCGCTTCGGACCAGATGCCGAGACCGATCAGGTGGCGCTTCAGGCGGGCAATCGGGTCGCCCAGCGGAAAACGCGCCCAGTCGTCTGCCGGGCGGTATTTGGAGGGGTCGTCAGAAGTGGAGTGCGGGCCGCCGCGGTAAGTGATCCATTCGATCAGCGTCGGCCCCAGGTTGCTCCGCGCGCGCTCGGCGGCCCACAGCGAGGCGGCGTACACCGCGAGAAAATCATTGCCATCGACGCGCAGCGAGGCAATGCCGCAGCCGACGCCGCGCGCGGCAAAAGTGGTGGCCTCGCCGCCAGCGAGCGCCTGAAAGGTTGAAATGGCCCACTGGTTGTTGACCACGTTGAGGATGACCGGCGCGCGATAGACATGGGCGAACGTGAGCGCCGTGTGAAAGTCGGCCTCCGCCGTTGCGCCGTCGCCGATCCAGCCTGACGCAATCCTGGTGTCGCCCTTGATCGCCGAGGCCATGCCCCAGCCCACCGCCTGGATGAACTGCGTGGCGAGGTTGCCGGAGATCGAGAAAAAGCCTGCCTCGCGCACCGAATACATCACCGGCAACTGGCGCCCCTTGAGCGGGTCGTGCTCGTTTGACAGCAACTGGCAGATCATGTCCACCAGCGAGACATCGCGCGCCATCAGCAAACTCTGCTGACGGTAGGTTGGAAAACACATGTCGCCCTTGCGCAGCGCCAGCGCGTGGGCCGTGCCGATGGCCTCTTCGCCCAGGCTCTGCATGTAAAACGACATCTTTTTCTGCCGTTGGGCAATCACCATGCGGTTGTCGAAAATGCGGGTTTTCATCATGGCGCGCAACCCCTGGCGCAACAGGTCGGGTTCTATTTTCGGAGCCCAGGGGCCGACGGCTCGGCCGTCTTCATCGAGCACCCGCACCAGCGTGTAGGCCAGTTCGCTGGTTTTGACCGGCAGCACGTCCACGGCGGGCCGTCGCGCGTGGCCAGCGGGGGCCAGGTGAAGATAAGAAAAATCGGTTTCGTGGCCAGGGCGTCCGGTCGGTTCCGGCACGTGCAAGCGTAGCGCTTGTGCGGCTTGTAGAGGGCTCATTCGTTTACTCCGCGCCCGATTGTGTCGTGCGCCAGGTCATTGAATCGGTACGGCGCGTGGCGGGTAGCCTGCGCCGTCCGGGGGGTACCCGCGTTGGCGAGCGATGCCAGTTTAGCTGATTTTTTGCCCCTTCCACCGACCCTGCAAACGGCTGCGCACATTGTTTGGCGCAGTCCCCGGTGAATCACATCAGCCGCTTGAGCAGGCCCATGACCTGGTCAAAGCGCTTGCCGTACGGCGGGTAAAACAGGTCGCCGCGGGCCCAGCGCGAAGACACCAGCACCGGCTTTTCCTGCGTCAGGCGCAGAAAGCCGGTTTCGCCATGGTAGGCGCCCCAGCCGCTGTCACCGACGCCGCCAAAGGGCAGGTTTTCATGGGCGATATGCATCAGCGTGTCGTTCACCGTGACGCCGCCGCTCACTGTGCGCGCCAGCACCTGGTCGCGCGCGGCGTTGTCAGAGCCAAACCAGTACAGCGCCAGCGGCCGGGGCCGGGCGTTGATGTGGTCAATTGCCTGATCAAGCGTGTCGTAGGCAACGACCGGCAGGATGGGGCCGAAAATTTCCTCCTCCATGAGCTTCATGCCGGGCTGTGCTCCGTACACCAGCACGGGTGCCATCTGCCGGGTGACCGGATCCGCCGAGGCCGGCGTGACCCCTTGCGGATCAATGACCTTCACCGTCGCACCCCGGGCCTGCGCCTCGGCCAGCGCGGCCTGCAACTGGTCGAAATAGCGATCATTCTGGATGCTCGCGTAGTCCGGGTTTCCGGCAATCCGGGGGAACAGCCGCTTCACGGCGGCAGCGAAGGCCTTTTCGAACGCGGCTTCAAGCCCGCGCGGCAACAGCAGGTAGTCGGGCGCAATGCAGGTCTGACCGGCATTCAAAAGTTTGCCGTGCGCGATCTTGAGGGCGGCATTTTCAAGATCGCACGACGCATCAATGATGCAGGGCGACTTGCCGCCCAGCTCCAGCGTGGTCGGCGTCAGGTTGGCGGCGGCGGCCTGGGCCACCTTGCGGCCCACGGCGGTGGAGCCGGTGAAAAACAGATGATCAAACGGCAGGCTGGCAAATTCAGCGGCCAGGGCAGCACCGCCCTGCACCACGCACAACTCGTCAGGTGCAAAAGTTTTGCCAATCAATTCGGCCAGCAGCGCCGAGGTCCGCGGCGTCAGCTCGCTGGGCTTGAGCATGACGCGGTTACCCGCCGAAAGCGCCGTGATGACCGGCCCCAGCGAGAGCTGCACCGGGTAGTTCCAGGGCGACACCACGCCCACCACGCCCAGCGGCTGGCGCTGCAGATAGCCATGCGAAGGCTGCAAATAAAGCGGCGTGCGCACCTTGACCGGCTTCATCCACTTCGGCAGGCGTTTAAGCGTGGAGGAAAGCAGCGCGCGCAGGACAAACAGGTCGGCGATTTCGGTCAATTGCGCCGAGCGCACACCAAAATCTGCCTGCACCGCCTGCGTCAGCGCGCCGCCGTGCTCGTGGAGCAGCGCCCGGATTTTCAGCAGCCGCTCGCGGCGCAAAGCCAGTGGCGCATCAATCTGCGCACGGCTGGCGCCATGCTGCGCGTCAAAGAGGGAACGAAGGCTTGGGTTGGGTGTATTGAGGCTCATTGGGCGATGATAGAGGCCTGTGCGTTGCTCCAGTAGGGGCTTAACCCCAATCTGCCCGCCACCTTGCCTGAACGACTTGCCCACTCACCCCAATCCAAGGACTTCAATGAAACCCTGCAAGCCCAAGCCACCCGGCCCCAGGCCCCACGGCCTGAAGCATTTCAGCCTGGCTGTTGCCCTGTTCGCAAGCGCCTGCGGCAACGCCAGCAGCGAGCAGATCGGCACGGTCGATACCGTGTTCAAGTTCATCGGTCCCGACCACAAAATCGTGGTCGATGCCTATGACGACCCCAAGGTAAGCGGCATCACCTGCTACGTCTCGCGCGCGAAAACCGGCGGCATCAAGGGCGCGTTCGGCCTGGCCGAGGACAGGGCCGAAGCCTCGATTGCCTGCCGCCAGACCGGGCCCATCAGCTTTGCCGGCAAGCCGCTGAGCCAGCAGGAAGAGATGTTCAGCGAACGCATCTCCCTGGTCTTCAAAAAGCTGCGCGTGGTGCGTCTGGTTGACAGCAAGCGCAACACGCTGGTGTACCTGACCTACTCCGACCGCCTGATTGAAGGCTCGCCGCAAAACAGCGTGACCGCCGTGCCGGTGCCTGCCGGGACGGTGATTCCGGTGAAGTAGCGCCACCCATGCGGCAATTTCCGCGCGGGCGCGCCGCCGAAACGCGGCAAGGGGCCGCATTTGCTGGCTGCGCCCGGCATACTGGAGTTCTTAAAAATCGCTCTTAAATCAGGAGCCTCCTGCGCCCGTACAACAGGGGCCAGAGCCTGATTTTGTTCATGAAAATCAGTCACAAATTGATAGCACCGGCGCGACAGCCGCCCAACCCTGCACTATGGCTTCTCCCGGTCCCAGGTGTCGGCCGTTATCCCCTCCTGCAGCAGCCGGAACTTCTCGACCTTGTCGGTCGGGGTTTTTGGCAGTGAGCGCATGAACCTGAAGTAGCGCGGCAGCATGAAGCGGGCCATGCGCGTCGCGCAAAACTCAGCCAGCTCCCGTGGCGCCAGGGCCGCGGACTCCCGCGCCACGATGCAGACCATGACTTCTTCCTCGGTCATCTCACTGGGTACGCCTATCACCGCGCACTCCACAACGTCGGAATGCGCTTGCACCACCATTTCCACCTCCGCGGCTGAAATGTTTTCGCCGCGCCGGCGCACGATGTCTTTTCGGCGGCCGACGAAATAGAAATAACCTTCATCGTCCGCGCGCAACAGATCCCCGGTGTGAAACCACAGGTCGCGAAACGCCGCGAGGGTTTCATCGGGCATGCCGAAATAGCCGTCCATGATCAGCGACGGCTGGGTCGAGCGAATCACCAGTTCCCCGGCACTGCCGGCGGGCACGGCGAGCCCGTTCTCATCGACCAGTTGCACTACGAACGGCCCCATCGGCTTGCCGCAGGCGCCCAGCCGCCTGGGCGCGTCCAGCGGCGTGTAAATCATGGTCCCCGCCTCGGTCAGCCCGTACAACTCGACCAACCGGCAAGCGAAGCGTTCCTCGAATTGCGGCGCCCAGTCCGGCAGCGGTACGCCCCAGCCGAGGCGGGCCGGGTTGTCGCGGTCATCGGGCCTGGCTTGCTGCTTCCAGAGCATGGTCAGCGTGGCGCCCATGAAATCAAACACCGTGGCACCGAGCGCGCGAACCTCGTCCCAGTAGCGTGAGACGCTGAATTTCTCGCCGATGGCCGCCACACCGCGCAACAGCAGCGCAGGCGCTATCGTCATCACGGCGGCATCGAGGTGAAACATTGGATAGGGGCAATACAACACGTCGTCCGTGCGCAAGCCCAGGCCCTTGATCACGACGCTGGCCTGCCCCAGCACGAAGCGGTGCGAGATCATGGCGGCCTTTGAGCGGCCCGTGGTTCCCGAGGTGTACAGAAGCAGCGAAAGCTCGGAGAACCGGATCTCCGGCGCGAGGCCGCTGCCCGGCCAGCCGGGCTTTCTTAACGCTTCATACGACAGCACAGCTCTGGCGCCCGCCGAGGGCGTGGGCGGCATCTGGCCCACGACCACAATCATCTCGATGAAGCTCAGCGCTGGCAGCACCTCCAGCAGTTGGAGCAAGAGCGACGCGTGAACCACCACCAGCCGGCTGCGCACCAGATTGATGGCATCGGCCAGGACCGCGCCGCGAAACGAGGTGTTGACCGGAGCCGCAACGGCCCCGAGCCTGGACAAGGCAAACCATGAGACGGCGAACTCAATGCAGTTGGGCAACATCAGGGTGACGTTGTCGCGCCGGCCGACGCCCTGCGCCGCAAGGCCGCCGGCAAGGCAGTCGGTTTCATCGTCCACCTGGCGATAAGTCCATTCGCCGGCCAGCATCCGGATAAAGGGCTGGTCCGGCGCCTCGGCCGCGGCCTTGCGCAATTCTTCTCCCAGCGACGCGCTGAAGGGGTGATAACCGTCCCAGGCGTCAGTGGCCGATTGCGCTGAACAGAAAGCTGGAGTTGCCATGAGTGCAGAAATAAATGCGGTGGGCCTTGATTTGCGGGGCTGTCAGAAATATGATTATGACGTCAGTTTTTAGAAACGCAACTTTTCCCGAACCTCCCTCAAACATCTCACACCATGGCTACCGCTCTCCCCGCAAAAACCAGCCCGCAAGCTCCAACGCTGTTCGCCTATCGCGACATCCTCATGGCGCAGCACGGGCAGGAAGGCCTGCGCAAAGGGGAAAGGACCGGGCTGCGCATTCGCGCCGCGGCGTGTTCACTGCTGGAAAATCTGCCTCTGTCCAGCCTGAAGGTGCAGGACATCTGCGCCCAGGCGGAAATCGCGCAAGGCACGTTCTACCAGTACTTTGCGGAGCGCGACCAACTCCTGGCCCTGGTGCTGGACGACTTTGTTTCGTTCCTCAAAAGCCGCATGCTCGAAGCGACGCACGGCAGCCATGGGCATCAGCGCTCGGTCGAACTGACAACGCGCGCGTATTGCCAGCTCTTTGAGAGCAATCGCGGAATGATGAAATGCCTGCTGAACCACTACGAGGCGTTTCCGCAAGCCAGGACCATCCTGCGGACGCTTAACACCGCCTGGATAGAAACGGTGGTGGCTTCCCTGAAAAAGAAACGGCGCGCCGCACCCGGCAGCAAAACCGGCGCCAGGGAGTTGCGGCGCCGTTGTTATGCCCTGGGCGGAATGGTTGACCAGTACCTGGCATATATCTACCTCCATGAAGACCCCGACGTGACGGCGGTGGCGGGAAGCCTGGACGACGTGGTGGCGACACTCACGTTTATCTGGAACCAGGCCTTCGCGCATGAACTCGCTGGCGCCGCCGGTTAGCAGGCAGAAATTCAACCTGAATCAATTCAAACCAACTCACGCGATTACATGGAAAACATGGAGACATCAATGCCAAACGTACTTTTCAGCAAACACGGCCCGGTGGCGGTGGTCACGCTCAATCGCCCGGATCGGCTTAATGCCATCAGCGGGCCGATGCTCGATGAAATGCATTCGGCCCTGTTGGCCGCCCAGCTTGACGAAGAAGTCAAAACCATTGTGCTTTGTGGCGCGGGCCGGGCCTTTTGCGCCGGCGACGACCTGAAGGAATTTGCAGGGCAGACGGCAAGCGCGCAAGTTGCCTGCGACTATGTCGGCAAGATTCAGCAGGTGACGCGCGACATCATGTTCGGCGGCAAACCCGTGATTGGCGCCGTACAGGGTTTCGCCGTGGGCGGCGGCTTTGAATGGGTGCTCAACTGCGACCTGGTGGTCGCCGCGCAAGACCTGGTGTGCTTCTTCCCTGAAATGTCCTGGGGCCAGTTTGTGACCGGCGGCGTGACCCATCTGCTGCCGCAGGCGGTGGGCCACCAGCGCGCGATGGAGTTGTGGCTGCTGGGTGAAAGGCAAAGCGCTGACACCCTGCACCGGCTCGGCCTGGTCAACCGCGTTGTGCCCAAGGAGAAGGTTCTGGACACGGCCATCGCGCTGGCTGAAAAAATCAGCGAGCGCTCAACATTCACCGTTTCATGCCTGAAGAAGATGGTCAACACCCAACTCTCGGGTCAGCTCGCGGTGGCGCTGCAACTGGAAGCGGAGGCCACTTCAAGCGCGATGGGCAACGAGGACACAAAGAGACGGGTCGCGGGGTTTGCCGGCAGGTAAAGCCGGCAAACGCCCTGCCGTCAGCACAAGGCAGGCCAGGCGACCGCACTGCCGCTACGTTGCCGAGTCAAAGCGTCCAGGCCTCTTAAAACGATCCCGCTCAGCACCCCCGTTATCATCCAGCGGATGGAAGAAGCCCACGGCACGCATAACATCGACCAGCCCAACGCGGATGCCAGCGCCTTCATCCAGCGCTGGCAGGGCCTTACCGCCAGCGAACTTTCCACCGCGCAAAGCTTTGTGCGCGAACTGTGCAAATTGCTGGGCGTGCCCGCGCCCCACCCCACGCCCGAACAAAGCTATATGTTCGAGCGCCCCATCACCTTCAGCCATGGCGACGGCAGCAGCAGCGCCGGCCGCATCGACTGCTACCTGCGCGGCCACTTTGTGCTGGAGGCCAAGAAGCTCAAGGCCGGCAATCACACCAAGGGCTTTGACGACGCCCTGCTGCGCGCCCGCGCCCAGGCCGAGGGCTATGCCAGAGCGCTGCCAGCGGAGGAAGGCCGGCCGCCCTTTTTGCTGGTGGTCGATGTCGGCAACGTGATCGAGCTGTATGCCGAGTTCACCCGCAGCGGCGCCACCTACACGCCCTTCCCCGACCCGCGCAGCCACCGGCTGCCGCTGGCCAGCCTGGCTGACGCCGCCGTGCGTGAGCGCCTCAAAAGCATCTGGCTCGATCCCGACAGCCTGGACCCCAGCCGCGCCAGCGCGCGCGTCACCCGCGAAGTGGCGGGGCAACTGGCCGAACTCGCCAAATCACTGGAACAGTCGGGCCACCGCGCCGACCACGTCGCCGCCTTCCTCACGCGCAGCCTGTTCAGCATGTTTGCCGAAGACGTGGCGCTGCTGCCCAAGGGCAGTTTTCTGGGTCTGCTGCAAAGCCACCACGAGCAGCCCGCCACGCTGCAGCAAATGCTGCGCGTGCTGTGGGCCGACATGGACCGAGGCGGTTTTAGCGCCGCGCTGGCCATGCAGGTGCTCAAGTTCAATGGCAAATTGTTCAAGCAGCCCAGTCAGGACGGATATAGTTTGCTATTGAATCAGGAGCAAGTTGAGCGCCTGATTCGCGCCGCCCAGGCCAACTGGCGCGAGGTTGAGCCCGCCATCTTCGGCACCCTGCTGGAGCGCGCGCTTGAGCCCACCGAGCGCCACGCGCTGGGCGCGCACTACACGCCGCGCGCCTACGTTGAGCGGCTGGTCTTGCCGACCGTGGTCGAGCCGCTACGCGCCGACTGGGCCAACGCCCAGGCCGCAGCGCTGGTGCTGGCACGCGAAGCGGCCGGGCTTACAGGCAAGGCGCAGGACGCCAAACTCAAAGCCGCCTGCGCCGAGGTGCGCCGCTTTCACCACCAGCTTTGCAGCACCCGCGTGCTCGACCCGGCCTGCGGCAGTGGAAATTTTTTGTACGTCACGCTCGAACACCTGAAGCGGCTCGAAGGCGAAGTCATCAACCAGCTCGAAGCACTGGGCGACACTCAGGCCCTGCTCGGCCTGGAAGGCGAAACCGTTACGCCCAGACAACTGCTGGGCATTGAGCTGAACGAACGCGCCGCCGCCATGGCCGAGCTGGTGCTGTGGATTGGCTACCTGCAGTGGCACATCCGCACCCGTGGCAACAAGGCCGTGGCCGAACCCGTGGTGCACGACTACGGCAACATCGAGCACCGCGACGCCGTGCTGGCCTGGGAAGCAACCGACCTGGCCTATGACGCGAACGGCAAGTTGCTGAGCCGCTGGGACGGCAGCACTTTCAAACCGCACCCCGTCACCGGCGCGCTGGTGCCCGACGAGGCCGCGCAGGTGCCGCAGTGGAACTACATCAAACCGCGCCAGGCCGAATGGCCGCAGGCAGATTTCATCGTGGGGAATCCGCCGTTCATTGGCGACAAACGTTTGCGATTGGCCTTGGGCGAAGGCTATGTCGATGCATTACGCAGTGCATGGAAAGAGGTACCAGAGAGCGCGGACTTCGTGATGCACTGGTGGAGCCGCGCGGCAGCGCTGGTGGCGAACGGCAAGGCGCGCAGGTTTGGCCTGATCACCACCAACAGCCTGCGCCAGACCTTCAACCGGCGCGTGGTGCAGGCGGCGATGGACGGGCAGGCGGGCAGCGGGGCGCGGTCTGCTGGCAAGGTCGTTTTGGTATTCGCCATTCCAGATCACCCCTGGGTCGATAGCGCCAACGGCGCGGCGGTGCGTATTGCCATGACTGTGGGAGAGGGCACGCTCACTCCCGTCATGGCGAGCGCGCCCACTCCCGTCATTGCGAGCGAAGCGCGGCAATCCATTGCCCGGGGCGACGTAACGGGCCGCCTGCTCACCGTCACCAGCGAACAGACCGGCGACTTTGGCGAAGTGAACGTCACGCTGGCGGAGGAAACTGGTCTGATCCATGCAGACCTGAGCATCGGCGCAGCCGTAGCCAGCGCAAAGCCACTTCAAGCCATGATGGGTACCTCGGGCAATGGCGTCATGCTGGCCGGTAGCGGCTTTATCGTCGAATCAGAAACGGCAACGCGCCTAAGCGCTACTTTGTCCCCGGAAAAGGCAGTTCGCCTGATACGCAACTACCGTAACGGCCGTGACCTGACGGAAAAGCCTCGCGGCGTTTTCGTCATCGACACGTTTGGGCTGAGTGCTGAGGAACTGCGCGCCAACGCGCCGTCGGTTTATCAGCATCTGCTGGAGCGCGTCAAGCCGGAGCGCGATAACAACAACCGTCCCAAACTCCGCGATCAATGGTGGATTTTTGGTGAACCGCGCCGCCTGCTGCGCAGCGCTTTGACAGGCCTGCCCCGGTACATTGCCACCGTCGAAACCGCCAAGCACAGGACCTTCCAATTTATGGACGCCAGTATCCTGCCAGACCACATGCTGATTGCCATCGGTAGCAGTGAACCGTTTCACCTCGGCGTGCTGTCCAGCCGTGCGCACGTCGTCTGGGCACTGGCGCAAGGCGGCACGCTCGAAGACCGCCCACGCTACAACAAATCCCGCTGCTTCGAAACCTTCCCCTTTCCCGACGAAGACACCGGCCTCACGCCCGAACTGCGTGACCGCATCGCCAGTCTGGCCGAGCAGATCGACGCCCACCGCAAGCGCCAGCAGGCCGCGCATGCGGGCCTGACGCTGACCGGCATGTACAACGTGCTCGAAGCCCTGCGCGAAGGCAGCGCGCTCACGGCCACGGAAAAAGCGATTCACGAACAAGGTCTGGTCGGCGTGCTCAAAGACCTGCACGACGAGCTTGACGCCGCCGTGCTGCAAGCCTACGGACTTGAACCCGGCCAGAGCACCGACGCCCTGCTGGCGCACCTGGTCGCCCTCAACGCCCGGCGCGCCGCCGAAGAGCAGCAAGGCCGCATCCGCTGGCTGCGCCCGGCATTCCAGAATCCTGAGAAATCACTATCAAATCCGGAGCTGCCTGCGCAGATTCAACAAGGGCTAGGCCTTGATTTTGCTCATGAAAATCAGTCACAAATTGATAGCATCCGTACTGGCACCAGCACTGCGGCAGTCCAACCCTGGCCCGCCGCGCTACCCGAGCAGGTGCGCGCCCTCGCGCAGGTGCTGGCCAGCCACGCAGGTGCGCTGACGGTCGCCGACATCGAAGCCCGCTTCAAGGGCCGCGGCGCGTGGAAGAAAAGCCTGCCGCGCATTCTGGAAACGCTGGAAGCGCTGGGCCGCGCGCGGCGCGAGGGTGATGGCTGGCGGGGGTAAGCGAGATGACAATGACGCTGATTTATTCAGAATCAGGAATTCTGAGCTGTCGTGATTCAGAGGGGATAAGCAACTTTTTTTGCTCAATAGCTTGAATGCCAACTTGTGCTGCGCAACGCAAAATATCGTCGTCGTCAGAATAGATTTTCTGGACACCACGGGATGCTGCACAGGCAACGATCATCCAGTCGTATTTAAATTTGGTGCGTGTAATGTCACGCTTCAGCTTGACGTCCCAAGCATCCTCCAAAAGCAGAGCACACTCCGTCGCCGCGCGACGGTCAAACGGAATAACTTCAAAACTGCTGGTGTTACCCAATTTCTGCACATACTGATCCCGGGCTTTGCCAGCTCGGATTAGCAGTTCGGTCAAGCACGGCGAAGGGATCAAAATCCGCACGCGGGCCTTAGACAACTCATGAACCAAATGATCCAAAGCCGCGCGCTGATTTCCGGCTAATTTTGGATTTAAAAGATCGATCAGGTAAGTGGAATCAAAAGCGACACCAGCCATAAATCAGGTTTTTCGTAATTTTTTTAATTCAGCCTGGGGATCGGCAAATTCGTTCCATAAACTACCTTCTATGGCGCGCAACGCATTGACTTCGTCCAACAGCGGTGTCTGGTCTATCGCTTCCCAGCTCTTAATCCGGAAACCGTCAAGTTCCCATACACGCTCTGGCGTGCGTCGCCATTTGCCGGCACCTTGAACACGAACCACGTCGCCAAACAGATGGTGTGCCAACTCTCGGGCTATGGCGCGTGTGGTGGTGCAAGGATAAGTTGCGCCGTCTGTATCCTGCAGTAATAGCGGCACGGTTTCGTCCTTGCCACCGACTCTGATGACTGTGCCGATTAGCTCGCCAGCCTCGTGAACAATCGCTTCTTCAGCCAGCGGTGTCTTACAACCAGGAAATTGAATTACTTGCGCTCCGCCTTTGACCCTAAGCACGGCCGAAGCGTTGTCTTCACGCAGCATTGCATTAATGTGCTGCACCGACTTCACGGCGTCTTCTGGCGCGTCTGCGGTGCCAACTAATTTCAGCCGGGCTTGCACCTTGAGCGCCGTGGTTTCCTGTACGTGAATTTCAGGTATGGCGCTACCTTTACGCACTTTCAGAAAATGCACGTGCTCTTGAAACCCAAAAACCGTCGCCAAGCGCGCCAGATATTCGGCAAGACGCGCCATGGGCAGCGTGTCAGGCTTCCAAGCGTCTATGCGAAAGTCGTAAATGGTTGGTGTGTTCACAATGGATTGATTGTTTCACTAAGTTAATAGTTAGTCACGGGAGATTGAATTAGCAGGTGCAATTTGGCCACAGCTTGCGTGCTCGCAATCACCTATTCCCACAAAGCGAACTACCGGCTGCCTTTGCAAGATGAAGTGAACTCAACTCATCGCGTCATAGCGCTTGGGTTAGCGGAGTAATCGGGCCAAGGCTGCAAACCGCCCGAAAGTCGCTTCGAAAATTCATTGCAAATCAATCACTTAGAACGAGTGAGTTGGGAGACCCTAATGCCGGGGTTGACTCAGCATGATAGCAGATTTAGTATTACATTTGTAATAACGAAATCACGCCATGCACACACTCAAACTCACCCAGATTGGCAACTCCGTCGGCGTGATACTGCCCAGGGAAGCGCTTGCGCGGCTAAAGCTGGGCAAGGGCGAAAGCGTGTTTCTGACCGAGACACCCGGTGGCTACGCGCTCACGCCCTATGACCCGGCGCTTGAAGAAGAAATAGCCGCTGGCCGTGCATTCATGCGCGATTTCCGCGACACCTTCCACCAGCTCGCTAAATGACGTGGCGCTGGATCACCAAGTCGGCGCTGCTGCTGCTGCATGGTGAAAGTGTTGCCGAGCATGGCGGCTCAGACGGTTTGCGTGACGAGGGACTGCTCGACTCGGCGCTGAGCCGCCCGCCGAACCTGGTGGTCTGTGCCGACCCGGCTGCGCCCCCGGATTTCGCTGCGCTCGCGGCCAGTTACACCGTGGGGCTGGCCAAAAACCACCCGTTTGTCGATGGCAACAAGCGCGCCGCGTTGCTGGCGACCGGTTTGTTTCTGTACCTCAACGGCTACCGCCTGAACGCCTCGCAGGTCGAAGCAACGGTCACCCTGTTTGCCGTGGCCGCGGGCGACGCGACGGAGGACGAGTTCGCCGCCTGGCTGCGCGCGCATGCTGCGCCGCGCGCGGCTGACCCTGCATAAAAGCGCCTGGGCCAAACCTGATCGGGTTTTACGAGGCCGGTGAACTGGTGGGCATCGACAATTTCCCGAATGTCGCCAGGGCGTTGGAGGTGTTTGCCGCGCGTCCGGCTGCCGTCAAAGTTCCCATCCGCTCTCCGGCGGCTCTGGCGCCGACCAGCGCCGGCCGATGCGGGATGCTCTAGCCGTGATGTGGAAGATCGGCAATACTATCCGCTCGACGGAATTTGGTCCCATCGTGAACCCCTACGTACCAACCTTCGGGAAATTCTTTGTTCCCGACAATCACGAACACAATTCCAGTCAGATGGGTTTGGGCTGCTTGCGCGTGATCAGCGGCCAAAGCCGCGTCAGCGCCGGACGGCAAAGGCTTTGGCTCGGGATGGGTATGCCAAAGACCGAAGCAAAACAGTCCCTCTTTCAAGTTCTTCTCTCGCTGGGCCACAGCATCCCACGTTTCAAAGGTGACGCTCGCCCATGAGGACTTACGGGGTTTTAGCACCGTCGCCACGTCGACCACAATCAAACTATCAGCCAGATTTCGGGTGAAAAGCTGCCCGACCGATTCTTTTTGCAACCAGCGCCGTTGCGCGTGTTGTTCGAGGACTGAAACTGCCTCATTAGAGAATGCCATTTGCCATGTTGAACCTGGCAGGGAAAATCGCACCAGATTGCGCTCCTCTCTCATTGAGCATCCTTGAGACTTCTTTTCATAGTGACGGACTCTATGCCTTCACCCGTGGGTGGTTCGCGATTAAAACTCACGCCAGGCGCGGCATCCAAGAAATAGTCTTTATGCCGCACAAACGACAAGATACCGGATTGGGTATCGGATGCATTCAACAGGGATAGCGCGCGTTCGGCGATCATTCCCGCAACTCGAAAAGTGTCTGCCATTCCATAGGGGTGAAAGCCAGCACTGCATGCTGGCATCGAAATTTCGAGTCCATCCGGCCAAACACCTATATTCACGGCCGTCTCTGCCGGGTCGCTTACAGGCCAATGATCTTGACCGGCGACGACCACTGCATGTGCAGCAGCGCAAAAAGGCTCCATCCATGCCATAAGCACCGGTGCGCCATCCAATGCCGCATCACGCGCCAGCGCTGTCCCGACCCGTACACTACGCTCCCCGGTGCAATCGACAACCAAATCAGGGACAGGCTTGCCCACCGCGTTGGCGAGCCACGTGAGAGCATCTTGTGGAAACGGCGTAAGTTCTGCACTTGGCACATCTCTTTGGATGCGCTTGCACAATGCCGTCGCCTTGGCATCGTCAACTGACGATAGGCCTAGGACATGACGGGAGATATTCTCCGGTTCAAACGCTTGAAGGTCCACAACGTCTATATGACCAACCCCTGCACGGGCAAGCAACTCAACGACAACGCTGCCGAGCGAGCCAGCACCGAAGAAAACGACACGTTTTTGCCCCAGCACATCCAGCTCTTCGACATTCTGGTCACGGGAAAGTGCCCATTGGCGGTCGATGCGCTTGACTTCGACAGGAGAGATTGCAGGAATTGACCTGCCTGGTGGCTGCGCAGGCACAACCCGCCAGCCATAGGCCACAGGTCCGTGAAGCAGTACAACAAAAATCCCAGCCTTGTTCGGCCAGCGGCGTGCTACCCACGATGTCAGTCGAGCCTCTGTTCCGGCTATGCGCGATACCAGTTCGTCAAGCTCAGGGAACGTTTTCGGCCAACTGGACGGGGTCCACCATTCGGCAGCCGGCAGACGCGCGACAAGAACGCCGCCTCGCGTAATCGTGCCAACAGGCCAGCCCGCCACCTTTGCAAATTTTTCGGGCTCGGCATCTAAAGTCGCAAGCGCGCGCCCATTCGGAAGGATAAGGGCCGAACCTTCTTGAATACCGTCAGCGCGCGGATCGACATGCAGGAGGAGGTCTTCAGTGCGATAGTCCTTTGGAACAGTTCTTAAAGGATCTCGTCTGCCCCAGTAATCGCGAGATTCGCGATTGAATTCATGCTCGCGCCAACCCGGATTCTGGCAGTTTCCAAAATAGTCCTTGAGCTCCTGGAGCACGCGTTTGACAGCACCGACCGGGTCCTCCAAATCGTGTGGGTCGTACTGAACGCCATGGCAAAGGTGACCATCTCGCTCGATATGCGGGAATTGCAGACAAAGAGCGCTGTCGAACTCAATCCGGGCAGGGCTTACCGGAAAGTCGTGCTGGAGAACGAGAAGGAGACTCATCCCAGCAGATGCGTCCTCCAATCGCCACACGCGCGGTTTGGTTACCGATTCCTTTTGTGCGACCCGTTTTGCTACGCCCTCGCCCAGTCCGTCCAGCCATGCTGTGACGGCATTAAGAGCCTGCGGGAATAGAGGGACAACAGCCAACGCGAAGCGTCCTCATGCCAAGGTATTGGTTCTGCGTCCAATCGGCGTCACGCTTGCCGGGTTGCTTGTAAGACCGGAAGTCAGGAGTCCTTTGAATATATCGTTCGAAGGGGCCGCCTGTCCGAGGCTGTCGCGCCAGGCATCAACGCCTTGCTGTCCGAATACGCTAAGGAGCTTGGCTTCAGTGGTTGTAGAAAATTCATCAGTGAGCAGAGCCTCGAGATGCTGCGTAAGTTGCCCGTGCCAACGACGGAATTCACGGGCGCGCTGGCCTTCGTCACTATTCCAGCGGTCAGCAAAATTCTCCGTCAACAGTTCCGGATTCAGGACCTTGAATGTACCGTTACGCTGATCAATGTAGTTGGGCATCTCGTCAACCACTGCCAGCAAAACTTCAATCGGTGACGTGAAGCTATGTGCGCGCGTCCGCAGCAGGTTTTCGTAGGCCTGCGTAGCCAGCGTCACGATGACCACTGAGATCGGGATCACTTCCTTTTGAGCTGGCGTCGCGTAGTGATAGAAGTTGTCCCGGTGCAATTTCATCAACTGTACGCCCCGGCGCAGAATGCAATCGATACCTACAGGCTCGTCGGGAATTGGGGCTACTGATTTACGCGCTTCAACTGCCAAAGCGCTCATCTGTGCGTCCTGGAACGGGAACCGCATATCCGCATGACGGCAGAACCAATCAGCAAACTCTTTGGGGTTGGACGGCGACCAATGGGTATCAGGATCACGAACCCGCAAACCTGCGCCCGTGCTCTTGTACATGTCCGAAACCGCAGGGGTCACATCGAAGTAAAACGCTTTGCCCGGATACTGCAAGCGCCAGCAGCGGCGACGCGGCTCGGGCTCCCCGGTCTTAGCTAAGTTGCCGCGCAACGCTTTGCCAAACGCCTGGAACATAACTTCGGGGTCCGGGTTTTGATACTTCGGACCGGTAAGTTCGACGACGATGTCGATGTCGAAATTTGCAGGGTGACGCGGATCGATCGTGGTTTGGGTTCGCATCGAGCCTTGGGGGTATACATCGATGTCATGACGAGGAATATCGAGCTTGGTCGCGACGTCGTTTGCGAGTTCTTCGTATTCGGCCGTGGCTTCAGCTTTCTCCTTGGGGTCAAGTTCAAGACGATGCAACAGAGAACCGATAAGGCTTTCCCAACGTTTCGCATCGCGTGTGAAACCGGCCGTGGCGGTAAGCCGCTCGATCAGGGTTTTAGATAACTGCGGGTTTGTAGTCATGTCATTTACCTTTAGCCGACCGGGTTACGTGATGCGAATTGAGTTGCCGGTCGAAAGCGAACTCACTTCGGTGGAAGAGATTTTTATGGTTTGACCAAACGTTCCGCGTTCTCCCGGTACAGCCCCCAGCTGGCGTTCATAGAGAATGAAATCCGCTTGGTGCCGCGCTTGCATCTTCTGGCCCGTCTTGAAACATGCAGTCGTCGGTGCAACAACAATGAGGTGAACAGTCCGGACACGCCACTCATCCTGCAAGATACGAAGGGCCTCGTCGAGCTTGAGCCCGAACAGCGCAGCGTCATCGGGATGATTCATCGTGCGGTGATTGCATTCGTCAACCGTCAATTCCATCGCTGGTAGAACCCACGCCCCGTCTCTGTAAAGCCCTTTGGGCAGATCAATGCCCGGTATCCTTGCTGTAAGGTTAATTTGTAAAACAGCTTCAGCGTCTCCAGACTGTGCGGCTTTGTGGATATAGAGCTTGAATTTGTCGTTGGCTGGTTTGGCGACTTCGGGCCAAGCCCACTCGCCGCCGATACCATGGCTTGGGCTGTCGCGATGAGGCTGAAAGAGGTGAACCGATCCCAGTTCACCGATAAGGCGGCCGAAAAGCAGCAACGTTGAAGTCCCATGCTTGGGGAAGACAGCAATAGATTTGGGACGCTGGCCTCCGCGTTCGACGCCGGTCAGAAGCGCCTTAAGCCGCGGAATCTCGTTGCCAAGCACGACAAAGAAACTACCCCAGTACTCCGGACTGTTTGCTGCGCCTATTAGGGCGCCGTTTTGTCCAAACCACTGAGCCTGTCCCGATAGGCGCAGGCCACGAAGCCACATCGCCTCTGCCGCAACCCGTTCATCAACCCAAGTCGTCTGGCCTTCAATATTCCCTCCGATGATCACCATGTCTGCTTCCCGATATCGCAGAGAATCAAGCGCGCGCTTAACGTTGGCAATGTTGCGCGCGCGCATTGCGCGGAGAAGATTGGCGTCATACCGGCCGGGGTCTACGCGATCAATGAGCCTGTGGCACTTGTCGCAAAGCAGCATGACGTTCGTCGGGTCTCGCGCGAGAAGGGGAGACTGCACGTCATCGCCACGCGGTCCATCACTCGATGACGCCACGATATGAGCAAAGTAGCCATAGTTGCCTCGGGAAACCGGCACGACGTGCACACGCAAGTCCTCACCGCACCCATCAAACTGACAACGCCATCCAGCTTGCGCGGCAATGTCCTGTCGTGCGTCATTGTCAATCTCGCCGCGACGGCCTTTCGTGATCGTGTCGCGGTCTTTTAGCCATTGCGCAATGACTTTCTTGTCTACTTTTTCTGCGCGCACTGTTTGCACGTCTGCCGCCATCAGGTTCGTCGAAGATGTGACGCCCCAAAAAAGCTGCGCGGTTTTGATCGCATCCTCCAAGACTGATTCAGTTTCGCCCCCTATGTCACCGTGACCAATATCGACCCACACATCAGGCGCGGCGGGGGTAGCGGACAGGATACGGGCGGTGTACCTGTTAACAAAAACGCGCACGAGCAGGCGACCCTGAACTCGGGTTTCCCGAAGGGCCTTACTGAAATTCGCGTCTGTTAGACCAACAACTGCCATAGCACCTTAAATGAAAGATCACATGTCGAGATGAAATTCAAGGCTTGTTACAACCAGCAGAGACCACTATATCTAGTTGTTCAGCGAGTTGGAACCCCCGCCTATAGTGTTTACTTAATAACCTGTGGATATCTAACTGGATATTAACACAGTACCTGTGGAAAACTAATCCACACTTGCGTCCGACCTGATCAATTACCCAAGCCGCAAAGTCGGCGGGCGGAGCAAGCGGAATTCATGCTCGACCCTGGCGCGAAGCAGCAAGAGACGTTGTGGAGGAACCGAACTTATTTTTGATTTGAATGAGAGAAGTTCGCGGCTCCCAAGCAATGCTTATTGCAGGTGTGGTCTGCTCTGATCGCTTGCGTCGGGCACTCTTAGCAAAAGCCTATGGGCCGCTGGGCGCGTCGTAGCGGCTAAGCCGTAATTTTCTTGATAGTGCTATTGGTCACGCTGATGCGCCGGCGACGTACATTTGCATCATCTCGCGCCCCACCCCCTGCTGGTGCAAAAATGAAGCTAACAATCGATAACTACATGTTGGCGGTAGCCACCCAAACTCATCCCCCGCAAAAAAAGCCGCTTCCTGCCTGCGCAGGCGCAGGTTTTTCCCATCTTCATGCATAGAAAAGGCTTTCAGCCATTGAAGGACGGGCGCAAGAAGCTACTAATTCAATAGCGCGTTGCGCCTCCCCAAGCGCTCAGTAAACGACGCGATGAAACTTGAACACGGCGGGCTCGCCCACTGGATCGACATATCTGCCCGTCAAAGAACCGCTTCCAATCCTTTGCGGTCCAGCAGGTTAAGCAATTTCAGAGACGGGCCACTGGGGTGCTTTTCGCCGCTTTCCCATTTGCGCACGGTTGACAGGCTCGTGCTCAAAACGGAGGCAAGCACGGCCTGACTTAGCTGAAGATGGTCGCGCAGTGCGCGGATTTTCTCGCTGTCGTAGTCGGGCACGGGCTCCATGCACAAGGCATCGAATTGATGCATGTTGCGCTTGTTGATAAACCCGTGCGTATTCCGGTGAACGTGACCACTGATTCCGGCAACGTGACCGCCGATTCCG
>CAYJMW010000037.1:0-33429 GCA_964371235.1 uncultured Polaromonas sp.
AACAGCGCGTCAGGAACGAACTCAGACCAGCGGCACGCTGAATCGGACAGCTTGCAAAATAACAGAGTTCAAGAAAATGGGTCTATGGCCAAATAGGGACGGGCGTGAGAATCCCTATCCGCGTCATCGGCCTTGAAATCGCAGACCATGCCGATCAGCGTTTCCTGAACTGGTGCAATGCCGACGAAGCCCAGCACCGGCGTTTCCGGCTGCTGCTCATTGCCCATTGCGCTGCGGGCGAACTTATTGAACTGCGATCTTCTTCGACGCGGGCGAGGCCTTCTTTGGCAACTCCAGCGACAGCACGCCATCGGCGTATTTGGCCACGACCTTGCTGTCGTCCACGTCCTGGGCCAGACTGAAGGTGCGCGAGATGTTGCCCCAGTAGCGCTCGCTGCGCAGGATCTTGTCGCCGTTGTCCTTGGTTTCCTTTTCGCGATTGACTTCGGCATCGATCTGCACGATGTTGCCGTCGATGCGGACGTTGATATCCTCTTTCTTGACGCCCGGGATGTCGGCCTTGACCAGATAGGCGTTATCCTTCTCGGAGACATCGACGCGCATCTTCAGCGCGGGGGTGTCGGCATCAAAGGTGACCGGGGTAAAAAGGCGGCGCAGGGCCAGCTCGAAGGGATCGCCGGAGGCGGGATCCAGGACACGAAGTTTGCTCATGATGATTCTCCTTGGGTTGATTGAAGAAGTTGGTGAAAATGAGCCGGTGTCTTCAGGTGCCGACGTGCAGCTTGTTCACGACGCGCGAGACACCGCGCGCGGAGAACGCCGCGCCGACGGCCGCTTCGCGCTCGGCCAGCGAATGCACATGGCCGCTCAGCGTGACTACGCCGCCCTCGACCTCGACAGTGATGTGCCTGGCCTCCCGCATGGCTTGCCGCGTCAGGGCGGCAGTGATCTGCGAGCCGATGTCCTGGCCGCTTGCGCGTGGCTTGATGGTGATGCGGTTGGACAGACCGCGCACGCCAGCCAGCGGCCGGACCGATTGCTCGGCGCGGGCGATCTGGTAGCTCCAGTCGACCTCGCCACTCAATGTAACCCAGCCGTCCTCGACCTCGACCTGCACCTTGTCGACGGGAACCAGGGAGTTCAGTCGCAGAGCCGACACCGCCGCCTGCGCGATCTCGGAATCGCTGCGCTTGTGCTCAGCCGAAAGCTTCACGTCCAGCTCCAGCGCAATGCCGCGCACGCCAGCGACGCGGCGTACTGCCTTTTCTATTGCGTGTTTCTCGGCGAAGCGGTCCAGGTGGCCGGTGACGGTCACCACGCCATCCGTGACCATGACACCAATGCCGGCGGCATTGATGGCCGGATCCCAAGCGAGCTCGTCAATGACATCGGTCTTGAGTTGCATATCGGTTTTCATGGCTGATACTCCTTAAAGCTGATCGGCGACCCCGCAACACGGGACTTATTTTCAACATATTCCACATTCACTTCAAATACCTTGATATTTGTCAAGTGGATCGCAATTTCAACATTCAGGGACTGGAAAAGGTCTGCCACGCGGCATGCCCCAATTGCGCGCGGATGGCAGGCGGCTCAGTCCAGGCTGACTGATTCGAGGTAGTAGGGCATGTGGCAGGGCCATCGCAGTTCGCGCTCGATACGCAGTCGCATGGCATCGGCCGCAGCCGCCTCGCCATGCGTGATGAAAGTCTGGCGCGGCGCTGACTTGAAGCCGCGCAGCCAGCCAATGATTTCGGCGGCATCCGCATGCGCCGAAAGGTTATCGAGCATTGCCACCTCGGCCCGTACCGGCACATCCTCTCCGTGGATACGCACCGTGGAGGCGCCTGCAATGATCGTCGCGCCGCGCGTGCCGCCGGCCTGAAAACCGGCGAACAGGATGGTGTTGCGCTTGTCCGGCGCGAACGCCTTGAGGTGGTGAACCACGCGCCCGCCCGTGGCCATGCCACTGGCGGAGATGATGACCATCGGCCCGCTCCGCGTGTTGAGCTGGCGCGACTCTTCAGGCGTGACCACGATCTGCGCCGTGTGCGTCATGGCCTCGCATTGCACCCGGGTCAGCCGCAGTTCGGTGCGATGCTGCTCGTAGGTCTGCGTGGCATTGGCCGCCATCGGGCTGTTGAGGTAAACCGGCAGATTGGGTATCAGGCGCTGGGCCTTGAGCAGGTGGATGGCGTAGAGCAGGCTTTGTGCGCGCCCGACGGCGAAGGCCGGAATGACGACCACGCCATCGCGCGCCGCCGTCCGGTTGATCACTTCGGCCAGTTCCTGCAGTACGTTGCTGTCCTTGTGCAAACGGTCGCCGTAGGTGGATTCGACCACCAGGTAGTCCGCGCCGTCCATCGGCGAGGGCGCTGCCAGCACCAGGTCATTGGGCCGGCCGATGTCGCCGGAAAACAGGATCGAGCGCAAGCCATTGTCAATCCGGACGAAGGACGCGCCGAGAATGTGTCCCGAAGGCGTGAGGGTGGCGTTCAGGCCCTCGGCAGGCTGCCATGGCTTGCGATAACTCACCGGCTCGAACAGCTTCAGGCAGCGCTGGGCATCGTCGCGGGTATAGAGCGGCAAGGCTGGCGAGTGCTTCGACAATTTGTGCCGGTTCAGGTACTCGGCTTCCTCTTCGAGCAGGTAGCCGCTGTCGGGCAGCAGGATGCGGCACAAGTCGAAGGTCGCGGGGCTGCAGTACACCTTGCCGCTGAAACCTTGCCGGGCCAGCAGCGGCAGGTAGCCGCTGTGATCGAGGTGCGCATGGGTGAGGATGACGGCATCGATGGATGCGGCATCCACCGGTAGCGGCGACCAGTTGCGCAGCCGCAACTGCTTGTAGCCCTGAAACAGCCCGCAATCGACGAGCAGCCTGGATTTGCCTTGACGCAGCAGGTATCTCGAACCAGTGACAGTGTCGGTCGCGCCGAGGAACTGGAGTTGCATGACTCAGTCTAGCAGCAGCGAGAAATGGCTGGTTGAGGATCAGCATGATTCACCAGTTAAATACGCTATAATTTCCGGCTGCGCGGCTGTAGCTCAGTTGGATAGAGTACTTGGCTACGAACCAAGGGGTCGTGGGTTCAATTCCTGCCAGCCGCACCAAATGACAAGCCTGCAACGAAAGTTGCAGGCTTTTCCGTTTTTTCGCTCCGCGCATGGTTTTGCCAGATCACACCAAATGCTATTCTGGGCAGTCCATGAACAAAGCCTTTACCAAAGAAGCTGAAGCGCAAGATGATGAGTTGGTGCCGACACCTCTGCCCGCGGGCGGCAAGAACTACATCACACCCCGCGGCTATGCCTGTCTGCGCGGGGAACTGCTCGATCTGATTGACAACGAGCGTCCCAAAGTGGTGGAAATGGTTCACTGGGCCGCCAGCAATGGCGACCGGTCCGAAAACGGCGATTACATCTACGGCAAAAAACGACTGCGCGAGATTGACCGGCGCATCCGGTTTTTAACACAAAGGCTGGAAATTGCGGAAATCAGCAACCCGTCGCTCCATCAGGGTAGCGACCAGGTGTTTTTTGGCGCCACCGTGACCTATGTCAATAGCAGCGGTGCGGAGCGTGCCGTGACAATTCTGGGCATCGACGAGGCCAATAGTGCCCTGGGCCAGGTCAGCTGGATATCTCCCGTAGCCAGAGCGCTGCTCAAGTCGCGGGTCGGTGATGAGGTCAGCCTGGTTACTCCCCAAGGCTTGCAGGTGCTGGAGGTTTTGCGAGTGGAATATCCGGCGCCTGATTCGACGGCGTAACGTGTGCTGTGAAAAGCGTGGGGGCTCTATTGGCTCAGTCCGCTGTTTTGGCGCGCTGCACCCGCAGCACCGAGGGGGTGCGTTTGACGCTGCGCAGGGCCGCGGCAAGGTGAATACGATCACGCACGGCCACCTGAAAGCGCAGGTCGGTCGCATCTTGCGCGGCCTCGGACTGCATGTCAACGTGGGTGATATCCGCTTCAGCGCCGGCCAGGGCGGCCGCCACGCGTGCCAGCACCCCTTTGCCGTTGGCAACCGTGACCAGCAGGTTGGTCTCAAACGTACGCACCGGCTCGTCTGACCAGTCAACTGCGATAAAGCGTTCACTGTCACGCTGCTGCAGGCGCTTGGCCACAGCGCAATCGTCTGTGTGCACGAACAGTCCTTCCCCCCGACCCAGATAGCCGACGATAGCGTCGCCCGGAATCGGGCGGCAGCAGGTCGCAAACTGAACCGAGGCCCCTTCGCTGCCATCGAGCACCAGCGCACCCTGCGAGACGGATTCATGGGCGGTAAAGCGCTCGCGGCTCATCAGCAGGGCATCGGGTTTTTCGCCGGACTCGGCGAGCAAGGTCACGATGCGCTTGGCAACAATAGTGGCGATGCGCTTGCCCAGAGCGATGTCGGCCAGCAAATCAGCGCGTGAGCGGTTGCCGGTGAAACGCAGGATTTTTTCCCACTTGGCGTGATGGGTTTCGTCGTCCTCGGAGAGGTGTTGCCGGTCAATGCCTTCGGCCCGAAGCGCTTGGGCCAGCATTTTTTCGCCCAGATTCTGCAGCTCCGTGAGCGCTATCGTCTTGAGGTACTGACGTATTTTGGAGCGTGCCTTGCCGGTACGCACAAAACCCAGCCAGCCCGGATTGGGGCTGGAGGCGGGTGCCGTAATCACCTCAATCACATCGCCGTTATGCAGTTCGGAGCGCAGCGGAACCTGCTCGCCATTGATCTTGGCCGCTACCGCGCGGTGCCCGACATGGCTGTGAATGGCGTAGGCGAAATCCACAATGGTCGCTCCACGCGGCATCGCCATGATCTGGTTTTTTGGCGTGAATACATAAACCGCCTCAGGATACAGGTCAACCTTGACGTGGTCCCAGAACTCGGCCGCGTCGCCGGTTTCCTGCTGGATATCGAGCAGCGACTGCAGCCATTTCGTTCCCATCTGCTTCGAGGTTTCACTTTCCGGATCCGTGGCTTTGTAGAGCCAGTGAGCGGCCACACCGGATTCGGCTACCACATGCATGGCCTCGGTACGCATCTGAAACTCAATATTGGTCCCGAACGGACCCGCAAGCGTGGTGTGCAGCGACTGGTAGCCATTGACCTTCGGAATTGCAATATAGTCCTTGAATTTTCCGGGCAGAGGCTTGTAAAGCTGGTGCAATACACCCATGGCGGTGTAACAGGCGGTGAGGTTCTGCACGATGATGCGAAAGCCGTAGAGATCGGTGACCTGGGCAAAAGACAGGTGCTTTTCTTTCATCTTGCGGTAGATCGAGTACAGCGTCTTCTCGCGCCCGTCCATATGAATCGGAATTCCTGCATTGACAAATGCCAACTCCACTTCGGATTGCACCCGCTTGATAGCATCGCGCCTGCGGCCGCGTGCGCGCAGCAGGGCCTTGCTCAGGGTCGCGTAGCGCCACGGGTGCAAATGACTGAATGACAGTTCCTGCAGCTCCCGGTACGTCGTGTTCAGGCCCAGGCGGTGTGCAATGGGCGCGTAGATGTCCAGGGTCTCGCGGGAAATCCGGCTCCATTTGTCGCGCGGCGCGTCGTCCAGTGTGCGCATGTTGTGGGTGCGATCCGCCAGTTTGACCAATATGACACGTACATCGCGCGCCATCGCCAGCAACATTTTCCGGAACGACTCGGCCTGATTCTCTTCCCGGGTATTGAATTCCAGCCTTTCCAGCTTGGTCAGGCCATCGACCAGTTCGGCCACGGGCGCCCCAAAACGCGCGATCAGCTCGGGCTTGGTCACGCCGCAATCTTCAATGGCATCGTGCAGCAGGGCGGTCATCAGGGCCTGCGCATCAAGCTTCCATTCCGCGCATTGTTGCGCTACCGCGATGGGGTGGGTGATGTAAGGCTCGCCACTGTTTCGCAATTGCCCCAGGTGGGCTTCGTCGGCAAAGCGGTAGGCCTGACGGACGCTGTCAATGTCGGCCGCGCTCAGGTAATCCAGCCTGGCGGTGAGCGCGGCAAAACTGGCTGCTGCGGCGTTGGCGGCGGCCGGGGTTGACTTGCTGGAAGCGGCGGGTGAGGGCATTGCACTCATGCCTCAAATGTATCGCGGCACGAGGGTTTTGGGGTCAAAGTCCAAATTCGCCCATCCGGAAGGCTGGCTTTGGGGGGGCGACGCGTGGCGTCGCGGCGAAATGGGTGTCTGACCCCAATAACCCCCAACGCCAAAATGCAAAAAAGCACCGGCTTGCGGTGCTTTTTCAGGGCTGAACCGGCCCGGTCAACCGGGTACTTTCTTCAGCATTTCCAGGCCGATCTTGCCCGCTGCGATTTCGCGCAAGGCGGTTACACCGGGTTTGTTCTTGCTTTCAATCTTGGCGGCATGCCCCTGGCTGAGCATACGGGCCCGGTAGGTGGCAGCCAAAACCAGTTGAAAACGGTTCGGGATTTTTTCGAGGCAGTCTTCGACGGTAATGCGGGCCATGGGGACTCTTTCGATGTGATCGGTAACTTGGGGTTGAGTCAGGGAATATGAAGCGCCTTGAAGGTTTCGGCCCGGGCGCGTCGCTGGGCCGAAAACTTGAGTCGCTGGGCATGAACAATGGTTTTCAGGTCGAAAACTGCCCGCTCAAACAATTCGTTGATTATAACGAAGTCGAACTCCCTGGCCTGTGCCATCTCGACGGCCGCATTCTTGAGCCGCAATTCGATCACTTCCGCGCTGTCCTCACCGCGCCGCTGCAGTCGGGCGCGTAATTCTTCCCAGCTTGGGGGCAGAATGAAAATCAGGACGGCGTTCGCGAAGATCCGCTTGATGTTGATGGCGCCCTGAAAATCGATTTCGAGAATCACGTCCGCACCGTGCGCGATGCGCTCTTCAATGGTTTGGCGCGACGTGCCATAGCGGTGCCCGTGCACATAGGCCCATTCCAGGAACGAGTCGCGCAGCACCATGCCGTCGAATTCTTCGTTAGACAGGAAAAAGTACTCTCTGCCATGCTTTTCCTGCCCGCGGGGCGGGCGCGTGGTGTGCGAAACGGCGGGCTGGATGCGCGAATCGAGCTCCATCAAGGCCTTGACCAGACTTGACTTGCCGGCCCCGCTGGGCGCCGCGACAACAAACAGATTTCCTGGATAGTCCATGTGTATTGTGTATTTGTTGCTATGTGTTTGATCGCGATCGGGCCTACTCGATGTTCTGCACCTGCTCGCGGATCTGCTCGATCAGCACTTTCATGTCCACGGAAATGCGGGTCAGCTCCAGCGAGGCGGATTTGGAGCCCAGTGTGTTGGCCTCCCGGTGCAGTTCCTGAATCAGGAAATCCAGACGCTTGCCCAGTTCGCCGCCCGCTTCAAGAAGACGTTCGATCTCTTCGAGGTGTGACGAAAGGCGGGTAATTTCCTCGGCCACATCAATCCGGATCGCGAAGGCGGTGGCCTCGGTAAGGGCCCGGTCCTGGGCAATTTCAGGCAGCGCCGAGCTGCCACCCAGGTTCATGGCCTCTTTCCAGCGCTCCAGAAAACGGTCCTTTTGCTGTTCGACCAGCCTGGGAACCATGGGAACCGCCAGCGCCGCCAGTGCACGCAACTGCGCTGTCCGGTCAAGCAGCATGTGGGTCAGGCGCGCGCCCTCCCGTTCGCGGGCCGCCATCAGCTCATGCAGGGCTTGAGCGGCCAGTTTGAGCAGTTCCGCGCTGTGATCGTGCGGCTGGCGGTCTTCATTGGTCGCAATTCTGAGTACGTCGGCCACGCTGAGCGCGGCAGCCTGCGGCAACCACGACTTGATGCCGTCTTCGAGCGAACCCAGGCGTTGCAGCGTCGCCGCCGAGGGCGGCCGCAGGCTGCCGGCTGATGCGTTGTCAAGGAACACCCGCAGTTCCACCTTGCCGCGCTTGAGTTTGCCGGTCAGCAGTTCACGCAGGGCCGGTTCGGACTGCCGCAACTCGTCGGGCAGCCGCAAGGCCAGGTCCAGAAAGCGGCTGTTGACGGAACGAATTTCGACACCGAGCCGGGAATTGGCACCCAGGCGCGCTTCAGTGTCGGGGGCGGCTGCCTGCGCCGTGCCCGATTGCACGGTCGCATAGCCCGTCATGCTATAAACTGACATTTATAAATACGCTTTACTAGAGAGAGAACAGGACTCATGGTGACAAGGTCACCATGGCCCATCCGGAATTATGTCAAAGGTCAAGCCCGCACCATTGCCGCCTGACACCGTCATTGGTGGCTATCGTATTGTCCGGAAGCTTTCGGCCGGCGGGTTTGGTGTAGTTTACTTGGCTGTTGACAATGAAGGTCAGCAGGTCGCCATCAAGGAGTATCTGCCGTCTTCGCTGGCCTCCCGCTCACCGGGCGAGTTGCTGCCGCAGGTTCAGCCCGAAAAGCTTTCCCTGTATCGCCTGGGCCTCAAGAGTTTTTTTGAAGAGGGCCGATCGCTGGCGCAGATTTCACACGGCTCGGTGGTGAGCGTGCTCAATTTCTTTCGCGAGAACGAAACGGTCTATATGGTGATGAATTACCTGGAGGGCTGCACCCTGCAGGACTTCATCATTACCGCCCGTGAGCTGAAAAAGCAGAAGGTGTTCCGCGAATCGACCATTCGCTCGCTCTTTGACGAAATCCTGCGCGGGCTGCGCATCGTGCATCAGCACAAGATGCTGCACCTGGATATCAAGCCCGCCAACATTTTCATTACTGATGACAACCGGGCCGTGATGATTGATTTTGGCGCGGCGCGCGAGGTGCTGTCCAAAGAGGGCAACTTTATCCGCCCCATGTACACCCCCGGCTTTGCCGCGCCGGAGATGTACCGCCGCGACGCTTCAATGGGACCCTGGACCGACACTTACGCGATTGGCGCCTGCATTTACGCCTCCATGCAGGGCTATCCGCCGAATGACGCGCCGCAGCGGCTTGAGAAAGACCGCCTGTCGCTGGCGCTGTCGCGCCTGCGCGGCGTTTACTCCGATAACCTGATTGAAGTCGTCGAGTGGTGCATGTCGCTGGACCCGCTGTCCCGGCCCCAATCGGTCTTTGCATTGCAGAAGGAATTGAGCCGGGAAGGTGAGCGTCGTTACACCAAACTCACCGTCAGCGAAAAGGTGCGCCTGCAGTTTGACAACATGGTGTCCGATACCAAGAAAACCGCGCGCAAGGCAACCGCCTTTGCGACCAGATTCAAATGAAATTCTCTGTTTTTCAGGTGAGTCGCAAAGGTGGGCGTCAAAAAAACGAAGACCGCATGGGTTACTGCTACACGCGCGAATCGGGGTTGTTCGTGCTGGCCGATGGCATGGGCGGACATCCCGAGGGCGAGGTGGCGGCCCAACTGGCGCTGCAGACCATTGCCGCGCTGTACCAGAAAGACGCGCGGCCCGTCATTGACGACACGATAGAGTTCCTGTCAACCGCGGTGATGGCCGCGCATCACCAGATCATTCGCTATGCGAGCGAAAAAGGCATGCTCGATACGCCCAGAACCACGGTGGTGGCGGTCATCCTGCAGGGCACGGGCGCCACCTGGGTGCATTGCGGAGACTCGCGCCTGTATGTCGTGCGCGACGGCGAGTTGCTGACGCGCACGCGCGACCACTCTTATCTTGAACAGCAAAACGCCGGGGTCATCAAGCTTGACAGCGTCAACCGCAACATCCTGTTTACCTGTCTGGGTTCACCGACCAAGCCCGTCTTTGACATTGCGGGCCCGGTCATTCTGCAACAGGGTGACAAGCTGCTGCTGTGCTCCGATGGCCTGTGGGGCACCCTGAGCGACGCCGAAATTG
Source organism: uncultured Polaromonas sp. (assembly GCA_964371235.1). Taxonomy (GTDB): domain Bacteria; phylum Pseudomonadota; class Gammaproteobacteria; order Burkholderiales; family Burkholderiaceae_C; genus Polaromonas. The sequence goes on from CAYJMW010000037.1 coordinate 9,698, forward strand.
TCAGGCAACTGGCCGGCAAGAGTGTGACTGATGCGGTCCCCGACCTGGTTGAAACAGCCCTGCGCAGCGCCGGCGAGCGCAGCGACAACGTGACCGTCCTGGCGATGGAGTGGGAAACCCCGGATGTCTTTGAATCGACCCGGGGTGTGTCCACCGACAGCATCATGGACGGCGTGTTCGCCTCGACCATTCAGGCGGGCCTGCTCGACACCATGGCCGATGATCTTGATGAGGCGACGATTACCAGATCCATCGCCGAAATCAACGAGGCCATACGCCGCACGGCAGCAAGAAAAGCCTGACGTCGCGTGCGGGCCATGCTGTGATTTTTTGGGGTCAGAGCCCAAATTTTCTCAGCCAAAGGCTGACCCTTCGGGTGCGACGCATGGCGTCGCAGAAAAATTGGTGTCTGACCCCAATAAATCTCCAATAAATCTTTTTTCATTTATCCGGCGTTCTCCGCCAGAAAGTTCTTTGTCATGAGCCAGTTTGCCAGAAGCGGCGCGCGCGCGCCCGATGCCTTGCGCGCGGTGCGCATCACCCGCCATTACACCGCTTACGCCGAAGGCTCGGTGCTGATTGAGTTTGGTGCCACCAAGGTGCTATGCACCGCGTCGGTCGAGGAAAAGGTCCCGGGCCACAAGAAAGGCAGCGGTGAAGGCTGGGTTACCGCCGAATACGGCATGCTGCCGCGCGCCACCCACACGCGCAGCGAGCGCGAAGCCGCTCGCGGCAAACAAAGCGGCCGCACCCAGGAAATCCAGCGCCTGATCGGGCGCTCGATGCGTTCCGTGTTTGACCTGAAAAAACTGGGTGAACGCACCATTCATCTCGACTGCGACGTGATCCAGGCCGACGGCGGCACCCGCACGGCCAGCATCACGGGCGCCTTTGTGGCCGCGCAGGATGCCGTCAACACCCTGCTTGCCAGCGGCAAGCTCCAGGAATCGCCGATTCAGGGCCATGTGGCGGCCATCTCGGTCGGCATGGTGCAGGGCACCGCCTTGCTGGATCTGGAGTACACGGAAGATTCGGCCTGTGACACCGATATGAATGTCGTCATGACCGGCACCGGCCGCTTTGTGGAAGTGCAGGGCACCGCGGAAGGCGCTGCTTTTTCGCGCCAGGAAATGGACGCGCTGCTGGCGCTGGCCGAAAAAGGCATCACCGAGCTGGTCGCCATGCAGAAGCATTCGCTATCGAAATAATAGCTAACTACGTAGATAATACGTGGGCTGAAGCCACTTTTTATTCATGAAAATCGTACTTGCATCAAATAACCAGGGCAAACTCGCCGAGTTGCAGGCCATGCTGGCCCCACTGGGTCTGCAACTGCTGCGTCAGTCCGAGCTGGGCATCCCCGAGGCCGAAGAGCCTTTTCGAACCTTTGTAGAAAATGCGCTTGCCAAGGCGCGCCACGCGTCCAGGATCAGCGGCCTGCCCGCGCTGGCCGATGATGCCGGCTTGTGCGTGGACGCTTTCGGCGGCTTGCCGGGCGTGGACACGGCGTTTTACGCCATGCAGTTTGGTTATGCCAAGGGCGACGGCAACAACGTCAAGGCCCTGCTGGAGCAGATGGCAGGCCTTGTTGAACGCTCCCAGCGCCGCGCGGCGCTAGTCAGCACGCTGGTGGCGGTTCGCTCGGCGGAAGATCCGGAGCCGCTGATTGCCTCCGGCCGGGTGGTGGGTGAAATCGCCTTTGAGCCGATGGGCAGCAACGGCTTTGGTTTTGACCCGGTGATGTTCATTCCGGCGTTCGGCCAGACCTTTGCCCAGTTGCCGGTGGCCGTCAAGAACGCCAACAGCCACCGCGGCAAGGCGGCCCGGCAGATGGTCGAGTTGATGCGTGAGCGCTGGCTGTAAGTCATGGCGGTACAAGGCATCGGGCATTACATGCGCAGTGGCACGCTGCAACTCGGCGCGCTGCCGCCGCTATCGCTTTATGTGCATTTGCCCTGGTGCCTGAAAAAATGCCCCTATTGCGATTTCAACTCGCATCAATTGTCTGGCGCAATGCCTGAGGGATTGCCCGAGCAGCGCTACCTTGATGCACTGGTGGCCGACCTGGAAGCCGCGCTGCCACTGATCTGGGGCCGCACGGTGCATAGCGTCTTTATCGGCGGCGGCACACCCAGCCTGTTTTCGCCGCAAGCCATTGACCGCCTGCTGAGCGATGTCCGCGCCCGCCTGCCGCTGGAGGCCGACTGCGAAATCACGCTGGAAGCCAACCCTGGCACCTTTGAAAAGGACCGCTTCAAGGCCTTTCGCAGCGCCGGCGTCACGCGCCTGTCCGTTGGTGTGCAAAGTTTTGACGACCGCCACCTCAAGGCGCTGGGCCGCGTGCATGACCGCGCCCAGGCCATTGCCGCCGTTGAAGAAGCGGCACAGGCGTTTGACACCTTCAACCTCGACATCATGTATGCGCTGCCCGGCCAGACGATGGAAAATCTGGAGCACGACATGCGCCAGGCGCTTGCGCTGCGGCCGCCCCATATTTCGATCTATCAGTTGACGATCGAGCCCAACACCTGGTTTGCAAAATTCCCGCCGGTGCTGCCAGAAGAAGACCTGGCCTACGCCATGCTCGACCGGATCACCGAAATGACGCAAAGCGCCGGAATGCAGCGCTATGAAGTGTCGGCCTATGCCAAGCCGGGGCATCGCTGCTTTCACAACCTGAACTACTGGCAGTTTGGCGACTATCTGGGAATTGGCGCTGGCGCGCACAGCAAGCTCAGCTTTCCGCACCGGGTGATTCGCCAGGTGCGCTATCGCGAACCCAGGCTCTACATGGATAGCGCCCTGGCCGGCGATGCCGTGACGCAGGAAACGGAAGTGAGCCGCACCGACTTGCCGTTTGAGTTCATGCTCAACGCCTTGCGGCTGCGGGACGGCTTCAAGCTGCAGGATTTTTCCGAAAAGACCGGCTTGCCGGTAACCGCCATTGAGCGCGCCCTGGAAGAAGCCGAGCGCAAGGGCTTGATTGAGCGTGATCTGGTTCGCGTCAAGCCGACCGATCGCGGCTTTGATTTTCTGAACGACTTGCAGGAACTGTTCTTGCCGCAGTGACCGGCTGGCGTCATAGGTAAATAAGGCATGGAAACTTCAAGCATCATTATTCTGGTTGTCAGCGGTGTCATCAGCTTTGCGCTGGGTCGCATCCTGGTGCATATGCGCAATATAAAGCGCAAGAAAAGAGCGCAAGCACGCGAGGCTCAAGCCCTGCGCGACCAGCCCGTCGAGCCGGAATCAAAAAACAGGCGGAAGCGCAAACGGCAACTGCGGCAGAGTCAAAAACAGAACCCAAACCAGAAGCACTAGGTCACCACAGCCGCTCAACTTGCCAGCAAAAACAGTTCAAGATATCAATTGACAGAATCGATTCCATATTTCAGAATATGCCTTCGCGTGCCCAGTGATGCTTGGCGCGGGTCAAAAACGGTGAAGAATGAACGACTTGGGTCAATTTGCCGCCAACGAATCCAGGGTCTGGCAGGCTGCCCGCTTCACGCTGACTACAACCCAAGCAGCGTCTTCCCGGCCGGCAACGGCCAGGAATTCATCAACAAGGACGGGTACGCGCCGCCTGTCTGGCGATGTAGCGCTTTCAACAAGGAAACACCATGACCAAAAAATTCGCATCCCAAGCCGACCTGGCCGTCAAGAAAACCACCTTTGCCCAGCTCTCGGAGCATTGCTGGGCCTACACCGCCGAGGGCGACCCCAACACCGGAGTGATCATTGGCGACGATGCGGTGCTGATCTGCGACGCGCTGGCCACGCCCGTCATGGCGCAAACCCTGATTGCCGAGATTCGCAAGGTGTCTGACAAACCCATCAAATACGTGGTGTTGTCGCACTACCATGCCGTGCGCGTGCTGGGCGCCTCGGGCTACAAGGCCGCGGGCATGCAGGAAATCATTGCCAGCCAGGGCACCTACGAGATGATCGTGGAGCGTGGTGCGCAGGACATGCAGTCAGAGTACGAACGCTTTCCGCGCCTGTTCGATGCCTTCGACTCCATCCCGGGCCTGACCTGGCCAACGCTCGTCTTCAAGGGCGAGATGACGCTGTGGATGGGCAAGCTGGAAGTCAGGATCATGCACGTCGGCCCTGGCCACACCAAGGGCGACACCATTGTCTGGGTGCCTGCTGAAAAAGTCCTGTTTTCCGGCGACCTGATCGAGGCTGATGCGGCCTGCTACACGGGCGACGCACAACTCGAAGAATGGCCCGCCACGCTCGATGCGCTGGCGGCGCTCAAACCGGAAAAAATCGTTCCTGGCCGTGGCCCGGCGCTGGACACCCCTGAACGCGTCAAGGCCGGCCTGGCCTATACCCGCGAATTCGTCAGCACCCTGCTGAGCTCTGCCAAAGAAGCCGTGGCCCAAGGCATGAACCTCAAGCAAGCCATGGCGCATTGTCGTAAAACCATGGACCGCAAGTTTGGCCAGGTCTTCATTTATGAGCACTGCCTGCCGTTTGACGTGACCCGCGCAGTGGACGAGGCCAGCGGCATCAAGCACCCGCGCATCTGGACCGCCGAGCGCGACAAGGAAATGTGGCACGGCCTGCAGGCCGCTGACTGAGCCGGCAACATGAAGGAGCGCTTTGAATGACTTACCAGTACATCCGATTTGAAACTGAAGGCGGCATTGCCCGCCTGACCTTCAATCGCCCCGACAGGATGAACAGTTTTACGGCCGCCATGCATGCCGAAGTGCGTGGCGCGCTGGACCTCGTGCAGACCGACAAAACAATTCGCGCGCTGGTGCTTACCGGGGCCGGGCGCGGCTTTTGTGCCGGACAAGACCTGTCAGACCCACAGGTGCAGTTCGTGACCGGCCAGGCGCCACCTGACATGGGCGCGGTGGTGGAAGACCACTACATGCCGCTCATCCTGCGCCTGCAAAACCTGCGCGTGCCGACACTGGCGGCTGTTAATGGCGTGGCGGCGGGCGCGGGTTGCAGCATCGCGCTGGCTTGCGATGTCGTGCTTGCCTGCAAGTCGGCCTCGTTCCTGCAGGCCTTCTCCAGGGTCGGCCTGATACCAGACACCGGCGGCACCTGGTTCTTGCCGCAACGCGTGGGCATGGCCCGCGCCATGGGGCTGGCCCTGCTGGCGGACAAACTGCCTGCTGACAAAGCGGCAGAGTGGGGCCTGATCTGGGCCGCGGTGGACGATGCCGAGTTCACCGGCACCGTCAATACCCTGGCCAGCCGGCTCGCCAGCGCAGCCACCACCGCGCTGGTGCGCACCCGCGCCGCCATGCACGCAGCCCCCAACCACACGCTGGAGCAGCAGCTCAGTATGGAAGCGGGTTTCATGCGTGAACTGGGTTGGCGCGCTGACTACCGGGAAGGCGTGGCCGCTTTCCTGGAAAAGCGTGCGCCGCAATTCACCGGAAACTGAGCCCATGACACACGCCAACCCGCAGACACTCGCCGATGCGGTGACTGCCGCCATGTGGTCGCGTGACCGCGCCAGCCATGGCCTGGGCCTGCAAATCATCAATGTCCAGCCGGGCTACGCCCTGCTCGCCATGCCGGTGCGCGGCGACATGGTCAACGGCCACCAGATCTGCCACGGCGGATTCATCTTCATGCTCGCCGACAGCAGCTTTGCCTATGCCTGCAACAGTTACAACCACAACACCGTGGCCTCGGCCTGCCACATCGATTTTCTGGCGCCCGCACGCGAAGGCGACATGCTCGAAGCCGAAGCCATTGAGCGATCCCTGTCCGGGCGAACCGGGGTCTATGACATCACGGTGCGCACCCGCGGCGGAAAAACGATTGCCCTGTTTCGTGGAAAAAGCTACCGTATTAACGGCGAAGTGATCGCCGGTCTGGAGCAGGCCGACAGCGCCGCCGCCTGACCCAACGCCCATAAGGAGACCCAATGACCGCCAAACGACCCAAGCCTGGTGAGCTCGAAGGCATCGAGACCGCCAGCCGTGACGAGATCGCCGCCCTGCAATTGCAGCGCTTGCAATGGTCCATCGCGCATAGCTACAACAACGTGGCGCATTTCAAGAAGAAATGTGATGCCAAGGGTGTGCATCCCGACGACCTGAAGCATCTGGCTGATCTGGCCCTGTTTCCCTTCACCACCAAGCTTGACCTGCGCGACAACTACCCGTTTGGCCTGTTTGCCGTACCACGCGACCAGGTCGTGCGCGTGCATGCCTCATCGGGCACCACCGGCAAGCCGATCGTGGGCGGCTATACCCGCCAGGATATTGACACCTGGGCGCACCTGATGGCGCGCTCGATCCGCGCCGCCGGCGGGCGCGCCGGTGATATCTGCCATGTGGCCTATGGCTATGGGCTGTTCACGGGCGGCCTGGGGGCCCATTACGGCGCCGAGCGCCTGGGCTGCATGGTGGTGCCGATGTCTGGCGGCCAAACCGAAAAGCAGGTGCAACTGATTCAGGACTTCAAGCCTGACATCATCATGGTCACCCCCTCCTACTCGCTGGTGATCGCCGAAGAGTTTGAACGCCTGGGCATCGCCCCGCAAGACATTTCCCTGAAAATCGGCATCTTTGGCGCCGAACCCTGGGGCCAGGGCATGCGCCATGAAATCGAGAAGAAGCTCGGCCTCGATGCCGTGGACATCTACGGCCTGACCGAAGTCATGGGCCCGGGCGTGGCCTGCGAATGTATTGAATCGAAAGACGGCCCGGTGATCTGGGAAGACCATTTTTACCCCGAGATCATCAACCCGGAAACCGGCGAAGTGCTTCCCGATGGCGAGCAGGGCGAACTGGTGTTTACCTCGCTGTCCAAGCAGGCGATGCCGGTGATCCGCTACCGGACCCGCGACCTGACGCGCCTGCTGCCACCCACTTCGCGGAGTTTTCGGCGCATGGACCGCATCACCGGCCGCTCCGATGACATGCTGATCATTCGGGGCGTCAACGTGTTCCCGACCCAGATCGAGGAACAGATCATGCGCGATGCGCGGCTGTCGGGCAACTACCAGATTCTGGTCAGCCGCGAGGGCCACCTGGACAATGTCGAGGTGCGCTGCGAGTTGCAGCGCGAGGTCTCGGGCAAGCTCTCGCCAGCCGAAGTGGGCGCGGTGGCCAGCGAGTTGCAGCACCACATCAAGACCATCATCGGCATCACCACCAAAATCAGTGTTCTGGAGCCCGAGACGATTCCACGCACCCTGACCGGCAAGGCGCGCCGCCTGATTGATGAACGTCCGAAACAACTTTGAAAGTGTGTATGAGTGAAGCTTTTATTTGTGATGCCATTCGCACCCCCATCGGCCGCTACGGCGGCGCGCTCGCCACGGTGCGCGCCGACGACCTGGCTGCCCTTCCCATCAAGGCGCTCATGGCGCGCAACGCCAGCGTCAACTGGGCTGCCGTGGACGACATCATCTACGGCTGCGCCAACCAGGCCGGTGAAGACAACCGCAACGTGGCGCGCATGGCCGGCCTGCTGGCGGGCCTGCCGGTGGAAGTGCCCGGCGCCACCGTCAACCGCCTGTGCGGGTCCTCCATGGATGCGGTGGGGACGGCCGCGCGCGCCATCAAGTCGGGCGAGACCGAGCTGATGATTGCCGGCGGCGTGGAGAGCATGTCACGCGCGCCTTTCGTGATGGGAAAAGCAGAAAGTGCCTATTCGCGCAGCGCCGCCATTTATGACACCACCATCGGCTGGCGTTTTGCCAACCCGCTGATGAAAAAACTTCATGACACGCATTCGATGCCGCAAACGGCTGACAACGTGGCCGAAGAATTTCATATCTCCCGCGCCGACCAGGATGCGTTTGCGCTGCGTTCACAGCAGCGCTGGGCCGCGGCTCATGCGGCGGGCCGCTTTGCCGACGAAATTGCGCCGGTGGTGATTGCGCGCAAGAAGGGTGAGCCGCTGGTGGTCGATACCGATGAGCATCCGCGCCCCGAGACCACGCTCGAGATGTTGACCCGGCTCAAAGGCGTCAATGGTCCGGAGCTGTCGGTCACGGCGGGCAACGCCTCGGGCGTGAACGATGGCGCCTGCGCGCTGCTGATCGCATCCGCGGCGGCGGCGCGCCAGCACGGCTTGAGCCCGCGCGCGCGCATCGTGGCGATGGCCACGGCGGGTGTGGCGCCGCGCATCATGGGTTTTGGCCCGGCCCCCGCCGTGCGCAAGGTGCTGGCCAAAGCCGGTCTCACGCTCGATCAGATGGACGTGATTGAACTCAACGAAGCCTTTGCGGCGCAAAGCCTGGCGGTGCTGCGCGACCTGGGGCTGGCAGACGATGACACACGGGTCAATCCGAATGGCGGCGCCATTGCCATGGGGCATCCGCTGGGCATGAGCGGCGCGCGCCTGGTGACCACCGCCAGCTACGAACTGACCCGGCGCGGCGGGCGCTATGCGCTGTGCACGATGTGTATCGGTGTGGGTCAGGGCATCGCTCTCGTGATCGAGCGCGTCTGATGCAAAAAATGTTCACCCGCCCGGCTGGCGCCCTGAATTTGCGATCACGAACAGGCATTTGATTCCGGGGTTTTTTCACCCCAGAGGAGCAAGTCACCATGTACACGCAGTCATTCAATGTGCAGGAGGCGCCGGGCCAGAAAAAAGCAGCCCAGGCGGCCGCGCTGGAAAACGCCGAGCTTCAGGCCCGCTTTGATCGCAAGATTGACGCCGACGGCAAGATCGAGCCGCAGGACTGGATGCCCGAGGCCTACCGCAAGACGCTGGTGCGCCAGATCAGCCAGCACGCCCACAGCGAGATTGTTGGCATGCTGCCCGAAGGCAACTGGATCAGCCGCGCGCCCAGCCTCAAGCGCAAGGCGATCCTGATCGCCAAGGTGCAGGACGAGGGCGGCCACGGCCTGTACCTGTACAGCGCCGCCGAAACCCTGGGAACCGGCCGCGACCAGATGCTGGCCGACCTGCACAGTGGCAAAGCCAAATACAGCTCCATCTTCAACTACCCCACCCTGACCTGGGCCGATGTGGGCGTGGTGGGCTGGCTGGTCGATGGCGCGGCCATCATGAACCAGATTCCACTGTGCCGCTGCAGCTATGGGCCGTATGCCCGCGCCATGATCCGCGTCTGCAAGGAAGAGTCTTTTCACCAGCGCCAGGGCTATGACGCGCTGCTGGTCATGATGCAAGGCACCGCGGAGCAGCGTGCCATGGTGCAGGACGCGGTCAACCGCTTCTGGTGGAAGTGTCTGGCCATGTTTGGCCCGCCGGATGCCGACAGTCCGAACAGCGGGCAAGCGATGCGCTGGGGCATCAAGCGCATCAGCAACGACGAGCTGCGCCAGAAATTCATCGACGCCACCGTGCCGCAGGCCAAGGTGCTGGGCGTGACCCTGCCCGACCCCGACCTGAAGTGGAACGAGGAGCGCCAGCACTACGATTACGGGCCAATTGACTGGGACGAATTCTGGAGCACCATTAACGGCAACGGCCCCTGCAACAAGGAACGTCTGGCCACACGCGTCAAGGCCGACCACGATGGCCGGTGGGTGCGCGACGCCGCGCTCGCCTATGCCCGCAAACATTAATCGTGATACTTTGCGGGACAGACCAAGAATTGCGCAGCAATTTTGCTCTGTCCTCAACCAATCAAACTTTGCGGGACAGACCAGGAATTGCGCAGCAATTTTGCTCTGTCCTCAACTAATTAAGAAGGGGAGGCAGCATGACCACACCCGCCTTGAAAGACTGGCCGCTCTGGGAAGTATTTGTTCGCAGCAAGCAGGGCCTGGAGCACAAGCACTGCGGCAGTCTGCATGCCGCTGATGCCCGGCAGGCGCTGCAGATGGCGCGCGACGTATACACCCGCCGCCAGGAGGGTGTGAGCATCTGGGTGGTGCCGTCCGTGAGCATCACGGCCAGCGCCCCGGAAGACAAGGAGTCGCTGTTCGACCCCGCGGCCGACAAGATCTACCGCCACCCCACGTTTTACGACATTCCCGCAGAAGTGGGGCACATGTAATGGTTGCGCATACCGGCTATCTGCTGCACCTGGCCGACAACGCGCTCATTCTGGGCCAGCGCAATGCCCAGTGGTGTGGCCACGGTCCGGCGCTGGAAGAAGACCTGGCGCTGGCCAACAACAGCCTGGACCTGATTGGTCAGGCGCGCCTGCTTTACCAGCATGTGGCCACCCTGCGCAATGACGGCCGCAGCACCGAAGACCTGCTGGCTTACTTTCGCGACGTGCCCGATTTCAAAAACTACACCTTGCTGGAATTGCCGCACAGCACGGCGCTGGCGCCCACGGCCGCGGGCGATCGTGACTACAGCGTCACCATCGGGCGCAATTTTCTTTACAGCGCACTCATGGTGCTGCTGTGGGAGGCGCTCAAGGCCTCCAAAGACGCACAACTGGCGGCCATTGCCGCCAAATCGTTCAAGGAAGCGCAGTACCACTTGCGCCACGCGCGCGACTGGCTGCTGCGCATGGGCGACGGCACTGACGAATCCCATGCGCGGATGCAGGCGGCTTTGGAGCATTTGATTCCTTACACCCAGGAGTTCTGGACCTCCAGCGCTATGGAAACTGCAGCCATTGAGGCGGGTGTGGGAGCCGACACACGCCAGCTGCAGCCGGCCTGGAACACCCTGGTCAACGACGCGCTGGCGCAAGCCACGCTCACGCGACCCGCCGCGGGTGGCTTTGTCTCCACCGGCAAGCTCGGTGTGCATTCGGAGCACCTGGGCTTTGTGCTGGCCGAAATGCAAAGCCTGGCCCGCGCGCACCCCGAAGCGGTCTGGTGAATAGCATGGAACGCGATGCCACTGATAGCCTGCAAAGCGGTCTGCCACACTGTCTTGCAACACAGGCGACGCCGCAAAAAGGCAGTCATTGCGAGCCTTCAGTTGCGGCCCGGAACCGCACACAAATCATGAACCGTCATCGCGAGCGTAGCGCGGCGATCCATCGTCGAAAAAAGCGGGTTCATGGATTGCCACACTACGTTCGCAATGACAGCCGGTTCATGGAAAGGAGCACTGCGACGTGACAATCCATGAACCCCTGGATTGCCACGCTGGCCGTCATTGCGAGGAGCAAAGCGACGCGGCAATCGCAATGACGATGGGTAACAGTCTGCCCGACGGCCCGATCGCGCGCAAGCAGCCGGTTGACTCGCACTTTGCGGTATGGGAGTTGCTGGAATCAGTGGCCGACCCGGAGATTCCGGTGGTGTGCCTGCGCGAAATGGGCATCCTGCGCGCCATTCGCCAGGGCGGGCAAGGACTTGAAGTGGTCATCACCCCTACCTACAGCGGCTGCCCCGCAATGAGCCAGATGGAGGATGACGTCAGGGCGGCGCTGGCGCGCGGCAACATCGCCGCCCGGGTTGTGGTGCAGATCGCACCGGCCTGGTCCAGCGACTGGATCACCCCCGAGGGGCGCGACAAGCTGCGCGGCTATGGCATTGCCCCGCCGCACGCCAGTGCATGCGCCGGCGCCACCGGCAGCGTGGTTCAGTTCGCTTCAAAAAAGGTGGCGGCTGCCGAACCGATCACGGTGGCCTGCCCGCAATGCGGCTCAATCAACACCACAGAAACCTCGCACTTTGGCTCCACGGCCTGCAAGGCGCTTTACCGCTGCCTGGACTGCCTGGAACCGTTTGACTATTTCAAACCGTATTGACTCACGCCCCGAATCGCCGCACCATGTCAACATCCTCCCGTTTTCACAAGCTGCGCGTTGCACGCATCAGTCCCGAGGCTGCGGGCTCCGTGGCGATTGCCCTGGCGGTGCCCGAGTCGCTGCACGACAGCTTTGACTTCCAGCCCGGCCAGTACCTGACACTGCGCGCCAGCATCAACGGTGCCGACGAGCGCCGCAGCTACTCGATTTGCTGCACCCACAGCCACTTCGCGCAGGCGCATGAACTGGTGGTGGGCATCCGCCCGATGCAGGGCGGCGTATTTTCCAACTGGGCCGCCCAGGTGCTGCAGGCCGGCGACACCCTGGCGGTGATGCCGCCCGACGGGCGCTTTGTCTCCCGGCGCCCGCGCGCCCTGCACCGCGTCGGATTTGCCGCGGGCTCAGGCATCACACCCATTTTGTCGATCATGGCCAGCACGCTCGAAGACCAGAGAGACTCCAGATTCACCCTGGTTTATGGCAACCGCAGCATGGCCACCGTGATGTTCAACGAGGCGCTGCAAGACCTCAAGGACCGCTTTCCCGAGCGCCTGACCCTGATCCACATCCTGTCGCGCCAGGCGCAGGAAGTTGACCTGCTGCAAGGCCGCATCGACGCTGACAAGGTGCGCGCCATCATCGACGCGCTGCTGCCGGTGGCCAGCATGGACGAAGTGTTCATCTGTGGCCCCGAGGCCATGATTGAAGCCACCGAGGCAGCGCTGCTGGCCGCTGGGTTGCCAGCGCGACAGCTTCATGCCGAGCGCTTCACCTCGCCCACGCTGGAGGCCCTGACACCCGCAGCGCGCCAGGCCGCCGGAGCCCGCCACGAACAGGGCGCCAGAGGCCAGGTGGCGCTGACCGTGGTGCTGGACGGCAAGGAGCACGCCTTGCAAATGAGCCCCGACCAACATGTGCTTGATGTGGCGCTGGCCGCCGGGCTGGACCTGCCCTACTCGTGCAAGGGCGGTGTCTGCTGCACCTGCCGCGCCAAGGTATTGCAGGGCAGCGTCGAGATGGACAAGAACTTCGGGCTGGAGGCGTGGGAGAGCGAGCAGGGCTTTGTGCTCTCGTGCCAGTCGCGCCCGACCAGTGATCGTGTCACCGTGAGTTACGACGAACGCTAAGGGTCCGTTCAGAAATAAGTTGTGCATTTGGCCGTCGGATTCGGGATGCGATGCTAGGCGCGAAGCGTGCCGTGTGGCTATGCCACACAAGCGATTCGCAACAACGCAGCGCGCCCGAAGCTGGCGAGTCAAATGTGCAAGTTATTGCTGAACGGGCCCTAAGACCGGATCGCCCGGCGCTATTTTGAGCTGCCATCAGCCTGGCCTGCAGTCTGTTGCTTGCTATCATTTAGATAGCTATATTCGCTTATTCCATGTGGGCTAGAGGCCTAAAACGCTTATAAAAATGCAGGCTTGCGCGTCAGGCCGCTGCCTCGGCCCCGGCATGCCCCAGGCGCAGCGACAGCGCCTGCGCGGACCGCTTCAGGGCCGTAACCACGGGCCCGTCCAGTGACAGGTCAATCATTCCCTTGACCCCGATGGCCAGCACCGACAGTGTCATTTCATGCTTGAAATTAAAGACCGGCGCTGCCGCGGCGGCGACGCCAGGCACCAGGTGATAGTCGAGCACGGTAGAGACTCCGTCCTGGCGCACCTGCGCGAGCATGGTCTCAATACCGGCCTGCGTTTTCAGCTCGGCGGGCAAGGCCAGCGTGGCCAGCTCACGCCCGATCAGCGGCGCGGTGGTCGAACGGGGCAAGCAGGCGGCAAACATCCGGCCGCTGGCTGAGGTCAGCAGGTGCAGCGCGGTGCCGGTCACCACATTGACAGTGATCGGGCGATAAGGCCGCACCGAGCGGATGATGACCGGGCCGTTGCTGCTCCAGACGGCCAGCGCCGTGGTCTGGTTGATCTCGTCGCGCAGGTCGGCAATGGCCGCCAGGCCCAGCTTGATGCGGTCCAGACGGTCCACCGCCACCAGCCCCAGACTCAGGGCAAAGGGCCCGAGGTCGTAGCGGGAAGTCATGGGATCCTGCTCCACCAGGCCGCAGCGCACCAGGCTGACGATGTAGCGGTGCACCTTGGATGCCGGCATGTTCGCCGCCGCGGCAATGTCCTTGAGCATCATCGAGCGGTGCCCGCCGCTGATGGCGCGCAAAATCGTCATGCCGATCTCCAGCGACTGCACGCCGTTCTTGCCCTCGCCGTCTTTGGCCGCGGTGAGTTCGATTTCTGTGGGCATGATGCGGTGGACCCTGAGTTAGCCGGAATATTTCACACGATAACCCAGATTTCAACGAAATCTCCGGGAGAGATTTCCCTGATTGCTTGTCTATCCGGGGGCACAGTGGCACAGTGGTGTCTCATGGCAAGCTACATCGACGTATGCAATGGAGATGCCGACGGCCTTTGTTCCGTCGTGCAATGGCGCTTGCACGAACCGCAGGCAAGCTGTCTGATCACAGGACTGAAACGCGACATTGAACTGCTTGATCGTGTGCAGGCAGTCGAAGGTGACAAGTTGCTGGTGTGCGATCTGTCCATGCGGCGCAATCTTTTGCCCCTGATGCGCCTGCTTGCGGCCGGGGTGTCCGTGCGCTACTTCGATCATCACAAGGTTGACGAGATCCCGGCGCATCCGCTGCTTGATGCCCATATCGATGTTGCCAGCGACACCTGTACGAGCCTGCTGGTGGATCGCTATCTGGGTGGCAGGTTTCGGTCCTGGGCGGTGGTGGGTGCTTTTGGCGACAACCTGACCGGCGTGGCCGAGGGTCTGGCTGTAAATCTGGGCTTGTCCTTTAACGATCGCAGGCGTTTGCAATCCCTGGGGGAGTCAATTAACTACAACGCCTATGGCGACAGTGAGCAGGATGTTCACATCAGCCCCAGGCACCTGTACGAAAAACTGGTTCGCTACCCCGATCCCTTGAATTTTCTGGAACGTGAGCTTATAGGAGGGGAGCTTGATGCCCTGCGGCAAGACGATTTGCGGCGAGCACAGGCCTTGCCGCCCCATTTTCAGGATGCCCGTGTTGGCGTTTACCTTCTGCCAGATGCTCCATGGAGCCGGCGAGTGTCTGGCAGTTTGAGCAACATCCTCGCCTGCGCTGAACCTCTGCGTGCGCACGCCGTGCTCAAGCCCACGGTCTCTGGTGACTTCGTGGTCAGCGTGCGTGCGCCGCTGTGTTCCCCCGTCGGGGCGGCGGAGTTTTGCCTGCGTTTTGGAGGTGATGGACGCTCTGGCGCGGCGGGCATAGATCTCCTCCCGGCGCAGCAACTGGAGCGCTTCATTGATGCGTTTTCAGCTACCCGGTGGGGCGATGCACCGGGCGCTCATGCTGATTCATGAAAGGCTGAGAATGATGTTGCTCTATTCGCTGGATCTGGACGCCACGTTTTCGCTGGCACTGGCGGCCAATTTGGGGGTCGCGCTGGCGCCCCACGAGAACCGCGGCTTTGAAGACGGAGAGCACAAGCTCAGGCCCCTGCTCGACCCACGCGGCCGTGATGCCTACGTGATCCACAGCCTGTATGGCGAGCCGCAGAGCAGCCCGCATGACAAGCTGTGCCAGCTTTTGATGTTTATCGCCACTTTGCGTGAGCATGGCGCGGCACGGGTGACGGCGGTGGTGCCCTATCTTGCCTATGCCCGCAAGGACAGGCAAACCAAGCCATTCGATCCGGTGACTCTTCGCTATGTCGCACAGCTATTCGACGCCGTCGGCACGGCGCAACTGATCGTGCTGGAGGCTCACAATGTGGCGGCTTTCCAGAACGCCTTTCGTTGCATGACCATCCACCTCGAAGCACACCGCGCCTTCGATCGGCTGGCAGGGGAACTGGTTGGTGATGAGGCGCTGGCGGTGGCGTCACCCGATCCGGGCGGAGTCAAGCGCGCACAGCTATGGCGTGAGTCGCTGGAGAAAAAACTCATGCGGCCGGTTGGCTTTGCCATGGTTGACAAGCGCCGCAGTGCCGGTGTTGTCAGTAGTGAAAACCTGGTCGCAGGTGACGTGGGCGGGATGACGGTTTTATTGATCGATGACCTCATCGCCAGCGGAGACACCATGCGGCGCGCGGCCGTGGCGTTAAAAAAGGCCGGGGCACGGGAGGTTGTGGCATGTGCTGCTCACGGACTCTTTACCGGCCTGGCGGCGGATGCGCTGGCGGACGACAGCATTGCGTCCATTATCGTGACCGACAGCGTGCCGCCGTTTCGCTTGGCCCCCGCCTCCAGGGCGCGCGGCAAGCTCACCATTGCATCGGCGGCACCGCAGTTTGCGCTGGCGATTCAAGCGTGCCATGGCGCATGGCTGAGGTGAAATCACCCGTTGCCGAAAGGGCGCGTGTTATATATCTTTGTGCCAGCGGCAGCCACTTTTCAGGCAAACGGGGTTGTGGGTCAAGCAAATGGGCCATGGCAAGACGGGCGCGCAACAAGGCGCAGTGCGCGGTATAAAAATGCATCAGGGCCGGGTGGGGATGGTCGGCTAGTGCGTTGGCGACACCTGAAACGAGCTGCGGACCAATCCACGGGGCCCCCGCCATGTCGCATTCCATGCTCAGGTAGGCAATTTCATCAAAGGGATCAAGCTGGCGCAATTGGGGATTGAATTCCAGGCAGTCAAATACCACGGGCGGCTGCAGCAGGCAGACATGTTCGGGGCGCAGATCGCCGTGCCCATCGAGAATACGCTGGCGCGACACCCGATCACGCAACAAGCCGGCGACCAGGGCCAGCGCCGCGCTAAGGCGATCAATGGCCAGCGCGGCATTTTCGAGCCGGAACTGCGGGCGCAGCAAGACCTCGCGGTTCGATGCCTGCGCGCACTGGAATCGGCCCAAGTAGTCGTTCCCGCTCAGTGGTACGGCGGGCGCCGCCCGATAAAACGAGCCGAACAGCTCAACCAGAGAATCAATGTCCTTGGGTGTGACCTGGTGCGTTGCGATCAGGTGATGAAGCATTCGATGAAAGGGCAGTCGCCGCATGGCGACCAGCCAGTCAACGGTCTCTCCGCGGGCGGGTAGTTGGGCTTCAGGGACCAGAGCGAAGGCGCCGTCACACCACTGCAGCGCCACCACACCGAGATAGATGCCCGGCGCCAGGCGCGCATTGAGCCGGACTTCTTCCCTGCAATAGAACTCGCGGGCCTTCAGGGTTGAAAAGTCGAGAAATGGGAAGCAAACGGGCTTCTTGAGCTTGAAGACCCGTTGGTCCACCAGAAACACCCATGACATATGGGTTTCGATGCATTCCAGGTGCAGGCTGGAGTCGCCGTAGGTTTCAGGCGCTTGCAGGAACTTCAGTTTGGCCTCGATGTCGGGCATATGCAGGGTGGCCTTCAAATAGACCCGCAACCCTTCCACGGGATAGCGGTTGGGGTGATGGTTCCTTGTTCGGTGTTGCGTGCCTGCTGCGAATCAGTCTACTTCAGAGCGCAGAAGTTGTCGACCGGCGATGCGCCGATCCAGGCACTGCCGGTGGAGGACGCCGATCCCGCTCCCTGGGCTCGGCGGCCACGGACAGCTTGGTCGTGCCGTTGCGCACGTACTCGTTCGAGCAGCATTTGCGGTCGCGAGCGCTTTGACGTCAGGCCTTCAGCAACGCAATCACTTCCTCGTCGTCCACTTGTGGGAAGTCGCGGTAGAACTGGCCTACCGCCTGGAAATCGTCCGGTGCTTGCAGGCACAGCACCTCGTCGGCCAGGGGCCGAATCCTCTCCAACGCCTCGGGCGATGCAACGGGAATGGCGCAAACCAGCTTGGCCGGCTGGCGCTGGCGCAGGCTGTGCAGTGCGGAAATCATGGTCGCCCCGGTGGCCAGCCCATCGTCCACCACGATGACGACGCGCCCAGCCGGGTCAATCGGAGGCCGGATCGGGGTGTACTGTGTACGACGCGAGCGGATCGTTGCCATTTGCGTGTGCTTTTCAGCGGCGATGTAATCCTGGTCGGCGCCCACGGAGGCGGCGTAGGGTGCGATGTAGGTCCCGCCGTTCTCATCAACCGAGCCGATCGCCACCTCGGGTTGGTAGGGGGCGCGCAGCTTGCGCACCAGCACCACGTCGAAGTCGCCGTCGAGTTGCCGGGCGAGGGTCTTGCCCATGGGCACCGCGCCGCGCGGGATGGCCAGGACCAGCGGATGCTGGCCGCGGTAGGCCTTCAGTTGGGTGGCCAACTGGCGTGCAGCGTCGTTGCGGTCTTGAAACATGTTGCATCCTTGGGGTTTGGTCAGCCCGCCGGTTCCGGTTTCAACAACTTGAGCCGGAAATCGGGCTCATAAGGTAGTACAAGGCACTTGCTGCATCTCGACTCCCTGTGAGGTTCGGTTAGCGAGGCCACTTCCTTTTCTCTTGCTCATTTCGTAATCTCTAATGCCTGAATTTGACCATCAGCTATGGAGTACGTTTATCGGGGGCAAGATCAACCAGACGCTCACCACTCGTGGGGACGAACACAGCTCAGAATAGTATGGACCGAACATTGCTGGGGTTGTCAGCGAGATATCGCCAAACAATTAGGTCCACAACCTTAGCCTGTTCTCCTGTTGACGACGCCAACTCGCGGCATAGGTGGTCGGCATCGCGAAAGCCGAGGAATTCTGAAACTCGGACCAAGTGACGATCCGGCTTGGCGACATCGAGGCCCAGATTCTTTGCAAGATGCCAGCTCGTAATCGGCCCTATGAATGGCAATTGCTGGAGGCAGTTGATTGGATCGATCAGTACGGCTTTTTTGAAGTTGGAAAAGCCAATGGAATTCACGTGTTTGGCCGCCGCAAGAATGCCACTCAACTTGGCTCGATTCGAGAAGGACGCCATGGCGGTTGCACAGCAGACGTCACCAGCTAAGACTATCGCTTCAGCCGTTTCCCAATCGCAAAAGCAAAGCGACACATGGTCGAAAACTCGGCGCACAACTGATTCCTTGAACCCTGAACACAATGCCACCCATGCATGCTCACGCAGCAGGTCGCTTTCCGTGAACTCTTCAAAGTTCGCGCTGCGTTGCCATACAACTTCCGCCATCAGTCCAGCACTTTGAACGTAGCTGCTGGCCTTGGAGAAAAATTGCACCGCTGCAGTTAGATCGGCCTTCATGCTTTAGCTAGTCGTCCACTTTGAAGTTATCCTTCCACCAGAGCCTTGCTCGTAGCCAAGCAAGGGACGCGGCGGGACGGGCATCTAATTGCTTGCTTAGCGCCACCTTAATCAGGTGCCGTCGCTTTTGGGCGAGGAACTCGGCTTCTGGGATCGAGATACCCACAGCGGACGCCATGTCATACCGCGAGTAGACTCGCTGGCAAGCGTCGCGATCATATTCGCCAGCTGACAGTAGGTAGCCTGCCTCGCGCTTTACTTCTGCATAGATGTCCAACGTTCGCTTGTGTGCATCTGCCCGTCCTTTCCAGTCTGATTTGATCTGTACAAGCGTCAGGAAGAAAACTCCCGTACCGAGCGTACCAATCCAAATCTGGCCATCCCATCCGAATGGGGTGAGTGTTACATTCAGTCGCGGTTCGACGAAGGAGAGGGCGACCAACCAAGTCGAAACTGCAAGGGTCAATAGATCCAACACAAACGCGCGCATAGCATATCTATCCCGCAGCGTGGCATGCCCAGTACAGAGCATGTCGGCAACCCGGCAGATTCGGACCAATTCCTCGCGTGTGGATTCGTTGGAACTCATGACTCCAGACCAAAAAAGGACTTCCATTGCGACACGGACGCCGCAGCAGTGGCATTACGCATGCGGCGCGCAATTCTTCCGAGTAAGTGACTTACTGCTATTCGATCCACGCTGTTTGCTGGGCCAAGGTACCCATCCACGTGGACAGATTGCCCGGTGCTGTCTTTGATCGGCGTGAGTACAAGCTCTCGCGCCCGTTCGAAGAATGTCGGCAACATTGCTGAGGAGGTCTTCTCCCCCGCGTATCCACGAAACGCTGCGATTGCCAGACTTTCAACGTGGTAACCGCTCAATCGCTGGTTCTCAGGTAATTCACCATTGATCGCTTTGGCGAGTTTGATCGTTGGGACAAGCTTGCCCCCGCATGTCGCATTGCGGCTCATCAGCGCCTCTTGGAAGGTCATGGGGTTGATTTTGGACCAAGCGTCGCGCCGAGAGGATGGAACATGCACCAGACCGTCAGCCGCTTTGATTGCAGGAAGCAGTTGAATGACCATGCCATCGCCGTAATCGACGGTTACGGCCATCTGCCCGTGCGATACGGTCGCATTAGAAGGCGCCGCTCCCCTAACGATGTCTGCCATCTTTTCGAGGGCACGCTGAGGGCTGTGGCCTTCGAGATCGGAACCATTGAGCAAGATCAGCGAGTCGATATCGCTCATCCCATCGACATACGTGTGCTTCGCTACAGAGCCGCCGAATAGAGAGTCAAATGTTCCTTCGATCTCACCCTGAAGTGCCGCGCGCAAGGACTCCAATCGATCGCGCACGACCTGCACGTCACGGCTGTTGTAGCGCCCAAGAAGCTCGCTGAGTGTACCCGCCAACTCGACCTCAAATTGCTTGACCGTCGACTTGTCTTCGGCCTTGCGTACTGTGTCGCGCAGCTCGTCAGGACTACGACTCCTGAACGTCGATCCACCACCGCTTCCACCCATCATTTTTCTCCTAGTGCTTCCATAGCATTTTGCAATGCCGTGCGAAATAGCGCACCGTGGTGCTTGAAGGCATCAAAGTCGTACGCAGTCAGGAACCTACGCATCTCCAACTCTAGATCGGTCATATAGTAATAGTTCTGATTCCAGCAGCGGGCATCAACCATGTGCGCTTTCGTCGCAACCCCAAGCTTAAGTGCACCGAAATTGTGTTTGTAGACGGTCAGGCCCTCATGGAAGGCAAACCGAAGCCAAGTCAAACCGTCGAATATGTCCGCACCAGCCAAGAAGTACATCGGCGTCGAAAGGGTGTCGAGGCTACCGAAGACATGAATGGGTGTTTCCAACCCAGCTCCTGATAGCGCGCACCGCAATTGCGCGATGTTCTTCATGCGGTCCACGAGGGAGTTACCGATCTCCTTTTCGGTGACTCCAATAATGTCAAATTCTGCGAAGCGATGGACGTGCCTGATCACTTCAGAGACCGGCAACAATGACTGAGCCTCAGTTTCGGGCTTAAGCAACAGCTCACGCAAGAACTCGGTACGGCCAGGGGCCATTGCCCGCGCCCGTTCAACCTGCTTGGCAAAGCTGACTCGTTCTTTGGGATGGTCATAGCTAATCAATACGCTCGGCACGGCGGGCCGCCATGTGGCGATCACTTCCTCGTGCATCTCTTTGGTCCACACCCTTGGCTGATGCTCCTTATCTCCAAGGTCGGACAGCTCCGCGTCCTTCGACGCTTCATACCCGCCGCTGTCTAAGAAGATTAGCGAAGGGAAATCAAACGGCGGCCGAATTTTCTCGTAGTAAAGGTCATACGCGCTAACCAGCGTGACACCCTCGATCAGCTCAGAGCAGTACTTGATGATCTTTTTGACATCTGGGAAGCCTTTGCTAGAGAAGGACGGTACGAGCAACGGCGTACGCTCAATCTCAACTCCGTTTAGTTTGAGCGTTCTTCGTTTAGCAAGCATCCGAGAGCCTTTCTATCGAGGCAGGAGGCACAACTGCCACAGCTAGGACTCGTCCCCCGCTCGCAGCTAAATGTATACCCTACGGATAAACCAGCCTGCAAGAAGTAATCATATACATCACGTTTCGACCAGTCGATAAATGGAGCCACCACTTGCACCTTGTTGTCAGTGTGTTCAGCAACAGCGCGGTTGATCAGTTCGAGAAACGCGGGCGAGCAGTCGTAGTAGGGCGTGCCGGCATGCAGGCCCAGTCCGATAATGCTTGAATGCCCGCCTGTCGCAAACAGCGCGGCAAAGACCAAAAATGCGTTGCGCCCTACGAGTTCGCCCGCACCAAACGGCTCGGCGCCACTAAGGAGCAACCGTTGGACTTCGATTCCGAGTTCATCGGCTACCGCGTTGACTGCCTCAGACTCAGCCTTCGCGGCGGCTTGACCATGATCGATAAAGATCCCCGAGACTATCATGCCTTGTGCGGCAAGGAAGGCGGCACATGCAGCAGAGTCAATGCCGCCGCTCATTAAGACTGTCGCGTGTAGCCGTTTTTCCATCCCTGGAAACCTCCTACCATCGGGTTAGGCTGACGAAGGAGCCCTTGCGCTCCCATCTGTCCTCGGCCTTGCTATCAGTGATGGTCTGCCGCTGCGTGTCTGATGGGGTATCAGTTCCAGCATGGGCGAACGCTTTGATGTGATCTACGACGTAATGCATGGGCCTCGGGGTGCTCCCGTGGGCTGGCATGGAGTAGGCGCTTGAAATCGACTTTGTTAGTTTTGATCGGTCAAGGCGTACCCTTTGATCGAATTGAGGAGGCTTTTCGCTTTTCCGAGAAACTGCGGTTGCCCTCTATCCATGTTGACCGTTTGCAGGCCTGCCTTCCCACCGTTGATATACCATTGAAAAGCCTTTGTACCAGGAGTCATGTATATATAAAGAACGCTCTCTGTCGGACTGGGTTGAAGGTGCCCGCCAGTGGTGTCTACGACTTTAACTTCTCGATAGACATTAAGTTTTTTCATCGTGTTGGCAAACATCTCGAACTCTTTTCTGTTCGCCGCTGATATGTTGTACAGTATCGCGATTTGTAGCGGGGGTAGCATCAAGGGATTAGGTGCTTGGTACCCCTTTATCGCGTCAAGCGTAGCGATACCCACCGTTAATGCTTTAGGGGATAAGGGTTCGGGAGCGCGTAATTCCGCGACGAGTTGTTTCTGTCCATCTCGAAAAAGGTTGTCGCTTGCGGCCAAGAATTCCTCTGCAGAAGAATAGGTGTTCCCTTCAAGTTTATAGGTTGCGGCACAACCAGTCAGCATGCCCGCTATAACCAACGCGCCAAATACAATTTTCTTCATGGGATATTTTCCTTTCATAATTATTGAATAGTGCCGCCCGCATGAAGACACTTTTCTGCGGTAGTCGGTACGCTAGCGGTGTTACCTAGTCGGCACAGGACGACGTTGCCGCTGGGAATGCTAGAAGGTGCGGGCTTGGCGGGCGCCGACAAAGGAGTGCTGGATGAACCGGCTGTTTTAGCTGCTATTGAACTTTCTGCCTGGCCGAAAAGCGAGAGTATCTCTGGTGGCAAGACGTCCTCGCACATGCTGTCTCGTACCGGTGTGAAAGATGCCGTGTCTACGCACAAGCCCGGCGCGACATAGATGGGGCTCTGTGATACCTTTTCGATGACATTGACTGTGCCATCGGAATTTTTTAACGTGTAGACAATCCGGTACACCGTGCGAGCAGGGGCATCCAATGCTGAACCGAGCAGCGCGCCTATGATCCCGGCGCCCAATTGGTTTCTCGCAGAGTAGTTGTGCCAGTTCGCGTTATCAAGATATTGCGCTTGCCCGAATGCGCCGCCAAGTTGGGCTCCGCCTGACGTTCCCGGCGTGGATTCGTTAACACCCTGAACATTGATTATTTTGGCGAACCGCCCTTTGTCGGTCACCTCAATGGCGTATCGAGACGAAACAAGATCGCGTTGCTGCTGGGTAAGCGTAGCCCAAACACCATTAGTGACCACAAGCGAATGATTTTTCTCATCCGGGCCTGACGCAATTGCGTTGAAAGTGAGTGATCCGAGAACTGCGAGAACCACAACTGCGGTTCGCCGGATCATATTCATATCTCGCCTTTTCCGTAAGGCGATCCAACTGCTGTCTGATTCCTTATCAGCAAGGGTGCGTCTTCATTGGGGCTGTAAAGATGAACATGGTTCTTCTTAATTGCGAGATCCGACAAGGATAGGAACTTCAACCGCATGACCCGAAGTATCTTCGGCCTCCGCAAACCTGTCAACGGCATTAGTCGTCCCTGAAGCCCCATCGGGGTGTATTCCGTCACCCCCCGTACGTGGTGACAAGAATTTGTCAGACTTGTATCGAAATCTGGATGATCATTGAGCCAAATGCACAAACGTACCGGTGGTGACCGGTAGCAACCGCTGCCCAAGCGACGCCCAGGCAAGAAGATTGCCCTCTTCCGCCGAATG
>CAYJMW010000038.1:0-32763 GCA_964371235.1 uncultured Polaromonas sp.
CTGGCGCGGCTACCATTGGCACATGCCTGTCATGACACTTCTGTTTTTGCCAAGAGAACGTCGAACCTAGAAACGGCAGTTGGACGCTTGATTACTTTGGCAGACCCGCATGAAAATTAGTTTTTTTGCCTTCGTTCGCGTTCACCTATTTGGTGAGAGCGCTACGCACCCGATGGCACTGCGCTTGACGCGCCATACGGCGTTGCTCCGCCTTGCGGGCAGTAGCCCGCTGCGTTGTCACGCCTTGTCTGGCACGCCAATCACAGCACCCTCGGGCGCGTCCAACTGCCGTTTCTAGGTTGAACCATGGGAAAGCCGACACATCCGGTTTCGTGGCTGGCTGAAGGGGAGGTTTTTCCACCTCTGGAAAACGCTTGGGGTCGCGACGATCCCGCTCCGGGCCTGCTGGCCGTTGGGGCGTCGCTCGATGTGAGCACTTTGGTCAACGCTTACTCGTTGGGGATTTTTCCGTGGTTCAGCCTGGGCCAGCCGGTGCTGTGGTGGAGCCCCGACCCGCGCATGGTGCTCCAGACCAAAAACTTCAAACTGCACCGCTCCCTGCGCAAGAGCCTGATTCGTTTTCTGGGCGATCCAGAGTGCGAAATCAGGTTTGACAGCGCGTTTGAGCAGGTCATTGCCGCCTGCGCCGGCACGCCCCGGGACGGCCAGCCTGGCACCTGGATTGTTCCGGCCATGGTGCAGGCCTATGCCGCGCTGCATCGGGCGGGGCACGCCCACAGCGTGGAAACCTGGGTGGCGGGCAAACTCGTTGGTGGTCTGTACTGCGTCAATCTGGGCCGCATGGTTTTTGGCGAATCGATGTTTGCGCACCAGACCGATGCGTCGAAAATTGCATTGACGGCGCTGGTCGCTTTTTGCCGCGCTCACGACATGCCGATGATTGATTGCCAGCAAAATACCCGGCACCTGGCATCGCTGGGGGCGGGCGAAATCAGCCGCTCCGCGTTTGTGTCTCAGCTCACCCGGAGCGTTGGTGGCACGGCTCCCCATTGGCAGTTTGACCCCTTATACTGGAACAAGATGTTGACAGCCAGATTGGCGAAGCTTCCGTGACGCACCTCAAAGACCTGCCCCTGCAATCCTTGCAGTTTTATGCAACGGCGCCGTACCCCTGCAGTTATCTGCCCGGCAAACAGGCCCGCTCGCTGGTCGCAACGCCCAGCCACCTGGTTCACAACGATGCCTATTCAGGGCTTGTGACCCACGGTTTCCGGCGCAGCGGCATGTTTACCTACCGACCGTATTGCGATGGCTGCCAGGCGTGCGTGCCGTTTCGCGTGCCGGTCGATGGCTTCAAGGTTGATCGCAGCCAGCGCCGCGCCTGGAAGCAGCACCACACGCTGAAGGCGCGCATCCTCAAGCTGTGTTTCATGCCGGAGCACTACCAGCTCTACCTGCGTTACCAGAACACCCGTCACGCCGGCGGTGGCATGGACCATGACAGCATTGACCAGTACACGCAATTCCTGCTGCAAAGCCACGTCAATTCGCGCCTGGTCGAGTTCCGCGAATGTTTGCCCAACGGCGAGGCCGGCGCGCTCAAAATGGTCTCCATCCTGGACGTGCTGGAAGATGGCCTGTCAGCGGTTTACACGTTTTATGAACCTGAGGCACGAGCCAGCTACGGCAATTACAGTGTGCTCTGGCAAATAGAGCAGGCCCGGCAACTGGCCCTGCCTTATGTCTATCTGGGTTACTGGATCGCCCAAAGCCCGAAGATGAGTTACAAGGCCGGATTCAGGCCCCACGAAATATTTGTTGACGGCCACTGGGTGCGTTCTGGCGGCATCTGAAGCAGTGGTCAGCTGGCGCCATCGGCTGTTCCATTTCACAGCATAAAATCGGGCCTACAAAGTCTGCACATGAAAAAGTCCGATAAAACCGCTCCCGCCACACCGACCGTTCAGGTGATTGAACGCATTTTCATCCTGCTCGAGATTCTGGCCAGCCATGAGGAGGCCGTATCGCTCAAGGAAATCAGCGAAAAATCAGGACTGCACCCTTCTACGGCGCACCGCATCCTGAACGATCTGGCGATCGGGCGTTTCGTGGAGCGCCCGGTTGCGGGAAACTACAGGCTGGGTATGCACCTGCTGGAGCTGGGCAACCTCGTCAAGGCCCGGTTGAGTGTTCGCGACGCGGCCTTGGCGCCCATGCGTGAGCTGCACAAGCTGACCCAGCAGCCGGTCAACCTGAGCGTGCGTCAGGGGGACGAAATTGTCTATGTGGAGCGCGCCTACAGCGAGCGCTCGGGCATGCAGGTGGTGCGAGCCATCGGTGGCCGCGCACCGCTGCACCTGACTTCCGTGGGCAAGCTGTTCCTGGCTTTTGACGATCCCCAGCGCCTGCGCACCTACGCCACGCGAACCGGGCTGTCGGGGCAGACGCATAACAGCATCACCCAGTTGCCGGCTCTGGAGCGCGAACTCGCCAAGGCGCGGCAGTACGGCATCGCACGCGATGATGAAGAGCTGGAACTGGGGGTTCGCTGCATGGCCGCCGGCATCTATGACGACCAGAGCAAGCTGGTCGCCGGCCTGTCGATTTCCGCCCCGGCTGACCGGCTTGACGAGCACTGGCTGCCCAAGCTGCAGGCGACGGCCAACGTCATATCAGCCGCGCTGGGCTACAAACCCAAGTAAAAAGGAGGCAGGTGATGCTGCCCTGTTTTAACAATGGCTTCTGATATTTCCGCCGCAGATCTCTGGTCGGACGTTGCGGCAGTTCGAAAGCGTTCGCCGCTGGTGCACAACATCACCAATCTGGTCGTGATGAACTTCAACGCCAACGTTCTGCTCGCTGCGGGGGCCTCGCCCGTCATGGCCCATGCGCACGAGGAAGTGCGCGACATGGTTGGCATTGCCCAGGCGCTGGTGCTCAACATCGGCACGCTCGACCCGTACTGGATTGACAGCATGAAACTGGCGCTGGCGGCTGCGGCGCAGCGCGGGATTCCGTCGGTGCTTGACCCGGTGGGCGCCGGCGCCACGCCTTACCGGAACCAGGCGCTGGAGAGCCTGTTGTCGATTGCGTCGCCCACGGTGATTCGCGGCAACGGGTCCGAGATCATGAGTACGGCGGGTGCGGCCGCGAAAACGCGTGGTGTTGACAGCAGCGCTGCGGCCGGCGACGCGTTGGGTGCCGCGCAGGCGCTGGTGCGGCGCACCGGGGGCACGGTTTGCGTGAGCGGTGAGGTTGACCATGTGCTTGATGCCGGCAAGCGCTGGGCCCGCCTGTCCAACGGTCACGCCTGGATGACCCGGATTACGGGTGTTGGCTGCTCGGCCAGCGCGCTCGTTGGCGCGTTCTGCGCGGTGCAGCCCGATGCCTGGCGCGCCACCACGGCGGCCATGGCTTTTCTGGGCGTTGTGGGTGAAGTGGCGGCTGAAAAGGCGCAAGCCCGCGGCCTTGGCGTTGGCAGCATGGCGGTGGGCCTGCTCGACGAATTGCAACTGCTGGATCAGGCCACGTTTGAAAAGCGACTTCGCCTGGAGTTGGCGACGTGGCAAGGCTGAAGCCACACGCTTTGCGCCTGTACCTGGTGACGGACCAGTCGCTGATGCGTGGCCGAACTCTGGCCGATGTGGTCGCGGCAGCGGTGCAGGGCGGTGTGAGTTGCGTGCAGCTCCGTGCAAAACATTTGGGTACCCGTGATTTTCTGGCGCAGGCCCTGATGCTGAAGAAGCTGTTGGCGCCGCACCGCGTGCCGCTGGTGATCAACGATCGCATTGACATTGCGCTGGCCTGTGGCGCCGAGGGCGTGCATCTGGGCCAGAGCGACTTGCCGGCGCAAGCAGCGCGCAAGTTGTTGCCAAACGAAGTGTTTATTGGCTGGTCGGTAGAGACCATGGACGATGTCGTGCAAAGCGCCGCTGCGCCGGTCGATTACCTGGGCGTGAGCCCGATCTTTGCCACCCCGACCAAGACCGACACCAAGGCGCCCTGGGGTCTGGCCGGCCTGGCCGCAGTGCGCGCTGCCACCCGCTTGCCGCTGGTCGGCATAGGCGGCATCCACGCGGGCAATGCGCTTGAAGTGCTGCGTGCCGGAGCCGACAGCCTGGCCGTGGTGAGCGCGCTGTGCGGGGCGGACGATCCGCGGGCCGCTGCCGCTGGCCTCAGGTCATTGTGTGACGAAGAATTGCACGCACGAAAATAGCCAGATGATGAATGAAACTTTTGAGTTTGAGTATCCGCGCGTGCTGACCATCGCCGGCTCCGACAGCGGCGGTGGCGCAGGCATTCAGGCAGACCTGAAAACCTTTGCCGCACTGGGTTGCTACGGCATGACGGCGATCACCGCGCTGACGGCCCAAAACACGCTGGGCGTGCGGGCCATTCATGGCGTCCCGCCTGCGATGCTGCGCGAGCAGATTGACGCAGTGGTCGAAGACATCGGACTGGACGCCGTGAAAATAGGCATGCTGCATGCTCCGGAGATTGTGCAGACGGTGGCCGACGCGATTGACCGGCATGTGCTCAAGAAAGTGGTTCTTGACCCGGTCATGGTGGCCACCAGCGGCGCGGTATTGATTGAAAATCCGGCCATTGCGGCGCTGGTCCGGGAGCTGTTTGGGCGCGCCACCGTGGTCACGCCGAATCTCGACGAGGCTTGCCTGCTGGTTGGCAGGCCCTTGAATGGCGAGGACGATATGCAGGTCGCGGCGCAGGAGCTGTTGGCCATGGGCGCACATGCGGTGTTGCTCAAGGGCGGGCATCTGGCGGGCGATGTGGTGAGCGATCTGCTGGTGCTGAAAAACGGCGAAGCCCACTGGATGCGCGCACCGCGCATTCATACGGCCAACACCCACGGCACCGGCTGCACCCTGTCTTCAGCGATTGCCGCGCAACTGGCGCTGGGCGCTTCCTTGCTGGAGGCGGTGCAGGCTGCGCGCGTTTATGTTCGCGCAGCGCTGGAGGCCGGCGCCAAAGTGCGAACCGGCGCTGGCAGCGGGCCGCTCAACCACGGCCATGCGCCGCAGGCCATGCGCTTGAAACCGCTCAGGCCGCTGCGCTGACGCCTGAATTGCCGGACAGTGCCCGGCTGCTCCACGCCAGCAGGAACGTCAGCGCCAGCGTGGGCAGGGCGGCGCCCCAGTTCGGCGCGAACTGGGCGAACAGGTGGTAACAGGCAACACCCAGCAGCCAGATCACCACCGCGCTGAGGTTCACCCTATGCTGCGTGACCAGCGACCCCACGTTGGGCTGACCCGCCAGGCGCGCCAGAATCACGCCATAAAGCGGCACAAACACCGAGCTGAGCATCAGCAAGAACGGCTCCAGGCTGTGCATCGGCAGCACCATTGCCAGGGCGGTGCTCAGCACGGCCAGCGCCATGCCCCAGCGCCGCACGCTCCAGCCGGGCTTCAGGCTGTGGCCTGCGACAGAGCCCGAGTACAGGTCGCCATAGGCGTTGTCCACTTCGTCGATCAGGATCAGCCCGAGCGCGATCAGGCCGCCCTGCGCCAGCAGCAGCGCAGCCACCATGTTGGTATTGGGCGCGGTGAGCGCCACCAGCACACCCAGCGCGTAGCACCAGATGTTGGCCACGGCATAACCGAGCCAGGTACCGCGCAACGCGCTGTTGCCGTCACGCCCATGACGCGCAAAATCAGCGACCAGCGGCAACCACGACACCGGCATTGCAATGACCAGGTCCAGCGCCGAGAGCGTGCTCATGCCACCCTCGCCGGGCCGGTTCCATACCTCGGCAATGCCTTGCGCGCTGGCCTTGCCAAGAAACTGCCAGCTCAGCCACAGCAGCGAGGCCATGACCAGCGGCAGGCCATAGCGGCCAATGAATTTGCGAACCAGTTTCACCATGGAGCCGGACAGCAGCGCCAGCAGCACCGCGCCCCAGAGCAAGGTTGCCAGCAGCGGCCACATGGCCCCCGCAAAACTGCCCGACTGGCGTGCAATGGCTACGGTGCCGTCGCGCATGACGACCAGCTCGAAGGTGGTCCAGCCAATGAGTTGAATGATGTTGAGCAGCACCGGCAGGCGCGCGAAGCTGCTGCCATACGTGGCGTGCATCAGGCCTGCGCTTGACAATCCGCTGTCGCAGCCGATTTTGGCGGTCCAGGCCAGCAAGCCCGCGCCCAGCACCGAGCCGCAGACGATGACCGTGAGGGCGGCCTGGGTGCCGAGCGCGGGCACCAGGTAGGCGCCCACCTGTATCACCAGCAGGCCCACGCCCAGACTGAGCCAGAGGGCAGCATGATCGCGCCAGCCGAACAGGCGCTCGCCTGCGGCCAGCGGCGTGAGCGCGGTGTTGCCGGCGGCAAGGGGTGTTGGAGCGGCGGCCATCGGGCGTTCCGGGGTCAAGCCGCTGCCTCCAGCCCGTTCCTGAAATGCTCGCGCATTCGCTGCGCGCTGGCATCGCCATCACGCGCCGACAGCGCGGCCATGATGGCGCGGTGTTCGGCCAGGGACTCTTCAATGCGCCCGCTCTTGAGCAGCGAGTTGTGGCGGTTGAGCTTCATCACCTTGCGCAAGTCGGCCACCATCTGGTCGCGCCAGCGGTTGTTGGCAATTTCCAGCAGGCGCATGTGAAAGGCTTCATTGATTTCAAAAAAGCGCTCCCGGTTGCTCAGCGCTTTTTCCAGCTCGTTGTGCAGGGCCTGAAGCTCCCTGAGCTGGGCCTCGCTCGCCTGGGTCGCCACCACGCCGGCTGCATCGCTTTCAAGCAGGGCCAGCAGGTGATAGACATCCGCCAGGTCGCGCTCCGAGACTTCAGTGACGTAGGCCCCGCGCCGCACCTTCATGGTGACCAGGCCCTCGGTGGCCAGCACCTTCAGGGCTTCGCGCAGCGGCGTGCGGCTGATGCCGTATTGCTCGGCCAGCTTGAGCTCGTCAATCCAGCTGCCCGGCGCCAGTTCCCGCTTGAAAATTCGCTGGCGCAACAGTTCGGCGACTTCTTCGTAAAGCGCCCGGGGTGACAAGGAAAGTTCAGCCATGGCCGGAATTGTAAGCCAGGTGGAATATTTTGAATCAATAATTATAAATAATGTAAACTCAATACTAACGCTTCAAAGGCTCTTCTGCGTGGTTTACCCCACGCATTGCCAAGGCCAGAACATTCTGCCAAGCTCAACCAAGACCGCCGGACCTCACCATGAGCTCAAGACACTCTGAATTTAACCCCGCCAGCCTGCAAGCCTGGGCCAAGTCGGCTGCAAAGTCAGCGCCCGGTGGTGATGTGAGCGCGCTCAATTGGCAAACCCCTGACGGCATCAGCGTCAAGCCGCTATACACGGCCGAGGACATCAAGGACTTGCCCTACACCAACACGCTGCCGGGTTTTGAGCCCTACCTGCGCGGTCCGCAGGCGACCATGTATGCGGTGCGGCCCTGGACCATCCGCCAGTACGCGGGCTTTTCGACGGCCGAAGAATCCAACGCCTTTTACCGCAAGGCGCTCGCTGCGGGGGGGCAGGGCGTGAGCGTGGCCTTCGATCTGGCCACGCACCGCGGCTATGACAGCGACCACCCGCGCGTGACGGGCGATGTCGGCAAGGCCGGCGTGGCGATTGACTCGGTGGAGGACATGAAGATTCTGTTCGACCAGATACCGCTCGGCAAAGTCAGCGTCTCCATGACCATGAACGGCGCCGTGCTGCCGGTGCTGGCCGGCTACGTGGTGGCGGCGGAAGAGCAGGGTGTGAGCCAGGACAAATTGAGCGGGACGATTCAGAACGACATTCTGAAAGAGTTCATGGTGCGCAACACCTACATCTACCCGCCCACGCCGTCCATGCGCATCATCGGCGACATCATTGAGTACACCGCGCAGCACATGCCGAAGTTCAACTCGATCAGCATCTCGGGTTACCACATGCAGGAAGCCGGCGCCAACCAGGCGCTGGAGCTGGCTTTCACGCTGGCCGATGGCAAGGAGTATGTGAAGACCGCCATTGCCAAGGGCATGGACGTGGATGAGTTTGCCGGGCGCCTCTCCTTCTTCTGGGCCATTGGCATGAACTTCTACCTGGAAGTGGCCAAGATGCGCGCCGCGCGCCTGCTGTGGTGCCGCATCATGAAAGGCTTCAACGCGAAAAAGCCCAAGTCGCTGATGCTGCGCACCCACTGCCAGACCAGTGGCTGGAGCTTGACCGAGCAAGACCCCTACAACAACGTGGTGCGCACCACCATAGAGGCGATGGCGGCGGTATTCGGCGGCACGCAAAGCCTGCACACCAACAGCTTTGACGAAGCGATTGCGCTGCCCACCGAATTTTCGTCGCGCATCGCGCGCAACACCCAGCTCATCATCCAGGAAGAAACCCACATTCCCAACGTGATCGACCCCTGGGCTGGCAGCTACATGATGGAGACACTGACGCAGGACATGGCCGATGCGGCCTGGACGCTCATCGAAGAAGTCGAGGCCATGGGCGGCATGACCCAGGCCGTGGACAGCGGCTGGGCCAAGCTCAAGATTGAAGCTGCTGCAGCGGAGAAACAGGCCCGCATCGATAGCGGCAAAGACGTGATCGTGGGCGTCAACAAGTACCGGTTGAAAGAGGAAGACGCTCTTGAGACGCGCGACATTGACAACGTTGCGGTGCGCGAGGGGCAAATCGCACGGCTCAAGAATATCAAGGAAAAACGTGACCCAGCCCAGGTAGAACGGGCGCTGGCAGCTATTACTTTTGCAGCAGAAAACAACACGGGTAATTTGCTGGACCTGGCCATTCAGGCCATTCGTGCCCGCGCAACAGTGGGCGAGGTGAGTGACGCGATGGAAAAAATCTATGGACGCCACCGCGCCGACACGCAAAAGGTGAGCGGTGTGTATGCGGCTGCCTATGACTCGGCCGAAGGCTGGGAAACCCTCAAGGGTGAAATCAATGAATTCGCCCAGGCCCAGGGTCGCCGGCCACGTGTGATGATTTCAAAACTCGGCCAGGATGGCCACGACCGTGGCGCCAAGGTTGTTGCCACGGCCTTTGCCGATCTGGGCTTTGACGTGGACATTGGCCCGCTGTTCCAGACCCCCGAAGAGTGCGCGCGCCAGGCAATTGAGAACGACGTGCATGCCGTGGGTGTGAGCACACTGGCGGCAGGCCACAAAACGCTGGTGCCCGCCATCATCGCCGAGCTCAAAAAGCAGGGTGCCGACGACATCATCGTTTTTGTCGGCGGCGTGATTCCGCGCCAGGACTACGAGATGCTGTACGAAGCGGGCGTGAAAGGCATTTACGGCCCGGGCACACCGATTCCAGCCAGCGCCAAGGATGTGCTGGAGCAGATCAAGAAGGCGATTGCCTGAACTTCAAACCGTTCGCCCTGAGCTTGTCGAAGGGCTCTCTGCCAAGGCACCATCGTGACACACCATTACATCGATAACGGTCTCCTCTCAGACTGGGTTCGCATTGCCCTTGAATCCAAGCTTGTACCACTCAAGCGCTTTAGCCCATGGACCTTGAGATGTGGAGTGAGCCTGGTATGAAACCCTTTTTTGTGTATCTTCTGCGCTGCTCCGATGGCTCCTACTACTGTGGCCAAACAGACAATATCGAGGCTCGCATGCAGCAGCATTACGCGGGCGAGATCGGCTACACATCCACACGCAAGCCCGTTGAACTGGTCTGGCAAGGTGAGTTCGAAACCCGTGAAGGCGCGATTGCGTTCGAGCAACAAGTCAAAGGGTGGTCGCGAGCCAAGAAGGAAGCGCTGATCCATGGCGATTGGGATTTGATCAGCCAGTTGGCAAAGTCGCGATCCCAGCCAGTGCCCGTTCGGGCTGAGCGTGTCGAAGCCCTTCGACCCTTCGACCAACTCAGGACAGGCCAAGCTCAGGGTGAACGGGGTGTATCCGTGACAAGCCCTTCGACAAACCCTTCGACAAGCTCAGGGCGAACGGATGGGTTGCTACAAGGCATTCTTGGTGATGACCAACAACTCCAGCGCCGCGCCATCGCCAAGTCCATCACCCTGCTCGAATCGACCCGTGCCGACCACCGAGCACAGGCCGACGAGCTGCTGACCGCCTTGCTGCCACACACCGGTAAAGCCTTTCGCTTGGGGCTGAGTGGCGTTCCCGGTGTTGGCAAATCGACCTTTATTGAAGTGCTGGGCCTGTACCTGATCGAGCGTGGCCACCGCGTCGCCGTACTCACCATCGACCCGTCGTCCAGTGTGTCGGGCGGCTCCATTCTGGGCGACAAAACCCGCATGGAAAGGCTCTCGATGCGCGAGGAGGCGTATATCCGCCCCAGCCCATCGAGCGGCACGCTCGGTGGCGTGGCCGAAAAAACGCGCGAAGCCATGCTGGTCTGTGAAGCAGCGGGCTACGACGTGGTGATTGTCGAGACCGTCGGCGTGGGCCAAAGCGAAACCGCCGTGGCGGGCATGACCGACATGTTTGTGCTGATGCAGTTGCCGAATGCAGGCGACGACCTGCAGGCGATCAAAAAAGGCGTGATGGAGCTGGCTGATCTGGTGGTCATCAACAAGGCCGATATTGACGCCAACGCGGCGATGCGCGCCGCGGCGCAAATCACTTCCGCCATGCGCCTGTTTGGGCTCGTCAACAACGCCATGGGAAATACCCAGGCGCAGAGCATTGACAAACATTGGCAGCCTCAGGTGATTCAGCTTAGCGCGCTGCACAACAAGGGTGTCGATGCATTCTGGGCGGCGGTGACGCAGTTCAAAAACCTTCAATCCGCCAACGGCAGGCTTGCCGCGCGCCGCAAGCAGCAGGCGCTTGGCTGGATGTGGGAGCGCATCGACAGCGGGCTGAAACAGGCGTTCCGGCAAGACCCGGCGGTCAGCGCCCTGCTGCCGACGCTTGCAATCCAGGTTTCCGAGGGGCGCATGCCCGCTTCCACTGCAGCACGAAATCTGCTGGATGCCCAGTCAAGACGGGCATAGCTTGCTATTAGATAGCGAGCAAAAACAAGACATATCCCTAACGATCAGAAAGCAGGCGAACGATGCACGAAATTCTTCAACAGCTTGAAAGCAAGCGCGCCGCGGCGCGCCTGGGCGGCGGCCAGAAGCGTATTGACGCGCAGCATGGCAAGGGCAAGCTGACGGCGCGCGAGCGGCTGGAGCTGCTGCTCGACGAGGGCACGTTCGAGGAATGGGACATGTTTGTCGAGCATCGCTGCAGCGACTTCGGCATGCAGGACTTGCGGGTTCCAGGTGACGGCGTGGTCACCGGCTACGGCATGATCAACGGCCGTCTGGTCTTTGTCTTCAGCCAGGATTTCACCGTGTTCGGCGGCGCCCTGAGCGAGGCCCATGCCGAGAAAATCTGCAAGGTGATGGACCAGGCGATGAAGGTCGGCGCGCCAGTGATTGGCCTGAACGACTCCGGCGGCGCGCGGATTCAGGAGGGGGTGGCTTCGCTGGGCGGCTATGCCGACGTGTTCCAGCGCAATGTGATGGCCAGCGGCGTGATTCCGCAAATCAGCATGATCATGGGCCCCTGCGCCGGCGGCGCGGTGTACAGCCCGGCGATGACCGACTTTATTTTCATGGTCAAGGACAGCAGCTACATGTTTGTGACCGGCCCCGAGGTGGTCAAGACCGTGACGCACGAGGAAGTGACGGCCGAGGAACTGGGCGGTGGCATCTCCCACACGACGCGCAGCGGTGTGGCTGACCTGGCGTTTGAAAACGATGTAGAGGCCCTGCTGATGCTGCGCAGGCTCTACAACTATCTGCCCCTGAACAACCGTGAAAAAGCACCCATGCGCCCCAGCGCCGATCCGGCTGAACGGCTGGACATGAGCCTGGACACGCTGGTGCCGGACAACGCCAACAAACCCTATGACATGAAAGAACTGATTGCCAAAACGGTGGACGACGGCGATTTTTTTGAGATTCAGCCGGAGTACGCCAAAAACATCGTCGTTGGTTTTGCGCGCATGGAAGGGCAGAGCGTGGGCATCGTCGCCAACCAGCCGCTGGTGCTGGCCGGTTGCCTGGACATCAAAAGCAGTATCAAGGCCGCGCGCTTTGTGCGCTTTTGCGACGCCTTCAACATTCCGGTCATTACCTTTGTGGATGTTCCCGGCTTCATGCCTGGCACCGCGCAGGAATACGGCGGCATCATCAAGCACGGCGCCAAGCTGCTCTACGCCTACGCCGAATGCACGGTGCCCAAGATCACCGTCATTACGCGCAAAGCCTACGGTGGCGCTTATGACGTGATGAGCTCCAAGCACCTGCGCGGCGACGTCAACTTTGCCTGGCCCAACGCCGAGATTGCGGTGATGGGCGCCAAAGGCGCGGTGGAAATCATCTTCCGCGAAGACAAGGGCGACCCAGCCAAGCTGGCCGCCAGGGAGGCCGAATACAAGGCCCGTTTTGCCAACCCGTTTGTGGCGGGCGCGCGCGGCTTCATCGACGACGTGATCCTGCCGCACGAAACGCGAAAACGCATCTGCCGCTCGCTGGTGATGCTGGCAGACAAAAAGCTGGAAAACCCGTGGCGCAAACACGGCAATATTCCGCTGTAGCCGACAGCCAGACAGAGGCCGTCAAGTGAGCTTGAACACGTTTCCCATGGCGCCGCGTGGATCATTCATGTCTTGCTCACTCAGCGTGCCCTCTAGTCAGGCGAGCCGCGATTTTTCGACCGGGCGGATGTATTCTGAACCTGTCCTGGCCTGTTGGGCACGTTTGGATTCAAGACGAGCCAATGTGAAGCACCAGCCCCAAGGCATCTTCGATACTTTGCATGGACTTTGCATCCATGACGGCGATGAACTTCCGCAATCTGTTCTTGTCCACAACCCGGATTTGTTCGATGCGGGCTTTGGTTTTTGGGGCGAAATTGGGAAGCCCAATCAGAAGCGGCCAAGCGGTGGGGCTTTCTGTACTGGTCAAGGGGACGATCACCACAGTACGTCGTACCCGGTTGACTTCGGTGTCCGAAACCACCACGCAAGGCCTGGTCTTTGCCAGTTCAGAGCCCTTGGCGGGGTCCAGGCCCACCCAATAGACCGCACAGCGCGCAATCGTGGTGCTCACTTGGAGGTCCGTTTTGCCATATCCGCCTGCGCTATTGCAATCTCCCTCTCGAACTCTTCTTTGTCAAACCCATCATCGTCATCCTCGGTGAGGACGGCGTTGACCCACTCTTCGGTCTCTCGGGCCAGTTCCGGGTATTGCGCCTCGATTTCATTTAGACGCTCAGCCGCTTGTGCCAAGAGCCGACCATTGGCCTTCTCTTTTGCGGCCAGATCATGGGCCAGTAGCTCAATGATGTACCGGTTACGCTGCCGGGATGGCACCGCGCGCGCCAGTTTCGCTGCGATATCGTCAGGCAGCCGCAGCAGCACCTGCTTGGGTGGGGGTGTATGAATGTTTAACATGATTCAATGATATCAAGATATAGAGAAAGTTCAACATGTTCACGAAAATTCTGATCGCCAACCGTGGCGAGATTGCCTGCCGCGTCATGCTCACGGCTCGCAAAATGGGCATCAAGACGGTGGCGGTGTACTCCGATGCCGACAAGGACGCGCGCCATGTGCTGTTGGCCGACGAGGCCGTCAACATTGGCCCGGCGCCCAGCCGCGACAGCTATCTGCAGGCCGACAAAATCATCGCCGCCTGCAAACAGACGGGCGCGCAGGCGCTGCACCCCGGTTATGGTTTTCTGAGCGAGAACGCGAGCTTTGCCAAGCGGGTCGAGGAAGAGGGCATTGTTTTTATCGGCCCCAAGCATTACTCCATGGCCGCCATGGGCGACAAGATCGAGTCCAAGAAACTGGCCGGCGCGGCGGGCGTGAATTGCATTCCCGGCGTCAACAGCGCGATTGAAACGGCGGAGCGGGCGGTCGAGATTGCCCGGGGGATTGGTTACCCGGTGATGATCAAAGCCAGTGCGGGCGGCGGCGGCAAAGGCCTGCGCGTGGCCCTCAATGACAGGGAGGCCTTCGAGGGTTTCACCAGTTGCCGCAATGAGGCGAAGAGCAGCTTTGGCGATGATCGGGTGTTTGTCGAGAAGTACGTGGAACAACCGCGCCACATTGAAATCCAGTTGATTGGCGACAGTTTTGGCAATGTGATTTATCTCAATGAGCGCGAATGTTCGCTCCAGCGCCGCCACCAGAAAGTGCTGGAGGAAGCACCCTCACCCTTCATCAGTGACGCCACCCGCAAAGCCATGGGTGAGCAAGCCGTGGCGCTGGCCAAGGCGGTCAAGTATCAGAGCGCGGGAACGGTCGAGTTTGTGGTCGGCAAGGACCAGAGCTTTTACTTTCTGGAAATGAACACGCGCCTGCAGGTGGAGCACCCGGTGACCGAGTGCATCACTGGCCTGGACCTGGTGGAACTGATGATCCGCGTGGCCGCTGGCGAGAAGCTGCCGCTGACGCAGGCTGAGGTCAAGCGCGAGGGCTGGGCGATTGAATGCCGGATCAACGCTGAAGACCCTTTCCGGAACTTTTTGCCCTCCACCGGCCGGCTGGTGCGCTTTCAGCCGCCCAGGGAAACCATGTGGGCCGCCGACACCGAACACCTCTATGGCGTGCGGGTCGATACCGGGGTGCAGGATGGCGGCGAAATCCCGATGTACTACGACTCCATGATTGCCAAGCTCATTGTGCATGGCAAGGACCGCAATGACGCGATTGCCAAGATGCGCGAGGCGCTGAACTGTTTTGTCATTCGCGGCATCAGCAGCAGCATCCCGTTCCAGGCGGCCTTGCTGGCACACCCCAAGGTCGTGGCGGGTGACTTCAATACCGGCTTTATTGCAGAGAACTACGCCAAGGGTTTCAGCGCCGAAGATGTGCCGCATGACGATACCAACTTCCTTGTTGCGCTGGCGGCCTATGTGTATCGACGCATGCTGGGACGCCGGGTCGGCATCAGCGGCCAGTTGCCAGGCCATGGCGTGACGGTGGGCGCACAGTTTGTGGTTGTTGGCCTGGGTGCGGGCGGGCAGAATACGCCGTATCCGGCCGTGGTGCGCGATTATCAGGCGCAATCGGGCTCCAGCGCAGTCGATACGGGCGGTAAAAGCTATGAAATATGTAGCGCCTGGCATCTCGGCGGCGCGCGAATTCGCGGTACTGTCAATGGCCAGCCTTTCGCCGCCCAGGTCGAGCGCGGAGTGGGCAGGAATCCGCTGGCCATCCGCATCATTCACAACGGCACGCGGCTTGATTCGCTGGTGCTGTCGCCGCGCGCCGCGCAGCTTCATGCCTTGATGCCCTACAAGGCGCCACCGGACATGAGCCGCTATGTGCTCTCGCCCATGCCTGGCCTGCTGGTTGACGTGGCGGTGCAGCCCGGGCAAAAAGTTCTGGCAGGCGAACGTGTGGCGGTGATTGAAGCCATGAAGATGGAAAACGTGCTGTTTGCCGCGGCCGATGGCGTGGTGGGCAAGGTGCTGGCCGCCAAGGGCGAGTCGCTGAGCGTGGACCAGCCGATTGTGGAGTTTGTATGATGAATCAGACCCCCACGCTCGGCACTGGCGTGTCCTCGCTGCCCCCCGAGGGGGCGCAGCCTTGCTTGGGGCGGCCCGGCGCGGCGGCTCAGCGCCCCTTCAAGGTTTTGGGCATCCAGCAAATAGCCATTGGCGGAGCCAGCAAGGAGCGTCTTCGCACGCTGTGGGTTGATCTGCTGGGGCTTGAGGTCACCGGCAACTTTGTCAGCGAACGCGAGAATGTGGATGAAGACATTTGCGCCATGGGCAGTGGCCCGTTCAAGGTCGAGGTCGATCTGATGCAGCCGCTGGACGTGGACAAAAAACCGGCTGTGCACAGCACGCCGCTCAACCATGTGGGACTCTGGATTGACGATCTGCCCAAGGCCGTGCAATGGTTGACTGCCCATGGCGTTCGCTTTGCGCCGGGCGGCATTCGCAAAGGGGCGGCAGGCTTTGACATCTGTTTTTTGCATCCAAAATCCAGCGAGGAATTTCCAGTGTCTGGTGAAGGCGTGCTGATCGAAATGGTGCAGGCGCCACCCGAGGTGACGCGGGCGTTTGCTGCCCTGGCGGCCTGAGACCGAATCCGTGCCCGGTTTCCCGATTGCCGGAATTACGCCTTTTTTTCGCGCTGCGCTCGTGCCCGGGCCAGCGCCGCTTCAATCACCGCATGCTTTCGATCAGCCACAGCCGCGCGGGTTTCCGGTTGAGCCGGTAACCCGGGCCGTTGGTTTTCTGCCTTTTCCTCAAGCTTTTTAGCGCCTTGGCCCTCGTAAAACATACGTTTGTAGCTATGAAAAGCATAGCGTTGTCGGGCTGTTTCGGCCTGTTGCTGCGACCAGGCGCGCCAGCCGGTTTGCGTGCCGGTGACGTTTTCCAGGCTGATGCAATCGACCGGGCACACCGGCACGCACAACTCGCAGCCGGTGCAGTAGGGCTCGATCACGGTGTGCATCATCTTGTGGCTGCCCAGGATGGCATCTGTCGGGCAGGCCTCTATGCACAGCGTGCAGCCAATGCACCAGGCTTCGTCGATGACGGCCAGCGCACGCGGGCCTTCGCTGCCGTTGGCGGGGTTCAGCGGAAGTACCGGCAGGCCGGTAATGGCGGCAAGCCGCTGCACGCCTTCCGCACCGCCTGGCGGGCACTGGTTGATGGCGGCTGCGCCTGAACTGATGGCCCGTGCATAGGCAGCGCAGTCGGGATAGCCGCAGCGGGTGCACTGGGTTTGCGGCAATGCCGCGTTGATGCGTGCAAAAAGCGTGCTGTCGGCGGGGGAGTTCACCGGCCTATTGTCGCGCCCCGCCCGGCCGCATGCCTGTGCTCACCTGCCGCGCGCGGCCTTTCGGGCGACTGGCTTGCCGGTGGGCCGTACGGCGCCGGGCGCAGCGGCCTTCAGGACCGGTTTTTGCGCCACTTTTGCGGCGGCCCGGGGGGCCGGCTTTGCTACTTTCTTGCTAGCTGGAAGCGCTTTGGCTACCTTGGCCGGAGGCTGATGATGGTCGTGAATAAAGGCACTGACGGCCGGGTAAACCATTTCGCGCCAGCGGCGTCCGCTGAAAATACCGTAGTGGCCCGCTCCCTTGGCTTCCAGGTGCTTCTTGTGCTGGCTTGGCACGCCGCTGCACATGGCAAGTGCCGCATGGGTCTGGCCGGAACCGGAAATATCGTCGAGCTCGCCCTCGATCGTCATGACGGCGGTGGTTTTGATGTCGCCTGGCCTGACCCGCTCGGTCTTGCCTTCAGTCGATATCACGTCCCAGGTGCCGTTGACAAGC
The DNA here is from genome assembly GCA_964371235.1 of uncultured Polaromonas sp. Taxonomy (GTDB): domain Bacteria; phylum Pseudomonadota; class Gammaproteobacteria; order Burkholderiales; family Burkholderiaceae_C; genus Polaromonas. Next base: position 17,194 of record CAYJMW010000038.1, read on the forward strand.
CGATGCTCCTGAAACACGGTCCTGATGGTGTCGAGGTAGTAGTCGGCATCCATGTCAAGCACGGCGTTGTACTCGTCGTAAAACTTGCGGTGCGCTTCGGTGCTGGCGTCGTCGCCCTTGATCAGGTCCTTGAAGTAGTCGTAGTGGCTGGTGGCGTGGCGGTTGGGGTTCATGGCCACGAAGCCGGTGTGCTGCAAAAAGCCGGGATAAACGCGCCGTCCGGCCCCCGGAAAAGTGCTCGGCACGCGGAAGATGACATTGTTCTCGAACCACTCATAACTCTTGTTCATGGCCAGGTCGTTGACGGCCGTTGGCGACAAGCGCGCATCAATCGGCCCCCCCATCATGACCATGGACAGCGGCGTGGTTTCACCGCGCGAGGCCATCAGTGAAATGGCGGCGAACACCGGCACGGTCGGCTGGCACACGCTGATGACATGGCAGTTGCCATACCTTGATTGCAGATGCCGGATGAATTCCTGCATGTAGTTGACGTAGTCGTCAAGGTGGAAGGTGCCTTCGGAAAGCGGCACGGTGCGCGCGTTTTTCCAGTCGGTGATATAGACCTTGTGGTCCGTGAGCATGGTTTTGACGGTATCGCGCAGCAAGGTGGCGTAGTGGCCAGACAAAGGCGCCACGATCAGCACCGCCGGCTGGTCCTTGAGCTTGGTCAGCGTGGCCGGATCGTCCGTCAGGCGCTTGAACCGGCGCAACTCGCAAAACGGTTTGTCAATTTCCACCCGCTCGTGAATCGCGATACTGACGCCGTCAACATTGGTTGTCGTGAGGTCAAAAGAGGGTTTTTCATAGTCTTTGCCCAAGCGGTAGATCAGGCTGTAGCCGGCCGCTAAACGCTGGGCCAGCGGGTTTTGACCGAGCGGCGAGAGGGGGTTGCTGTGAATTTTCGAGGCTGCCTTGGCAAAGTCAACAAAGGGCTCCATCAGCCTGCGCTGGGTTTCATAGACTTTGTATAACATGGGTCAACTTTCAGTTCGTAGAGACAGGAGAAATTGTATTATGTTGCAGTGCAATATAACAGGCGTTGGCAGCTTGAGTTGTAGGATAACTACTTATTGATTAGCCGGCCAAGCGTCTTTTAGCACTGTTTGTCGGTAAATGATTGCAAGCGGATCTCTTGCAAGCTATTTCGGCGAGACCCAGGGCCAGTCCGGACCTTGACCGCCGCAACGCGCGCCATTGGAAAGACCATGATTCCCGACACCGATGTTCCCGCGCTTGAGCGCCTTGCGACCCTCAAAAAATCCGAACGAATGCCGGTGCTGTTTCTTGGGCATGGCAGCCCCATGAACGCGCTGGGTGATAACGAGTACCGGCGCAGCTGGCAGGCGCTGGGCAGCGAATTTGGCTCGGTGCGGCCCCGGCCGCAGCTCGTTTTGTGCATTTCCGCCCACTGGCTCACCGAAGGCTGGTGGCTCACCGCCATGGACCGGCCCAAAACCATCCATGATTTTGGCGGCTTCCCGCAGGAGTTGTTTGACCAGCAGTACCCCGCACCCGGCGATGCGGCGGCCGCGCAGGTCATGGCCCATATGATCAGGCAGCGTGGCTCGGCGCCGTTGGGGCTGGACCGGGCGCAGTGGGGCCTGGACCATGGCGCCTGGTCGGTGCTCAAACCGATGTTTCCCGATGCCGACATCCCGGTGATCCAGCTCAGCATGGACTATGGCCGCGCGCCAGATGAACACTACGCCCTGGCCCGGCAGCTCAAGGCCTTGCGTGACCGGGGCGTGCTGATTTTGGGCAGCGGCAACATCGTGCACAACCTGCGCCAGATGCAGCGCGGCGCAAGCGGCAACCAGGCTTACGACTGGGCGCTGGAGTTTGACCAGACGATTGGCGGCTACCTGCAGCAGGGCAACCTGGACGCATTGCCGAATTTCCAGAAACTGGGGCAGGTGGCCAACATGGCGCACCCGACCCACGAGCACTATCTGCCCCTGCTGTACGCCGCTGGCGCGGTGGATGCGCGGGAGCCCATGCGGTTTTTCAACACCAGTTTTCAGGCTGGCTCCATTTCCATGCGATCGGTAATTTGGGGTTGAGCCAAAACGCTCCAAAATTGATAGCTATCCATGCCCATTATGTATGGGCTGGAGGCTGATTTTGTTAATAAAAACCGCTCGATGGCGGTTTTCTTCAGGTGCTGCCGAACGCCGGTTGCCGCCTTACATCACCTTGGCAATGGATGCGCAAACGTAATCAATGTTTTTGCTGTTGAGCGCCGCCACGCACATGCGTCCGGTGTCGGTGCCATACACGCCAAACTCGTTCCTCAGGCGCACCATCTGCTCTTTGCTGAGGCCCGAGTAGCTGAACATGCCGATCTGGGCGGTGATGAAACTCATGTCCTGTTTCACGCCCGCCGCCTTCAGGCCATCGACCAGCTTCTGGCGCATGGCCTTGATGCGAACGCGCATTCCGGTCAGCTCCTTTTCCCACAGCGCACGCAACTCCGGGGTGCCGAGCACCAGGGCGACGACCGCGCCACCGTGGGTGGGCGGGTTGCTGTAATTGCTGCGGATCACGATCTTGAGCTGGCTCAAAACCCGGTCGGCTTCTTCCCTGTTGGTGCACAGGACGCTCAGGGCGCCGACGCGCTCGCCGTACAGGCTGAAGCTCTTGGAAAAAGAGGTGGAGACAAAAAAGTCCAGGCCCGCAGCCACAAACTTGCCAATCACGGCGCCGTCTTCAGTGATGCCGTGGCCAAAGCCCTGGTAGGCCATATCCAGAAAAGGCACCAGATTTTTGGCCTTGACGGCTGCAATCACCTGGTCCCACTGCGCCGGTGTGATGTCGTAGCCGGTCGGGTTGTGGCAACAGGCGTGCAATACCACGATGGTGCCAGCAGGCGCGCCATTCAACGCCGCCAGCATGCCTGCGAAATTGATGTCGCGCGTGGCCGCGTCGTAATACGGATAGCTTTCAACGGTGAAACCGGCGTTGGTGAACAGGGCGCGGTGGTTTTCCCAGCTCGGATCGCTGATCAGCACTTTCGCGTCGGGATTGAGCCGCTTGAGGAAATCAGCGCCCACCTTGAGGCCACCGGTGCCGCCAATGGCTTGCACGGTAGCGACCCGGCCGGATTTGACGGGTTCGCTGTCAGCGCCAAACACCAGTCCCTGGACGGCAGCGTCGTAGGCGGCAATGCCGTCAATCGGCAGGTAGCCGCGCGCCTTGGGCGCTTGCATCATCTGCTTTTCGGCGGCCAGGACGCATTCGAGCAGGGGAAGTTTGCCGTTATCGTCGTAATACACGCCCACACCCAGGTTGACTTTTGCGGGGTTGGGGTCTGCATTGAATTGCTCGTTCAGACCCAGAATCGGGTCGCGCGGGGCCATTTCGACAGTGCCAAACAAAGACATGAAATATCCTCAGAGAGTAAAAAATGAACTTGAAACCTGGCCGGTTACCCCGCCGCTGGTGAGTTGATTTTTCGGGCAATTGCGGGCATGCAAACCCAATTTTCGGCCGAATGTCGTATCCTGTCAGGTTGCCCTGAATTTTAGCGGGGCTTGATCAAGGTTTTATGCCAAAAGCTATGGAAGTTATCGCCGAGGCCGCGGATTTCGAAGGAACAGCAGGCGTGGGCCAGTTCATTCGCTTCCCCGACTCGCCCTTTGAGCTGTTTCAGCCTTATTTGCCTGCCGGCGATCAGCCGCAGGCGATCGACAAGCTCGTCGAAGGCATCAACGACGGCGAAGTGTTCCAGACCCTGCTGGGGGTGACCGGTTCTGGCAAGACCTTCACCATGGCCAATGTGATTGCCCGACTGGGTCGCCCGGCCATTGTGTTTGCGCCCAACAAGACGCTGGCGGCGCAGCTCTATAGCGAATTCCGGGAGTTTTTCCCGAGGAACGCAGTGGAGTATTTCGTCAGTTATTACGACTACTACCAGCCTGAAGCCTACGTGCCGCAGCGCGACCTGTTCATTGAAAAGGATTCCGCGATCAATGAACACATTGAGCAGATGCGGCTTTCGGCAACCAAGAGCGTGCTGGAGCGCCCTGACACCATCATTGTCGGCACCGTCAGCGCGATCTACGGCATTGGCGCGCCGGAGGATTACACGCAGATGCGTTTCATCGCGCGTATTGGCGACAAGACCGGGCAGCGCGACATCATTGCGCGGCTGATCCGCATGCAGTACAGCCGCAACGATCAGGATTTTTCGCGCGGCACGTTCAGGGTGCGCGGCGACGTGATCGACATTTTTCCGGCCGAGCATTCAGAACTGGCGATCCGCATCGAGCTGTTTGACGATGAAATCGAATCGCTGCAGCTGTTTGATCCGCTGACAGGGCGCATCCGGCAGAAGATCCCGCGCTTTGTGGTTTATCCAAAAAGCCACTACGTCACGCCGCGCGACAAGGTCCTGGCGGCGGTGGAAACCATCAAGCTCGAGCTGTCCGAGCGCGTTGGCCAGTTTGTCGCCAGCGGCAAGCTGGTCGAGGCCCAGCGTATCGAGCAGCGCACCCGCTTTGACCTTGAAATGCTCAGCGAGGTGGGCCACTGCAAGGGGATTGAGAACTACACCCGCCACCTGAGCGGTTCCGCGCCGGGCTCCCCGCCATCAACGCTGTGCGACTACCTGCCCAGGAATGCACTGATGTTTCTCGATGAGAGCCACGTCATGATCGGGCAGCTCAACGCCATGTACAACGGCGACCGGGCGCGCAAGACCACGCTGGTCGAGTACGGCTTTCGCCTGCCCAGCGCGCTCGACAACCGGCCGCTCAAGTTCGAAGAGTTCGAAGCCAAAATGCGGCAGGCCATCTTTGTGTCAGCCACGCCGGCCGCTTATGAGAAGGAGCATTCCGGGCAGGTGGTCGAGCAGGTCGTGCGGCCCACCGGGCTGGTTGATCCGCAGGTGGAAGTGCGGCCTGCCGCTACCCAGGTCGATGATGTGCTGCAGGAAATCCGCATCAGGGTTGACAAGAATGAAAGGGTCCTGATCACCACGCTGACCAAACGCATGGCCGAGCAGCTCACCGACTATTTGAGCGAAAACGGCGTGAAGGTGCGCTACCTGCACAGTGATGTTGATACCGTCGAGCGGGTGGAGATTTTGCGCGATTTGCGGCTGGGCGCCTTTGACGTGCTGGTCGGCATCAACCTGCTGCGCGAAGGGCTGGATATTCCCGAGGTCTCGCTGGTGGCGATTCTGGACGCCGACAAGGAAGGCTTTTTGCGGTCAGAGCGCAGCCTGATCCAGACCATAGGCCGCGCCGCCAGAAACTTCCATGGCCGCGCCATTCTGTATGCCGACCGCGTCACGGATTCGATGGCAAGAGCCATCGGAGAAACCGAGCGCCGCCGCAACCGGCAGATCGCCTTCAATCTTGAGCACGGCATCACCCCGCGCAGCATCGTCAAGCGCATCAAGGACCTGATCGACGGCGTGTACAGCGAGAAATCCGGCAAGGAAGCGGAAAAGCTCGAACTGGAAAAAGCGCTGGTCGAGGACATGAGCGAGAAAGACGTTGCGCGTGAGATCAAGCGGCTTGAAAAGCAGATGATTGAACATGCGAAAAACCTCGAATTCGAAAAGGCTGCCAGGGTGCGCGATCAACTGCACGTCTTGAAAGAGCAGGCCTTTGGTGCGCCGGGCGTTGACAATGTCATTCCAATTCCTGGCGGGACCTGATACGACTTGATGAGTCACCAATGCCTCCGTCCTGAATGGTCGGGGGCTTCTTGCACCATAATGGTGCTCATTGCGACAATTTATTCGGGTTAGCCCTTGGTTTTCCTGGACTGCCGGTGCCTGAAAAACCGGCCCGTGTTATACTTGACTTTAAGAGTCAAGAATAAGTCAACAAGAATAAAAGCCCCCCGCGATTGAACCGGTTAGCTGGCCTGGGCGGCCGGAGGAAAAGTTCCTTGAGGGCCACAAGCTTTCAGGGTGAAAAGACAGTCAAGCCAATTTTAAGGAGCTTGTTATGCGCCTCACAACCAAAGGCCGCTTTGCGGTCACTGCAATGATTGATCTGGGACTGCGCCAGAACAACGGCCCGGTCACACTGGCTGCGATCAGCCAACGCCAGCAAATTTCCCTGTCTTACCTGGAGCAACTGTTTGGCAAACTGCGCCGCCATGAGCTGGTGGAGTCCACCCGCGGGCCGGGCGGCGGCTATTCACTGGGACGCAAAGCCAGTGAGATCACGGTTGCCGACATCATCGTGTCGGTGGATGAGCCGATTGACGCTACCCATTGTGGCGGCAAGGAAAACTGCCAGAGTGAGACCGGCCGCTGCATGACTCATGAGTTGTGGACCTCATTGAACAGCCGCATGGTGGAATTTCTCGATTCCGTGACCTTGCAAAAACTGGTTGATGATCAGCTCGCCAAAGGCATTGTGGTCGAGAATACGCCACAAGTGAAAAAAGCCGTGTTCACGGCGCCGGTCGTCAAACCGATCCGCGTGAATGCACCCAATTCCGTATTCGCCCTGGGTAATGCATTCTCCAAATCCTGACGAGTCCGCGCCGGCACACTGCCCGGTTTTGATTCGATCGGGCAATCGATCGGATCGACGGTTGCGCTAACATCGTTGTTTGAAGCTGCCAGCCAGCCTGTGAACCAAAGAGCCAGCCCGATGGAAACTCCGCATTTCCCCATTTATATGGACTACAGTGCCACGAACCCCTGTGATCAGCGGGTGGTGGACGCCATGATCCCCTGGCTGCGCGAACATTTTGGCAACCCTGCGTCCCGCAGCCACGCCTGGGGGTGGGAGGCCGAGGCCGCGGTTGAAAAGGCGCGCGAGCAGGTTGCTGCCCTGATCGGCGCCGACCCGCGCGAGATTGTCTGGACCAGCGGGGCGACCGAGTCCGACAATCTGGCGCTCAAAGGCGCCGCGCACTTTTATAAAACCAGGGGCAAACACATCATCACGGTCAAGACCGAGCACAAGGCGGTTCTTGACACCTGCCGTGAGCTCGAGCGCCAGGGCTTTGCAGTGACCTACCTGGATGTCCAGCCCGACGGCTTGATCAATCTGGGCGCGCTCAAGGCGGCCATTCGGCCCGATACCATTCTGGTCAGCGTCATGTTCGTCAACAACGAGATCGGCGTGATTCAGGACATTCCCGCGATCGGCGCCCTGTGCCGTGAGAAAGGCATTATTTTCCATGTGGATGCAGCGCAGGCAACTGGGCGGGTGGACATTGACCTGGCTGCCTTGCCGGTTGATCTGATGAGCCTGACTTCCCACAAAACCTATGGTCCCAAAGGCATTGGCGCACTGTACGTGCGACGCAAACCGCGCGTGCGCCTGGAGGCGCAGATGCATGGTGGTGGTCATGAACGCGGCATGCGATCGGGAACCCTGCCCACTCACCAGTGCGTGGGCATGGGCGAGGCTTACCGCATCGCCAAGGCCGAAATGCACGAAGAAAACAAGCGTATTCGCGTGCTCCATGAGCGCATGCTCGATGGTCTGAAGGCCATGGAGGAGGTCTTCCTCAACGGTGACGCCGAAAAACGCGTTCCGCACAACCTTAACATGAGCTTCAACTTTGTTGAAGGCGAGTCGCTGATCATGGGCATCAAGGGTCTGGCTGTTTCAAGCGGTTCGGCCTGCACCTCGGCCAGTCTGGAGCCCAGCTATGTGCTGCGCGCCCTGGGCCGCAGCGACGAGCTGGCGCACAGCAGCCTGCGCATGACGATTGGCCGCTGGACCACCGGGGAAGAGATCGATTACGCCGTTGCCGCCATCAAGGAAAATGTAGCCAGGCTGCGTGAGCTGTCTCCCCTGTGGGAGATGTACAAGGACGGTGTTGATTTGTCCACCATCCAGTGGGCGGCGCATTAAGTCAACCGGTAGCGGGCTGCCTCGCAGGGGGGTCGGCCGTGAAGCAAGAAAGAGTCGGGGGTCAGTCATGGCATACAGCGAAAAAGTGGTTGATCACTACGAAAATCCGCGTAACGTTGGTTCTTTTGAAAAGGGCGACGAAACAGTGGGCACCGGCATGGTCGGCGCACCGGCTTGCGGCGACGTGATGAAGCTGCAGATCAAGGTCAACCCGGGCACGGGCGTCATTGAAGACGCCCGCTTTAAAACCTATGGTTGTGGCTCGGCGATTGCTTCGAGCTCACTGGTCAGCGAGTGGGTCAAGGGCAAAACCCTTGATGAAGCGGCCAGCATCAAAAACAGCGCCATCGCTGAAGAGCTGGCGCTGCCGCCTGTCAAGATTCACTGCTCCATTTTGGCGGAAGATGCCATCAAGGCAGCCGTCAACGACTACAGGAAAAAGCACGCGCTGACGCCTGCGATCTGATGCACCAGATTGATTTTCGGGTGAATTGAATGTCCGTTACGCTCACTGATGCCGCTGCCCGCCATGTGACCCGCTACATCGCCAGGCGCGGCAAAGGGGTGGGTGTGCGCTTGGGCGTCAAGACCACCGGCTGTTCGGGCATGGCGTACAAACTTGAATACGCCGACGAGATTGCGCCCGAGGATGTGGTGTTCGAAGACAACGGTGTCAAGGTGCTGGTCGATCCAAAAAGCATGGCCTACATTGACGGCACAAAACTCGATTTTGTGCGTGAGGGCCTGAACGAGGGCTTCAGGTTCATCAATCCGAATGAGCGCGATCGTTGCGGATGCGGCGAGTCTTTTCGGGTGTAATTTCGTGTGTAAAGCTACTGCGCAACTGCCATGCGTCGTTGCGCAGTGCTCGAAATCCTCACGTACATTAGTACGTTCCGGTTTCTGCGCGCTGTGCGCCTAGCCTGACAGCTGCGCGCTACGCTTTCCATCACGAAATTTCTTCTTCATTGTGCCTTCCCTTCAATCCAACGATTTCGAGCTCTTTGACGTGCCCATGCGGTTTGCGCAGGACCGCGCCGTGCTTGATGCACGCTGGAAAGAATTGCAGCGCGAGGCCCATCCCGACAAGTTTGCGGCGCAAGGCGCAGCCGCCCAGCGGCTGGCCATGCAATGGTCGGTGCGCATCAACGAGGCCTACCAGCGGCTCAAAGACCCGTTACAGCGGGCGAGTTATCTGTGCGAGCTGCATGACGCGCCCGTCAACGCTGAAAACAACACGGCCATGCCGACCGAATTCCTGCTGCAGCAAATGCAGTGGCGCGAAGCGCTGGACGCTGCAAGATCTGTTCAGGATATGCAAGAAATAGCCTCTCAGTCCACGTCAACAGGACGCAATACGCTATCAAAAATAGAGCAACTGCTTGATGTGAGCAGAGACTTTGCGGCGGCCGCCCAGCAGGTCAGAAGCCTTATGTTTATCGAGCGTTTTGCCGGTGAAGTGGATGCCCGCATCGATCAACTGGGACAATGAAGCCTTTTCGGGCATACGAACAAAGGCGACATGGCACTCCTGCAAATATCCGAGCCCGGCCAGACCCCCGCCCCGCATCAGCGGCGTATTGCCATTGGCATTGATCTGGGCACCACGCACTCACTGGTGGCCAGTGTGCGCAATGGCGTGTCCGAATGTCTGGCTGACGAGTTGGGGCGCGTGATTTTGCCCAGCGTGGTGCGCTACCTCGATGCTGATCAGCGCCAAACCGGCTTTGAAGCGCTGGCGGCCCAGGTCCAAGACCCGCGCAATACCATTTTCTCGGTCAAGCGCCTGATGGGACGTGGCGTTCATGACATTGGCAATCACGCGCAGTTGCCCTACCAGCTCAATGACAAGCCGGGCATGGTCACGCTGCAGACCATTGCGGGCGAGAAAAGCCCGGTCGAGATCAGCGCGGAAATTCTGGCAGCGCTGCGCCATCGGGCCGAAGACAGCTTCAATGACGATATTTTTGGGGCCGTGATCACCGTTCCCGCCTACTTCGACGAGGCCCAGCGCCAGGCAACGAAAGATGCCGCGCAACTGGCCGGCCTGAACGTGCTGCGCCTCATCAATGAGCCTACAGCGGCGGCCCTCGCCTACGGACTGGACAACGCAAGCCAGGGCGTTCATGCCATCTACGATCTGGGTGGCGGAACCTTTGATATTTCCATCCTGCGCCTGACGCGGGGTGTGTTTGAAGTGGTTGCAACCGGCGGTGATTCCGCGCTCGGAGGCGATGACTATGACCGGGCGCTGGTGGAGTGGGTGCTGGCCAAAGCGGGTCTGGCGGCAGACACCCTGACCCATTCGGACAAGGCGGCCATGCAGCAGGCGGCGCGCGCCTGCAAGGAGGCGCTATCGGTGGCCGATTCAGCGCCGTTTTCCGTCCGTCTGGCCAAGGCCTCACTCAAGTTCGAGATGAAAGCAGCCGATTTTGAGGCCGCGACCGCCCATCTCACCCAGCGAACTCTCGCTGCGGTACGCCAGGCCCTGCGTGATGCCAGGCTAACGCGGGACGCGATTGATGGCGTCGTGCTGGTCGGCGGCTCCACCCGCATGCCGCAAGTGCGCAAGTCGGTCGCCAGTTTTTTCGGACGTGAACCGCTGACCAACCTCAATCCTGAAGAGGTGGTGGCGCTGGGCGCCGCCATTTCCGCCAATCAGCTGGCGGGCAACAGCAGTGGAGCCGACTTGCTGCTGCTCGACGTGATTCCCCTGTCGCTCGGCATTGAGACCATGGGCGGGCTGGTCGAGCGCATCGTGCCGCGCAACCAGACCCTGCCGACGGCCATGGCGCAGGACTTCACCACCTACCAGGATGGCCAGACCGCGCTGGCCCTGCATGTGGTGCAGGGTGAGCGCGATCTGGTGGCCGACTGCCGAAGCCTCGCCCGCTTCGAATTGCGCGGCATTCCACCGATGGCCGCAGGGGCCGCGCGCATCCGCGTCACGTTTACGGTGGACGCGGACGGTTTGCTCAGTGTCAATGCCCGTGAGCAGGGCAGCGGAGTTCAGGCGCGTATCGATGTGAAGCCTTCCTACGGCTTGTCGGATGAAGAAATCGCCCGAATGCTGCAAGAGAGTTTTTCCACGGCCCGGCAAGACCGGCAGGCGCGCGCACTGGCCGAGGCGCGGGTCGATGCGGACCGGCTGATTTTGGCCACGCAAAGCGCATTGGTGTCCGACCCGGAACTGCTCAACCCCAAAGATCTGGCGCAGATTGAGGGCCTCATGGCTGGCCTCACCGATGCGCGTGAACATGGAGACGCCAGCGCCATTGAAGCAGCAAGCCAGCGGCTTGCCCAAGGCACCGAGGCTTTTGCCGCGGAGCGCATGAACCGCGGCATCCGCAAAGCCCTGGCCGGAAGAAAAATCGATGCGGTCTGACCCGACTGACAAACATGCCCATCATCAAGATCCTGCCTCATCCGGAATATTGCCCTCAAGGCGCTGAAATTTCGGCGCCGGCCGGCACGTCCATTTGTGAGGCCCTGCTCGACAACAAGATCAATATTGAACATGCATGCGAATTGAGTTGCGCCTGCACCACCTGCCACGTGGTGGTGCGCGACGGTTTCAATTCACTGAATGCGCTCGACGAAGGCGAGGAAGACCTGCTGGACCGCGCCTGGGGGCTTGAGCCCCACTCGCGCCTGAGTTGCCAGGCCTTGCTGGCGCAGACCAACGTGACGGTGGAAATACCCAGATACTCCATCAATCACGCCAAGGAAAACCATTGATGCCGGTTTTGGTTGGCGTGCCCTTAAAGCCAACGACAGGCCGCGCTACGCAGGTAAGGAACGCTTAACCGTCTGCAGTTTGGGACGCGAAGCCATCCAGTGCGCCGCAATCAGCCACACGGTGGGGGCCAGCACCAGCAGCACGGAAGCCCACTGGGCGTAAACACCTTCCGCAAAGGGCTCGGTGGCAAGATGCCAGTAGCTGTTGTCAATGCCAGGTATCCAGGCGCCCTCGGTGAATTCATGGAAGGCCTTGAAGACCAGCATGACCGCGAACGCGAGCATGAAAACGGCTGTGACATTGAAAAAGCGCGACAGATCCACTGCACGGCCAAACTTCACCCATGCCCAGGCCACCGTGGCGGCCAGTGCAATGCCAATCACGCCTCCCGTCGTCATGAGCCGTAACTCCGAGTTGCTGGCGAGTGCCGCCAGCATGGCCGCTGTTTCGATACCCTCGCGGCCGACCATGAAGCAGGTAAAGCCAAATACAGCCCACCACGCATTGGAGCCGTCGAGCAAGGAGGCCTTGCCCAGGCCCCCTGAAATTTCTGTGCCCATGTGTTGTCCCATCCTGCGCATGTGCACCACGCACCACACCACGGCGGCGGCGGCAAGCAGCGCAAGAATGCCCTCCCACAAAGGTGACATGGAGCCAATCCGGGCCAATAACACACCCAGCAATACCGATCCGGCAACTGACACGCCCAAGCCACTGCGTACCGCGCCAATAAGCGCTTCGCGGCCAGTCTTGCGCAGGTACAGCGTGGCAACGGCCACCATGAGAAAGGCCTCCAGGCCTTCGCGAAAGGTGATGAGCAGGGTTTGGAACATGGGCTTGTCCTTGAAGGTGATGGCCGTGGCGCAAGGCCTGGCGTGTTGATTGCAGGTTAAATCATGAATAGGAATCATTATTATTTAAAGCCTGTTCTTTTGTCAAGCGTTGATCCGGAAACAATGGCGCCAATCGTCAACAATCCGCTGCTCCCACCGAAGCTCGCCTGGGCAGGCCGCGCTATAGTTCACTCATGCGTCAAATCGTTCTGGATACCGAAACTACAGGGCTGTCCGCTGAAAGCGGCGACCGCATCATCGAAATTGGCTGCGTGGAACTGGTGGCGCGCAAGCTCACCGGCAACAACCTTCACTTCTACCTGAACCCGGAGCGCGACAGTCATGAGGATGCGCTCAAGGTTCACGGCATCAGCAATGATTTTTTGAAGGACAAGCCCAAATTCTCTGCAGTGGCAGGTGAGTTGCTGGACTACCTGCGCGGCGCCGAGATCATCATCCACAATGCCCCCTTTGACGTCAGCTTTCTGGACAAGGAACTGGAGCTGATTGGCAGGGAGCCGATCAGGCACTGCGTGACCAGCATCATCGACAGCCTGATGATGGCCAAGGAGTTGTTCCCGGGCAAGCGCAACTCGCTCAACGCCCTGTGCGACCGGCTTGATGTGGATAATTCCGGCCGAACCTTGCATGGTGCTTTGCTCGACGCCGAATTGCTGGCTGACGTGTACATCAATCTGACACGCGGCCAAAACACCCTGATGATGGACGCGGGCGATGCAGTCGGGGATGACGTCAACGCACCACCGCTCGACCTGAGCACCTTTGCGCTACCGCTGCTTGCCGCCAATGACCAGGAAATTGCCGATCACGAGAAGTTGCTGACCGATATTGACAATGCCAGCAAGGGGAAAACCATTTGGCGCGTCGTGGCGGCTGAGGTGTTGGCCACAGAGTACAAAACAATGGCCTGAAACAACATATAATTAAAAGCAGACCAACAGGGCGGTTAGCTCAGGGGTAGAGCACTGCATTCACACTGCAGGGGTCGCAGGTTCGAAGCCTGCACCGCCCACCAGAAATGCACTCAAAAAAAGCCAAGTCATTTGACTTGGCTTTTTTATTGGGCGTTGGCTGCGTTGGCCGCGTTGACGTGTCAGAGCACCTCACTGGCAAAATCAGCCAGCCTGGAGCGCTCGCCGCGCGCCAGCGTGATGTGCCCGCCGTGCGGCCAGCCCTTGAAACGGTCCACCGCGAAGGTCATGCCTGACGAGCCCTCGGTGAGATAGGGCGTGTCAATCTGCGCCAGGTTTCCCATGCAAATGATCTTGGTGCCCGGGCCGGCCCGGGTGATCAGGGTTTTCATCTGCTTGGGCGTGAGGTTTTGCGCTTCGTCAATGATGACGTACTTGTTCAGAAAGGTACGGCCGCGCATGAAGTTCATGCTCTTGACCTTGATGCGCGAGCGAATCAGTTCATTGGTGGCCGCGCGGCCCCACTCGCCGGTGCCGCTATCGGTTTTGCCGAGCACTTCCAGGTTGTCATCGAGAGCGCCCATCCAGGGCCCCATTTTTTCCTCTTCGGTGCCGGGCAGGAAGCCGATGTCTTCGCCCACCGATACCGTGGCGCGTGTCATGATGATTTCGGTGTAGCGGCGATCATCGAGCACTTGCGTCAGGCCGCTGGCCAGCGCCATCAGCGTTTTGCCGGTGCCCGCCGTTCCCGCCAGCGTGACGAAGTCAACTTCCGGGTCCATCAGCAGGTTCATGGCGAAGTTCTGTTCGCGGTTGCGCGTGGTCACGCCCCACACCGCGTTTTTCAGGTGGGTGTAGTCCTTGAGGGTTTTAAGAACCGCCGTTTTGGCCCGGATTTCAGTGACGCGCGCATACAGCGGCGGCTCACCCGGCGCTTCAAAAAACACAAACTGGTTGATCAGCAGAGACGCCACAATCGGCCCCGTGATGCGGTAAAACGTGTTGCTGCCCTGTTGCCAGCTTTCTATGGTTTTGCTCTGGCGCGTCCAGAAGTCCGCCGGCAGCGCCAGCGAACCGGAGTACAGCAGTTCGCCGTCTTCCAGTGTTTTGTCGTTCTGGTAGTCGTCGGTGGCCAGCCCAAGGGCTCTGGCCTTCACGCGCATGTTGATGTCCTTGGAGACCAGAACCACCTCGCGCGGCGCGTAGTCCTTGCGCAGCGCCTCGACCACGCCGAGGATCTGGTTGTCAGCCTTGCCCTGGGGCAGGCTCATGGGTAGCGTGTAGTCCAGCGCCTTGGTCTGGAAAAAAAGGCAACCGCCGGCTTCGCGGTGTCCGGTGCTGTCGAGCTTGAGGCCCTTGGTGATGTCGGCGCCCTGAGTGCCAGCCAGTGCGTCCAGCGAGCGGCTGGTTTGCCTGGCATTGCGGGCCACCTCGGTCATTCCCTTCTTGTGGCCATCGAGCTCTTCAAGCACGATCATGGGCAAAAAGATGTCATGCTCTTCAAAGCGGAACAGGCACATCGGATCGTGCATCAGCACATTGGTGTCCAGCACAAACAGTTTGGCGGGCCCGGTGTATTTTAATTTCTTTGGCTTCGGCGCTCCCTGGGGCAGCGCTTCGCCCACTTCTCCATGGCCGTAGGTACCCGTTCTTGCCGGGGCAACAGGTTCTTTGCCCTTGTCAGCCGCCGGATGGTTGCCGCCGCCGGTGCTTCGGTTGTCAAACAGGTCCAGAACCGGCGGCTTTTGGGCGGACTCAGCGCTTTCAGCCTTTCGCGAAGCCCGGGCGGGTGAACGGGCAGGCGCATCGAGCGCGTCGGCTGAGAGCAATGCGGCACGTTTGGTCGGGGCGGGAGGCAAGGGCATGGTGCTTGAGATTCTCTGGTTGAAGGTTCCGGAAGCAAAAAAGCCGCCTTGAGGCCAGGGCGGCTTTTTCTTTGAGTGCAATTATGAAGCGAGGCACAGCTTCATTATGCACAAGTCACGCGACAGGGCAATCGAGTGTTGCGATGTGGCCTCAAGCCGCTTTTTTGAGGGCTTTGACGGCCTTCAGAACATCGTCAACATGGCCGGGCACTTTCAGGCCGCGCCACTCGGCCTTGAGCAGACCGTCGGCGCCTACCAAAAAGGTGCTGCGCTCAATGCCCTTGACTTTCTTGCCGTACATGATCTTGTTTTTGACCACGCCGAACATGTGGCACATTTTTTCCTCGCTGTCTGCAATCAGCTCAA
>CAYJMW010000039.1:0-32635 GCA_964371235.1 uncultured Polaromonas sp.
TCGTTGAGGACACTCCGCTGAGCCTGACGCTGCGCGTGCTCGACGACGGCCCGGGAATCGCGGAGGCAGAATTGGAGAAGGTCTTCGAGCCGTTTTATCGGCTCGAAGCCTCACGCAGCCGCGAGACCGGAGGCACCGGCCTCGGGCTGACGATTGCGCGCAACATTGCCCAGACCCACGGTGGCGATATCGCGCTGCGCAATCGGCCTGAGGGTGGCCTGGAAGTGGTGCTGAGTCTGCCACGCAAAGGGCCTGCGGCTTGACCGATTCGTTTGATAAAAAGTGGCTTCAGCCCACGAATACATTGCGCAAGCAGCTATCAAAACGAGAGCGTTGTTAGCAGCAGCCGCTGCCCGCCCGCAGCCCGCACAACTCGGCATAGGCGGGCGACTCCAGTTGCAGCGTGATGTGACGAATCTCAAAGTGCTCGTGCAATTCGTGCTCGGCCTCGTGCAATACGGCGTTGGCATCCGTGCCCTGATCTTTCAGCACCACAAAGATGGCCCCACACAGTGCAGTGGGCTTCCGGTCGTGCGCTATCGCGCAGACCAATTGCACGCCGAATTTGGCGCGCCGTTCATGCTGCTCCGGCATGAGAAGGAAGAACACCACACGCCGTTCGGCACCATTCAGCAATTTGTCTACTGTTACTGTCGCAAGGTCGATTCGTAATTCAGAAAGCGTGCATCAGTGTTGATCAGGGTCGCGACGCAACGCACGAACTCGTGAGATGACAATGCCCACAATTCCGCTGATAACCATTGCTTCGCCGAGAACATGATGCCAGCCGCCCATCGGGGTCAACAATAGCATCGATCCGGCGATCACGAGCGCCGCGAAAGCGATGGCACCCGTGAGCCGCTCGAGATTGCGGTTGAAGCGGCGTCCCACGGCCTCCAAACCTGGCAGCCGACCCAGATTGCCTTCGGAGAAACGCCGCAGGACGCGCCGCGTGTCGCCCGGTGCCTCGGTTACCAGGCGCTCCATTTCGCGTGCCAGCTTCGTGGTCTTTTCCTTTATCCGCTCCGGCGAGAAGTGCTGCGCAGTCAGGCGCGAGATCTCCTCGCGAAACGATTCCATGTGGTTGTAGCCCGGGGCGAGCAGGCCGATCATCGACTCCAGTATGGCGAACGCACGCGTCAACAGGACAAACTCACCGGGATTGTGGACTCCGTTGCGGCTTCCGGCACGCAGCAATGATTCGAACGCATTCCCGATTGAAACATCCGCCAGATTGGTCCTGCGGATTTCATAAAGCACTGCCTTGATGTCCACCAACAGCGCCACATGATTGACTTTTTCGTTCGCCGGTGCCATTTCCAGATAAGCCTCGGTGGCGGCCCGCGCGTCGCCTTTGACGACGGCTTCGAGAAGAAGTGTCAGCGACTCGCGCATCGGCTCGTCAAGATCGCCGGTATTCCCGAAGTCGAGCAGAGAGAGCCGCCCGTCCGGCAGAACGAAGACATTGCCGGGATGCGGGTCGGCATGAAACAGCCCTTCTTCGAAGATCGAATGTAGCATCAGCTTGACCAGGGTGTTGACTACCCGCGGCATCGCTTGCGGGTGAAACTTGGCGTAGAGATCGACCCGTTCGCCGGGCGAGTATTCCATCGTCAGCACGGTTTCTCCCGAACACTGCGCGATGACATCCGGTATCCAGAGGTCGGGGACATCTGTCAGCGCGGCGCGAATGAGCACGATGGAACGCGCTTCACGGCCAAAATCGGTTTCCCGGTGCAGGCTGTTGGCCAACTCACGCACGACAACCGGGAGGTCGAGGGCACGCAGACTCGGGAAAAGCCCCTCTCCCAGCGCGACCAGGGAATTCAGCGCCGCGATATCCGTGGCAATGATTGTTTTAAGGCAGGGCCGCTGCACCTTCACCGCCACGTGACGCCCGTTCAGTAGCGTCGCCTCATGCACCTGGGCGATGGTGGCAGCGGCAAGCGGCGTCTCTCCGAACGCGGAGAAAAACTTGGTCAACGGGCCGCCCAGTTCGGCTTCGACCGTCGCGCGCACCATGTCGATATCCATCGCCGGCAACTGGTCGTGCAGCAGCTCCAGCTCTTCAATGTAGGCAGTCGGCAGCAGGTCACGCCGCAACGCGAGCACCTGTCCGAATTTGAGAAAGACCAGCCCGAGCTCCTCGAAGGTTTCCCGTAGCTCCTTCGGCGTCGGCCAATGTCCCCTGCCGAACAAGGCTCCCAGGAACTTGTGCCGGGCGAACACGCGCATGATTTGCATCAGTCGCGGCGCTGCTCGCAACACCTTGCATTTTTTTACGTCGATCAGTACAGCCATGCGATCCTCCTGACCGTCATGCGCCAAATAATTTCTGGAAAAAGATGCATGGCTGACTTCTTTACTGGGCAGCTGGCGGTGCCATGCGATCGATCATAGTGAGGGCGATGGTCAGTCCAGTGTGACGAAGGTGAGACATGGTGAACTCCAATTGCGAAAGTCAATGTGACAAGAAGGAAGCGTTCCGGTGTGGCCCAAAACGGCCATCCGAAAGAAGATGCAGGCACACTGCCAAACGGATCAATCCGCGCAGCAGAAGGCCTGCTTAAGAGGGGTCAAATAGTGAGCCGCAAATAGCGGATGGAGACGGGGGGCTCCGACCAGGTCGGACTACCGAATGCCTCCGGCTGAGGGGTTTGCTCTAGCGCTGGCATCAGCAACCAGGTCAAAGACAGCCCCGGCCCAATATCCTGGGCGACAAGCGCGTCTGCGTGGTGCTTGACCAGAGTATTTTGTTCTGCCGCGCAGAAATTCAGACACACCATTTGCTCTGGCGACTTGTCGTTCCCATCAGCTTGAACGTGAGCCTTGGCAAAATTGTCCAACGCCAGCTCGCGTTCAATAGTCGTTTTAGACGTAAGCCCGGAACGGGTGTGGCCAAAAAACTCGTCCTCTGCAGGGTTCTGCTGCACAAGACAAGCATTCGCAACACCTATGCCCAATGACATCAGCCAGACGAACAACATCACGGCAGCGGTGTACCGTGTTCGTCGCGAGCGGAAGAAATATTTCATTGCTAGAAGTTTACGCCCTCATCTTGCCGCCGTCTGTGCGCTAACGGATAGCAATATCGCTGAAGTGGCGGCGCAGGGCGTGGCGAGCGCGGCGGTCATCACGGCCATCACGGAGGCAGAGCAGCCGGCGCAAGCGTGTCAGGCTTTACTCGCCCTCTTTGAAGAAGGTCGGCGCAATATCAACCGGCACAACCTGCCCCGGCGAGCCCGACCGACGCTGCTGTAGCTGGACGGGGAGCCGCACCTTGCCTCTCGCAGGTGGTGCGCGGGTTCGCCAAGACGCAAGGCCTGATGTGTTGTCTCCCTCGCCCCGCTGGGGAGAGGGCAGGGGTGAGGGGCTTCCTCTGCCATCAACGGCGCTTGGCGGGCGTGAATCCGGGCTGGCCGGGCGCCTCATGGTGCGAGCACAAATCGTTGCCTGTCCAGGCCGCACTCACGCTGGGGCGCCGTCGGTATGCGGAAACGAGTGACTCTGGGGTTAAGAGGCGGCGTGGTGCCTATTGAGATTTTCATAAATCATGACAAGCACCACACAGCCGTTCGCCCTGAGCTTGTCGAAGGGCTTCGACAGGCTCAGCCCGAACGGCAATGTGTCATGAATAACGAAAACATCAATAGGCTGGCCTCATCGCCCGTCAGACTTCTGCCGTGTATTCCCCGCGAGCTGGATAGTCCTTGGCGATCGCAAAATCAATCGCGCCCAGCAGGTCTTGGAATTGTGGACGTGCAAACGGCATGGTTTGAACCGCGCCGTAATACAGTGTCCCGTCTGGTCGAACAATGAAGACGCCTGGTTCACTGAATAACGCGGGCTCATCGATTCCGATTGAAGTTGTCCCGCGAGAAGCGCTTATATAAAGGCCCCACTCACGGGCGCTCTTCAAGCTCAGACCATAGGCGAACTTGGCCGCGCTGGCTTTGACCTTGTCGGCCATTTGCTTCCCGCGTTCTTCGTCGTCGCTGCTAACAGCGATGACCTGAACCCCGCGTGTCGCGAATTCTGGTGCGAGGCGTTCCAACTCAAGCAAGTACTTCGCGCAAATTGGACAATGAAGGCCTCGGTAGAAGACTACAAGGTCAAAACGTTCTCCTGGCATAGCGCCAAGGACAAACCGGCCTTCAGTAGTCAGAGGGACATTGAGGGCCGGGACGGGATATCGCGGCATCAGGGCTTGTGTTCTCATTTACTCATCCTTTTGGGTAGAAACAGCCAACATCGGCTAGTGGCGGGCGTCAAATGCTCTAAGGGCCAGCGCGAAAGCAACATGACTGGCACCCTTTGAGATTGTCCGACCGACACATTGTGTTGTATTATCTGCAATCAAAAGTTCAATTATGTTTGCTATTCGTTCAAAATGAACAACCCCCTTCGACTAGATCGTCTGTCAGCCCTGCTAGAAGGACTAGCGCCCAGAGTAGAGGTCATGCGACCAGAAATCGGCACCTCAACAGTAACCTTCGAAGCAACTTTACGGCAACTGCTGTATTTGCATTTGGTTGCGCAAGGTGAAGTGCGCTTAAGTGTTCCTCACGAAGATTTCGTGACCGTCACAGCGCCCGCTATCGTTATTTGTCGCGCAGACATGGCCCATTCGTTGACGCCGCTATCTGACAGAGCATTCGAAGCACTGATATGTGCAAAAGCATTCCTGGAGGGCCCTGTTGCATCCCTGCTCCTCGGCGAATTTACGCAACAGCTTGTGGTTCCCCTTGATGGGGCCGACTCATCACTGAATCATGTGATCCACCTGATTTCCTCGGAACTTCTGGAGCCGCGTTGCGGTCAGCCAGCGCTCCTGGACCGGGCTGGGGACATTCTTTTTATTGGCCTGCTGCGACACTTGGTTGCGCATCCTCGGACGACGAGCGGACTCTTCAATGGGCTCGCAGATCCGCGTATCGCTGGTGCGCTAGTCGCCATGCACGCCGCGCCGCAAGACGATTGGAATCTGGACACGTTGGCCAAAAAAGCCGGGATGTCTCGCACCTCATTTGCCACCAGATTCCGGGAAGTCATGAATCATCCGCCTGGCAAGTACTTGGGGTACCTGCGCTTATCGATTGCCCACCGGGCAGTACAGTCAGGCCTTGGACTGAAGAGAGCAGCCAGAGACTCTGGTTATATGAGCGTTTCGGCGCTCTCACGTGCCTTATCGCGTGCAAAGCTACTCGACGACTAGACCCAACTGGCCAAGTGGTGCTGCATATCAAAACGGGGGCGGAAATGGAATGCCCGTTTGGGCCGTTAGCCCAAACTCCCCGGTCACGGATAGGCTTTTCAACCACATGAAGCAAAGTACGCACCTTGGGTCAACCCTCGGTCAACGTAAAAACCCTCACCTTCCCCGCAGCAAAGCCCTACCCAGCAGGTTCACCCCTAAAAAGCCCTGGCACCGGGTACGCTAGTCGCAGGCCTACCCCGCAGCAAGTCTGAATCGCCGGTTCGCCCTTTCACCAATTGACGCGCTGATCAACCTCGTAGTCGGGTGCCGGTTGCGCCGCCAGATCCCAGTCCGGCTCGATTTGCGCCCCGTCAACGATCTGCGCATCACAATCGTTCCACAGCGGTCACGCACACGCTCGAATTCATGCGCGGCCTGGGCGGCAACGAGCCCCGGCAAGCCGTTGATGTGATGGCGCTGCTCGAGAGCCTGCAGGCCGACAACGAGGCCATGGGTCGCCCGGTGCGCATTGAAGGGCGCGCCCATCAGCCCTTTGTTGCCGTGGCCTCACTGCTCAAGCGTTGCCTGGTCAACCTGATCGACAATGCCGTGCTCTATGGCGGGCAGGCCACGGTGATCGTCGAGGACACTCCGCTGAGTCTGACGCTGCGCGTGCTCGACGACGGCCCGGGTATTGCGGAGGCAGAGCTGGAAAAGGTCTTCGAGCCGTTTTACCGGCTTGAAGCCTCACGCAGCCGCGAGACCGGAGGCACCGGCCTCGGGCTGACGATTGCGCGCAACATTGCCCAGACCCACGGTGGCGATATCGCGCTGCGCAATCGGCCTGAGGGTGGCCTGGAAGTGGTGCTGAGTCTGCCACGCAAAGGGCCTGCGGCTTGACCGATTCGTTTGATAAAAAGTGGCTTCAGCCCACGAATACATTGCGCAAGCAGCTATCAAAACGAGAGCGTTGTTAGCAGCAGCCGCTGCCCGCCCGCAGCCCGCACAACTCGGCATAGGCGGGCGACTCCAGTTGCAGCGTGATGTGACGAATCTCAAAGTGCTCGTGCAATTCGTGCTCGGCCTCGTGCAATACGGCATTGGAGTCCGCACCCTGATCGTTCAGCACCACATGCGCCGTCAGTGCAACCTCGGAGGTGCCCATGGCCCAGACGTGCAGGTCGTGCACCTCGCCGACGCCCGGCAGGCTCAGCAATAGCGTGCGCACGGCAGTCAGATCAACACCTTCGGGAACGCCATCGAACATCAGGTGCAGCGACTGTTTGAACAGGTTCCAGGTGCCCAGCACAATCACCACCGCAATCGCCAGGCTCATCACCGGGTCAATCCAGGCCCAGCCCTGCCACAGGTACAGCGCGCCGCCAATCACCACGCCCAGCGACACCAGTGCGTCACCTGCCATATGCAGGAAGGCGCCGCGAATGTTCAGGTCATCGTTGCGCCCGCGCATGAACAGCAGTGCGGTGGCGGTGTTGACGGCGATGCCGACAGCGGCCACGGCGATGATGGCCCAGCCTTCGGTGGCTTCGGGCGACCCCAGGCGGCCAAACGCTTCCCAGGCCAGCGAGCCCATGGCCACCAGCAGCAGCATGGCGTTAAAGAACGCGGCCAGGATGGACGCCCGCTTCCAGCCATAGGTGTGACGCGCATCGGGCCTGAGCTTGCCGGCCAGCGCGCCGCCCCAAGCCAGCACCAGGCCGGCGACGTCGCTCAGGTTGTGGCCGGCATCGGCCAGCAGCGCCAGCGAATTGACCTTCCAGCCGTACCACGCCTCGATGGCGACAAAGGCCATATTCAGCGCGATGCCAATGGCAAAGGCGCGGTTGAAGGTTGCGGGGGCGTGGCTGTGCGCGTGATCGTGGGCCTGGCTCATGGCTTGGACTCCTGGCGGCGCGGCGTGCGGATCGCTCATGCAGGCATCCCTGCCGGGCAATGGATGCCGGCCTGCTCCGGCGCGACCGGGCTTTGGTACACCGGCGCGAAGCCGCCGCCAGGCGTGCGAAAGTTGGTGGTCTGGCCCTGGTACAGGCGTGCCGCCACCCATTGCACCTGGCCGTCGTAGACATAGTCGCGCAAGTCGAACTTCAGCACCTGGGCCGGTTGTTCATCAGAAATGACCCGCTCGCCGGGGGTGACCAGCGACTGCGCCACATAGTCGCCGGCAAGGATTTCCTGCCAGACGCGTTGGGTCAGTTTGTCGCCGCGGTAGGCGGCGCGGCTGCCAAAACCGGCAAACAGCTTGAAGAACAGGCGACGCCGATCGCGCCACAGCCGCTCGCCATGGGCCGGGTCCACGATTTCCGTGTGTGGAATGCCCGCCAGCAACACGTCCTGCGTGGCCTGCGGCACGCCCAGCGCCTGCAGCCGCCTGGCATCACTGAGCAAGGCCAGGTTGCGCTTGTCGGCATACAAGGCATGGGCTTGTGGGTGCGGCGTGAGCACCATGGCGTTTTGCAGCCAGGCTTCGCGCAGCGTGGCGCTGGCGGGTGCCTCAAGCGAGAAATCCGTCAGGCGGTTATAGACCAGGTCGATGGCCAGCTCGCCATGCCGCAGCACGCCGTCGCGCAGGCTGAACCCGGAAGGGTCAGCGATTACCGCCTGCAGCCCGTGGCGCTGGAACAATTGCTGGAACAGCACAAACTCGGGGTACAAATACTGTTGCTCTGGCGACTCATCGACGATGGCGATGCTTTGCAGCGGCTGCGCATGGCCAGCCAGCGACCACTCATGCCGGAACATGGCCACCATGCGCTCTTCCAGCGCATCGGGCGTGGCCTGCGGCGGCACCAGGGACTCCATGGCCGGGCAGCAGGCGCGCTGCGCCCGCGCCAGCACCGCGTTGAGCATGGCCCCGCCCGCATTGGTGTTGATCTCGATGAGCCCGAAGCCGCCCTCGGTGACATGAAAGTCGTAGCCGAAGAAAACGCCCTTGGCGCCGCCCGGGTCATGCCGTGCGATGGCGGGAGAGCGGGCCAATACTTCTTCGCGGTAGGCTGGCAGCGCGACCACCGACTCGATGGCCTCGATCAGCCTGGCCATGCGCGCCATGTGGGCCTGCGACACAAACACCGGGCGCGCCGCGAACAGGTAGGGGCAGCGCTGCTGCACCAGGTCAAACAGGCCCGGCTGACCGATGCTGGACTCCAGCGCCACGCGCAGCGCGCCGGTGTCCAGGCTGATGCAGAAGCAGTCGCTGTTGAGTGTCTCGACCGATATGCCGTCGAACGACACCAGGGTGGAGGGATCGGTTGGGGGAGAGATGGCAGGAAAAGTCATTTGGGTTCGTGTCAGTTATCGCAGACTTCGCACGCAGTATTGGCGTGGCGTTGTGATGCCATCAGATCATCATAGCGAGGCGCGCCGACCGCGGTGAAACACGACCTCCTCTCCGCGCGGCAGCGCGTGCCGCGGTCGTCTGTCGTTAACGCTCCCGGCGGGTGGCCAGGCAGTTGATGGTGAGTCGAGTGGTGAGTGGCTGACGTGAGGCCAATAGACAGGAACATGGCCCAACAAGAACGGTCCTGGGCAGCTACAAATGTAATAGCGAATTACTCATGCCGCAGCGCTTCAATCGGGTCCATCCGGGCCGCCCGACGCGCCGGAAAATAGCCAAACAGCACGCCAATGCCGGCTGAAAAGACGAACGACAGCAGGTTGACCGCCGGGTTAAACACATAGGGCACGTCCATCACACCGGCCAGCACCATCGAAGCACCAGTGGCCAGTACGATGCCAACCACCCCGCCGAGCGCGGCCAGCACCACCGCTTCAATCAGGAATTGCAGCAACACCTCGTGTTCCATGGCGCCAATGGCCAGGCGCAGGCCGATTTCGCGGGTGCGCTCGGTCACGCTCACCAGCATGATGTTCATGATGCCGATGCCGCCCACCAGCAGGCTCACGGCGGCCACCGCGCCCAGCAGCGTGGTCATGACCTTGGTGGTGCCCGACAGCGTGTCGGCGAGCTGCTTGGTGTCGAGCACATTGAAGTTGTCTTCGTCACTGTCGGCCAGCTTGCGGCGCTCGCGCAGCAATTGGGTGATGCTGGCCTTGACGCGGTTGGCGTCGCTGCCGTCCATCATGGACACCAGCAGCGTGTTGACGCGGGTGTTGCCGGTGATGCGGCGCTGCAGCGTCTTGAGCGGAACCAGCACCAGGTCGTCCTGGTCGTTGCCAAAGGCGCCCTGGCCCTTGGAGGCCAGCACGCCAACAATTTCGCACGATATTTGTTTGACGCGCAATTGCTCGCCCATGGCCGGGCGGCTGCCATAGAGCTCACGCCGCACGGTTTCGCCAATCAGGCACACGGCGGCTCCGGCGACCATCTCGTCGCTGGAAAACTCGCGGCCGTCAGCGAGCTTCCAGTTGCCCGTGATCAGCCAGTTGTTGGTGCTTCCAATGATGCTGCTGGTCCAGTTGCGACCATTGGCGACCAGTGTTCCGCCGCTGCGCGCCTCGGGCGCCACCGCTGCAATGCCGCCGATCTGGGTGGCAATGGCATCGGCATCCACTTCCTTGAACGATGGCGCGCCACCGCCGCCGCCCATCATGCGTTGGCCAGGCCGGACCTGGAGCAGATTGGTGCCCAGGCCCGAAATCTGGTTTTGCACGGAGAGGGTGGCGCCGTTGCCCAGCGTGACCATGGTGATGACGGCGCTCACGCCAATCACAATGCCCAGAATCGTCAGGAACGAGCGCATCAGATTGCGCCGGATCGAGCGCAGGGCGAGCAGCAGGGTGTTGAGGAGCATCAGGTCGCCTCTGCATTCTGGGGCGCATGCAGTCCGGCCGGGTGCGGGTTGCGTGTGTCGCTGTCCACCATGCCATCAACAAAATGCACGATGCGCTTGGCGTAGGCGGCCATCTCGGCTTCGTGCGTGACCATCAGCACGGTGATGCCGTGGTCAACGTTCAGGCCCCAGAGCAGGTCCATGATTTCCCGGCTGCGTTGGGTGTCGAGGTTGCCGGTAGGTTCGTCCGCCAGCAGTACCGCCGGTTCAGTGACGATGGCGCGCGCGATCGCCACGCGTTGCTGTTGCCCGC
Organism: uncultured Polaromonas sp.; assembly: GCA_964371235.1. Classification (GTDB taxonomy): domain Bacteria; phylum Pseudomonadota; class Gammaproteobacteria; order Burkholderiales; family Burkholderiaceae_C; genus Polaromonas. The sequence continues at coordinate 10,262 of CAYJMW010000039.1, forward strand.
CTGACAGCTCGGCCGGCGTGTGGTGTTCCCAGCCCGCCAGACCCACGGAGGCCAGCGCTTTGGCGGCGGCAGCGTGGCGCGCCTTGGCTGATTCGCCCCGATAGAGCAGCGGCAGTTCCACGTTTTCTTGCGCCGAGGTGCGTGCCAGCAGGTTGAAGCCCTGAAACACAAAGCCCAGAAAACGCCGCCTCAGCAGCGCGCGCTGGTCGCGCGAGAGGGTTTCGACATGCACGCCATTGAACAAATATTCGCCGGTGGTGGGGGTGTCAAGACAGCCCAGCGTGTTCATGGCGGTGGACTTGCCCGAGCCGCTGGGCCCCATGATGGCAACAAAGTCGCCGGCTTGAATCGTGAGGTCAACGCCTTTGAGCGCTTGCAGGGCCGTGGCGCCCGCGCCATAGACTTTGGTGACCCCCTTGAGTTGAATGAGGGGCAGCTCGCTCATGGCGTCGTTCCACCCGTGCGCTGGTCGGTGATGACCAGCATGCCGGGCTGCAAATCGCCGCCGGTGATTTCGGTCATGCGGCCGTCGCTGATGCCCGGTGTCACGCTCACTGCCACGGCAGCGCCGTCCCGCAACACCCACAGCTGTTTGGCCGCGACACCGCCGGTCGCGGTTTTGCGCGCGCCGGTGCGCGGCATGCGTGGCAGCAGGCTGGACATGATGCTGCCACTGGCTTTGGCCGCCGCGGCGCCCGCCTGGACTGGCGAGAAGCGCAGCGCGGTGTTGGGCACCAGCAGCACGTCACGCCGTTCAATCGAGGTGATGGTGGCGGAGGCTGTCATGCCGGGGCGCAAGCTCAGATCGCTGTTGTCCACCTCCAGGTAGGTGACGTAGGTCACCACGTTCTCGGTGATGGTGGAGCCAAACGCCACGCGGGTGATGGTGGCCGGGTATTTGCGGGCCGGGTAGGCGCTGACGGTAAACCGCGCTTTCTGCCCGACTTTGACCGAGCCAACATCCGCCTCATCGACATTGACCTGCAGCCTGAGTTTGCTCAGGTCTTCCGCCACGGTAAACAGCGTTACGGCTTGCAGCGACGCTGCCACGGCATTGCCGGGATCAACGGAGCGCGTCAACACGACGCCATCGGTGGGTGAGCGGATGGAAGCTTTGGACAGGTTGGTGATATCCGTGGCCGCCGCGGCAGTTGCGTCCGTCACGTTGGCGCGGGCACTGAGCTCGTCGGCTTGGGCGCGTTCCAGGCTGGCCCGGCCGGAGTCGAGTTCGGCTTTGGACGGCACCTTGCCGCCGGACAAACGCGCCACTTCTTCCAGGCGCCCCAGGTTGCCCTGGGCTTCCCTGACCGTGGCCACGGCTTGCGCCACGCGGGCGTGGGCGGCGGCGAGGGCGGCACGGGAGCGTGCCACCTGGTCGTTCAGCTTGGCGGTGTCGAGCTCGACCAGGACCTGGCCCTTTTTGATCCGGTCGTTCACATCCACCAGCACGCGCAGCACCGTGCCGGAAAGCTCGCTGCCAATGCTCACGGAGCGGGTCGGCTGGATCGTTCCGTTGGCCGCCACGGTGAGCGTGAGGTTGCCTTTGCTGGCGGGCTCGGTCACATACACGGGGGCGGCGCTGCGCTCGGCGTTGGCCTGCCAGAAATACCAGCCCAAGCCACAGACCAGCAGCAGCGCAACGATGATCCAGAGCGTCGTGCGGCGCCACCAGGCGCGCTGCGGCGCCCCGTTCAGCAGCTTTTGCAGGTCGGTGGTGGCGACGGGTTGGCCGGGGGCGGTTGGGGGGGTCATGGTGATGTCTGGCATTTCAGGAATGATTCAAAAAACTGGACCAGTGACAAACGGAACGCTGGATTGAACCACGCTCAGTACCAGCCGCCGCCCAATGCCTTGTACAGGCGAACATGGTCGGCGCTGATGTCGGCCTGGGTGCTTGCCACGCTGTCTTGCGCACTGAGCAATGTGCGCTCGGTTTGCAGCACGACCTGGAAGTCAATCAGGCCACTGCTGTAGCGCTGCCGCGCCATCAGGGCCGCATTGTCAGCCGCCGTGGCGGCGCTTTGCAGATTGATCAGGCGTGCGCGGTCGCCTTGCAAAGCCACCAGCGCGTCCTCGACATCTTTCAGGGCGGTCAAAACGACGGACTGGTAGTTGACGCGGGCCTGCTCCAGCGCTGCCTCCTGCGCCAGCACGCGGGAGCGCGCTGCGCCGCCATCAAACAGCGGCACCGAGATACTGCCCAGCAAGGCGGTGGCGACCGTCGCGCCGTTGCCGAGCCCAGCCAGCGTCAAGGCGTTGAGCCCGAGCGAACCGCCAATGGAAAAGCTGGGGTAGCGCGCCGCTTGCGCCGCCGAAACGCGTGCCAGTGCGGCGCTGACGCGGTGCTCCGCGGTTCGCACGTCGGGGCGCTGGCGCAGGGTTTGCGCCGGAATGCTCAGCGCCAGGCCTTCAGCCGCCTGGGGGAGCGCGTTCGGTTCTGCTGTCAGCGCCTGCAATTTGTCAGGCGTCTGGCCCGTCAGCACCGCCAGACTGTGCCGGGTCTTGGCGATATTGGCTTCAAGCAATGGTATCTGGGCGCGGGTTTGCTCGGTGGCGGCGCGGGATTGCTCTACTTCGAGCGAGGTGATCAGCCCGGCTTGCGCGCGCCAGTCAGTGAGTTGCAATGTTTCTTGCTGGCTGGCGAGATTGTTTCGCGCGATCATCAGCTGCGCCTGCTGGCCGCGCAGTTGGATGTAGGCCAGCGCCACTTCGGCAGCGATGGACACTTGTGCGTCGGCCAGCGTGGTTTCGGCAGCTTGTGCGTCGGCTTCACTGGCATTGAGGGCGCTGCGCTGGCCACCAAAAATATCGGGTTCCCAACTGGCGTCCAGACCCACCCTGAAACTGTTGCTGGCCTCAAAGCCGCCTGACTTGCTGCGCTGTGCCGAGCCGGAGGCCGACACGCCAGGCAACAGGCCCGCGCTTTGAACGTCGCGCAAGGCGCGCGATTGCTGCAGCGCTGCCTGCGCGGACCGGATGCTGGTGTTGGCCTGCAGGGCCTGGGCCACCAGGGTGCTGAGCGCGGGGTCGTTGAAGCGTTGCCACCATTGGGCCAGCGAAGCGGCTGCCGCTGCCCCGGACGAATCATGGGGTCGGGCCGCCAGCGCAGACCATTCAGCCGGTAGCGGCGTTTCGGGCAACACCGGGCCGGCTGGCGAGAGCGTGGTGCAACCGAGCAGCGCGGCCACCAGCGCGCAAAGCAGCAGCACCAGGCGCCTGGGGCGGGTATGCAGCAAGGGAAAGTCAGGAATTTGAGGTGTCATCAGCGTACATCATGGGATGCTCTCGCAAGGCTTATTGTGATGCAGCCCCTTGTCGCGGGTGTTGATGTACGTTAAGTCTTGTAAAGCTGCCGCACCGGCGCCGCGCTGGGTCGTTCCGATGATTACTGGAACGCCACTTCCGAAAAGCTGCGCAGCTTGCGGCTGTGCAACTGGCTGATGCCTTCGGCGCGCAGCATTTCAATGGCGCGAACGCCGATGCGCAGGTGCTGGTCCACCCGCTCGCGATAAAAGTGGTTGGCCATGCCAGGCAGCTTGATGTCGCCGTGCAATGGCTTGTCGCTCACGCACAGCAGCGTGCCGTAGGGAACGCGAAAGCGGAAACCGTTGGCGGCAATGGTGGCGCTTTCCATGTCCAGCGCAATTGCCCGGCTCTGGCTGAAGCGGCGCTGCACCTGGTTGCCGGGCAGCAGCTCCCAGTTGCGGTTGTCGGTGGAGGCCACCGTGCCGGTGCGCATGATGCGCTTGAGATCGGCCCCTTCGGCGTGCGTTATGTCCTGCACCGCCTGCTGCAGCGCCTTCTGGATTTCTGCCAGCGCGGGAATAGGCACCCACAGCGGCAGCTCCTCGTCGAGCACATGGTCTTCGCGCACATAGCCGTGCGCCAGCACATAGTCGCCGAGCTGCTGGCTGTTGCGCAGCCCCGCGCAGTGGCCCAGCATGATCCAGGCATGAGGCCGCAGCACGGCGATGTGGTCGGTGATGTTTTTGGCGTTGGCCGGACCGACACCGATGTTGACCATGCTGATGCCGCTGCGGTCGGCGCGCAGCAGGTGATAGCCTGGCATCTGTGGCAGGCGTGAGGGCGCCGCGCCCAGTTCATCCCCGGCCAGGGGCTGCAGTCCGGTGCGGCGCGTGACCACATTGCCGGGTTCCACAAACGCAACGTAGTCGCTCAGGGGGTCCGCCATCGTTTCATGGCCGAGCTGCACGAACTCGTCAATATAAAACTGGTAGTTGGTGAACAGCACAAAGTTCTGGAACCATTCGGGCGAGGTGCCGGTGTAGTGGCGCAAACGCTGCAGCGAATAATCGACCCGCGCGGCGGTAAAAAGCGCCAGGGGTTGCGGCTCACCGGGGTTGGGCTCGTAGGTGCCGTTGGCGATGCCGTCGTCCATGGCGCCCAGGTCGGGCAGGTCAAACACGTCGCGCATCAGGAGCCGCCGCGCCGCGCTCATGGTGCCCTCGATGTAGTCGTTCTCGGCGAATGAAAAGTGGACCGGAATCGGCTGCGTGCTGGTGCCTACCTCCAGCTCAACCTCATGGTTTTGCATCAGCAGCCGGAATTGCTCCAGGTAATAGTGCTCATACAGGTCGGGCCGCGTCAGCGTCGTCTCAAAGTGGCCCGGGCCGGCCACAAAGCCGTAGCTCAGCTGCAAAATATCCGGCGTTTCGAGAATCGCCCGCGCCACCGTCTTGGTATGGATACGCACAAACGGGTAGCAGGCCCGCACATGGCCGGGCAGCGTTTCACCGGCCACGTAGCGCTGCATGGCGCCCCGCAGGTGCGCAATCTGCTGCCCGTAAATGGCGCGGACCTGCGCCAGCGCGGCAGCCGGGTCGTGGTAGCGCATCGGCGCAATGAAGGGGGGCTGGTAGGGCATGGTGCTTATTGTGCCCCGAGCCTGACCGGCACGTCCAGGCGCGGGATGTGCGACCCCGAGCGCGCACGAAAACACCAGAAACTGACATCAAAACGACACATTGCGGCCATAAATTCAAAACGGTTCAACACCGGGAAAGACCATGGACGCTGCCATTCAAATCAACATGCTGAGCAAAACCTTCGGCAATGGCCGCAAAGCCCTGCAGCAGATTGACCTGACCATCGCGCCCGGCGAAATGGTGGCGCTGATCGGCGCCTCAGGCTCCGGAAAATCCACTTTGCTGCGGCACTTGGCGGGCTTGATGGCGGGCGATGCAGGCGCCCAAGGCTCGATCATCATTCACGGCAGGACCGTGCAACGCAACGGGAAAATTGCGTCCGACATCCGCTCGGTGCGCTCCGGCATCGGCTTTATTTTCCAGCAGTTCAACCTGGTAGGCCGCCTGCCGGTAATCATCAATGTGCTGGCCGGCACCTTGCACCGCGTGCCGATGTGGCGCAGCCTGTTGCGCTGGTTCACAGCCGAGGAGAAGGCCAAAGGCATCGAAGCCCTGCGGCGGGTGGGCATCGCCGAGTGTTGTGCGCAGCGCGCTTCCACCTTGTCTGGCGGCCAGCAGCAGCGCGCGGCCATTGCGCGGGCCATGGTGCAGGGAGCCAAGGTGGTGCTGGCCGATGAGCCGATTGCCTCGCTCGACCCCGAATCTTCACGCAAGGTGATGGATATTCTGGCCAGCGTCAACCGCGAAGACCAATGCACCGTGGTGGTGTCGCTGCACCAGGTCAATGTAGCCATGAAGTACTGCGCCCGCACCATCGCCCTGCACCAGGGCAAGGTTGTTTACGACGGCGCCTCCGTCGGACTGACACCGGCTGTGCTGCGCGAGCTCTACGGCGCGGAAGCCGATGACATCTTGTCGCTTGGTGATCATATTTCCAGCCTTGAAGACAAAGTCAAACCCGTCCCCCATCTTGCATGGCCGACGCCCCTGGCGCAGGCTGCCTGATTCTCGTTCTCACCCCTCGTTCAACTTACCAAGGAAATTGTCATGATTAAAAAGCTATTGATCGGGCTGGCCGCCACGGCGCTGCTCGCCCTGGCGCCTGTGCAGGCCCAGGAAACGAAGGAATTCAATTTCGGCATCATCTCGACCGAGTCGTCCCAAAGCCTGAAGTCGGACTGGCAACCCATTCTTGATGACATGGCCAGGAAAACGGGCATGAAAATCAATGCTTTCTTTGCCTCCGATTACGCGGGAATTATTGAAGGCATGCGCTTCAACAAGGTCCATGCTGCCTGGTTTGGCAACAAATCCGCCATGGAAGCGGTCGATCGCGCCGGCGGTGAAGTGTTCGCGCAGATGGTCAACGCCGACGGCACGCAAGGCTATTACTCGCACCTGATTGTGCACAAGGACAGCGCGATCCAGTCGCTGGAAGACGTGCTCAAAAATGGGAAAAACCTGTCTTTCGGAAACGGTGACCCCAATTCCACTTCAGGCTTTCTGGTGCCTGGCTACTATGTTTTCGCCAAAAACAAGATTGAGCCAAAAACGTTTTTCAAGGTGTCACGCAGTGCCAACCACGAAAGCAACGCCCTGGCCGTTGCCAACAAGCAGGTTGATGTTGCAACGTGCAACAGCGAAACAATGGAAAAGGTCAGGGAACACCAGCCCGAGAAGTTCAAGGCCATCCGCGTCATATGGACTTCCCCGCTCATTCCCCTGGACCCGCTGGTGATGCGCAAGGACCTGCCCGAGGCCACGAAACAAAAAGTGAAGGATTTCTTTTATGCCTATGGCAAGGACTCACAACATGAAAAGGACAATCTGATGAAGCTGTCCAAGCTGTCGGCTTTCAAGGCATCGACCAACGCGCAATTGACCCCGATTCGCCAGCTTGAGCTGTTCAAGCAGCGCAGCAAGTTCGAGGCAGATGCCGCCCTGCCCGTTGTCGAAAAGCAGGCCAAGGTCGCCGAGATCGACCGCAAGCTCGCCGAACTGGCCAAGAACTGAGCCTGACTGTGAGTGCGCCTGCCCATCTTTCGGCGGAGTCACCGCCCGCGCTGCCGCAAGTGCCGCGCGCCAATGTGCTGGGCCTGATGGCCTGGGGTGTGCTGATCGCGCTGCTGGCGTCGTCCTGGACTGGCGCGGACATGCGCCCGCTGGATCTATTGCGTGACTCGGGCAACATGGCCGAGTACGCATCCAGTTTTTTCCCGCCCAACTTCAACCAGTGGCGTTACTACCTGGAGGAAATGGTGGTTACTGTGCAGATCGCGCTGTGGGGCACCGCGCTGGCAGTGGTCTGCGCCGTGCCGCTGGCGCTGCTGAGCTCGGCCAATATTGCGCCGCTATGGGTCAGGCAGCCGGTGCGGCGGCTGATGGACGCGGCGCGCGCCATCAACGAGATGGTATTTGCCATGCTGTTTATCGTCGCGGTGGGGCTGGGCCCGTTTGCCGGCGTGCTGGCGCTCTGGGTTCACACCACTGGTATTTTGGCGAAGCTGTTTTCAGAAGCGGTGGAAGCGATTGACCCGCAGCCGGTCGAGGGCATACGGGCCACCGGCACCAATGCCCTGGAGGAAATCTTCTATGGCGTGATTCCCCAGGTGCTGCCGCTGTGGATTTCCTACACGATGTACCGCTTTGAGTCCAACGTGCGCTCGGCCACGGTGGTGGGTATGGTGGGGGCCGGCGGCATTGGTGTTGTACTGTGGGAAATCATTCGCGCCTTTCAGTATGCGGAAACCTGCGCCGTGATGATCATCATCGTCGTCACCGTCAGTGTCATCGACCTGATTTCGGCGCGCATTCGTACTGCGCTTATTTAGGGCATCTCCGCATTGCCCGCCCCGGCTACGCCCTGAGGTAGTCGGCCAGGCGCCTGCCGGCGACAGCCAGATCCGCATCGTTGACGATCACGCAGTCGGCCTGCATGCCTGAAAAATGCTTGTTGCGCGCCAATCTTTCGGCGACGGCGCCGGGGGTGTCGCGGCCACGCTGCGCCAGACGGGCGGCCAACTGATCCGGGTTGGCAGTGATCCGGACCACCCGTAGCTCGGGCGATGGTGGCAAGACTTTGACGTGTGCGCGCGAACCATTAACCACCACCAGGCGCCCAGCCTGCACCTGGGCGGCGTAGTGTCGGGCAATGCCGTAGCAAAAGCCGTGGGCTTGCCAGTGCCAGCACAGGCCGCCAGACTGTAGCAATTCGCCGAAGGCCGATTCAGTCACCGGGTCGTGCTCGGAGCCTGCCTGCACATCGCGTGTCACCATGCGGCGTGCAAACACAATGTCCTGGCGCGAGGTGAGGGCCTGCCGCGCTGAGGCGATGACGCTGTCCTTGCCTGACCCTGAAGGGCCGCAGACAAACACCCATGCGCCGGTCATGTCGCTCCCGCGCTCACGCCCGGAGCCTGACATCAATGATCCGCTGAAACGGCGCACCGGGTGTTCGCTCCACAAACAGGCAAAGCCGGTCCAGCGACAAGGGAGCCTGTCGGTTGAGCCGGGCAACGGTTGATGCCAGGGTGTCAATCACGCGCTGGGCCACAGACGTTTCAATCGGGCCCGCCAATGTCAGGTGCAGACGAAAACGTTCCATGACATAGGGGTAGCCGTAGAGGGCCAGCAGTTCGGCTTCACGTTGGTCCAGGTGGTCGATGCGACGGTACAAAAGATCTGCCTCCAGCAGCGGGGCACGCAAGTCGTCGAGCCCGCTCACGCAGGCGGCCGCCAGCGCCTGCAGACCGGCGGGAGCGCTGTCGGGCACCAGGGCCACGAAGTTTCCCAGGGTGGCCACCCGCAGCGGGCCTAGCGCCACCGGTGCCAGTGTCTGAGCCAGCCTGCCCAGACGGGTGACAAGGTCGGTTTCGTCGTGTGCTGGCGCCAGCCGGAAAGGTGCTTTCAGGGTGGCATGAAATCCGTAGCGGCGGGGCTCCGCAGTGATGCCTGCGAGTGCTGCCGGGGAAATTTCCTCAAGCAGCGGCTGGGCCAGCATGACGTCGTCGTGTTCGTTGCGTCCCAGCCAATGCGCTCCGAACTCCCACCACGGGGACTGCTTGTCAGGTGCAAAATAAATCGCATAACGCGCGCTCATGCTTGCGCCCCCGCGGTGACCACCAGTTGAACCCGATCGCCGCAGAACACGGTTTCACCGTACTTGATGGGCCGGCCCTCCATGTCCACGTCCAGGCATTCAACACACAGCACGGGTCGCGTGGCCGGCTGCTTCAGGAGGCGAGCGGTTTCCTCTGAAGGCATCTGGGTCGTGATGCGGCTTTCGGCGCGCAGGTAGTCCTCAACGCCAAAATGCCGCAGGATGTCCGTGGTGCAGGTGCCGCCATTGAGCATGTCGAGCAGGCCCGCAAATCGACCTGCCGGGTAGTAGGCCGTGGCCAGGGCGACCGGATGGTCGTTGACCTCATCAAGCATTTCCACCATCAGCACCCTGGCGCCTTTGTCCAGCCTGAGTTCACGAGCCGCACGCTCGGGTACCGGCATCTCCCGGGCCGTGAGCAGTTGTTTGCTTGGCAACAGGCCCTGGCGTTGCAGGTTTTCGCTGAAGCGCGTTCGGCGTGACAGCACGTAGTCGAGCAACTCGTGCCGGACAAAGGTGCCACGCCCCGGTTCTATCCGTACCAGGCCCTCGACCTGCAAGGCAGCGACCGCCTGACGCAACGTGTGACGGTTCACGCCAAAACGCGTGGCGAGTTCCGCTTCACTGGGCAGGCGCCCGCTCGCGGTGAAGGCGCGATTGCGGATTTCGGTGCTCAGCGTATCGGCAATCTGTTTCCACACCGCGACACCGCTGCGCCTGCCGGGCGCGCTGGAAAGAGAGCGTTCGCTTGTCATCATTTGGTCATGTTGTCCGGTTGAACTAGGGCTTTCTTGCAGCCCTTGTGGTTGTTTGCAGCGACCAACTCAACTTTAGTGACTGATTTAGACATCTGTATGACAAACGACGCAGTGACCACAAACAACGAGCCACGCAGGCGCTGGCTGGCCGTGCTGGCGCGTGCGACCCGGTCGGAACTCGAAAAGGCATGGGTTCTTCTGGAGGACGTGCCGCCGCTGGAGCCGGTAAGGCCGCCCGAGTCTGGCATGGTCATGCTGCGCGGCCGTGTCGGCGGGACCGGGGATGCCTTCAATCTCGGCGAGGCCAGTGTGACGCGGTGCGCAGTGCGCGTTGGTTCTGGCGCGCTGGGCGTGGGTTATGCCCTCGGACGCGACCGCCGCAAGGCCGAGCTGATGGCGCTGTTTGATGCGCTGCTGCAGGACGATGCACTCCACGCGGACATTGAGTGCCAGGTGATCGAGCCGCTGGCCAGACAACAAACCGGGCAGCGCGACGCGGTCGGCCGCGCGGCGGCTGCGTCGAAAGTCGAGTTTTTCACTTTTGTCCGGGGCCAGGCATGAATCAGCAGAGCCCGCTCAGTGCCGGTTTCACTGACCCGGTGCACGATGCGCAAGCCGCCTTTCGTTGTGTGCTTGACGCGCTTGCGCGCCCCGGCCAGCGCTTTGCCCTGGGCCGGCCCATCCGCGGGCTGGCCCTGGGCCCCGCAATGGCGCACCTGCTATTGGCGCTGACCGACGACGACACCGCCGTGTGGTGGCAGCAAAGCGATCGTGCCGCCGCAGGCTGGCTGCGTTTTCATACCGGTGCAGTCCTGGCTGCCTCGTCGGCGGAGGCTGCGTTCGCGGTGCTCGACAACGCGGCGCTCATGCCACCGCTCGACACCTTTGCGGCAGGCTCGGTGGACTTTCCCGAACGTTCGGCAACCTTGCTGCTGGAGGTGACTTCGCTGGATGCCGGGCCTGCCGTCGAATGGCGCGGCCCCGGCATCCGTGACATGCGCACAGTCCGGATTGCCGGTTTGCCGGACAAGTTCTGGACCCAGTGGCAAGCCAACCATGCTGCGTTTCCGCAGGGCGTGGACATCATTTTTACCTGCGCGGAGGCCGCGATGGGTTTGCCGCGCACCACCCGTGTGCGGCGTCTGGAAGGAGTCTAGGATGTATGTTGCAGTCAAGGGCGGCGCCGCCGCCATCGAAAGCTCGTGGCGGCTGCTCGCCGCGCAGCGCCGCGGTGATGTCGCCTTGCCGGAATTGTCGGTAGCGCAGATCCGTGAGCAGTTGTCGCTGGCGGTGGATCGGGTCATGTCAGAGGGTTCGCTCTACGACCCTGAACTGGCCGCGCTGGCGATCAAACAGGCCAGCGGTGACCTGATCGAAGCGATTTTCCTGCTGCGTGCCTACCGGACCACGCTGCCGCGTTTTGGCTACAGCCTTCCCGTGGACACCGCGAAAATGCAACTGACGCGCCGCGTGTCGGCCACCTTCAAGGATGTGCCCGGTGGCCAGGTGCTCGGCGCCACTTATGACTACACCCAGCGCCTGCTCGACTTTGCCCTGCTGGCCGAAGGAAGCCCCGACGCGGATCATGGGGCAGCGCCAGCTGCGGCGCGGGACTTGCCGACCCACATGCCACGCGTCAATGAGCTGATGGCGCGCGAGGGCCTGATGGAAACACCGTGCCCCATGGCGCAAGCCGAGCCCGGCGACCTGACGCGCGAGCCGTTGATGTTCCCGGCGGAGCGTCCGCTGCGCCTGCAAGCCTTGGCGCGCGGCGACGAAGGCTGGCTGCTGGCGCTGGGCTATTCCACCCAGCGCGGTTATGCCAACGCCCATCCGTTTGCCGGCGAAATCCGGCGCGGCAAGGTATCGGTCGAAATACTTCCCGACGAACTCGGGTTTTCGATTGACATCGGCGACGTCGAGGTGACCGAGTGCCAGATGATCAACCAGTTTGCCGGCAACCGCGAGCTGCCGCCCCAGTTCACGCAAGGCTACGGCCTGGCCTTTGGCGGGGCCGAGCGCAAGAGCATGGCGATGGCGCTGGTTGATCGCGCCTTGCGCTCGCGCGAGCTTGGCGAGCTGGTCACGGCGCCCGCACAGGACGAGGAGTTTGTGTTGTCGCACGCCGACAGCCTGGAGTCCTCGGGTTTTGTGCAGCACCTGAAGCTGCCGCACTACGTGGACTTTCAATCCGAACTGGAGCTGGTGCGCAAGCTGCGTGCGGGCCACGCGCAGGAAAGACAAATAGAAAGAGAACGCGAAGCAGCAAATCACCGCCCTGCCCCCGCGATACAGAAAGCAGCATGATGGATGAGCACTACAACTTCGGGTTTCTCGACGAGCGCACGAAAAAAATGATTCGCCGCGCCATGCTCAAGGCCGTGGCCATACCGGGCTACCAGGTGCCTTTTGGTTCACGTGAAATGCCATTCGCCCATGGCTGGGGCACCGGTGGCGTTCAGGTCACGGCCAGCATCATCGGCCGGGATGACGTACTCAAGGTGATTGATCAGGGCGCTGATGACACCACCAACGCTGTTAACATTCGCCGCTTTTTTGCCCGCACCACCGGTGTTGCCACCACCGGGAAAACGGCTGAAGCAAGCATTATTCAAACCCGCCACCGCATCCCGGAAAAAGCACTCACCGAAGCGCAAACCATTGTCTTCCAGGTGCCGATGCCGGAGCCGCTGTTCAGGCTGGAGCCGCGCCGCCGGGAAACCATCACGCTGCATGCGCTGGCCGAATATGGCCTGATGAATGTCAAGCTCTACGAAGACATCGCTCAACTCGGCGCCATTTCAAAAACCTATGACTATCCGGTGCTGGTCAATGAGCGTTATCTCGCTTCGCCTTCGCCGATACCGAAGTTTGACAACCCCAAGATGCACATGAGCCCGGCTCTGCAGCTGTTTGGAGCAGGCAGGGAAAAGCGCATTTACGCGATTCCGCCCTACACCGCCGTGCGCAGCCTGGATTTTGAAGACCACCCGTTTGAGGTGCAGCGCTGGAGCCAGGCCTGTGCCTTGTGCGGTGCCGCGGACAGTTTTCTGGACGAAATGATTGTGGATGACGAAGGCAGTCGCCTGTTTGTCTGCTCGGACAGTGATTTCTGCGGGGAACGCCGTGACGCCGGGCATGTCGGAACGCAGCAGGCAGTACCCATGCCGGACGCGCTGGCGCGCGCAGCCAGGGAGGGTGCATGATGAGCGGCGAGCGTCTTTTATCCGCCCGCGGCGCCGGCAAGCAGTTCATGCAGGGCAATCGCCTGCGCTGGGCCTGTCGCGATGTGAGCTTTGAGCTTTATTCCGGCGAGGTGCTGGCGGTGGTGGGGGAGTCCGGCTCCGGCAAATCGACGCTGCTGCGTTTGCTGGCTTGCCGCCTGGCCTGCGACGAAGGCTCGGTTCATTACAACCTGCGGGACGAGGCCGACACTGAAGCTGCCTCAGCGCGCAGCGCGTCCGGCCTGGTGGATCTGGCTGATCTGTCCGAAGCGCGACTGCGCTGGCTGGCCCGCACCGACTGGGGCTTTGTCGAGCAACATGCACGCGACGGCTTGCGCATGAACGTGTCGGGGGGCGCCAATATCGGCGAGCGCATGATGGCGCTGGGTAGCCGTCACTACGGCAGGTTGCGCGGCCAGGCCTTGAGCTGGATGGAGCGCGTCGAGCTGGACCTGGACCGGATTGACGACCTGCCGGGAACCTATTCTGGCGGCATGCAGCAGCGCCTGCAGATCGCCCGCAATCTGGTGACCCATCCGCGGCTGGTGTTCATGGACGAACCGACCACCGGGCTCGATGTCTCGGTCCAGGCGCGGCTGCTTGATCTGTTGCGCGAGCTGGTGGGCCAGCTCCATCTGGCGGCGGTGATTGTCACGCATGACCTCGCGGTGGCGCGCCTGCTGGCGCACCGCATGCTGGTGATGAAAGACGGCTGCGTGGTGGAGCAGGGCCTGACGGACCGCGTGCTCGATGACCCGCAGCATCCCTATACCCAACTGCTGGTTTCTTCTGTTCTTACACCCTGAACGCCACCATGACCGCTGTCCTTGAAACCACCGAACTTTCCAAGAGCTTTACGCTGCACGCGCGCGGCGGCGTGGCGCTGCCCGTGTTTGCCGGCATCAACCTGAGCGTGCATCCCGGCGAGTGCCTGGCGCTGACCGGCCACTCCGGCAGTGGCAAGAGCTCCCTGCTGCGCTGCCTGTACGGCAACTACAGCGCCAGCAGCGGGGACGTACGCATTCGCCATCAGCACCAATGGGTCAGCCTGTCGGCTGCAGCGCCGCGTGAAGTGCTTGACGTGCGACGCTGCACCCTGGGCTATGTGTCGCAGTTCTTGCGTGTGATTCCGCGCGTGTCAACGCTGGACATCGTGGCCGAGCCGCTGCGCCGCCTGGGCGTGGCGGCGGACGATGCGCGCAGTCAGGCGGCGCAGTGGCTGCAACGCCTCAATTTGCACGAACGCTTGTGGCATTTGCCGCCTGCCACCTTTTCCGGGGGCGAGCAGCAGCGCGTGAACATTGCGCATGGCCTGATCGCCAACCAGCCCGTGCTGCTGCTCGATGAGCCGACCGCCTCGCTCGATGCCGACAACCGCAGTGTTGTGGTGGCGCTGATTCGCGCGGCGCGTCAAGGCGGCACAGCCGTGGTTGGGATTTTCCATGACGATGAAGTGCGTCAAGCGGTCGCCACCCGCTGCCTTGACGTTGAACAGTATCGCCAGCCACTTTGACCCGGAATCAGTCTATGAAACAACGCATCATCAGGAACGCAAGAATTGTCACGGCCAGCGAGGAGTTCACCGGCTGCATGGTGATTGAAGCGGGTCTCATCCGCTCCATTGAGCGGGGCGATACCTCGGTCTCCGGCGCCGAGGACTGGGCTGGCGACTGGCTGCTGCCCGGTCTGGTTGAACTGCACACCGACAACCTTGAAAAACATCTGGTGCCGCGCCCCGGCGTGCTGTGGAATGCGCATTCCGCCACGGTGATGCACGACGCACTGTGCGCTGCCGCCGGCATTGTCACCGTGCTCGATTCCATCGTGATTGGGGACATGGACCAGGGTGGAACGCGCAGCCAGACCCAGCATGTGTCGATCCAGGCCCTGCACGAATGCCGTGATGAAGGCCTGCTGCGGGTCGAGCACCTGCTGCACCTGCGTTGCGAGATTTCAGCGCCCGACATTGTGGACGTGTTTGAGCAGTACGCCGACGACGCATTGGTTGAGCTGGTCAGTGTGATGGATCACACGCCAGGCCAGCGTCAGTGGCGCGATCTGGGCAAATACCGGCGCTATGCCGAACGCTATGGCAGTTTCAGCGACTCGGAATATGACGCGCTGGTGCTGGAGCGCAGGGGTCACCAGGAACGCTACGCCATGCTTAACCGGGCGGCCGTGATTGCCGGCAGCCATGCCAGGGGGTTGCCGGTCGCCAGCCATGACGACACCGAAGTCGAACATGTCGAGCAGGCCAGCCAGGAAGGCATTGCCATCTCGGAATTCCCCACCACCGCGGCGGCTGCCCAAGCGGCACGGGCGGCGGGAATGGGCATCGTCATGGGCGGCCCCAATCTGGTCAAAGGCGGTTCACATTCCGGCAATGTTTCAGCAGCAGAGCTGGCGCGGCTTGACTTGCTCGATATTTTTTCGTCAGACTACGTGCCCGCCAGCCTGCTTCAGTCGGCCTTTTTGCTGCGCGATACGGTGGGCTGGGGCCTGCCCAAAGCGGTCAACACCGTCACCCGCAACCCGGCGCGCGCCATCGGCCTGAACGACCGGGGTGAGATTGCGCCTGGCCTGCGGGCAGACCTGATTCGGGTCAGGATGAGTGGCGACATGCCCATTGTGCGGGGGGCCTGGCGCCAGGGTGAACGGGCGTTTTGAGGAGGCGCCAGCCGCAGCGCGTCCGTTCAGGCGCTCGGCGCCCCGTCCCGCACCGGCTCGCGCATCGTCACAAATTCCTCGGCGGCCGTGGGGTGAATGCCAATCGTGCTGTCGAACACGGCCTTGGTGGCGCCGGCCTTCATCGCCACGGCAAAACCCTGCACGATTTCACCGGCGTCCGGCCCGACCATGTGCAGGCCGACCACGCGGTCGGTGGCGTCTTCAACCACCAGTTTCATGAGCGTGCGCTCGCTGCTGCCGCTCAGTGTGTGCTTGAGCGCCTTGAACTCGCTGCGGTACACAGTGACCTTGCCGAATTTTTTGCGCGCATCGGCTTCCGGGTAGCCCACGGTGCCGATGCTGGGGTGAGTGAACACCGCCGTGGGAATGAACTCGTAGCTCATGTTGCGCGGCATTTTTCCGGCGGCAGGGGCAAACAGGTGGTCCACCAGCGCCATGGCCTCGCCCAGCGCCACCGGGGTGAGTTGCAAGCGCGCGGTCACGTCGCCAATCGCGTAGATGGACGGCACCGAGCTTTGATACTGTTCGTTGACCTGAATCGCCCCGGCAGCGTTTTGCCGGACTCCGGCGGCCTCCAGGCCCAGGCCCTTGACCTTGGGCACCCGGCCGGTCGCATACAGCACGGTATCAACGCTGACGCTGCCGCCGCCGGCCAGTTCCACCTGCAGCCCGTCCGCCCTGCGCTCGATTGCGGCCACATCAGCATTGAGCCGCAGGTCCACGCCGGTCTTGGTCATTTCACTGGCAATGAAGGCACGCACGTCTTCGTCAAAACCGCGCAGCACCTGCGGCCCCCGGTAGAGTTGCGTGACCCTTGCGCCCAGCCCGTTGAAGATCGAGGCGAACTCGCAGGCGATATAGCCGCCGCCCACCACCAGCAGGCGCTGGGGGAAAGGCGTCAGGTCAAAGATTTCGTTGGAGGTGATGGCATGCTCCCGTCCCGCCACGTCGGGTACGCTGGGCTTGCCGCCGGTGGCGATCAGGATGCTCTTGGCGCTGTGGCGCTGGCCACCGACATCGACCGTGTGTCCATCCACCAGCGTGGCCCAGCCTTCGATGATCCTGACCCTCGCGCTCTTGAGTAGCTCGATATAGACGCCATTAAGGCGGGAAATTTCGCGGGCGCGATTGGTTTTGAGGATGTTCCAGTCAAAAGCTGGCGCCGCGCCGACCCAGCCAAACCCGTGCGATTCTTCAAACGCTTCAGCGTAATGCGCGGCGTAGCTGTAAAGTTTTTTCGGGATGCAGCCGACGTTCACGCAAGTGCCGCCCATTTGGGCCACCTCGGCCAGCGCCACGCGGGCGCCGCGCTGCGCGGCCATGCGCGCGGCGCGCACGCCGCCGCTACCGCCGCCAATCACGAAAAGGTCATGGTCAAAAGTCTGCATGGGTTCTATCTTTCTGCGCAAAATGTAGTGTTGACCTTACCATCGGCCTACAACTTTTTCCTGATGGGGTTATGGCGCGCGACGTGCCGCAGGCGCTGCGTGGTTCAGCTTCAGGAGCTCTTCTTTCATCCATTCAATAAAAACCTTTGTCCGTGCCGGCAACAGCCGCGCATGCGGGTACACCACGCTCACCGGCCGCTTGGGCGGCTCAAAGCTTTCAAGCACCACTACCAGTTTTTTTTGCTGCACGAAGGGCGCGGCCTGATAAGAGATAAACATGCCGTACCCCATACCTGCAACGCAGGCATCAACGGCTGGCGCTGCATTGTTGAATTCGAGGTTGCCTGTGACGGGAACGGTGAAGGTTTTCCCCTTGTCGTGAAAGGTCCACCACGGACCGCTGGGTGCGGTAAAGCGCACGCAGTTGGCCGCCTGCAGATCGCGCGGATGCGATGGCACACCGTGCAGGCTCAGGTAGTCGGGACTGGCCACCACGATTCGCCGAATGCTGAAGACGGTTTGGGCTACAAGTGATGAATCTTCCAGAGCACCAATGCGGACCCCAACGTCTATACGTTCTTCAAGCAGGTTGACGACGCGGTCGTGCAACAAGACACTGCAGCGCACCTCCGGGTAGCGTTGCACAAAACGTATGACGGCCGGTGCCACATACATTTGCCCGAATAGAACGGGTGCCGTGATGACCAACTGGCCGCGTGGTTCGCCAGCCTGTGCGCTTAATGATTCTTCGGCGTCCTGTATGGCGGCAAGCACTTCGCGGCAGCGCTCCAGGTAACGGCGGCCCTCGTCCGTCAGTGCAATACGCCTGGTAGTGCGGTTAAAAAGGCGCACCCCCAAATGGGCTTCAAGCGCAGCCAGCGAGCGCACCATGGCCGGTAGCGACGACGCCATGACACGTGCCGCCGCGGTCAGGCTGCCCTCATCGGCAATGTGAATGAACGCCTGCATGGCCCGTAGTTTGTCCATGGCTCCCATGGTAATTGAGTCAGATAGATTAATCCATTAAACGGATGAGTTAAATCCTGCTCAAGCCATTTATTCATTTAAACGGATCAAACAGAATTCAGCCTGTCAGATAACTTCTTTGAAAGACTCGCATGAACGCAAACCTCGGCTCACCCGTTAAGACGCTCCCCGCACAACCCATCAAGCTCTACCGTTCCGCCATTTCCGGCCATTCCCATCGGGTGGAGCTGTTCCTGTCGTTGTTGGGCCTGCCATTTGAATTGGTCGATGTTGACTTGGCAGCCGGTGCGCACAAACAGCCCGCCTATTTGGCCATGAACCCCTTTGGCCAGGTGCCGGTGATTCAGGACGGTGCCGTCACACTGGCCGACTCCAACGCCATTTTGGTGTACCTCGCCTACCGCTATGCGCCGGATGCTGACCAATGGTTGCCCCGCGAGCCTCTGGCCTCCGCGAATGTGCAGCGTTGGTTGTCGGTGGCTGCCGGCCAGCTGGCATTCGGGCCTGCTGCGGCGCGTGTCATCCAGTTGTTCAGGAGTCCGGCCAGTCCGGACGACGCCATCAACCGTGCCCACGCCCTGTTCAAGGTGATGGAGCGGCAACTGGAACAGTCGGCCTTTTTGACGGGCAGCACGCCCACGCTGGCCGACATTGCCAACTACAGCTACATTGCCCGCGCGCCCGAGGGCAATGTCTCGCTGGAACCCTACCCCCATCTGCGCGCCTGGCTGGCCCGCATCGAAGCCCTGCCGCGTTTTGTGCTCATGGTTAAAACAGCCATCGGACTGGCTGCATGAACGACGCCACCTGGCACGAAGGCGAACGGGCGGTGCAGGAGCGTGTGGGCGTGCGGGAGCGGCTGGAGCAGCTCGGCCCGCGCGTCATCCGGGATGCGATGCCGAATCAGCACCGCGAATTCTTCGGGCGGCTTCCTTTTGTGATTGCCGGGACGGTGGACGCTGCCGGCCAGCCTTGGGCTTCGGTACTGTCAGCGCCCCCGGGGTTTATTCGCTCCCCCGATCCGCAGCAGCTGGTGCTGCAGGCGCGGCCCCTGCCGGCCGATCCCTTGCTGGACACCCTGGCCAATGGCGCTCCTATCGGCCTATTGGGCATAGAGCCGCACACGCGGCGGCGCAACCGCGTGAACGGCATCGTGCAGGGTTTGAATGATTCAGGGTTTTCCGTGCAGGTCAGCCAGAGCTTTGGCAACTGCCCCAAATACATCCAGGCCCGTGAACCGGTGTATGTGAGCAATCGCTCTTTCATGAAACCGGCCGTGCACCAGGCCGCACAACTCGATGGCGCGGCGCGCCGCATGATTGAAGTGGCCGATACGCTGTTTGTCGCCACAGCCTATGCGGGAGACCGCCTGGAAGCGGGCCGGGCCGGTGGTGTGGACGTGTCGCACCGTGGCGGCAAACCCGGCTTTGTCCGGGTGGATGCCGAGGGCACCCTCACCATGCCCGATTTCCTGGGCAACTTATTCTTCAACACCTTGGGCAATATTGCGGTCAATCCGCGTGCCGGACTGCTTTTCATCGGCTTTGACAGCGGCGACCTGCTGTATCTGGCCGTGGCGGCCGGGATTGTCTGGGAAGGCGCCGAACTGGAGGCGTTTAAAGGAGCCCAGCGCCTGCTGCGCTTCAAGGTGCTGTCCATGCAGCGGGTTGAAGCGTCATTGCCCTTGCGCTGGGGCCAGGCGGAGCTGTCGCCCGTGCTGGAACCTACTGGCCACTGGGGTCCAGTACTGCCCAAATCGGGCGTCGATAATGGGGCATGACCTCTTCCTCCCCCGATTTCAGCACCCTCTCCTTGCCGGCCCATGTGCTGGCCAACCTGCAGCAACTTGGTTATCTCAAGATGACCCCGATTCAGGCCGCCAGCCTGCCCGTGGCCTTGCTCGGCAAAGACCTGATTGCCCAGGCCAAGACCGGCAGCGGTAAAACAGCCGCCTTTGGCATCGCGCTGCTGGCCAATTTGAATGCGCGACGCTTCGCCGTGCAGGCCATGGTGCTGTGCCCGACGCGTGAGCTGGCCGACCAGGTCAGCACCGAAATCCGCCGCCTGGCGCGCGCCGAGGAAAACATCAAGGTTGTCACGCTCTGCGGCGGCGTGGCCTTGCGCGGGCAGACGGCCAGCCTGGAGCACGGCGCGCACATTGTGGTGGGAACGCCGGGCCGCATCATGGACCACCTGGCGCGTGGCAACCTCAATCTGGAGGCCATGAACACGCTGGTGCTCGACGAGGCCGACCGCATGCTCGACATGGGCTTTTTTGACGACATTGCCACGGTGGCCAGGCAATGCCCGAAAGAGCGGCAAACCCTGTTGTTCTCGGCGACCTACCCCGAAGGCATTGCCAGGCTCAGCCAGCAGTTCATGAAGAGCCCGCAAACCATCAGCGTTCAGGCACAACACGAAAAAAGCAAAATCCGCCAGCGCTGGTACGAGGTCCCAGAGAGCGACCATGACGAAGCGCGCCTGAACGCCGTGGGGCAGGTCCTCAAGGCTTACCGCCCGGCCAGCACGCTGGCTTTTTGCAATACCAAGTCGCAGTGCCGCGCGCTGGTGGGGCTGCTTCAAGACCAGGGTTTCAGCGCGCTGGCGCTGTATGGCGAGCTCGAGCAGCGCGAGCGCGACCAGGTGCTGGTGCAGTTTTCCAACCGCAGTTGCTCGGTGCTGGTGGCCACCGATGTGGCCGCGCGCGGGCTCGATATTTCGCAACTCGAGATGGTCATCAATGTCGATGTGACGCCTGACCCCGAGGTGCACATTCACCGCATTGGCCGCACCGGCCGTGTTGACGAGGAAGGCTGGGCCATCAGCCTGGTCAGCATGGACGAGATGGGATCGGTCGGGAAAATCGAACAGTTGCAAAAAACCGAGTCCGAATGGCACCAGCTGTCGGAGCTGACACCCGCCAGCCAGGAGCCGCTGCTGCCGCCCATGGCCACGCTGCAAATTGTCGGCGGCCGCAAGGAAAAAATCCGCGCCGGCGACGTGCTGGGCGCGCTCACTGGCGAGGCCGGTTTTACCCGCGAGCAGGTCGGCAAGATCAACGTCAACGAGTTCTCAACCTACGTGGCGGTGGACCGCAAGATTGCGGCAGAGGCCTTGCGCCGGCTGGCCGAGGGCAAAGTCAAGGGCAAAAGTGTCAAGGTGCGGCTGCTGGACGACGCGTCTTGAAGTGCCGCGGATTTACTATTGTTTATAACAAAATCGGCGTTTAGCCCATATAAACAGGGCATTGTGTGCTATAAAAAACAAAGCAATCGTTTTGCCTTGTTGCGGGCGGTCGCCCCACGTCTCAGGGCTGTGTGGGCGCGGCCCTGGCCAGGGAAGCCTGACGGCGACGCTCCCGGAAGGCCTGCAGCTCGCCCACAATGCCCTTGCGGAAAGCCATCACGCAGACCACAAAAATTACACCGATGATCGCCGTGACCCAGGATCCGACCTTGTCGGCCAGCGTGTCCTGCAGCGAAATGACGATGCCCGCGCCCATCACCGGGCCAAAGAAAGTGCCGACGCCGCCCAGCAGCGTCATCAAAATCACCTCACCCGACATCGACCAGTGCACGTCGGAGAGGGTGGCAAAACCCATGATCAGGGTTTTCAGCGAGCCCGCCAGTCCGGCCAGGGCGGCCGACAGCACAAAGGCCAGCAACTTGTAGCGATCGACCTGGTAGCCCAGCGAAATGGCACGAGGCTCGTTTTCCCGGATCATTTTCAGCACCTGGCCGAAAGGCGAGGTAACGATGCGTGCCACGGCCAGAAAAGTGGCAACAAACACGGCCACCACCAGGTAGTACATGGCGGTGTCGGACTTGAGGGAAAACAGGCCCAGCAGTGCCCCGCGCGGCACGCCCTGCAAGCCGTCTTCACCACCGGTAAAGGGCGCTTGCAGGCAAACAAAATAGATCATCTGCGCAATCGCCAGCGTGATCATGGCGAAATAAATGCCCTGGCGCCGGATCGCCACCAGGCCCACCAGCAAACCGATCAGGCCGGAGCCCAGCATGCCAGCCACAATGCCAAGTTCGGGTGTGAAATTCTGTGACTTGATGAGCCAGCCGGTGATATACGCGGCCGAGCCAAAAAAAGCCGCATGGCCGAAAGACAGGAGACCGGTAAATCCCAGCAGCAGATTGAAGGCGCAGGCAAAGATGGCAAAGCACAGCAGCTTCATCACAAACACCGGATACAGGCCCAGCATCGGTGCCAGCAGCGCCAGTGCCAGCAATGCCAGGTAGGTGACGCGAATCAGATTTTTTGAGTTGTTCATTCAGGCCTCTTTGCCAAACAGGCCGGCCGGGCGAATCATCAGCACAATGACCATGATGACAA
>CAYJMW010000040.1:0-32474 GCA_964371235.1 uncultured Polaromonas sp.
ACTTCGGCATCAAGTTCGGCGTGCCGGCGATTTCGGACGAAGTCAAGCTGGCAATCGGCATCGAGGCCTATCCGGAGTAAGCCGCAAGGCCCCCGGGAGCGACGGCCCGGGACCACCGGGTCATCGCTCCTGAGGCGTCTGGTCAGGCTTCGGCCAGCAGCTTTTCAATCAACTGGTGCAGTGTGGATCCAGTCCGGCGCAGCCTGCGTGTCGTTGCGGGCTCTCTGCCAGCCTGACCAAGCCCATGCATTTTCATTTGTGATGGTCGCGTGTTCGTATTGGGCAAGATCCCGATGCCGTCAATAAACCATCTCGAACTCAGCGACGCCGCCACCCTGCAAGTTCCACCTTCAGATAGTGAACCCCGGCAATCGGGTTGCGGTAGTAAGGCGGAATCTCCGAAAAGCCGAGCTCCGAATACAGGGCGCGGGCTGATTCCATGTCGTCAAGGGTGTCCAGCAGCACGCTGTGGTAACCCGCCAATTGCGCGGCGTCGAGTACCGCTTCAGCCAACTGTCGGCCCAAACCAAAGCCACGAAATGCCTTGCGCACAAACAGTCGCTTCATTTCACCCGCATTGGAATAGTCCGCCGAGTCGAGGGGACGAAGCGCGCAGCAGCCAGCGACTTCTCCGTCCACCAGGGCCAGCAGCAGCGTGCCATTGGGTGCGGCGTACTCGCCCGGCAATCCTGCCAGCTCGGCCTGGAAATTCTGAAAGCACAAGTCGATTCCCAACTGCGCCGCGTATTCGCCAAATAGCATGCGCGTTGCGGCCAGTTGCTCTGGTGTGGTGGGCGGGATCAACTCGATCGAGGGACGTGGCACAAAGTCAACTGCAAAAAAAGGTGAGTCAGTTTAACGCCATTAACGGGCGGTTTTTGCCGTGTCGCGCCGGTCCGGATGCGGTTCAAAAAGTCGGCGCATCCAGCCTTGACACCCAATAGGCCAACGCGGCACAAGCCGCCAGGATGAACAGGGCCGCCGTGCGCGAGACCCTGTCGTCACGCGATGGCGGTGCGGCAAAGGCCAGCGCCTTGTCTCCGTGCAGCATGGCGCCCACCAGATGGCGCTTGCGGCGCAGTCCAATAATGATGGCCGCAAGGTGCAGCAGCACCAGCGCGAGCAGCACCCATTTGCCGATGCTTGCGTGATAGCGGCTGGCCAGGCTGACAGTGGCGCTGGAGACAAAACGCGTCAGTGGCCCCGAAGAGGAGATATCGTCGTCGCTGAACAGTCCGCTGCCTACCTGGGCCAGCAAAAAACCAAGCATGGCAAACACCGACGCGGCGCCGACCGGGCTGTGGCCGACGCCATGCTCGGGCTTGCCCTGGCCCCTCAGGTAATTGAGCACACTTTGCGGCCCATACACAAAGGCCCCGAAGCGCGACCAGCGCCCGCCCACCAGCCCCCAGATGATGCGAAACAGCAGCAGCGCCAGCACCGAGTAGCCAAAACGGAAGTGCCAGACCATGGCATTGCCGCCCAGGATACCGGTGATGGCTTGGCCCATCACGCAGGGCACCAGGGTCCAGTGAAAAAGTCGCGTGGGCAAGTCCCAGACCCGTACCTTCGTCAAGCTGGGCTTGTTGTACATGCTGACGCCTCATTCATGCTGGACCTTTATAGAGACGGGGCTACTGAGGAACCCTCTGCACAACCCGTCGCCGCCTGGTCAGCGCCAAGGGCGCCATGGCGACGCGTTGCTTATCGGCTATCGTCAGAGAGCGCTGGCTGCCATTATGATCGACCCGGCCCCTGAGCCTGGCACCGGGAACTGTGTCTGGGTGACTCAAGTCACAGACCGTGGGTGCGGCAACGTGTCCAATACAACCATCAACCACTTCTTTCTCAGGAAAAACATGAAAACTCTTGCCTGTATCGCCGTAGCCGCAACCCTGGTCACGCTGACCGCGCCGGTCTCCGCGCAGTTTGCCAAACCGGAAGACGCCATCAAATACCGTCAGAGCGCGATGTTTGTCATGGGCCAGCACTTCGGCCGCGTCGGTGCCATGGCCAATGGCAAGGCGCCGTTCGACGCCAAGGTGGCTGAGAGCAACGCCGCGGTCGTCGCTGACATGTCCAAACTCCCCTGGGCGGGATTCGTGCCCGGTACCGACAAGGGTGGCAACACCAAGGCCAAGCCAGAGGTCTGGACCGAACAGGCCAAATTCACGGAAAACAACAAAAAGTTGATGGCCGCCACGGACAAACTGGCCATTGCCGCCAAGGCCGGCAACCTCGATACCCTGAAAACCGCGTTCGCCGCCACTGCGGACAGCTGCAAGGCTTGTCACGACGATTTCCGCAGCAAGTGATTTTTGCGGTAGAAGTTTATTCATGCTATTGAATAGATAGCTGATTGCGACCTCGCTATAAGGGCTGACGGCCAATTTGATGAGAAATTGAGTTTTGTCTTGAGGAGGCGTTGAAAAGGACATGTTCAGCTTCCGGTAAGCCGCTTCCCAATCAACGGGTGCAGGGCGGGCCAGTCTGGCTCGCGAGACCTGCCAACGCCATGTGCCAGCTTGCCAAGCTGAGAATTCGACTTATCGGAAGCGACTTCCTCCTGTTGATCGGAGAGTTCAAGCAGCTCGGCGCACGCGCGCTGGCTGTCGCCTCAGGCATGTCGGCCATCAGTTCTGCCATTCAAACCATCACCGAGGCGAGTGACAGAATGGTTTCCTGCGCCAATCTTTGCGGCGGTGTGGCGGGTTCGGGAAGAACCCCCTGCACAGCCTGCGCTAAAGCGCGCGCGCCAGTTCCATTGACAGAACCGAGGGAAGCTGCGCGCGCAGCACGTCGCGGCTGACGCGCGTCATGCTGTCGGTCATCCAGCTGGAAATCTCGAAGGTGTCGGCATCATTCGTGATTTCCAGGAAACCGAAGTTCGGATTGGTGCTCCTGACGTCGTTCAGCATCTGGTCAAACGCATCATCGCGCAGCTGTTCGTCGATGATGATCAGGTTTGGCAGGTCCAGCTGGACATATTGCAGTGCCTGGGGCACTGACGGTGCCGTGTCTATCCGCAGGCCGAGCGCGAGGCCCGCTTCATCAACTTCGGCGCGCACCAGCGGGTCATTGCTGACGAGCAGGACGCGCAATCCGGCGACTGGCCTTGTGCCGGTGTGGAACGATGAGTCACCCGTGGCGTCGTCAGGCTCCATGGCGGTCAGGCCCTCGAGCTTGCGCACGGTGCGCGCGAATTCCAGCAGCAGCGTGGCCTCGCCGTTTTCCTTGATTTTGCGTTCCAGCTTCACCTCCATGGCTTGCGCAATGTGTGTGAGCAGGTGCCACGTCAGCGAGTCTGGCTGCGCGCCTTGCCCGGTGAGGCCGACAACGGGCGCGGCCTTGATGACGAGCAGGCCATGCTCCGGCCAGTTCTTGATGTCCAGCAAGATCACCAGGCGCGGCCCCTGTGCACTGGCCCAGTCCAGCGCGGCATCGATCAGGCTCGAGAGCAGGCCCGGATCGACAATGATTTCCAATGCCTTCAGGTTGCAGCGCAGTTCACCGCCCCGGGCCCCAAGCGCAGCCATGCGTTCCTGCGCGGTCTGATGCACCAGTTCATCGAGGCGGATGCGTTCGTGAGACTGACGCAGACGACCCTCAGCCAGGCGGGCGATCTGCTGGCTCTGACGCGCAATATTGTTGGCCGATTCCACTGCGGCCATTAGCGCCTGCCAACGCTCATTTGAAATGTGTTGATTTTGCGTGAAGTCCTGCGCAATCTGCCGAATTGTATTGACGTGCCAGGACAACTCGACTCCGATCTGGCTGACCAGGGCGTAGCCGGTGGCTCCTACGGCCGCCGGGGCGGACATGGGGGCGGGCGCAATCCCGGTGGCAGCGGATTGCTGCTGGGTGCGAACAGGTGCCTGGGGCATGCCGAGCATTGTTTATCCTTTGAGTATCGTCGTGGAGGAAGGTAACGAAAATCAGTGTCAGCCTGCGAGGCCAGCTCACAGGCGTTAGGCCCGGCTCCGATTCAAGCATGCTTCCTGGCTGTTGACAACCACTTTCCAACGTTGCCATTGCTTGCAACGGTGAAAAATTCACCCGGTTTGCTTCCTGGCCTGGCGCCAGGAGCTTACGCAGCTTGCTGCGTCGCAGCGGGCGCAGGGTGACGCAAAGAATGCATCAACGCCGCCCACTGGGGCCGCGCCGCTGCCAGATGACGCGCCTTGACATGGCCGTAGCCCTTGATCAGTTCGGGAACCCGGGCAATTTCCAGTGCGGTGGCGTGGTTGTCAGCGCTCAGGCTTGAGAGCACCTCCTCCAGGCTGGCCCGGTATTCATCAATCAGCCCTCGCTCCATCTTGCGCTCTTCGGAACGCCCAAACAGGTCCAGCGCCGTGCCGCGCAGCCCTCTAAGGCGGGCCAGCAGCTTGAAGCCGGTCAGCAGCCAGGGTCCGAACGGCTGCTTTTGCAGCTCACCCTTGTCATTCCTGGAGGCGATCAGGGGTGGCGCCAAATGGTAGTGGAGCTTGAAGTCGCCTTCAAACATGGCGTTGACTTTATTCAGGAAGCCGGTGTCGCAATGCAGCCGCGCCACCTCGTACTCGTCCTTGTAGGCCATGAGTTTGAAGAGGTAACGCGCCACCGCCTCGGTCAGCGTGGTCTTGCCCAGCGGCGCCTCGACGGCGCGCACCTTCTCCACAAAGGCCTGGTAAGTCCGCGCGTATGCCGCGTTCTGGTAGGCCGTCAGAAAATCAATTCGCGTGGCGAGCATCTCGGGAAGCGAGGGCTTTTTTACGAACTCAATAATTTGCGCGGCCTTGAAGAGCGCCTGCACCGCGGCCAGATCGTGCGCGCAGCGTCGTCCCCACTCAAAGGCTGCCTGGTTGTTGTCAACCTGCACGCCGTTGAGCTCAATCGCGCGCATCAATGCGGCATGAGACAGCGGCACCCGGCCCTTTTGCCAGGCAAAGCCCAGCATCAGCGGATTGGTGTAGATCGAGTCGCCAATCATCTGCACCGCCACCTGCTCGGCATCAAACGTGCCCATCAGTTCCGCGCCGACCGCGCTACGAACCGCGCTCTCGCAATTGCCGCCGGGGAATTGCCAATTCGGGTGGCTCACAAACGCGGCCGTCGGCGTGCCGTGCGTATTCATCGCCACGTAGGTTCGGCCGGGCTGCATCACCGCGAGCGTGTATTTGCTGGCAGCCACAATCGGGTCGCAGCCAATCACCAGGTCGGCCTTGGCGGTATCAACCTTGGTCGTGTAAATGGCTTCGGGCCGGTTGGCAATCTGGATATGGCTCCAGGTGGCCCCGCCTTTTTGCGCGAGCCCGCCAGCATCCTGCGTGACCACGCCCTTGCCTTCCAGGTGCGCGGCCATGCCCAGCAACTGGCCGATGGTGATGACCCCGGTGCCGCCGACGCCGCCGACCACGATGCCCCAGGCGTTTTCCGCCAGCGGCAGCACGGGTTCTGGAATCTCGGGCAATCCGCCGGGGGCACCCCTTTTTTCCTTCTTTGGCTTTTTGAGCTGGCCGCCTTCAACCGTCACAAAGCTCGGACAAAAGCCCTTGACGCAGGAGTAGTCCTTGTTGCAGGTGTTCTGGTTAATGCGGCGTTTGCGGCCAAATTCGGTCTCCAGCGGCTCCACCGACAGGCAGTTGGACTGCACCGAACAGTCACCACAACCTTCACATACCAACTCGTTAATGACCACGCGTTTGGCCGGGTCCACCAGCGTGCCACGCTTGCGGCGGCGGCGCTTTTCAGTAGCGCAGGTCTGGTCGTAAATGATGGCGGTCGTGCCCTTGAGTTCGCGGAACTCGCGCTGGATGCGGTCGAGTTCGTCGCGGTGATGCACGGTGACGCCGCCTGCCAATCTGGCACCCGCGTATTTCTGCGGCTCGTCAGTCACGATCACCAGTTTGGCCACGCCTTCGGCAATCAGGCTCTGCATGATCTGCAGCACCGAGTGGCCCTCGGGCCGCTCACCGACCGGCTGGCCACCGGTCATGGCCACCGCGTCGTTGTAGAGAATTTTGTAGGTGATGTTGACACCCGCGGCAATGCTCTGGCGAATCGCCAGCAGGCCGCTATGAAAGTAGGTGCCGTCGCCCAGATTGGCAAAGATGTGCGGGTCGGTGGTAAAGGGCTGCTGGCCGACCCAGGTCACGCCCTCGCCACCCATCTGGGTGAAGGTGGAGGTGCTGCGGTCCATCCACACCGCCATGAAATGGCAACCAATGCCGGCCACCGCGCGCGAGCCCTCGGGCACGCGCGTGCTGGTGTTGTGCGGGCAGCCGCTGCAAAACCAGGGGGCGCGCTCGCCGGTATCTACCCTGAGCTCTGCCATGGCGCGTTCGCGCGCCTCGATCACCGCCAGACGCGCATCCATGCGCGAGACGATGTCGCCCGGCACGCCGAGCTTTTTCAGGCGCTTGGCGACGGCCTTGGCGATGATGGCGGGCGACAGGTCGGCCTTGGCGCGCAGCAGCCAGTGGTCGCTCGGGTTGGAGCGGCCCCATTCACCGCCCGATGCGTCGCCCTCGGGCTCGTCAAATTTGCCCAGCACAGTGGGCCGCACGTCGTCGCGCCAGTTGTAGAGTTCTTCCTTGAGCTGGTATTCAATGATCTGGCGTTTTTCCTCGACCACCAGGATTTCCTGCAGTCCCTGGGCAAAATCGCGCGTGATGCTGGCTTCGAGCGGCCACACCACATTGACCTTGTGCAGCCGGATGCCCAACTGGTGGCAGGTGGCTTCGTCGAGCCCCAGATCGCTAAGGGCCTGGCGGGTGTCGTTGAAAGCCTTGCCGCTGGCAATGATGCCGAAGCGGTCGTTCGGCCCGGCGATCACGTTGAAATTGAGCTTGTTGGCCCGAACGTAGGCCAGTGCGGCATACCATTTGTAGTCCATCAGGCGCGCCTCCTGCTCCAGCGGCGCGTCGGGCCAGCGAATGTGCAGGCCACCCGGCGGCATCTCGAAATCCTCCGGCATGATGATCTTGACGCGGTCCGGATCAACTGACACCGAACTCGACGACTCCACCACCTCCTGAATCGTCTTCATGCCCGACCAGACGCCGGAAAAGCGGCTCATGGCGATGGCATGCAAGCCCATGTCGAGGATGTCCTGCACACTCGACGGAAAGAACACCGGCAAGCCGCAGGCCTTGAAAATATGGTCGCTCTGGTGCGGCGCGGTTGAGCTCTTGGAGACATGGTCGTCGCCGGCAATGGCAATCACGCCACCGTGTCTGGCAGTGCCTGCCATGTTGGCATGCTTGAACACGTCCGAGCAACGGTCCACGCCCGGCCCCTTGCCGTACCAGATGCCGAAGACACCATCGAACTTGTTGCTTTGCGGGTAGATGTCAAGCTGCTGGGTGCCCCAGACGGCCGTAGCGGCCAGTTCCTCATTCACGCCGGGCTGAAACACGATGTGTTGCGCCGCCAGCTGTTTCTTGGCCGACCAGAGCGCCAGGTCATAGCCGCCCAGTGGCGAGCCGCGATAACCGCTGATAAAGCCCGCGGTGTTCAGGCCCGCCATGGCATCGCGCGCGCGCTGTAGCAGGGGCAGGCGAACCAGTGCCTGCACGCCGCTCATGAACGCGCGGCCGTGGTCGAGTGAGTATTTGTCGTCGAGCGTGACGGTTTCGAGTGCTTTGCGGATGTGCTCAGGCAAGGGCGCGTTCATGCGTGGCTCCCTTTGCAGGCATGCTCGCCGGCAAATACAGCGCGCTCGGCTTCGCCGCTCGCATACTTGTGCCTTCGGCGCAACCCGCCAGGCGGGTTGTCGTCGAGCGTGACGGTTTCCAGCGCTTTTCGGATGTGCTCGGGCAGGGGTGCATTCATGTTTTCGTGTCTCCAGGTGGTTTGCGGCACCCCTCGATGCTGGCAGGGGGTCAAGCGAGGCCAGGGCTCAATCGTGCCAAGCCTCCGGCTGAACGCAAAGTGTATGCCGGGCGGCCGGATATGTCTTTGCGTTGTTTGCCCACTTTAGGCTATCCTGAGAAAGCTTATTGCTGGGAAATCCAGGAAAATGGAAACTTTAGACAAATTTGACGTTGCCATTCTGAATCAGTTGCAAAATGAAGCGCGTCTGACCAACACCGAACTGGCCGCGCGCGTGGGCCTGTCGGCCGCGCCTTGCTGGCGGCGCGTGCGGGCGCTCGAAGAAGCAGGATTCATCACTGGCTACCGGGCCGAAATCAACCGCCACAAGATCGGCCTGGGCGTTCTGGCCTTTGTGCGGCTCGACGCCGCCCAGAACACGGGCGACGTGCTGTCAACCCTCGAAGAGGCCATCCGCGAAATCCCCGAAGTCGTCAGCTGCCACTACATCAGCGGCACCGGCACCTTCGAACTCCAGGTGGTCAGCCGCGACCTCAACACCTTCAGCCAGTTCGCGCGTGACGTGCTGATCAACCTGCCCAACGTCAAGGATCTGCACACCAGTTTTTCGCTGGGAGAAGTCAAGGCCAGCAGCGCGCTGCCGCTGGGGCATCTGCTCGGGTGAAGCCGCCGGGTAGTCGTGGGGCCGGTGGAGGGGGAGAAAGTGCCGGCGACGGGCGCGTGCTGGAGCCCTGTGTCATCGCCATGACATCAAACCAACTTCAATCTGTCATGGGGTTTCCTTAAGCTGGCCGTTTTCCACCAGCAGGAGCCTTAAGAATGTCCATCCCGTTTTTTCCAGCCAACCGTTCATCCGGCGAGTCCGCGAACGCCGCCAACCAAACCGCCCCGCTGCGGCGCCGTCAACTCCTCAAGGGCGCGCTGGGCAGCGTGACTGCGCTGGGCATGAGCAGTTTTGGCCTGAGCGCCTGCGGCGGTTCGGATGCGGCAGCCACTACCATCAGCTCGGTCGAATTCATCGGCATGGCGGCCCCCGCGACGGATGCGCAGCGCGCCACCACCTTCACCAGCGCCAGCGTCAAGATCACCTATTCCGATGCCACCACAAAGGCCCAGGCGCTGGCCTACAACACGATCTACAAGACTGGCGACACCCTCAAGAACGGCAGCGCCAATGTCATCGCGGGTGCCTACCACGACATCAATGGCAAGCCGATCATCGACACGTCGGGAGCGACACCTGAACCGTTTTACTCCGACTGCCCGGACGGCAATACCCTGATTGCACTGGCCAACCCGACAGTGCCGGGCATCACCGGCAACACCTTGTTCCTGGTCACGCAGTATGAATACAAGACCTTCAACAATGCGGGTGAAAGCATGTATGGCAAGCTGCCTTCCCAGATCACCGTCACCACGCTGGACCAGAACAAGTCCACCGGTGCGCTCAAGGCCGTCAAGCATTTCACGGTCGATACCAAGCCCGCTAACGGTCTGTGGATCACCTGTGCAGCCAGCCTCTCGCCCTGGAACACCCACCTGTCGAGCGAAGAGTACGAGCCCGATGCCGTCAATATTGCCAGCAACACGATGTTCCAGGACTTCAGCCGGAACCTGTACGGCAGCGCCACCGTCGCCAACCCCTACCACTACGCCCACGTGCCCGAAGTCACCGTCAATCCCGACGGCAGCGCCAGCATCAAGAAGCATTACTGCCTGGGCCGCATTGCGCGTGAATTGATTGAAGTTTGCCCCGACAACAAGACGGTGCTGATGGGTGACGATGGCACGGATACCGGTTTGTTCATGTTCATCGCCGACAAGGAAAAGGATCTGAGCAGCGGCAGCCTCTATGTGGCCAAGTGGACGCAGACGTCGGCCACCGCCGGCGGCGCCGCCACGCTGGGCTGGATCAAGCTGGGCAGCGCCACCAGCGCTGAAATCAAGGTACTGGCCGACACGCTCAAGGCCAGCGACATCGTGACGGTCAAGACGATCGATCCTGCGGACGCGAGCTACTCCAAAATTGCCTTCAATGGCAAAACCGAATGGGTCAAGTTTGCCGCAGGCAAGGAAAAAGCCGCCGCTTTTCTGGAAACCCACCGCTACGCCGCAGTTTTGGGCGGCACGCTGGAGTTTTCCAAGATGGAGGGCGTGGCGCTCAACCGCAAAGACAAGGTGGCTTACGTCGCCATGTCGCGCCTCGAAAAGGGCATGATTGACAAGTCAGGTGACGTCCAGGTCGGCAAGATCACTGCCGGCGCAACCTACGAACTGAAGCTTGGCGGTGGCCAGAAGGACAGGGCCGGTACCACCATTGGCAGCGACTGGGTGCCCACGGTCATGGCTGCCGTCCCTGCGCTGTCGGGGGAAGACCTGGCAGCACCGGACGCGGTGGGCAACACCGCCAACGACAACAAAGTCGCCACACCCGACAACCTCAAGTTCTCGGAAAAGCTGCGCACCCTCTTCATTGGCGAAGATTCCGCCCAACACACCAACAATTACGTCTGGGCCTACAACGTGGACACCAGGAAGCTCTCTCGTGTGCTGTCAGTGCCAGCAGGTGCAGAGGCCACCGGTCTGGAAGTTGTGGACAACCTCAACGGGTTTTCCTATATCCTGGGCAACTTCCAGCACGCCGGTGATTGGGGCTCGATTCACTCGGTGATCAAGGACGGGGTCGATCCGCTGATCAATGCGCAATGGAACAACAAGAAGAGTTCGGCCATCGGCTACCTCAGCGGCCTGCCCGTTCTCTGAGATCACCTGCACCCTCACAGGGCGTTCCGTGGCCTTCCGCTCAAAGCGTGGAAGCGTTTTGGAACAACTGGCGTGTTTACCTGGGCCAGAGCGCCCAGAGCCGCAAGCCCTGGTTGACACGCGCCGCCATCTGACCGGCTTCCAGGCCTGTGCCGGCGAAATAGTCGGCCCGCACGGCGCCCACAATGGCGCTGCCGGTGTCTTGCGCCAGCACCAGCTTTTGCAGATTGACGGCGCCGCCTTGGGAGGCCAGCCACACCGGCGTGCCGTAGGGGATGCTGGCCGGATCGACGGCGATTGACCGCCCCGGCGTGAGTGCCACGCCCTGCGCGCCTATGGGGCCGAAGGCGGCATCAAGATCGCTGAGCATTTCTTCGCGGAAGAAAATATAACGCGGATTGCTCCAAAGCAGTTCCCGCAGGCGCTGCGGGTTCTGCGCGGCCCAGGCTTTGGTGGCGTCGGGCCAGGGGTTGATTCTGGTCACGCCCTGCCCCAGCAGCCACTGGTTCACGCTGCGATAGGGCTGGCCGTTGGAGCCGGCAAAGGCAACGCGAACCGTTCGTTGCGCGCCGTCGGGCTCGCTGATGCTGAGCCTGCCCGACCCCTGAATTTGCAGCGACAGTGCGTCGATGGGGTCCGCCACCCAGGCGATTTCCCGCCCTTTGAGTGCGGCGTGAGCTTCAGGCAGGGTGTCGATTTCCTGCCGCGAATACCACGGTTTGCGGCTGCCCAGCGTGGCTGGCATGCGGTACAAAGGCACCTGGTAAATCCCGTCAGCCTGCCGACTTGCCTTGAGCACCGGCTCGTAATAGCTGGTGAGCAATCCCTCTGACGCACCTTGTAGGGTCTCGACCCGGTAGGGCTGCAGCCGCGCCACCATCCAGGCACGCTGCTCATCGGCCGACGCAAGACTCAAACGGCGCACCTCACCGCACAAAGGCGCAAAATCCGGACCCGGTCGCTCGCAACTCCTGGTCCAGGCATTCCAGGCCTCATGCAATTGATCGGCTTCAAACCCCGGCAACTCGGCCCAGTGAACCGGCACCCAACGGCTTTTGCCGCGCAGCATCGGTGCTGGCAATTCTCCCGTGTCCGCAGCACGGCTGCCCATTGCCGGTGACGCCGCTGGCGGAGACACCGGCGTCGTTGGTTCAGGCGCACTGGCGCAGGAGGCAAGAACTGCGGCAATGGTGATAATCAGCGCCACACGCCTTGCGCGCACAGAGACCTGGTCTGCAATCGAAGGAAACGTCATGTCCGTATTGTTGCTCGAAGCCCTGGGAGCGCTGCTGCTGCTGGTATTCATTGTGTGGTGGACGATGTTTTCAGGCAGGAAAAAAGGCGAAATCAAAGGCGAGTCGGCGCCGCCTGCGGCAGAGCCGGGAGCAGACGAAAAATAATCATGGCGCTATGATATTAGTAGCATACAGTGAATATCCTACGTGGGCTAGCCCCGGTTTTGTTCATCGAGTCAACGGCAGTCTTGCGTGACTGCCAGGCCCCAGAGTCTTCATAACACGCGATGGTGCAAGGCTGGCAGGCGCTCGCGCAGCGTCTGAAGCCTCTGGCCACTGACCTGCGCCAACACGACGCCGGGGCCTTGCGCCTGCTGCGCCACAATCTCGCCCCACGGGTCAACCACCATGCTGTGGCCCCAGGTGCGGCGCGCATTTTCATGAGTTCCTCCCTGGGCGGCGGCCACCACATAGGCCAGGTTTTCAATGGCGCGTGCGCGCAGCAGCACCTCCCAATGCGCCTGGCCGGTGGTGTAGGTGAATGCGCTGGGCACCAGCAGCACGTCGGCCCTCAAGGCCCGGTAAAGCTCGGGGAACCGCAGGTCGTAGCAAACGCTCATGCCGATGGTGTACACATGGCCATCCCTTGAGGCGAGCTCAAACCGGACCGGGTCGGTGCCGGGCTCGAGCACCCGGGTTTCGTCATAGTCTTCCTTGCCTTGTGTGAACCTGAACAAGTGAATCTTGTCGTAGCGCGCCACGCACCGACCCGATGGCGCATACGCCAAAGAGCAGTTGCGCGCACGATTTGGGTCGCTGCTTGCCACCGGCAGCGTGCCGCCGACAATCCACAGCCCCAGCGCGCGCGCCGAACGGCTCAGGAAATCCTGGATCAATCCGCTGCCGGCGCTCTCCTGGAGAGCCAGTTTGTCGGTGTCGCGCAAGCCCATGACGCAAAAATACTCGGGCAGCATCGCCAGCTCCGCGCCTTGCGCGGCGGCCTGCGCCAGCAGTTGCCCGGCAGCGTCCAGGTTGTCCTGCACGTTCACGCCCGAAACCATCTGCAGCGCCGCTATTTTCATGATCCTGGATTCCTCAGTGGGACGCGCCCGAGTGGGGCGTCAGGTTAACGGGTTTCCACGGGCGTTTCGCCAGTCTTGCCCTGGGCCGCGGCCCGGCGATCAATCTTGGTGATCCTGGGGTCAGACCAGGTGCCGTCGATGTGGAATTCCTGGGTCGCCGCCTCCATCAGGGGTTTGCGCAAAAACATCTGCGCCAGGAAGGTGCCCAGGCCGATGGCGGGGTTGATCACGGTGGCAATCAGCGAGGCTGTGCCGGCATTGATTTCAGGCACCACGACCACCTTGAGGTTTTGTGTTTCACGGGCAATGTCGGCGCTGCCTTCCATCAGCACGGCGGCATTGACGCCGCTCATCTGCAAGTTGTTGGTGGTCGCCAGTCCTTGACTGATCGAAACATCGCCGCGAACGAAGTCAAAGGCAAAGCCTTCGGAAAACACATCGCGAAAGTCCAGCGTCAGGCGCCGGGGCAGGGACTGCAGGCTCAGCACGCCCAGCAGTCTGGCGATGCCCGGATCCGCCTTGACAAACTGCCCCGACTCAAGGTTCACATTGAACTGCCCGCTCAGGGTCGGGTAGTCCAGGCTCAGGGGAGAGCCAATCCAGGCGATCTGGCCCTGGAGCTTGCCCTTGCCGCGGCGGATCAACTCGCCCTGGCCAAAGCGCTTGAGCAGCTCGCCCGAATTGGCAATGTCCAGCGTGAAGTTCAGCACGCTGCGGCGGCGTTCACCTGAGGCCCGCGCCGCGCCTGGCCCACCCGCTGCAAACGCAGGGTCGGCCTGCGCGTTCACTGCCACCCAGTTGCCCGTTGCGGTCAGCGCGGCTTCGGGCACGATCACATTGAGCTTGTTCAAGCGCCACTCGCGCACGCCTTCACTGCCGCTGGCTGTTGCGCCACGGTTGACCGCTTCAATTTCAACGCGCCCCAGCTTTTTCCCGCGCAACTCCATGTCCTCCACCACGATGTCAAGCGCCGGGATGCTGGCGGGCTGTTCACTCAAAATGGCCTCCACCTCGCTGGCCGTGTTCGGCGCCAGGCTCAAACGCGAAAGCCGCGCGTACACCCGGGCGGCGCCGATGCCGCCGGCCTGGCGAAATTCAACATAGCCATTGAGTTCGGTTGCATCAACGTTGGCGCGCCAGTTCAAGCCGTCGCGCGATCCCCCGACCACCACGTTGTGCAGCTTGCGCCCCTGCACCAGCAAGTCCCTGGCACGAATGGCCATGACGGTGGGCAGATAGCCCTGGGCCGCGCCGACGCCGCCGGGGCCAACCGCAGTGGCTGAGGGGGCCGTTGGCGTGGTCTGCGGTGCGCTTGCGCCTGGCCAGGCGGTCAGGATTTTTTCCCAGGCGTCAAGGTCCACCTGGACCAGGTTGATGTTGGCCGCCACGCCCGCGTCCAGAACCGGCACCGTTTCGCCCGGCTCCAGTCCCACGCCTATGCTGCCGCGGATCACGCGGGGTTCGGTTCCGCTCACATCGCGCACATAACTGATCGCGGCCACTCGCCCGATGTTCACTGACAGCCTGTCCTGCAAGGTCTGGCCTGAATTGATGGCGCTCTGCAGCAGGACGTTCTCATAACGAAGCGGCAGCACTGACTCGGCCGTTTTGCTCAATGGCGCTGGCAAATTCAGCGCCATGCCTTGCAGGTTGCTGGAGACCGCGATCTCGGAAACGCCGCGCAGAAAGGTCAGTGTGGCTGTATAAGCCGCGCTGCCGCTGGCGCTTTGCGCCATGCGTGAAACCAGCCCGAGGTCTTTGGCCCCGCGCAGCCCGTCCGCCGTCAGCACGCCTTGCGCCTTGAAGGTCACCGGGGCTTGAGCCGCCAAACCGTTCCCTGCCGGAGCCGCCTGCGCGCGCATTCCGCCGTCAAAGCGGATGTCGCCGCCAAACAGGTTCGCCTGGGCGCCGGTGACGCCAAATCCACGCTCGGTCACGTTCACCACGCCCTTGAGTTTCGTCAACTGAGGGGTATCAGGGGCAAAGCGCACGTCATTGCCCGGCAGCGTGACGGTGCCCACAACCCGGGACTTGTCGATCGAATGGATGGGCAGACTCAAATGGAAGCGGTAGTCCCCCATGCCGCTGGCCACGGCCCTGGCCAACATCTGGTTGGTCATGCCGCCTACCGGCGAGCTGTTGACAAAGCCCAGCGCGTCGGAAAGCAGGCCCTTGAGTTCGGTCGTCACCTCGACTGTGGCACCCCGGGTCAGGTCAGGAATACGTGCGTTGGCCTTAACCAGTTGCAGGCCCGGCAAGCCGGCGACTTTTCCGCTGGCATTGCTTACGTCCATTGCCGCACGGTTGAAAACCAGTTCCCCGTTGAGCTCGGTGAGGGCCGGCCATGCTGGCGCGCTCGCGGTCTGAAGGGACTTGGGGACATAGGCAAACTGCACGTTGCGCACTTTGGCCGAGACCCGAAAATCCCCACTGGCCGGGTTCTTGAAAGGGAGTTGGTCCAGAGCGCCCTTGACCCTGAATTTCACGTCGCTCACGTCGCCCTGCAAAATGGCATCGCGCACATAGTGGCGCACCTCTTCGGGCAGCACCAAGGGCAAATAGCGGTGAACCCGGGTGCCGTCGCCCCGGCTCAAAATGCCCTGCAAATCGAGTACGCCGGGAAAACGGCGATCAGATGAAGCGCCTGCCACCACTGGACCTGGTGCCGCATCGTTGGTGCGCCAGCTGATCTGCGCCTGCCCTTGCGCATCGGCACTGGCAAATTGCAGATTGCGCAATTGCGCCTCGATTTTGCGGCCTGTCACTTTCCATTGCGCCTGCGCCGACAACTGATCCAGCGCAAGCTGCGGCTCCTCGAAAATGCCGGGCAGATCGATCGCCCCCTTGCTTATTTTCACCGTCGCTTTCCCGCCCTCGTGCGTGAGGTCGAAATCAATATCGGCGCCGCTTACGCCAGGCCTGCCGGGCGTGGCGCCGGTTGATCTCCCGCCGGCGGCCGATGCCATGGCGGGCAGCGCCGAAAGACTCAGCCCGGACACCCGGCCCTTTGCGGAGAAACCGGTCGGCGCGTCGATCGGTCCCTGCCAGCGGGCTTGAACTGTTTGCACCAGTCCTTTGGGCGCGAACGAGGAGATGAGTGCATGCGTGGCAGGGTCCAGCGGCAGCCGTCCGGCGATCTGAGCCAGCGCGGCAAGGTCCAGCCGATCGGCCTTGAGTTCGCTGTGCCGGGGCGCTCCCGGCTGATCACCGGTATGGGCCAGCGCCACATTGCCGCCGGGCCAGCGCAAGCCGTCGCGGGTAAGAAAGTGCAGGTCTTCAGTGCTGAAATCAAAGCCGTTGGCGCGCTGGGCACCACCGATGCGCCCCGCCACGGATTCAAATGCCAGTGGCTCAAGCCGGGTCCCCAGCCTGGCATCCACGTCCTGCAGCGCCACGTCGGCGGTCCCACCGCTCATCTGACCTTTGCTGACATCGGCCCAGGCACGAAGCGTTCCACGACCGCGCATCAACTCCACCCCCAGTGTTTCACTGCTGACGTACTGCATGATGCGCGGCACCTCGACGCGGCCGAAGTCGGCATACAACTGTCCCGTCCACGCGGCAAAGCTGCCCGCCCTGATCGACCACAGCGGTCGTTTGAAAATCCCCCTGAGCGTGAAGCGGTCGCCCCATTCGGGCGGCGGCGTGGCATCCAGGCGCATCAGATGGCGGTGCCGGCCATTGCGCATGACCCAATCGACCTGCGTCAGCGCCAGTGGCGGCGCGGGGTGCAACTCGTCGGTCCAGCGCACCGTACCACCACGGATCACGAACTCGGTTTGCGAGAAAAGCCAGTCCGCCGCTGCGCTTTGACTGGCGTCCTGGCCGCGCCCAATCTCCAGCCCGCCGACAAGAATTTTTCCGTCGGCGCGGCGCCGGATGTCGAGATCGGGCTTGTCGATATAAAGCTGCTCAAAGCCCAGTCCCCAGAGCGACGACGGTGACAAGGCGCCCAGAACGCGCGGCAGCCGCAACGCCGCGCGTCCTTGCGCATCGAGCAGCGTCACGCCCTGCAATTCAAATGACGGAATCATCCCCTGTGAACGGGCGCTGATCCGGTCAATGCGAACCGGCACGCCCAGGGCTTGGCTGGCCTGCGTTTCCAGCAGCGGACGAAGTTCCCCGATTCGCGGCACAATCCAGCCATGCAGCACCACGACGCTCAGGCCAAACAGCAGCCACGCCGCCACCACCAGCCACAGCAACCAGCGAATGGCCAAAGCGATCCATCGCAGGCTTCGGGACGGCAGGGCGGGCAGAGTGGAAATCATGGGCTCCATTGACATGGGAATTATGACCGCCGACAGCGTTGTGCGCTTGGTGTAACGTCTTGAAGATTTGTGAATTAATGTGATGACTGCGCCCTTGCCCGTTTGCGCCGACAGCCAGTTTTCCTCCAATCCGGCGGCGTCGGATTATTCGCGCTGTGTCCAGCGCATTCGCCGCCGCTACTTCGCGCAGCTTCGCCTGTTGCCCGCGGGCGCGCCAGTGCGCGCGGCCATGCAGACCACGCTTGATGCCCTTCTTGCGAGTGGCCTTGAAACCGGGGCGGCGTTGCGCGTCCTTCGCCAGTTGGTGATGGAGCGGCTGGTGGTGCTCGACTGCGACGCTGCCTGCGCGAGCCAGGCCTCGCTGGCAGTGGTCACCCGGGCCATGACAGAGCTGGCGGAACTGGCGCTTGATGCCGCCATGCTGGACTCGCGCAAGCGGCTTGACGCCTTGCACGGCGACCCGCAGGCCGCGGGCGGCGGGCGGGCCCGAATGTGGGTGGTCGGCATGGGCAAGCTGGGCGCGCGTGAGCTCAATGTCTCGAGCGACATAGACCTGATTTATGTTTATGACCACGATGGCCAGACGGCGGGCCGCGGCGACGGGCGTGGCCAGATCTCCAACCACGAATATTTTGCGAACCAGGTCAGGGCCGTTTTCAGCCTGATCGGTGATGCCACCGAGCACGGCTTCGTGTTCCGGGTTGACCTGGCGCTTCGGCCCCATGGCGGCTCTGGGCCGGCCGCCATTTCACTCGGCGCGCTGGAAGAGTATTTTCAGGCAGAGGGGCGCGAATGGGAGCGTTTTGCATGGCTTAAAAGCCGGGTCGTCGCGCCGCTGCAAGACATTCGCAGCGGCTCGGCGCAGGCCTTGCGCGGCTCGGTGCTGCCATTCGTGTTCAGGCGCTATCTGGACTACGCCGTGTTTGATGCATTGCGCGTCTTGCACCGGCAGATTCGTGAACACGCAGCCAGGCGCTGCGCCGGCCACCCCGAGCGCGCCAACGACGTGAAAATGTCGCGTGGCGGCATCCGCGAGATCGAGTTCACCGTGCAGTTGCTGCAGGTGGTGCGCGGCGGGCAGTTTCCGGAATTGCGCACCCGGCCCACGCTGGACGCACTGCAGGGCGTCGCGAGCGCCGGGCTGATGCCCCAGGACACCGCCGATGCGCTGGCGCGGGCCTACGTTTTTCTGCGCCGCGTCGAGCATCGCATTCAGTACCTGGATGACCAGCAGACCCATGTCCTGCCAACGCGCGATGACGACCTGGGCTGGATTGCGCAGACCCTGGGCTACAGCAATTGCTGCGAGTTTCTCGGCGAACTCGATGCGCATCGCGAGCTGGTCGCTGGCGAGTTTGACAAGTTGCTCGGCGGTAAACCCGAGTGCAAGGGCTGCGGCAAGGTGGCAGCGGGAGCCGTATCCGCACCGCAACTGCTTGACGAGCTGCTCGAACAGCCGCCGCTGCAATGGCCAGAGAATTTTCGCGCCCGCCTGGCGCTGTGGCGCCAGCACCCCAGGGTGCTCGCCTTGCGCGAGGATTCGCGGGCCCGCTTGACGCGGCTGGTGCAGCGTACTGCGTTATGGTTGCACGACGGCACGGTGACCGAAGAGGCCGCGCTGCGGCTGGTTGACTGGATGGAGCCCCTGCTCAGGCGCGAGAGTTATCTGGCGCTGCTGCTGGAACGCCCTGCCGTGCATGAACGCCTGCTGCGGCTGCTGGGCGCGGCCAAATGGCCCGCGCGCTACCTGCTGCAGCACCCCGGTGTGATCGACGAACTCGCCAGCGACGCGCTGATGCAGGAGCGCTTTTCCCCGCTGGTCTTCGCCCAGGAGCTGCAGCAGCGGCTGGCGGCCCTCAGGCGCACCGGTGAAGACGACGAGGAAAGCTGCCTGAACCTGCTGCGCCGCGCCCACCATGCCGAAGTTTTCCGCACCCTGGCGCGCGATGTGGAAGGCGTGCTCACGGTTGAGCAGGTGGCCGACGATTTGAGCGCGTTGGCCGATACCATTTTGCGCATCACTGCCGGGTGGTGCTGGCAGCGCCTGAAAAACAGGCACCGCGAGGCGCCGCAATTCGCCATCATTGCCTACGGCAAGCTGGGCGGCAAGGAACTCTCCTATGGCAGCGACCTGGACATCGTCTTTGTCTATGACGACGAGGACGAGCGCGCGTCGGAAGTCTATGCCGCCTTCGTGCGCAAGCTGATCAACTGGCTGACCATCAAGACCGGCGAGGGTGACCTGTTCGAGATTGACACGGCGTTGCGCCCCAATGGCAACTCGGGTCTGCTGGTCACCCCCTTTGAAGCCTATCGCCGTTACCAGCAGCAGCGCGGCAGCAACACCGCCTGGACCTGGGAGCACCAGGCCATGACGCGAGCGCGTTTTGTGCTGGGCGATGAGTCGCTGCGCCAGCGCTTTGATGAAGTCCGCCTGAGCGTGATCAGCGCAGCGCGCGACGCAGCAGCGCTACGCCAGGAAATTGTGGCCATGCGCGGGAAAGTGCGCGCCGCGCATCCGGTGAAAGCCGGCAAATTCGATGTCAAGCACAGCATCGGCGGCATGGTGGATGCCGAATTTGCGGTGCAGTTTCTGGTGCTTTCCGAATCGGCGCGGCACCCTGAACTGGCCGACAACGTGGGCAACATCGCGCTGCTGCAACGCGCCGAACTGGCCGGCCTGTTGCCACAAGGCATTGGCCAACGCGCTGCCAGTGCCTACCGGGAACTGCGGCGTGTCCAGCATCATGCCCGTCTCAACGAAGAGCCGACACAGGTGACCGCGCCCGCGCACCAGGCCGAACGCGACGCGATTGAGCAGCTTTGGGCCGCCACCTTCAAATAAGCGGTCCGGGTGACGCTGCCAGCAGCGCGCTCACGCGCCCGCCCGATAACTGCCGGATTTTCCGCCGTGCTTTTCGAGCAGCTTCACGTCGCTAATCGTCATGCCGCGGTCCACCGCCTTGCACATGTCGTAGATGGTGAGCAGCGCCACGCTGATTGCGGTCAGCGCCTCCATCTCGACCCCGGTGGGGCCGACGGTTTCCACCGTGGCGGTGCCTGTGATGACCGCTTTTTCATCATCAATATC
The DNA here is from genome assembly GCA_964371235.1 of uncultured Polaromonas sp. Lineage (GTDB taxonomy): Bacteria > Pseudomonadota > Gammaproteobacteria > Burkholderiales > Burkholderiaceae_C > Polaromonas. The sequence goes on from CAYJMW010000040.1 coordinate 20,255, forward strand.
AATGGTAGCCCTTGTATTCATTGGCTCATCAGCTATAAAATCAATAGCAACTCGGGTCAGCGCCAGTGGATGGCAGAGGGGAATCAGGTCGCTGGTCTTCTTGGCGGCCATGATTCCCGCCACGCGCGCGATGCCCAGCACGTCGCCCTTTTTGGCGCTGCCGTCCAGAATGATGTCAAGCGTGGCCCGCTTCATGACAATGCGGCCTTGCGCAATGGCGATACGATGGGTGGCCGCCTTGGCTGCCACGTCAACCATGTGGGCCTGGCCCTGGCTATCGAAGTGTGTGAGGGGGGAAGAAGACATCGTCGCCATGCTGTTACAGAACCTTTACAACCATGCGCCATCATAAGAGCATGTTCATGAACCCGCCAACACGGTGAAGGTGGCCGCTTTTGTACCCATTCAATGATTCCAGACAGGTGCCGCCAGAACCGCGACCCGGCCTGAGCCGACTGGCTTTGGTGCTTGCGCTGTTGATGGTTCCGGTCAATTTTTCGCTGGCGCAATCATCGCAACGTGCTCCAGACGGCGCGACCGGATCGCTGCCGTCTCTGGGTGACAACTCCGAATTGTCAGCGGTTGCCGAGCGCCGCATCGGTGACCGCATTGCCGCGAGCATTTATCGCGATCCGGACTATATCGATGACCCGGTTCTGGGCGACTATATCGACAGCATCTGGCAACCGCTGCTGCGCGCTGCGCGTGCGCGGGGCGAGCTGGCTGCGGAGCTCGATGAGCGTTTTGCCTGGCAGTTTTTCCTGATCCGGGACCGCAGCCTCAATGCCTTTGCCTTGCCCGGTGGCTATTTTGGGGTGCATCTGGGCCTGATTGCCTCGGTCAGCAATGCCGATGAAATGGCCGCCGTGCTGGGCCATGAAATGAGCCACGTGACACAACGGCATATTGCGCGGCTGCTGACCCAGCAGAACCGGCAGGCCCCGCTGCTGATTGCCGCCATGATTCTGGGCGCCCTGGCCGCCAGCAAGAGCCCCGAAGCCGCAAACGCGGCCATCGTCGGCGGTCAGGCCCTCGCGGCGCAAAGTCAGCTCAACTTCTCGCGCGACATGGAGCGAGAAGCCGACCGGGTTGGTTTTGGCGTCATGACCGATGCCGGGTTTGACAGCGGCGGCATACCCAGCATGTTTGCAAAGCTGCAGCAGGCCTCGCGCCTGAACGACAACGGCGACTTCCCGTATTTGCGATCGCACCCGCTGACGACGCAGCGCATTTCAGAAGCGCAGGCGCGGGTGCAACTGGCGCAGGCATCCGCCGCCAAGCCGACCCCCGCGCATCAGGACGAGCAGGCCAGAGCGAACGTGCTGCACGCCATGATGGCCGCACGCGCCCGAATTCTGGCGGCGCCTGGCGTTGACACACTGCGCGCCATGGTCGCCGAAGCGCAGCGTGCCGCCAACAACCCGGGCGTCTTGTATGCGGGCGTGTTCGCAGCGGCCCAACTGCGAGATTTTGCGGCTGCCCGAAGTCTTCTGACCCGGCTCAAGCCGCTCACCCAAGGCATCGCGCGGGCGAACCAGACCACTGAACTGCTGGGCATCGAGCTTGACTTGCTGGCGGGCGTGGTTCCAGCCACGGCGTCCAGCGTCAACATGGCAAAAACCGGCTCGCGCGCCGAAGTGCTGATTCAGGCACGGTCATTGTTGGCCGCGCAGCGCGCACCGGAAGTCTCAAGCCGGCTTCAGAGCTGGGTAGCGGCCCACCCCAAAGATGCGCTGGCCTGGCAACTGCTCGCCGTGGCGTACGGCAATCAAAACCAGGCGGTGCGGGCGATTCGCGCCGACGCCGAAAGCCGGGTCGCGGAACTGGACTATCCGGCGGCGCTGGACCGCCTCAAGGCGGCGCAGGCGCTGATCCGCGGCAACCCGGCCAGCGCCGATTACGTCGAGGGCTCGATCATTGACACGCGAACGCGCCAGGTCGAGTTACTTGTGAAAGAAAAGGCGCTGCAAGACAAAGTCGATCAGTAGCTGCAGCACCGAGTAAAGCAGCGAGCCGATCAGCGCCGCGCCAAATCCCCGCACGCTCAGGCCCGTGACCAGGCTGGCAGCGGCCCAAAACATCAGCGCGTTGACGACGAACAGGAACAGACCGAGCGTGACCAGCGTGACCGGCAGCGTCAGCAGCACCAGCACCGGGCGCACCACCAGGTTCAGCGCGCCCAGCACCGCCGCCGCAATCAGCGCCGCGGTAAAGCTGCTCACCACCACGCCCGAATAGAGATACGCCACCGCCAGCAGGGCAGCGGCGCTCAAAAGCCAGTTGATGAGGAGTTTCATGGCCACAGAATACCACCGCGGCCGGGTCTGGCGGCCACGCCACCGACAGACCGGGGGCTCAAGGAAAGTCAGGTGCTGACCTAGTCCACAGCCACCAGCATACCGGCACCGGCCAGAGCGGCCGCATAACCCCAAGCGCCCTGCGCTTCCTGGGGTTGTTGCCTTGTGACGGGCGGCAAATCCTGACCGAACTTCGGCCGACGCGCGTCAAACACGCGCCCGCCACCGTGCTGGGCCAGCAGTGAATCAGTCAACTCGCACAAGGGGCCGCGTGCCACCTGGGTAATGACCGAATCGCCGGGAGAGCGCAGCAGCGGGACGACTTGCTCAAAGACCTTCTCGGCCCATTTGCCGCGCCAGCTCTCGCGGGCGCTTTGGGTGACCCATTTGCTGGCGTGGTGCGTGATGCGCGGCGCGCACCCCACCACAATCCAGCGGGTGGGCGCGCGCGCCTGGCTGGACGGCAGCATGGGCGTCAGCATGGGCGTCAGCATTCTCAGCGCATAAGCGGCTTCATCAACATACACGATCATGGTGTCCATGGCGTTCTCCTTGGTTTCACTTGCCTATCCAGACCTTCTGGCTGCGATGCAAAGGCCCATCCAGGCAGCCTGTGCGATTGCTCTTGTGTTCATTCCGTCACGAGTTTGTTTGCCTGCCCTTTGGATCGGCGCGTGGCCCGCCAACCCGCGCCCAGCACGCCGGCAACCGCCAGCGCGTAAGTGGCCCATTGCGCAGCAGCTTGCACGGCCGGATCGGCCAGCAAGGCGTTCGGGCCACCGTAAATCGGGTCCAGCAGGGGCTCGCCCACAATCATTTTGGCGGCGGTGAACGCCAGCACGGCGGCGCCGATATTGATGATGACGGGAAACCGCTGCACCAGCTTGAGCACCATGGTGCTGCCCAACACCACAATCGGCACACTCACCAGCAGGCCAATAATGACCAGGTCGAACGAGCCGTGCGCCGCGCCGGCCACGCCCAATACGTTGTCAACGCCCATCAGCGCATCAGCCACCACAATGGTCTTCATGGCGCCCCAGAAGGTGCTGGCCATCGGGCCGTCGTGCGCCGTGCTGTCCTGATCGGCCAGCAGCTTGTAGGCGATCCACAGCAGGCCCAGGCCGCCCACCAGCATCAGGCCGGGAATCTTCAGCAGCCACACCACGGTCACCGTCATGATCGAGCGAACCACAATCGCCCCTATCGTCCCCCATGCGATGGCTTTTTTCTGCAAATGAGGCGGCAGGCTGCGCGCCGCCAGCGCGATCACGATCGCGTTGTCGCCAGCGAGCACCAGGTCAATGAGAACGATCGCCAGCAGGGCGGACCACCAGGGGACTGAAAATAATTCCATGTTCACACTCCATGTCAAGTTGCGACGTGGAAATCCGCACGGGCGGATTTCCGGCTTCGTAAAACCGTGCGGTTTGGTCAGGGGTGCGGATAAATCATGGATGCCGCGAACGCCTCGATCAAACCTGAACCGGTTTCAATCGAAGGTCTGGCTCGACATGCAGTGTCTCTGCATGTCCAACAAGCCGGAAGCGTGAGCTTCGTATTGACGACTTGTTGAAGCGATTTTGCTGAGGTGTCTGTTGGAGAAATAATTCAGCAAAACGAGGGAGTTACTCCCCTTCGTTCGTGAATTAAACAGCAAAAAGCGATTTCCTGCAAATGCAAGGGCTATTTTCGCCAGACCCGGTCGCGCTTCGCCACGCTGATAATAAATCGCCTGGTGCCGCAACTTTCCTCTTTTCTTGCCTGTTAGCGCGCAGTCACTTGGCGAACAACTTTTTTCGCCATGCCCGGCATTCACATTACCGACCTTGAAGCGGCCATCAACTACTGGCGCGGCAAAAAGCCATCGCCTGGCGGCGTGGTGCTGGCCCCCGAAGTGCGCGCGCTGACCGAGGTGTATGGGCGCATGGTGTTCCGGCATGAGCAGGAGGCCGCTGAAACCAGCTTTGCACCAGAAGCGATGGCGGCTTGGCGCGCATGGTACGACAGCACCGCCGACACCCCCTGCATCGCCATCTGCTCGACCAGCCAGGGCGACGCGCTGTGCAAGGGCTGCGGACGCACCTTTGACGAAGTGCAGCACTGGCCCGGGATGACCCCCGCCGAGAAACGCAGCGCCTGGCGGCGCATTACGCAGGAGGCAACGGCCTGGCGCTTTGGCCGCTATGCCGATCGGGCGCGGGAAAACGGCGCGCTGACCCAGCCGCTTGGAAATTGCTAAAAATGCAAGCGATTTAGCTCTCTCGCCCTCATAAAACGGGCGTAGCAAGCTATTACTTTGGTAGCGATGCCAGTCCCTCTGGCAAAGTTGGAAGTGCAGGCGTTCGTGTAACATATAGTCACATAAATACCCATAATCCGATCACGGGATTTCCAGCTTTCAACGATAGACTTCCTCATTGTTTGCATAGCTAACACGAGGGCAGGGAGAGGGGAAAAGGGGAAAAGGGGCCAAGATCGACTAGGGCCTGTTAACAATCAAGCCAGCCATATATAGGCACAAGCCAGATTGAGCATGCCAAGGAAGTTGCGCGCACGTTTTTCATACCGCGTGGCGATGCGGCGAAACTGTTGGAGGCGGCTGAAGAACCGTTCCACAAAATTACGATCTTTATAAACATGACGGTCATCCTCTTTTTGCCCCACACGATTGGCGTTGGGCGGGATAACAGCTTGAATAGCGCGCTGCGCAAAATGGTCCAGCACATGATTGGTGTCGGCGCCTTTATTCGCAAATACAGCATCGACTTTGAATCCCTTCGATCGATGCCAGCGCATGCGTGACATCGGTCACCTGTCTCCCACTGAGCAAACAGCGCGGCGGATTGCCCAGCGCATCGACCGCAGCATGGATTTTGGTGCTCAGTCCGCCCCTGGAGCGTCCAAGGGCTTGATCGCCGGCTTTCTTTCGGCACCCACTGCCTGTTGGTGGGCCCTGACGAAAGTGGTATCAACAATGAGTGTTTCCAATTCCTGGCTCGCCCCCCGCACGCTCATGATGCCCAGCCATTTGCCGCGTTTGCACCAACGACAAAAGCAGGTGTCCGTGCTGTGCCAGCTGCCCAGCTCTGCGGATAGATCACGCCACGGCGAGCCCTGCTCGGGCAATCCACAGGACAGCCTTTATAACCGCCGATTGTCTGCGGCAGCAACCCCGATGTTGCTCGCTTTGCCAAGAAAAATTGCCTCGATCTTTCCCCGTTTGGTGTCGCTCAGAAGTTCTCTGGCCATTTTGTGAAGGTGTGATCTTGTTCCTCAAATCAAAGCAAATGATTTTTACTCATCGCAGTTTTGGGGGCCGCATGGCTTATCTTTACCGCGTAGTCGCAGCGTTTTTGTTGCTGCTAGGTTGCTGGTCTGCTCATGCTTTTCCGGCGCCTAGCGATCCGAATTATTCCCCGTCTGATGGTTTAGCGTGGAGGAGCTATAACGCGAACGGTGGTATTGAGAGTGGGCCGTATCTTTCGAAGCTAGGCGCTGCGAATGCTTATATTGCATCCATCCAGACGGCTCAAAATACCTATACGTTTGGTGGGTGGGCGACGAACGGCCATTACTACAGCATTAATCGACATGTGGTGAGTCCACCGTCAGATACCGTGATCGTGAACCTTCACTACGTTCAGTCCGGCGGCGCTAGTTCTTGCCCGGTTGGGCAATACACGAATGGCACCACCTGTGCCGCTTCACCTTATTCCTGTCCGGTGAATAGCACGCTGTCCGGGTCCTCTTGCACTTGCAACGCGGGCTATATTGAGGCGGAGGGCGCGGGCTCATGCATTGCTGCTCCAGAGTCCCTTCCTCCTGAAACCGAGCCGGGCCAATCCTGCCAAGCGGGCCATTATGTCGGCCACCCCATCATTCCCGCCACCGGCGAGAAGCTGTTATTCCAAACCGACTACGAAGGCGCTGGCGCACACCCGCTGAGTTTCATCCGCAGCTACCGCAGCCGCCGCGTTGTGGGCGCCAGCACCGGCGCGGCAACGGCGGGCATGGGCGCGGCATGGTCGCACAACCAGGCCGTGCGCATCCAGCAGACCGGCGCGTCCGGCGTGGCGGGAAGCTCCGCCAGGGTATTGTTTGGCGACGGCAGCACGCACGCCTTCACCTGGAGCGCCGCCACCGGCAGTTGGTCACCCAGCAACAGCGCCGACACCCTCAGCCAGGGCCCGTCAGGCTTGCTTTATCAACGGCTGGACGACGACAGCCGCTGGCAATTTGACGCTGCCGGCAAACTCCTCACCGTCACCCAACGCAATGGCTGGGTCGCCACCTACAGCTACAGCACCAGCAGCACGCCTTCGAACGTGGCGCCGGTAACCGGCCTGCTCATCAGCGTCGCCAATCAGTTTGGCCGAGCCCTGGGCCTGACTTACAACGCAGCCAGCCAGCTTGAAAGCGTCACAACGCCAGAGGGCCAGACTTACCGCTACCAGTACGACGGCGCCACCGCCTCGGCACGCCTGACGACAGCCACCTTTCCCGGCGCCGTCAGCAAAACCTATCTTTACGAAAACACCGCCTTTGCCCAACTGCTCACTGGCATGGTTGACGAGTCGGGCAATCGCCTTGCCAGCTACGCCTATGACAGCCAGGGCCGCGGCATCAGCACGCAATACGCAGGCGGCGCAGACCGCTACACCATCACCTACGGCGCCAACGCAACCGACCCCGTGCAGGTCACCGACCCCCTGGGCACCACCCGCGGCTACACCTACGGCGCCACGCTGGGCAAGCTGGCGGTCACCGGGGCCACGTTGCCCAGCGGCTCGGGCGGCAGCGACGCCGCCAGCCGCGTGCAAAACGCCAGCGGTCTGATTGACGCCGAGACCGACTTCCTGGGCGTGCAAACCCTTTACACCTGGGACGCCAGCCGACGCCTGCCCCTTTCCACCACCCAGGCCGCGGGCCGCCCCGAAGCGCAAACCACCAGCACCCAGTGGCACCCCACTTGGCGCTTGCCCGTGCTGGTGACCGAGCCTGGGCGCAGCACCGCCTATACCTATGACGCGGCTGGCAACACCCTGAGCCAGACCGTGACCGACACGGCCACCAACGAGGCCCGCACTTGGGCCTGGACCTACACCGCGCAAAGCCTGCCAGACAGCCTGACCGACCCGCTCGGCGGCGTCTGGCGCTTTGGCTACGACAGTCAGGGCAACCGCATCAGCAGCCAGGACCCGCTGGGCCAGCAAACCAGCACCACCCATGACGCAGCCGGGCGCGTTGTCAGCCAGACCGATCCCAATGGCCTGCTTTCCAGCTTCAGCTACGACCTGCGCGGCCGCCTCACGCTGCAAAGCGTGGGTGGCGAAACCTCGCTTTACAGCTACACCCCCAGCGGCCAGCTCGCCAGCGCCACCCTGCCCAACGGCTACAGCGTGAGCTACAGCTATGACGCAGCCCAGCGCCTGGTCAGCGCTGCCGACAACCGCGGCAACACTGAGAACTACACGCTCGACGCCATGGGCAACCGCGTGCGCGAAGAGGTCAAAGATGCCAATGGCGATATCGCCCTGGCCACCGCGCGCTTCATCAGCGCCATCAACCGCGTCGCGGCCATCAGCGGCGGCGCGGGCAACACCACCCAGTTCGGCTTTGACGCCAACGGCCAGCCCATCAGCGCCACCGACCCCCTGAACCAGACCACCCGCCAAAGCCTGGACGCGCTGCGCAGGCCCATCGCCACCACGCTGCCTGACAACGCCCAGGCCAGCCAAACCTGGAACCCGCTTGACCAGCTCACCAGCGCCACCGACCCCAAAGGCGTGCAGACCCGCTACCAAACCAACGCCTGGGGCGAAGTGACCGGCGAAACCAGCCCCGACAGCGGCGCCACCAGCTACCAGCGCGACGCCGCAGGCAACATCACCGCCAGCACCGACGCCAACGGCCAGACCACCCAGATCCAGCGCGACGCCCTGGGCCGGCCCAGCCAGATCACCCTGGCAGACGGTAGCGTGCAGCAGTTCAGCTTTGACGCCGCAGGCCGCCTCGGCCAGATCACCGACCCCAGCGGCTCCACCCACTTCAGCCGCGACGCCCAAGGCCGCATCCTGCAAAAAACCCAGACCGTGGCCGACAACCCCGGCAACCCCGGCGCGTACAGCGTCAGCTACCACTACCACCCCGGCGGCGCGCTGGCGCAAGTCACCTACCCCAGCGGGCTGAACGTCTATTACCGCAAAGGCAGCGCCGGGCAAATCAGCCAGATTGATGTTCAGGCGCCCGGCAGGAACAAGCCCGCCCTGCCCTTCGTCACCGGCCTGGCCTACACCGCCCTGATGCAGCCCAAAAGCTGGGCCTGGAGCAACGGCGACAGCGCCGCCAGAAGCTTTGACAGCGACGCCCGCATCAGCGCCAACGAATTTGCCAGCTACCAGTTTGACGCCGCCAGCCGCATCACCGGCATCACCCAAAGCCTGTGGGCCAGCAGCACCGATGCCAGCGGCAGCGCCACCCTGTCTGTTGTGCCCCTGCGCTGGAGCGCCGCCTACGACAACCGCAACCGCCTGAGCAGCTTTGCCAGAGACGGCGCCGCCAGCAGCTTTGGCTACGACGCCAACACCAACCGCCTGAGCAGCATCGACACCCTCACCCGCGACACCGACCTGGACGGCCTCTACGAGCCCGACGACTTCACGCAAACCACCAGTCAAGCCCTGGCCATCGATCCCGCCAGCAACCGCCTGCTCGGCTTGACCCACACCATCACCAAGACCCAGACCGGCAAAAACACCAAAGTCCTCACCAGCCCCGTCAACTACAGCCTGGACGCCGCCGGCAACCTCACCAGCGACGGCCTGCGCCAGTTCAGCTACGACGCCGCCAACCGCCTGGCCCAGGTCCAGATCAACCGCAGCAGCGAAGCCGCCAAAGTCACCTATTTGCACAACGCCCTGGGCCAGCGCATCTTCAAGAGCGAACCCCAAGTCGCCCAAACCGCCCCCGACGAGAGCGAACTCGGGCTGGACTTCATCAGCTGGCTCAAGAAAAACTTCGGCTGGCTCTTCACCCAGGCCCAGCGCAACGCCACCCTGGGCCAAAGCTTTGTCTATGCCGACGGCCAATTGGGCGAATACAACCTGCTCGGCGAATACGGCAACGGCGGCAACAAAGGCGCGGGAAGAATCGAATACCTCTGGCTGCCCACCGAAACCGGCCAAGCCCAACTCATAGGCCTGTACCGCAACAACCGCTTCTACGCCATTCACGCCGACCCCCTGGGCACGCCAAGACTCATCACCGACGACACCGGCAAACCGGTCTGGCAATGGCCCTACAGCGCCTTCGGCGACAATCCGCCCAGCGGCATCCTCAAGGCAACGGCCAACCCCAAGCAGGCCTATACCAACCAGCCGCTGCTGCTCAAGGCAACCAAGCCAGCCATCGAAGTCAACCTGCGCTATCCGGGGCAGTATTTTGATGAGGAGAGCGATCTTAATTACAACTACTTCAGGTCATATCAGGCGGGGCAGGGGCGGTATACGCAGGTGGATCCGATTGGGCTTGATGGGGGCTGGAATCGGTACAGCTATGTCGGCGGGAACCCATTGAGCTACACCGATCCGCTCGGGCTTGCACAGTTTGGGAAGAGACCGTTAGACGGAATGCCTTTCAAGATAAATGATCCCGTTGATAATTACTTCAATACAGAGATAAGCCATGAGCAAATCTTTTATGAGGATGGAAAACAACCAGCAAATGAAGGATTTTTTGGGGATAGTAAGGTAAGGCCAGACAATCCAAACAATTTGTCTAAATACGGAAGGCTTGGACCTCACTATGATGACGCCACAATGCGGCAAGCTGTTGATGCGGTTAAGAAAGGTATAAAACCATATTGCCTCATAGGTAACAACTGTCAAGACTTTGCGGATAAGGTACGTAACGAATATGAGCGTAGACGCCCGAAAGCGTGCTACAAATGAATTCCCTTACACTAATGTTGCTAGCTTGCTTGTCCCTGTTTGCGGAAGGTGCCATGTCTGAAACCGTGAAGCTGTCTGGTCAGCTTGTATATTCCGCAGGAAGCAATGATATTAGCTTGATCGAGTTGCGTACCCTGAAGTATTACAGTCTAGGTTCATTTTCAACCGATAGCATCAATCACCTTACAAAACTGTCCGATCGTGCCATTCTTTTCGAAGACTGCGACGGGATCAGGAAGCCAAATTGTCTTTTGAGGGAATTTGATATAGATGTCAAGAAGCCTAGCACTTTGCGCTCGGGCTACCTACCAACATATATCCCGGAAAGCAAGACCCTCTTATTTTATGATCTGGACGAGGAATCAGGGCGAAAGTGGTTGTATGTGGCTGATATGAGGACGCCGGGTACTGCTCGGAAAATTGCCAAAGCACCTGCGGACATGACTTTGCCTAATGGCTTAACGTATCCACTCATCACTCAACCACTTCAAATATCTACTGATGAACTTATATTTGTGGGAGAAGATCAGGATCTTTGGATATTTCAAATATCAAACTCGAAACTCACGCCAACAGGGATCAAAGCAAGCGCTCCATACGTGTGGAGAAAACGTACTCAACAATTGATTTCCTATGATTGGAAATCGCAAGAGTTTTATCAAATTACGCTAAAGACTGGGCATGCCGAAAAATTGCCGCAACTCAAAGGAGCATCTGGCTTGGTTTATCTTCCAAATGATGACGTAATTATTTATGGAAAATCTCGCATGCATATGCTGATTTCAGAAACTTACGATATTTTTGCATATAGTTTCGACACCAAGAAAGAGATTAAGCTTCGTGCCCGTAGCCATATAAGCAGCGGAGTATGGCTTCCATAAAAGACCGTAAGGCGGCATTAACGTGTTTGCGTATGTGGGGGGAATCCGCTGATGTACATTGATCCATTGGGACTAGATCTCTGGTGTCGTGATACGAGTTTAAATAGACGCGTGCCAATGCCAAGAGGCCTAGGCGGGGGATGCGGTGATACTGCAAGTGACAAATTTATCCCGGATTTATACCCCGAGGCGTGCTATGCGCATGATGTTTGCTACGCGAACTCGGGCCCCAGTCGATCACAATGTGATCGCCGATTTCTATGGGACATGATTATTGAAAGCGGCCCGCAAATGAATATCGTTGGACCATTGTTCTACTACGGCGCTGTGAGAGCATTTGGGGGCGACGCGTTCAAGAAGGCACGACAATGACCGGTGTCGCGTTGTTAATGCGTTTGTTGTTGGCCGCTTGCGGACTCATGTTTCTATTGGGTGGAATTTGGTTCCTGGGCGATCCCGGAACATACGCCGCATTGATCTTCGCGGTATCGAGCCTGTGTTGGGCAATCTATTGGTCTCGTGCCAATTTCACAGTTGCTAACGTCGCGTCTGCTTTGATCGCACTGGGGACAGCGGTTTGGGTGCTTGTAACAAATTTCGATCCAGTGGAAATGGAGGCTAACTTGATTCGAGGCATAGGCGTAGGTGTCGTCTTGTTATCTGCATTTGTTTGGTTTAAGCAGCGGTTTCTCTAGAAAAATGGGGCAGGAAATGGGAACTGAGGGGGCAGATTCCATCCCAATAATTAAGGTTCACCTCACCCGCATGAAACCCTGCCAAAAACACAGCACCTACCGCGCCCGTCATGGACGAAAATGCCATGCTTTTGTCAGAAAGGTGACGGCGGCCGCCAGCGCCAGCGACGCCGCCCTGGGCAGCTACAACCTGCTCGGTGAATACGGCAACGGCGGCAACAAAGGCGCGGGAAGAATCGAATACCTCTGGCTGCCCACCGAAACCGGCCAAGCCCAACTCATAGGCCTGTACCGCAACAACCGCTTCTACGCCATTCACGCCGACCCCCTGGGCACGCCCCGGTGACCTGCCCCCAATCCCCGTACCAATCGATTTTCCAGAAGCCCGAAGTTTG